>DATKOY010000075.1:0-54053 GCA_035524415.1 Solirubrobacteraceae bacterium | reverse complement strand
GGGCCCCTCGCCGAACATCGACATCCCCGAGTTGGTCCAGGCGATCGGCGCGACGTCGACGACCGATACGCTCACCGAGGTGCGTCCGTCGTTGGGTTCGCTGACGCTTGCCAGCGGCGAGAAGCGAGAGTTCGACGCGCTCGTGGTGGCGACCGGCGCCCGCCCCGAGGAAGCGATCCCAGGGGCGATCACGTTCGGCGCCCAACGCGGAACGGGCCGGTTCCGGGCGATGCTCGAGCAGGCCGAGGAAGGGGGCGTCGCGCGGCTCGTGTTTGCGGTCCCGGCGGAGGCCGGGTGGCCGCTTGCCCTGTACGAGCTGTCGCTGCTCACGGCCGCACGCCTCCGTGCCGCCGGTGCCTCCGCGGAGCTGACGCTCCTGACTCCAGAGCGAGCCCCGCTGGCGGTGTTCGGCGGACGCGCAAGCGGTGCCGTGCTCGAGGAGCTCGAGGATCACGGGATCCATTTCGTCGCGGGCCTCACGCCCGAGGAGATCGCCTGGGGAGAGCTGCGCGCGCGACCGGGCAAGGTACGGATCCAAGCGGACGCGGTCGTGACGCTGCCGAGGCTGCGCGGACCGTCGCTGCCGGGCCTGCCGCACGACGAGCGTGGATTCATTCCGGTCGATGCGCACGGGCTCGTGCGCGGCACGACGAATGTCTACGCGGCCGGCGACGCAGTGGCCTTCCCGGTCAAGCACGGGGGACTCGCCGCCCAGCAGGCGGCCGCGGCCGCCGAATCGATCGCCGCCCGCCTCGGCGCGCCGGTGGCGCCGGCGCCGTTCCGTCCCGTGCTGCGCGGGATCCTGCTGACCGGCACCCAGCCGCGCTATCTGGAGGGAGCGCTTGAGGGAAGCGAGGGAGCCGCCAGCGTGCGGCCGCTGTGGTGGCCGCCGGCGAAAATCGCGGGTCACTACCTGGCGCCGTATCTGTCGGGTCAGGTGATGAGCCCGCCGGCGGCGCCTCGCAGCGTGCCGATCGAGGTCGAAATTGACCCGATCACGGCCACCGCGCAGACCGTCGCGGTGGACCGCTGATCGCGTCTGAGGAACGTTTCGACACCGACGAGACCGCCAGTGGCGTTATCGTGCGCGGCATGGAAGAACAGGGATCAGGAAGTTCACCGATCACGATCGTGATCGCGGACGACCATCAGGTCGTGCGCGCGGGGCTGCGCCTGCTGCTCGAGGCCGAAGACGGCTTCGAAGTCGTCGCCGAGGCCGGCGACGTCCCGACCACCGAGCGACGGCTCAGTGCCTACCGCCCGCGGGTCCTGATCCTCGATCTCAACATGCCCGGCGAATCGAGCCTGCCGGCGATCCCGCGCATGCGCGAGGGCTCGCCCGAGACGCAGATCGTCGTGCTGACGATGCAGAACGATCCCGCGTTCGCGCGGGAGGCGTTGCGCGCGGGGGCGACCGGCTACGTGCTCAAGGAGGCGGCGGATACCGAGCTCGTCCAAGCGGTCCGCCTGGCGGCCGAAGGCCGCACCTACCTCAATCCCGAGCTCGGCGCCCGGCTGGCGGCCGAGCCGCCGGCCGCCGCCGGGCCGCCGGACGACCTCAGCGCGCGCGAAGTCGAGGTGCTGCGGCTGATCGCGCTCGGGCATACGAACGGCGAGATCGCCTCGACGCTGTACCTGAGCGTGCGCACCGTCGAGTCGCACCGCGCGCACATCCAGCAGAAGACGCGCCGCACGACCCGGGCCGAGCTCGTGTCCTACGCGCGCGAGCACGGGCTGCTCTGAGCTGCGGCTGCCCACTACCCGCGTGGCCGCCCGCGCCCGCCGGCGCCGGCGATCTCGTTGCGCTTCGCCGGCAGCGATGCGGACGCCGGCGTCTTCAGCACGAGTGTGCCCCTGTGCGCGGCTGAGGCGAGCGTCGCGCCCTTGCGGGTCCAGCGGACCGCGACCGGCCGGTGGCGCAGGAGGGCCTGCCACGTGCCGGCGTCGATCACCCCGGTCGCGGTCAGCCCGTGTGCGGCCTGGAACTGGAGCACGGCGGCCTGCGTCTGCGGCCCGAATGCGCCGTCGATCACGAGCGTCAGGCCCGCACTGACGAGATGCTCCTGCGCCCAGACGACGAGGTCGCCCTGGTCCTTCAGGCCGATCGTCACGAACGAGCTGTCGGGCGTGAAGTTGCTGAGCCAGCCGATCGGCTGCGAGGCCGCGCGCCACGCGCCGCCGGAGCCCTCCTGCCAGTCCCACCAGCTGACGCCGCCGGCGCCGTAGGGTCGGGACAGCTGGCGGAAGCGGCGGATGTCCGCCGCCGGCGGCGAGTTGTAGATCTGCCCGAGCGGGAAGATCGGGCGCTGATAGACGCGGTTGTACGCGTACGTGTGGGCGTAGACGCGGTCGACCGTCGTGCCGATGTCGTACCAGTACATCTGCGGGACGTTGTACTGAGCGGCGCCTTGGCCGAGGAACACCGAGTACGGGAACGCCGGGTGGAAATCGATGTATGGGAAGCCGGCGAGCGCCACCGGGAACCTGTTGCCGATCAGCGCGCGCAGTCTCGTGACATAGGTCTGCGCCGAGATGTACTTGCCCTCGTACTCGCTCTCGGCGTCGATCAGCAGGCAGTCGGCGCCGTCCGCGACCGCCGCCGCCCCAACGTGCGCCTCGGTGACCGGGTGGAATCCGTACACGTACTGCCAGGCGCAGACCCGCAGGCCGGCGCGATGCAGCGCGGAGACGAGCGGAGCATTGAACTGCGACCACGTGCTCGTACCGTCGCCGCTCTTGATCATCAGCGTACGGACGCCGCTGAGGCGGGCACGCGCGACGATCGACGTCAGGTCGCCGCCGTTCGAGCTCGACAGCACCCAGATCCACATCCCGCGCGCGCTGAACGGGCTGCCCGCGCTGACGTGACTGACGATCGGAGCGCCGCTGCCCGTGCCCGAAGAGCCGAGCCCGGCGCCCCCCGACGCGCCGCGCGCGACCGGTGCGAGCGCGCCGGCGGCCAACGCCGCAATCGCGGCGAGCACTGAAAACGCGCGCAGTCGACGGTGCCCCACAACAACCCAACTGACCCGCACATGGCGGTCGTCCGACATACCGCGGCTCACCGTAGCGAATAACCCGCTGCAGATCCGCAAGTTTCGGTCCGAACGGGGCCGGCGACCGCACCGGCCCCGCTCGGGTGAAGCCCGGCTCCTTACTTGATGAAGAGGATCTCCGAGTACTTCGGTAGCGGCCAGATATCGTCGGCCACGACCTTCTCGAGCGTGTCTGCCGCCGTTCGCGCCCCGGCCATCGCCGGAATCACGGTGTCGCCCATGTACTTCGCGTGCGCGAGCAGATCGTCGTGCGGCTGGTTCTCGGCGAGGTTCGCGGACTCGAGCTCCTTGATCGCGCCGGCGAACTCGCTCGTCAGCTGCTCGGTCTCGGCGACGAGCTCCGGCAACCGCGCCTCATGCAGCAGCGCGAGGTGCCGCGCTGCTGCCGGCAGCAGCATCGTGCGAGCGATCGACGCCGCAGTCTCGGCCTCGATGTTGAGCTTCGTGACGTACTGCTCGAGGAACACCTCGTACCGCGACTCGATCTCGCGCTCGGACAGGACGCCGTACCTGGAGAAGACCGCGACGGTCGGCTCCGAGATGAGGTACGGGAGTGCGTCCGAGGTCTGGCGCAGGTTGAGCAGACCGCGCCGCTCGGCCTCGCTGTGCCATTCCTCGGAGTAGTTGTCGCCGCCGAACACGATCTGCTTGTTGGCGGCGTAGCTCTTCTGGAGGATCGGACGGAGTGCCGCTTCGAGCTCGGTGGCGCCCTCGAGCGAGCTCTCGAGCTGGTCGGCGAGGTCGTCGATCGCCTCCGCGACGATCGTGTTGAGGACCGTGTTCGGGAGCGACAGCGACATGCTCGACCCGAGCGCCCGGAACTCGAACTTGTTGCCGGTGAACGCGAACGGGCTCGTCCGGTTGCGGTCGCCGCCGTGCAACGGCAGCGGCGGCAGCACCGGCGTCCCGAGGCCGAGGAACGAGCCCGGCGTCGACTCGCCGGCCTCGCCGCGCTCGATCGCGCCGAACACCTTCTCGAGCTCCGCGCCGAGGAAGATCGAGATGATCGCGGGCGGTGCCTCGTTTGCGCCGAGGCGGTGATCCTGGCCCGGCGAGGCAATCGACGCGCGCAGGAGCCCTTGGTGCTTGTTCACCGCCTGGAGCACGGCGGCGCAGAAGAACAGGAACTCGAGGTTGTCGTGCGGCGTGTCGCCCGGGTCGAGCAGGTTCTTGCCGGTGTCGGTGCCCATCGACCAGTTGTTGTGCTTGCCCGAGCCGTTGACGCCGGCGAACGGCTTCTCATGGAGCAGGCAGACGAGGCCGTAGCGCCGCGCGACGTTCTGCATCACTTGCATCGTCAGCTGCTGGTGATCGGCGCCGACGTTCGAGTTCTCGAACACCGGTGCGATCTCGTACTGGTTCGGCGCCACCTCGTTGTGGCGGGTCTTGACGGGGACGCCGAGCTTCGCGAGCTCGCGCTCGGTCTCGAGCATGCACGCGAGGATCCGCTCGGGGATCGAGCCGAAGTAGTGATCGTCGAGCTCGTGGCCCTTGGGCGGCTTGGCGCCGAACAGCGTCCGCCCCGTCGTGATCAGGTCAGGACGCTCGAAGTAGTACTGCTCGTCGATCAGGAAGTACTCCTGCTCAGGCCCGACGGTCGTGAACACGCGCTGTGAGGCGTGGTCGTCGAACAGCTTCAGCGCGCGGATCGCCGACTGCGACAGCGCGTCCATCGAGCGCAGCAGCGGGATCTTGTGGTCGAGTGCCTCGCCGGTCCACGACGCGAACGCGGTCGGGATACAGAGCAGCGCGCCGTTCGGGTTCTCGAGGATGAACGCGGGGCTCGTCGGGTCCCATGCGGTGTAGCCGCGCGCCTCGAACGTCGCGCGGATTCCTCCCGTCGGGAAGCTCGAGGCATCCGGCTCGCCCTGGATCAGCTCCTTGCCGGAGAATTCGGCGAGCGCGGTGCCCTCACCGGTCGGCGCATAGAAGCTGTCGTGCTTCTCGGCGGTCGAGCCGGTCAGCGGCTGGAACCAGTGCGTGTAGTGCGTGGCGCCCTTCTCGAGCGCCCACTCCTTCATCGCCAGCGCGACCGCATCGGCAAGCGACGTGTCCAGCGCATCCCCGCGCGCGAGCGTCTGCTGCAGGCGGCGGAACACGTCGCGGGGCAGGCGCTGACGCTGGACGGCGGAGCTGAAGACGTTGGATCCAAAAATCTGGTTGTCGGGGATCGTCAGATCGGGCGCGCCGAGCGCGCCTCCGTTCGGTGTCCACTGCGCTGCGAGGACATTCTGCTGGCGGGTGCGAGGCATGCGTAGGTAGTTCCTTCCTGGTCCGCGCCCGGGCTGAGTAAACCCCATCGGCGCGCGCGTGCGTGTGTGAGCCGTCCCGGTGGGACGGGCGAGCACAGGGTAGGCGACCGGGCCGGGACGGTCATTATCCCAATGGCCAAAGAGCCGCAAAATGCGTTCGCCGTCCGTCCATGGGACGCGCCGCTGCCCCTGCCGCGGCCGCGGACCCTACCGTGAAATACTGGCGCCGTGCCGTTCGATCCACGGCTGGGCCTCGATCTCTACGTTCCCGCAGACGACCGTTACGAGCGGATGCCGTATCGCCGCTGCGGGCGCAGCGGGCTGAAGCTGCCGGCCATCTCGCTCGGGCTGTGGCAGAACTTCGGCGACGATCGACCGCTCGCGAACAGCCGCGCGATCCTGCGCCGGGCGTTCGACCTCGGCATCACCCACTTCGATCTCGCCAACAACTACGGCCCGCCGTACGGGACCGCCGAGATCAACTTCGGGCGGATCTTCGCCGAGGACTTCCATCGGCTGCGCGACGAGCTCGTGATCTCGACGAAGGCCGGCTACGACATGTGGGCCGGGCCCTACGGCGAGTGGGGCTCGCGCAAGTCCGTGCTCGCCAGCCTCGATCAGAGCCTCGCGCGGATGCGGCTCGAGTACGTCGACATCTTCTACTCGCACCGGTTCGATCCCGACACGCCGCTCGAGGAGACGATGGGCGCGCTCGACACCGCCGTCCGGCACGGCAAGGCGCGCTACGTCGGGATCTCCTCCTACGGGCCGCGGCGGACCGAGGAGGCGGTGCAGATCCTGCGCGAGCTCGGGACGCCGCTGCTGATCCATCAGCCGTCCTACTCGATGATCAACCGCTGGATCGAGGCGGAGCTGCTCGACGTGCTCGCGCGCGAGGGGGTCGGTGCGATCGCGTTTTCGCCGCTCGGTCAGGGGCTGCTCACCGACCGCTACCTCGACGGCGTCCCTGACGACTCGCGGGTCCGGCGGGGCCTTCACTTCTCCGAGAGCCTGATCACGCCCGAGAACCTCGCCCGCGTCCGGGCGCTCGGCGAGATCGCCACGCGGCGCGGGCAGACCCTCGCGCAGATGGCGATCGCGTGGGTGCTGCGGGACGAGCGCGTGACCTCCGCGCTGCTCGGCGCGAGCAGCGTGACGCAGCTCGAGCAGAACGTCGCGGCGCTCGAGCGCCTCGACTTCGAGCCGAGCGAGCTCGCGGAGATCGACCGCTACGCCGTCGAGGGCGGGATCAACATCTGGGAGCAGTCGAGCAGCTCGTAGGGGATCGGCGCCGGCTAAGGGCCAACCTTGACGACCTGGCCGTTGTCGTTCACGTAGGACTGCTGCGGCACGGTCGTGACGTGCACCTTGAACGTGCCCATCGGCGCCCCGCCGTCGGCGAGGACGGCCTTCGCCTTGCCGTTGAGGCCCGCCGCGACCCGGTACTGGATCACATACGCGCCCGCCTTCACCGGCGTCACCGCCCACACGAACGTCGCGGTGGCGCCGGGCTTGAGCGCTCCCAGTGCCCAGGTGTTCGAGTAGGCGGTGACGGCGCCGCCGGGTCCGCCGGACTGGCAGCTGTACGTGCACGGTCCCGGTGGCCGGTCGATGATCCAGACGGGCCGTGAGCGGCTCGCGAGCGGCTGTGTCGTCGAAGAGATCAGCCCGCCGAAGGCCTGCGCCGCGGTCCCGGTGCGCGGATCGATGATCGTCACGGCCACGTTCGGGATCGTCTTCGGGCCAGTGTTGTGGATCGAGATGACGAGATGGGTGTGCTGCGCGAGTCGCTGCAGCGTCGGGAATGTCGCGACCGGGACCGACACCGTGAAGTTGCCGCTCGGCTCGTTCGCGTCCTGGCGCGCTCCGGAGCCGCAGGCACTCAGCACGAGCGCCGCTCCGGTCGCCACGATCAGCCCGCTGCGTCTCAGTCTCCGCCCGCTCACGGCGCCGCGAACATACCACTCTTAAGCGCACGTGAACGCCCGTTGAAGGCGGCGGTTCTCACTTGGTTTTGGGCGGACCGTTCGCGTAGGCTTACTCGCCTGAACCGCGGGCGCAGCCGCGCAGACCCCTGGAGGTGAGAGAGAGGTTGGTTCGAGCAGTCGCGGAACGCACGTTCCCGCCGATGCGGAACGTACTCGAGGAGGTCGGGAACATGATGATCCTGACCGGCAAGACGATTGTCTCCGCGATCCGCCCGCCCTACCCGTATGGCAGCGAGTTTGTCGGCCAGTTCCTGTTCGCGATCAAGCTCTGCTGGTTCCCGCTGCTCATCTCGACGGTCGCGTTCGGCTATGCGGCGCCCGGACTCCAGGCGGCGAACTTCCTCGTGCTGTTCGGCGCGCTGGACCGCCTCGGCGGGTTCTTCGTGCTCGCGTCGATCAGGGAATTTGCACCGTTCGTGGATGCGATCGTGCTCGCCGGCGTCGCCGGCACCGCGATCACGGCAGACCTCGGCGCGCGGAAGATCCGCGAGGAGCTCGACGCGCTGCAGGTGCTCGGCGTCGACCCTGTCAAGAACCTCGTCGTGCCGCGGTTCCTCGCGCTGATGCTCGTCACGGGTCTGTTCGACATCTACGCGCTGCTGTTCGGCATCTTCGGCGGGATCGTCGCGACGCTCGTCAACAACGCGCCGCTCGGCCCGTTCTGGGCGACCTTCTTCAACAATGCCTCGACGACCGACCTGTGGGGTTCGGTCGTCAAGACGACGATCTTCGGAGCGATCATCGCGATCGTCTGCTGCTACAAGGGGATGACCGCGTCCGGCGGCGCCGAGGGGGTGGGCCGCGCCGTCAACCAGGCGGTCGTGATCGCGTTCCTCGGCGTGTTCGCGTTCAACTACGCGTTCACGCAGACCCTGCTCGCGACCCATCCCGAGATCACGACCGTCGCCAAGTAGATGGAGGGTCTGCTCGCAACCCCGCGCGGCTGGATCGAGTCGTTCGGGGAGATGGTCAAGTTCACCTCGCGGATCGTCGGCGAGGTGTTCCGGCTGCGGGTCTTCAGGTTCTTCGGCGAGGCCCTGCGTCAGTCCGGGATCCTGATCGTCTCCTCGACGCTCGTGATCTGGGGCCTGGTGTTCATCATCGGCCTCGAGTGCGGCGTCGAGGGCGCGTACTTCGACCGCGCGAACGGCGTGCCCGCGTACGCCGGTGTGTTCGCCGCGTGGTGCGATCTGCGCGAGCTCGTCCCGTATGCGTTCGGGTACATGATGGCCGCGAAGGTCGGCACCGGGATCGTCGCCGAGCTCGGCTCGATGCGGATCTCCGACGAGATCGACGCGCTCGAGGTGATGGGCATCAGCGGCATGACCTTCCTGTGCGCGACCCGCCTGCTCGCCGCGTGGCTCGTCCTCCCGTTCATGTACATCTGCGCGATCGGCGCCGGCTTCTTCGCAAGCTACCTGGTGGTGGTCCAGCAGATCGGCGACGTCTCCAGCGGAGGGTTCTTCCTGATCTTCTGGCAGTTCCAGAATCCGCCGGACTTGTTATTCAGCTTGATAAAGGCGATGACGATGGCGACCGTCATCGTTCTCGTCGGCTGCTATTACGGGTACAACGCCAGTGGCGGTCCCGTCGGCGTGGGCACGGCCACGGCGAAATCGATGGTCGTCAATATCGTGTCCGTCCACCTCATCGGAATGCTCGGGACGCAGCTCTTCTGGGGCGCCAATCCGAGGGCACCTATCGGAGGCTGATATGCCGCTGTTCTCTTTCGACGACGACACCGACGAGCGCGACACCGACGAGCGCGAGAGCGTCGAGGAGGCGCCGCCCGCGACCGAGCAGGCGACGGCGGCGCCGACCCAGCCGGCCCAACCGGTCCTGCCGGCCCAGCCTGCGAGCGTCTCGCGCGTGTCGGTCGTCGACGAGCAGCCACCGCGCCCCGCGCCGCCCGCCGGCGCGAGCGAGGACGAGTACCGGTGGCACACCTACAAGGTCTATCCGTCCGGCCGGCCCGACGCGGTCGAATTCATCGACACGTACAAGTCATTCGGCCGCGCGCGCATCCTCCAGGGTCTCAACATGGGCCTTCCCGAGGGCATGGTCTCGATGATCCTCGGGCCGTCGGGGACCGGCAAGTCGGTGTGCATCAAGCACATGGTCGGCCTGCTCTACCCCGACGAGGGCGACGTGCTGGTCCACGGCGAGTCCGTGCCGAACATGCCCGACGACCAGCTGTTCGAGATGCGCAAGAAGTTCGGGCTCCTGTTCCAGGACGGCGCGTTGTTCGGCTCGATGGACATCTTCGACAACGTCGCCTTCCCGCTGCGCCAGCACACGGAGAAGGGGGAGGACGAGATCGAGGACATCGTGATGCGCCGCCTGAGCGAGGTCGGACTCGGCAGCGCCCGAAACCTGATGCCCAACGAGCTCTCGGGCGGGATGCGCAAGCGCGCCGGGTTTGCCCGCGCGCTCGTGCTCGAGCCCGACATCCTCCTGTTCGACGAGCCCGATTCGGGTCTCGACCCGGTGCGCACCGCCTTGCTCGGCGAGCTGATCCTCGAGATCCACCGCGACATGATGGACGAGGCGAAGGCCAAGCAGAAGCAGTACCTGCCGACGTTCTGCGTGATCACCCACGACATCATGAGCGCGCGGCGCGTCGCCGACTACATCAACGTCCTGTGGAAGGGGCGGATCGTCGAGGCCGGCCCGGCCGAGGACATGCTCAACTCGGACAACCCGTTCATCCGCCAGTTCCTCTCCGGGGAGTCACAGGGTCCGCTGACGATGGACTAACCGGCGTCGCCCGCTTGGGCCCGCCGGTAGCCTCACACGCACCATGGCGGTGAAGGAGATGTTCGAGGGAGCGGCCCGGCTGGCGGCGCGCAGGCCGGCGCTGACGGTCGCGATCGTGCTCACCCTCGCGATCGCCGGCGGCCTGGTCGCGCTCGGTCTGAAGCCCTCGGCCGGGACCGACACGTTCGTGTCCCGTTCCTCGGCCGACTACCGCGCGACCGCGCTCGACCATCGGGAGTTTGGCGGCGATGCGGTGGCGATCCTGATCAGGGAGCCGCTCCGCGACCTCGTCGACACCAAGGACCTGGCGAAAGTGACGTTCCTCGAGGCGTGCCTCGCCGGCCAGTACGCGGTGCCGAGCGAGCAGCTGCAGGCGTTCCAGCCCGCGCCGGCTGGCGCCCACCCGCCGTACGGCGGCTGGGGGAGCCCGTGCGGGAAGCTGATGAAGGCCAAGCCCGTGCAGGTCGTCTATGGCCCGGGGACGTTCCTCAACCAGGCGGTCGCCGCGGTCAACCGCGCCGTCTCGTCGCTGCTCGCGAACGCGCGGAGCGCGGTGATCGAGGCGCAGAGCGCCGCCCACCGGCTCGCGCTCGCCCGCGGACTCGGCCGTGCCCAGGCCGCGGCCGCCGCCAAGGCCGCCGGGGCACTCGAAGGTCAGCAGCAACTCCAGCAGCTCGAGCGGCTGTACCTCGATTCGGGGATCAACGGAGCGCCCAGGATTGACAACGCGCAGTTCATCGACCAGGTCGTGTTCGACGCGACGCGCGGTGCCAACCAGCCGAAGTCCCGCTTCGCCTACCTGTTTCCGACGGCGGGCTCGGCCCTGATCCAGGTCCGGCTGAAAGCGTCGCTGAGCACGTCGCAGCAGGCGGCGGCGATCGCGTGGATTCGCGATGCGGTGAAGATGCCCGACTTCCGCCTCGGCTACGGCGGGACATACACGGTCACCGGCGCGCCGGTGCTCGTCAACGATCTCGAGTCGCAGATCACCGGCGCGATCGCGGGTCTGCTGATCGCGGCGCTGCTCGTGATGGCAGCGACGCTGCTGATCGTCTTCCGCAGCCGCCTGCGTCTGCTGCCGCTCGCGATCGCCCTCGCGGCGTCCGGGATCACGTTCGGCGCGCTGTCGCTGGCCGGCGGCACGCTCACGATGGCATCGATCGCCGTCCTGCCGATCCTGATCGGGCTCGCGGTCGACTACGCGATCCAGTTCCAGTCGCGCGCCGAGGAGGCGCGCCGGGCCGGAGCGCCCTCGACCGGCGAGCGTGCGGTCGCGCGTGCGACCAGCGCCGCGGCACCGACGATCGCCGCTGCCGCGCTCGCGAGCGCCGTCGGCTTCCTCGCGTTGCTGCTCTCGCCGGTCCCGATGGTGCGCGGGTTCGGGATGCTGCTCGTCGTCGGCATCGCGATCGCGCTCGTGTGCGCGCTGACGCTCGGGTCGGCGGCGATCGTCCTGTCCGGCCGCGACGGTGGGCTGCTCGGGGCGTCTCTCCGTGGGGCGACGGAGATCCTTCGCGACCTGAGGCCGGCGGCCCCAGCGCGTGGGAAGCGGGCCGCTCGCAACCGCACGAGCCCCACGCCCGTCAACGGGACGCGCTCGCAGCGTGCGCTCGCCGCACTCGTGGCACACCCCGGCAGGGTCCTCGCGGTCGGCGCCGCGCTCGCGGTCCTCGGCTGGGTGGCGGATACGCAGACCGCGGTGCAATCCGACGTGACCAAGCTCGTCCCCGCGAGCATGCCGGCGCTGCGGGATCTCCGCACGCTCGAGCGGGTCACCGGGGTGTCCGGTGAGATCGATGTCGTCGTGCATGCCGACAACGTCGCGACGCCCGCCGTCGTCGGCTGGATGGTCTCCTACGAGCAGGCGCTGATGGCCCACTACGGCTATCTCGAGACGAAGGGCTGCGCGCGCTCGACGCTGTGTCCGGCGCTCTCGCTTCCGGACCTGTTCTCGACCGGTTCGCAGACCGCCGCGCCGACGCAGGCGCAGATCAACTCCCTGCTCGCCGCGGTTCCCCGGTACTTCTCGCAGGCCGTCATCACGCCCGATCATCACAGCGCGACGCTCGCGTTCGGCATCCGCTTGATGCCGCTGTCAAAGCAGCAACGCGTGATCGAGTACATGTCCTCGCAGCTGCACCCCCCGCCGGGCGTGACCGCACGGCTCGCGGGACTGCCGGTGCTCGCGGCACAGGCGAATGCTGCGCTCTCCTCGTCCGGGCGCCGGCTGCTGATGCTGCTCGCCGGCCTGATCGCGGTCGGCCTCGTGCTGCTGCTCGTGTTCCGCAGCCCACGGCGTGCGCTCGTTCCGCTGGTCCCGATCGTGCTCGCGACCGGCTGGTCCGCGGTGATCCTGTTCGCGACAGGGATCCCGCTGAACCCGATGTCGGCGACGCTCGGTGCACTCGTGATCGCGATCTCGACCGAGTTCAGCGTGCTGCTCTCCGAGCGCTTTCGCGAGGAGCGCGACGCGGGGCACGAGTTGCCCGAGGCACTCGGCCGGACGTATCGCTCGACGGGCCTCGCCGTGCTCGCGTCGGGGATCACCGCGATCGCCGGCTTCGGCGTGCTCGTGCTCTCCGACATCTCCATGTTGCGAGACTTCGGCTTCGTGACCGTGATCGACCTGACGGTGTCGCTCGTGGGCGTGCTGCTCGTGCTGCCGGCCGTGCTGGCCGTCTCCGAACGTGGAGACCTGCGCGTGCGGCTGCGCTCGCTCGTGACCCTGCCACGGCTGCGGCGCCGGCCGCGCATCGCGTGAGCGAGACGCCGGCAGGGTCAGAGGAACGGGACCGCCCGCCGGCGCCACGCCACACGCTCGATCCGGACCGGGCCGTCGCGGCGGCCGGTGGTGCCCGGGCCGGACCGGCGCCGCCGACCGCGATCGACATCCGGCGCTATCGCTGGATCGTCGGAATCCTCGGGCTGGCGCTCGTGATCGGGGTATCGGTGTACGGGTTCGTCAAGCTCGGGGTGGGTGGCCCGGGTGTCGCACCGGGCAGGCGCCTGCACTACTTCGTGGCGCCGCTGGCGACCGGCGATCTCAACGGCGACGCGAACATCAAGCCCGAATGCAACCCGTCCGCGCCGAATCCGCAGGCGCTCAACGTCTGCGGTCGGACACCGCTCGTGCTCGCGTTCTTCGTCACGGGGTCCGGAACGTGCACGCGTCTCCTCGACACGCTGCAGGCCGTCTCGCGCCGGTTCGGACCGAATGCGGCGCAGTTCGCCGCGGTCGCGGTGAGGGCGAACCGCCGGGATACCGCCAGGCTCGTCCGCACGCATCACTGGACGATCCCGGTCGCGTACGACCGCGACGGGGCGGTCGGTGATCTGTACGGGGTCGAGATCTGCCCGATGCTCGAGCTCGCTCGCCCCGGTGGGACCGTCCGGCAGCGGTTGATCGGCTCGCGTTGGCTGTCTGTTCCGGCATTGACGGCACAGGTTCAGGCGCTGCTCGGCAGGTGAGCGACGAACTCGACACGGTTGTGGTGCCAGGTGTGGTGGATTCGGCGCTGCGCGCCGAATTCCCGGGACTGAGGCTCGACTGGACGACCGTCCGCGCCGGCATGCGCGACAGCCCGCGCGAGTTGCGGCGGCGTCTGATGGACCTCTCGAGCCGCTACCGCGGCGCCAGCGTGATCGCGATGCGGACGCAACCGATACCGCACGCGTACCGCGCGTTCTTCCGCCAGATCGGGCTCGACCCCGACATCACGCGGATCCCGAGCGAGGAGGCGGCCGTGGCCCGGCTGCTGCATGGGCAGTTCCGCCCTGAGAACCTGATCGACGACGCGCTGCTGCTCGCGCTGATCGAGACGGGAGTGCCCGTGTGGGCGCTCGACGCCACGGGCGTGCGGGCCGACGGTCTCGGAATCCGGCTCACGGCCGATGGGGAGCGCCTCGGACGCAGCGAGTACGCCGACTACCTCCCCGCCAGACGGCTCGTCGTCTCGGATGCGGGCTGTGTGCATGCGCTGCTGTTCGGCGCGATCGCGCCAGGACACGAGGTGAGCTCGCGGACCGAGCGCGTCGTGCTGTTTGCCGTCGGCGTCGACGGCGTCCCGGCGATTCACGTGGAGGAGGCGATCTGGGTGTGCGTCGAGGCGCTGCAGACGGGCGCGAGGGGCTAGTGCACTGGCAGCCCCTGGTAACCTGGCACCGCTTGGGAAAGGAGGAAGTGGTGGAGGTCCTCGAGCACCGACGCAGCGGTTCGTTGGTCCCCCCGGCGGCGCCGTCGACGGCGGTCACCGAGGACGCCGAGCGCGCGGCACGGCGCACGATGCGCGCGCAGATCGCGCGGCTCGAACAGCAGCTCGCCGACGCCTTCGTGACCGCGTTTCCGATGGGTGGGCTCGAGCCCGTTGCGGGCCTCCCCGGGCAGCCGCGGTTGCTCGACCTCGGCGAGCTCGAGCAGCTGCGCGACGAGTTGACCGAGCGGCTGCGTCGCGCCCGCGCGACGATCTCCGAGCGGGCCGAGGCGCATGCGGCCAATCGCGTGTTGCTCGAGCGGATGCTGATCGAGCCCGGCCGCTACCGCTTTGTTCGGCTCTCGCGCGCGGACATCGGCGAGCCGGGCTGCGGCGCATACGAGGTCAGGCCGCGCCTCGGTCTGATCGGCATGCTGATGGGCTGGTGGCAGGTCAAGCTCTCCTCCGGCTGTCCGTTACCCAGGGGCCGCCGGCGATCCGTCCGACGGCCCTGAACATCGCAAAGCGCCGGATATCCTGAGCCCGCATGCGCGACCTGCTCCGGACTGGCACCGGCGCGATGCTGGTGATCCTGATCATGTTCATCGGCAGCCTCGTGCTGTGGATCGGGACGCCGCTGCTGTGGCTGTGGATCGGCTCGCAGATCCAGGGAGCCACGTCGTCGCTGGGGGCGGCGCTCGGCTCGATGTTCGTCGGAGTGATCGCGACGATCGCCTTGCTTGCCTCGGTCCTGGCCAAGCTCAGCAATGTCTACCGGGCCAACTGCATCGCGCGCGGGCTGGACGATCCCGGTCACTTCGTGCTCGAGAGCGTCCTGGTGGTGAGTGCCGGCTTCACGCTGGCGGCGTTCGCCGTCTGGTTCTTCTTCTTCGCCGGGACGAGCCCGGTCCCGGTCGGGATCCAGGTCTGAACCCCCCCGGGATCATCGGCCCCGCAACGCGTTGGCGCGCGGGGCCGATGAAGGGGCACGTGCTCAGGCGGCTCCGACCAACTCCAGCGCCCGAGGTGCGCATGACTCATCGTCACTCACAAACACCTCGGATGACTGAAGCTGACCGGCAAGCATCTGCCGCTGACGCTCAGTGAGCTTTCCGATCGGCTTCATCTCGCCGATCTGATTCCGATTCAGGAATTTGAAGCACCGGGTTCTTCCCCAGCGCCGCTGGCTCATCAGGAGGTCTCCCACCGTCCAGCTGCTCGCCTCCGGAGGGCAGGCGAGGATGACTTCTGCGGCGGAGATCTCACCTTCGGCGATCCTTCGCTTCAGCTCCGCGCGCGCGAGCCTGACCGCATTGGCTCGCTCCAGAGCACGCAATCGTTGCGGCTCTGGCGTCATCGTGGCGGTCTCCATCATGTAGCTATCTCTCTCCCTGCATCGTGTCCTTGGACGGACGCGCTAGTTGACATGGGCCATCAGCAACGACGCTGAATACGGCGCCGCTGACGGGTACTGCGTTCTATTCCGACCGTCTCTGGTCTTTATGTCGTCCCTGCTGCGCCCCGGTCACATCTACCCCAATGTGCCCTTCAGGCCGCTCGGCCGACCACCGTTCGACGAGAGGGAACCTACGGGAAGCGGGCGATCACAGCAAGGTCACATCCGCCGGTCCATGTGCTCATAGCGTGTTTTTTCTGTGACCGTTCTCTTGTGCACGAGTGCACAAGTGACAGCGTGTCCGCGGCGGCGTCAGTCGGCAGCCGGGAGCGGTCCGTGCTCTGCCTCGAACGTCCGTTTAGCCGTCGCGAAGGCGTCAAGAGCCGGGTCGAGCGTGGCGTGATCGTGGGTCGCCATCACGCTCGTGCGCAGCAGCGCACCGCCCGGCGGGACCGCCGGGTGGATCGCAACATTGACGAACACGCCGGCCTCGTACAGCGCCTTCCACAGGAACACTGCCTTCCAGTCGTCGCCCACGACAACCGGGACGACCGGCGTCACGATCTCGGTGCCGTCGGCCAGGCGGGTCGGCTCGACCAACTTGAAGCCGAGTGCTCTGAGGCCCCGCTGGAGATAGTCCGCGTTGTCGAGCACCTTCGCGAACAGCGCGCGGCCCTCGTCGGACCGGCAGATCTTGACGGCGGCCAGAGCCGCACCGACCGCGGCGGGAACCGCCGAGGCCGTGAAGATGAACGGGCGCGACTGGATCCGCAGAAACTCGATCACGTCGGCCGGGCCGGCGATCACGCCACCGCAGGAGGCGAGCGACTTCGAGAACGTCGCCATCCGCAGATCGACCCGATCCTCGACACCGAGCAGCTCGGAGCTTCCGGCCCCCCGTGCGCCGAGGACGCCGAGCGCATGGGCCTCGTCGACCATCAGCCGGGCGCCGAAGCGCGAGCACAGCTCGGCGATCTCCGGCAGCGGCGCGACGTCTCCCTCCATCGAGAAGACGCCGTCGACGACGACGAGGATGCCGCCGCCGTCGGCCTGCGCCTGTTCGAGCCTGCGCTCGAGCAGATCGATCCGGTTGTGGCGGAACGCTCTGAGCTTCGCGCGGGACAGGATGCAGCCGTCGAGGATCGAGGCGTGATCGCCGGAGTCGGCGATCACGGTGTCGCCCGGCGCGAGGATCGTGCCGAGTGCTCCGACGTTCGCCTGGTGGCCGGTCGTGAACACGAGCGCGGCCTCCGTCCCGATCCACTCGGCGAGCTCGCGCTCGAGCTCGAGATGCAGGCCGATCGTGCCGTTGAGAAACCGCGAGCCGGTCAGACCCGTGCCGTATCGGTTGAGCGCATCGAGCGCTCCCTGCTTGACGCGCTCGTCCCCTGTCAGCCCGAGGTAGTTGTTCGAGCCGAGCATGATCCGGGCCTTGCCCTCCATTTCGACGACCGGCAGGGTCGGGCCCTCCAGGACGCGGAAGTAGGGGAGCGCATCGAGCTCCCGAGCCATCTTCAGCTGCTCGAGTCGTTCGAACTGACGAGCCTTCGCGAATACGTCGATCGTTGTGGGCATGTAGTTTTCCCGCCCGGATGGCGCTAGAAGTCCGGCCCGTCGCGAACAAGCGCGACATGAACACGTTCATCAAGCTGCCGTGGCGGCTCTATCGTAACGAGCCGAACTGGGTGCCTCCATTGCTGTTCGAGCGCAAGCGTTTCTTCGACCGGCAGCGCAACCCGTTTTTCGAGCACGCCGAAGCCGAATACTTCCTTGCCTGGCGCGACGACCGGGCGGTCGGGCGCCTCAGTGCGCACATCGATCGGCACTTCAACGAGTTCCAGCATCACGACTGGGGGATGTTCGGGTTCTTCGAGTGCGAGCAGGACCAGGAGGCGGCATCGGCGCTGCTGGCAGCCGCCGAGGAGTGGCTCCGGGCGCGCGGGCGCGACCGGATGGTCGGACCGATGGATTTCACGACGAACGACGAGTGCGGCGTGCTCGTCGACGGGTACGACATGTTCCCGACGATCCTGACCAATTGGCAGCATCCGTACTACCCGGGCCTGCTCGAGTCCTACGGCCTGACCAAGGCGATGGACCTGTACATGTGGAACCTCGAGGTGTCGGACCGCTCACGTGTGCACCCGGCGATCTGGAAGGTCGCGGCCGAGGTCGAGTCCAAGCACGGGATCACGGTCCGCCCGATGCGCAAGAAGAACATGGAGGCCGAGATCGGCCGGTTCCTCGAGGTCTACAACGCCGCCTGGGAGCGCAACTGGGGCTTCGTGCCGCTCACCGAGGAGGAGGTCCGCCACTACGCGAAGGACCTCAAGCCGATCCTGGACGAGAACTGGGCGTTTGTCGCCGAGAAGGACGGCGAGACCGTCGGGGCGGCGCTCAGCTTGCCCGACTACAACCAGGTGCTGATCCATCTGGGCGGCCGCCTGCTGCCGTTCGGCTGGGCCAAGGCCCTGTGGTACCGCCGCAAGGTCGACCGTGTCCGCGTGTTCGCGCTCGGCGTCAAGCGCGAATGGCAGCACACCGGAATCGCCGCCAAGTTCTACGAACTGCACTTCGACTCCGCCGCGCGCACGCCGCAGACGGGCGGCGAGATGGGCTGGATCCTCGAGACGAACAAGTCGATGAACCGCGCGATGGAGGGAATGGGAGGCCGGGTCGTGCGGACCTACCGGGTCTACGAGAAGGTGCTTTGAACACGACCGCACCCGCTGTCATGCTGTCGAGTCGATGACGACAGCGGATCGCGAGCCGGTCGAGCCGGACGAGCCGGACGACGAGGAGACGGTCGATGGGTTGCCGGTGCTGGCCGAGGTCCGGACGATCGAGCGGGCTTCGCCCGCAGCGTTGCCGGCGGTCCAGGCCGCGGCCGCTGCCGCGACCGGGTTCGTCGCCGGCGCCGCGACGCTCGCGCTCGTCAAGCGCCACAGCGCGCGCAAGCTGGCGCGATCGCAGCCGCGCCGAGCCGTCGACATGCTGCCGATCGTCGGCTCGCGAACGTTCCTCGTCGACGTGCACTTGATCGGCAAGCCCGGCGAGTGAGCGCCCGCTGGGCTGTCGATCTGCGGGTCGAGGTGCGACCTCGCTGGCATTTCCGGATGCCGCGCTTCCTCGGTCGCGACGGGCTCGCCGTGCAGCGCGGCCGCGTGCTGCACCGGTTGGTCCACTGCGGTGCCGAGCCGGTGCTCGTACGGGTCGCGCAGCCCTCGGCCGGTCGGGTCCTGTTCGGGGCCCAGAGCGCGGACCGGGCGGCGGCGGAGTGGGGGGTGGAGCGGATGCGGGTCGCGCTCGGCGTCGATCAGGACCTGCGGGCGTTCCACGACCGGTTCCGGTTCGACCCGCTGATCGGCGCCGCGCTGCGGGCCGATCCCGGGCTGCGGGTCGCCGGGCGACCCGACCCGTTCGAGGCGCTCACGTGGGCGATCTGCGAGCAGTTGGTCGAGTACGAGCGCGCCTCCGCGATCCAGCGGCGGCTGATCCGGCGCTTCGGGCGCCGCTGCCGGCTGAGCGGGCTGCGCGACGCGCCGACGGCAGCGGTGCTCGCGGCGCAGGCGCCGGCGATGCTGCAGTCGCTCGACCTGTCGGCGGGACGGGCCGTGGCGCTCGCGCGGTGCGCCAAGGAGATCGCGTCCGGGCGCGTGGACCTGTTCGACGCCGACCACGAGCGCGCGTGGCGTCGGCTACGGGCGATCCGTGGGATCGGGCCGTGGACCATCCAGACGATGGCGCTCAGCGGCCAGGGCCGGCTCGACCAGTTGCCGGCTGGCGATCTCGCCTACCTGAAGCTCGTCGGGCGGCTGCGGACCGGCGATCCGCGCGCCCGGGGGAGCGAGGAACAGGTCGCGGAGTTCTTCGCGCCGTACGCGCCCTGGGCCGGGCTCGCCGGAGCGTATGCGCTGCGCGCCGGCGCGAGCCGGGCCGCCCTGCGGATCGCGGCCTGATCGCTGCGCCTGGGGCGCTCACGCGAGGGTTGGGGTCCGTGCCGTTGTCGGCTGGCGCCGAGTAGGGGCCTTCGGCCCGGCCTGGGTGGCACGTCTGCCCGGTATGGGGCTGGGATGGGGGGTGTGCGCGCCGACATAACGTGAAACGAAACCCGCCCCGTCTGTTGTTTCTCACAATAAGCACCGTGGCGGTGCTTATGTGGCGAAACGTTGAACGCGGCGCGAACTTTTTCACGTTATGTATGGCCAGGCCGGTGCGCACCCACCCCCTTCGACAGCGCCGTTCACGAGGCAGACCTCCCATCCAGGCCGGGCCGAAGGCCAAGGCTCGGCGCCAGCCGACAGCAGACCGAAACGCACCGTGCAAGGCACGGGCCGCTCGTGCGCGATCCGCCTACGCGGCCGCCGGCCGAAGCTCGAGCTCAAGCGTCTCCCACGGCGCGCTCGCGAGTGCGTCGTGGAGCTGTTCCGGCGCCTGGTAGCGGCCCGTGAGCCGCTGGCCCTCGCAGCGGATCGTGAGTGGGGCTTTCGTGAACGGCCACGGATCGACGGTGACGTGGCCGGAGGTGCGATCGGCTGCCAGGTGAATGTCGAGCGGTTGCTCGCCAGCGGTCGGGACCTCCTCGGCGGTGCACGGTGTCCAGTCGAGGAGGAGCGCGAGCGAGAGGAAGTCCCACGTCCAGACGAGCTGGCTGTTGCGGGCAATCACCTCTGGGGTCGCCTCCGAGGTGGTCGGTGAATCTGCGGCGAGTGTGGCGACGAGGTCCTGCTGGAAGACCCGCTGCTGGTGCATGAACTCGCGGATCGCGGCGGCCTGGGCGGGCGGGAGCGTGTTCAGGTCTCGTAGCTCGTAGAGCCGGACGCCGTGCATCGAGGTGAGCAGCGCGGCGTACCGGCTCTGGCGCAGCAGCCGCCGGGGACCGGCGCTCCACAGCTCGAGGTGCGTCTCGAGCGGCATCTCGATGAACGAATGCGGCAGGCCGGTGTCGCGGTTGAGCGTCGGCTCGAGATCCCACCCGGCCATGCCGATGTCGTGCTGCTCGGCGGCGAGACAGACCTCCTCGCGCGGCTCGACCGCGCCGAAGCGGGGGTTGCCCCAGTTGCGGGCGAGTTGGCCCGAGACCCACGCGTGCGCGGGCTGGCCGATTGCCAGGACGCCTCGATCGTCGGTTCGCAGAAGCATCGTCGCTGAGCGTTCAGAGTGTCGGGCCCCGGAGCCCCTCGAGCAGGCGGCGCATCGTCTGGCCCATCTCCGCGCGGGCCGCCTCCGGGTCGTCGGCCCGGGCGACGACCATGGCCGCCTCGTCGAGTGCCCCGAGCAGCACGTGCGCGAGCGCCTTCGCCGGCTGGGGCACAAGCCGCCCGGCATCGATCGCGTGCTGCAGCGCGCCCTCGATCATGCCCAGGGCGTAGTCGGCATCGGCCGCTCGCCACACGTCCCAGCCGAGGACCGACGGACCGTCGACGAGCATGATCCGCTGAACCTCGGCGGTCATCGCAGCATCGAGGAACGCCTCCGAGCCGAGCACGAGCGCCTCCCAGGGATCGTCGGTCGACATCCCCGCGGCCATCACGTGCCGGGCGGTCTCGGCGCTCACCTGAACGAGCACCGCCCGGAACAGGTCCTCCTTCCCGCCCTTGAAGTGGTGGTACAGCGCACCGCGGGTGACGCCGGCGTGCTGGACGATCTCCTCGGTCCCGACGCCCGCGTAGCCCCGCTCCGCGAACAGGGCGCGAGCGGACGCGATCAGCGCTGCAGTCGTGGCCTCGCGCTGCTCGGCCTTCGTCCGGGGCCGGGGGTCGGAGCCGCCCGCCCGGGGGTCGGAGCCGCTTGCCACGGCTCCGGTTGCACCGTCCGCCCCGGCGCCGGTTTCGCCGTCCGCCGCCTTGACATACATACCGCCTGTATGTGAGGATCCGTACACGCTGTACGTAACACTACCGTCGAGGTGGAATGACATGGCGGAGATCCCGCGTCCACTCGACCACACTCGCGTCCCGCCGGACGGTGAGTGCGTCTGCGAGCCCCTTTTTGGGCGGCGGAACCGCATTCACCTCGCCGCGAGTCGCGAGTGTCGGCGTACGAACACGCGAGCGGCGCTCATCCGGCGATTCAGCTGGCTCCGAACGGACGCCGCCTGCCTGGCCACCTACAAGGAGACTATTCGGAACACCGGTACACTGGAACAATGCCGCCGATCGCTCGCGCGTCGGTGCCGGACCTCGTCTTCGCCGAGCTGTGCGAGGCGATCCTGAGCGGTCGCTACGCGCCCGGCGAGCGGCTTCCGACCCAGCGCACGCTCGCGGCCGACCTCGACGTCAACATGGCCTCGATTCGCGAGGCCCTTGGGCGCTTGGAGCAGCTGCGTCTCGTCGAGATCCGCCACGGAGACGCGATGCGCGTGCTCGACTGGCGCCGGTCCGGCGGGCTCGAGGCACTTGCGGTGCTCGGCAGCGTCGATCGCAGCACGATCGCGGCGCTGTTTGAAGCCCGCCGGCTGCTGCTGACCGAGGCGGCGCGGCTGGCAGCGACGCGACGCAGCGACGAGCAGGCCGCCGGGCTGCGACGTCTGGCGGCGGCGATCGCCGGCGCCGCCGATGACGACGGCGCGCTGGTTGCGGATTGGGCGTACATGGCCGCCGTCGTCGAGGCGGCCGGCAACCTCGTCTTCCAGCTGATCATGAACTCCGTGCGGGAGCTGTACCTGCCGAATGCGCGCGCCTTCGCCCCGGTGGTGGCCGACCGGGCCGCGCTCGGGCGACTGTACGAGCGGGGCGCAACGGCGATCGGCGCACGCGATCCGGACGGAGCCGCCGACGCGCTGCGCCGGCTCGCCGCCGCCCAGGAGGAACGCATGGTCGCAGCGCGATGAACGGGCCGCTTGGCGAGCTCGTCGCCGCCGCCCCGCGATGGCGGCGGCCCGGGATGCGGTTGCTGCTGGCGCTCGCCCGGCGGCCGCGCGGCCTCGCGCTGCTGGCGCGCGTCAGTCCGGCCGACCAGGTCGCGCACGGGCTGCTCGCGCTCGGCCGCTACGACGATCCGGCGCGTGCGGCGACGCTCGGGTGGGACGCCGAGGCAGTCACGGCACGCGGTCAAGCGCTGCGGGAGGCGGAGGGCCGTCCGTGACCGCCGCGCCGACACCGCAGGGCCGTCCGTGACCGCAGGACCAATCCGCGCCGACGCATGCGTCGTCGGGGCGGGTGCCGGCGGCGCGGTGGTCGCCGCCGAGCTGGCGGAGGGCGGGATGCGGGTCGTCGTGCTCGAGCAGGGCCCGCCGCACGATCCGTCGAGCTTCACGGCTCACCCGCCGCAGATGCTCGCGCGGCTGTATCGCGACGGGGGCCAGACGCTCACGTACGGCACCCCGCCGATCGCGCTGCCGCTCGGCCGTGGCCTTGGCGGAACCACCCTGGTCAACTCCGGTACGTGCTTTCGCACGCCTGCGCACGTGCTCGAGCGCTGGCGGACGGAGTTTGGCCTGGAGCTCGATGAAGCGGCGATGCGGCCGCACTTCGAGCGGGTTGAGCAGTCGCTGTCCGTCGCCGAGGTGACCGCCGAGCTCGCCGGTGAGAACGCCGCAGTGGCGCGCCGCGGCGCCGAGCGCCTCGGCTGGTCGCACGGGTACCTGCGCCGCAACGCGAAGGGGTGCGTCGGCTCCGGCGTGTGCGCGTTCGGCTGCCCGACCTCGGCCAAGCAGCACACCGGCATCACGTACATCCCGCGCGCCCGGGCGGCCGGCGCGACGATCCTCACCGGCGCGGACGTCCAGCGGGTGCTGGTCCGTCAGGACCACGCACATGGCGTGACGGCGACGATCGCCGGACGGGGGCACGCCACAGTGCGCGCGCCGATCGTCGTGATCGCAGCCGGAACGGTCCACACGCCCGCTCTGCTCGCGCGCAGCGGGCTCGGCGGCGGCTCCGGCCAACTCGGCCGCAACCTGTCGCTGCACCCGGCGACTGCCGCGGTCGCGCGCATGGATCACGTGGTGGACATGGCGCGGGGCGTCCCGCAGAGCCTGTATGTCGACGAGTTCGCGCGCGAGGGGATCATGCTCGAGGGCGTCGCCGGCCCGCCCGGATACGCCGCGATGGCGCTGCCGCTCACGGGGCGCCGCCACGCCGAGGTGATGGCCGACTTTCGGCGCCTGGCGCAGTTCGGCCTGATGGTGAGCGACAGCTCACGCGGACGGGTGCACGTGATCGCCGGCCGCCCGGTGATCCGCTACGACCTGTGCGACGCCGACGTCCGCCGGTTCCGTACCGGGCTGCTGCGGCTCGAGGAGCTGTTTCTCGCTGCCGGCGCCCGCGAGGTCCTGCTCCCGTTGCCCGCCGGCGTGCTGCCCGAGCATGCGCGCCGCCGCGATCTCAAGCTGATGGCGTTTCACCCACTCGGGACCGCGCGCGCAGACGCGCGCCCGACGCACGGCGTGGTCGACGGGGCGCTGGCGCTGCACGGCGCGTCCGGGGTCTACGTCGCCGACGGCTCGGTCGTGCCGAGCGCGCTCGGCGTCAACCCGCAGCTCACGATCATGGCGCTCGCGACGCGGCTCTCGCGCGCGCTGCTCGCGCAGCACGGCGCGAGTGTCCGGCCGGGAGGTCCGCTAGACCCCCTGCCCGGCTAGCAGTTCGTTCGTCGATGCGTCCGCAACCGCCTGGGGGTCCGTGATCAGGTGGTTGGTCAGCATCCACTGGCCGTACGCGTTCCACCGGGCCTGGTCCTGCCAGCCCCACGGCTGGCCGGCGCCGGTCGGGAAGAACGCCGGCAGCGTCGCCTGCACACTCGCCGCCTGGAGCTTCGCGTCAAGGCCCGGGTTCGCCTTGACGAGCGCCGCCACCCCGGCCTGGGGATCCTTGCGCACCGACGCATATCCCCGCCCGAGGGCCTCCACGAACCTCCGGAGCAGATCGGCCTTGTCGGCGATCGTGCTCCGCTTGACGACGAGCACGAGCTCATCGTAGGTCGGCACGCCGACCTGGTCCATCCGGATCACGTTCGGACGCTTGCCGCGCTGCGCAAGCTGGATCGCCTCGTAGTTCCAGTACGCGCCGAGCGTGGCGTCGACCCGTCCCGAGAGCATCGCCGGCACGAGATCGGCGCCGACGTTGACCTCCTTGACCTTGCTCAGCGGCACCCCGGCGTTGGACAGGATCGTGTCGAGGTACGCATGCTGGTAGCTGATGCCCGCCGTCCCGACGGTCCTGCCGCGCAGCGCCGCCGGCGTCCGGATGTGCTTGGAGCCGAGCGACACAATCGAGGTGAGCGGTTCCTGCACGAGTGCCGCGATCGAGACGAGCGGCAACCCGCGATTGCGCGCGAGCATCACCTCCGGCTCGTAGGAGATCGCCGCGTCGACCTTGCCGGCCGCGACGAGCTGTAGCGGTGTCGCGGGATCGGTCGGCACCTGGACGTGCACGTCGAGCCCTGCCCGTGTGAAATCGTCCTCGGCGAGCGCCTGATAGATCCCGACGTGGTCGGCGTTCGGCACCCAGTCGAGCATCAGCGTGAACGGCTGGCTCGTGCTCGCGGAGGGCGCGAGCACATCTTTCTTCTCGCCGCAGGCGGCGAGACCTACGGCGGCGAGGGCGATCACGACAGCAATCGTCAAGCGGCGTTTCATCGAGCGAGGTCTCCTCTGGATTCGTAGGCCCACGGCAGCGCACGGCGCTCGGCCACGGTCATCAGCGCGAACAGCGCGATCGCGAACAACGACAGGATCACGACGGTCGCGTATTCGCGCGCCGTCAGCAGCTGCGGGATCGACTGCAGGAACAGGTAACCCAGCCCGGCGTTCGAGCCGCCCGTCATCTCGCCGATCACGGCCCCGATCACCGCGACCGCGACCGCGATCTTCGCGCCGGTGAACACGCCCGGCAGGGCGGCGGGCAGTTCGATCTCGCGGAAGATGCGCCAGCGAGGAGCGTCGAAGGTCCTCATCAGCTTGATCAATTCGGGGTCGACGGCAGCAAGCGCGTCGAGCGTCGCGACGACGATCGAGAAGAACGAGATCAGCGCGATCACGATCACCTTTGGGAAGATCCCGAATCCGAACCACAGCATCAGCAGCGGCGCGAGCATCGGGATCGGGATCGTCTGGGACGCGACGACGAGCGGGTAGGTGGCGGTCCGCAGGATCCACGAGAAGTGGATCAGGATCGCGAGCGCGAGTCCGGCGACCGCGGCCGCGAGGATCCCGAACAGAACCTCCTGGGCGGTGACGAGGAAGTTGCTCCACAGCAGCGCGCGATCGGTGTAGATCGCCGAGACAATCTGGTGCGGCGCGGCGAGGATGTCCGGATCGGCGCCGCCGACGTCGACGTACAGCTCCCAGATTCCGAGCAGCAGGGCCAGCAGCAGGAGCGGCAGCACGACACGCCGTGCGCGCCTCATACATCCACTCCGAGCGCTGCGAGCGCGCGTTCGCGCAGCGTGACGACGGCCGCATCGGTCCGATGGCGCGGCCGCGTGAGCTCGACCGCGATCTCGGCCACGGCGCGGCCGGGCCGTCCTGACATCACGACCACCCGGTCTGCCAGCACGACCGCCTCCTCGACGTCGTGCGTGACGAGCACGACCGTGCGGGCCTCGGACTCGAGGACGTGCGAGAGCCAGCCCTGCATCTCCGTGCGGGTGATCGCGTCGAGCGCGGCGAACGGCTCGTCGAGCGCGAGCACCGGCTTGCCTGCAAGCAGCGTCCGCAGGAACGAGACCCGCTGGCGCATCCCGCCCGACAGCGCCGCCGGCCGCGAGCGCTCGAAGCCGGACAGGCCGAAGCGCTCGAGCCACGGCGCTGCGACCGCGCGCGCCTGCGCGCGCGAGGCGCCGCGTGCCCGCAGCGCGAGGCCGGCGTTGTCGATCGCGCTCAGCCACGGAAGCAGCAGATCCCGCTGCGGCATCAGCGCGGCGGGGGCCGCCCGGACACTGCCGGCATCCGGCCGCTGGAGGCCGCAGATGAGCTCGAGCAGCGTCGTCTTGCCGCACCCGCTCGGGCCGACGACGGCCACGACCTGATGCGGCGCGACGCGCATCGACATGCCCGCGAGGGCTTGTACTTCGCCAAAGCTGCGGCTCACGACCTCGACCTGGACGCCGCCAGGTCCATCAAGATCGCGAGGCTCCTTGACGGGAGCCTCGATCATTGTCTGCGTGCTCCCTCCGCGGGCATTACCCCACAGGTTCGAAGGGTCAGCGCCGGGTCGCAATGTCGCGTGGGCACTATCTCAGCCGGCTTACCCGCCAGCCCCCCTGGGTTGTCAGGTGGTGCAGAAGATGCTATCGCGTGCGATAGGGTGAGGCTCGTGCGAAGCTTGAGGTCCGGATGGCTGGCGGCGGCGCTGATCATGCTTGGCGTGAGCGCGCCGACCGCGCCGGCGTCGGCCAAGCCGAGGTTCCAGCCGCGGGTCGGAACTGCGATGGGACTGATGCCGGCCGTGGGCCAGCCGGAGATCGCCACGGGGACGGGCATCCCCGTCGTGTTCCACGGCGGAGCCGTGATGCGCGGCGTGACGATCCACACGGTCTTCTGGGCCCCGGGCGGCTACAAGTTCAACGGCTCGCCGTCGGCCGGCGTGCCCGGCTACGAGGCATCGATGCAGCAATTCTTCACCGATGCCGCCCACGACTCGGGTGCCGCTGCTTCGAACCTCTTCTCGATCCTCGGCGAGTATCCGGACGCGAGCGGGGGCGGGCTGTACAACTTCTCATACGAGCCCGCGGCTGACTCGCTCGACATCACCGACCCGTACCCCGCGCGTGGGCATCAGTGCGTGTCGCCGGCCGGCATCGCCACGTGCGTCACCGACCTGCAGCTCCAGCAGGAGCTCGACCGCGTGATCCAGACCCACGATCCCGCGGCGCGGGGTCTGCACAACCTGTGGTTCGTGTTCCTGCCGCCCGACGTCGACACGTGCGTCTCGCCGGCGGCCTGCGGCACGAACGCGTTCGCCGGCTATCACGCGCTGTTCGACCTCGGCCACGGGACGACCGTCTACGCGAACATCCCGGACATCCTGATCGAGGGCACGCCCGGCCCCGGGCAGGATCCGCAGGGCAACCCTGAGGCGGAGAACGGCATCGACACCGCCGGCCATGAGGCGGTCGAAGCGGTCACCGATCCGGAGGGAACCGGATGGATGGACCCGAACGGGTTCGAGGTGGCCGACAAGTGCGAGACCCCGGAGTACGGTGCGCCGCTCGGCTATGCGACCGACGGATCGCCGTACAACCAGGTGATCAACGGGCACCAGTACCTGATCCAGTCGATGTGGTCCAACGTCGCGACGGGCTGCAAGCAGAGCTCGTCCTCGACGGCCTCTTCGCTGCCGCTCGCGACCGTCAAGCTCACCCAGTTCAGCCCGTTCGTGAGCGGCAACATCGGCATTGCGAAGCGGGGCATCGTGGCGGAGATATTCGTCGCGCGAGGCGGCACGATCGTCGCGGGGGGTGGAGCCTTGACGAACGCGACCGGGAGCTGGGGTCCCGCCGCGCTGCACTCCGTCACGGGCAGCGGGCTACATGCGCTCGGCGACGACCGCGACGAGATCCTCGTCCGCTACAGCTCCGGCGGCCCGAAGCCCGACCTGATCGAGACCGGCGACGGCGGCAACCCGTTCACCGAGGATGGGTGGACGGGATGGCTTGCGCTCGACCACGGTTACGCCGTGCACTCGAACAGCGTGATCGTCGGCCCGTGCGCGCAGACGGGTGTGCTCGGAGTGTCCGTCGACGGCGTGGCGAGCGCTCCGCCGGTCGAGCAGTGCGGGACCGAGACCGACGCCGCGATCCTGGCGACCAAGCCGATCCGGGCCGGCACCTCGCTGAGCATGAGCAGCTCCGACAACCGGGCCGTGACCCTGGACAATCCGCCGGGGGCGCTGATCAAGCTGACGATCCCGCTCGGCGAGCCGGGCAGCGTCTCATCGGTCGGCAACGATCAGGTGCTGTTCAAGCCGACTGGCTTCCCGATGTGCACGGCCGACCTGCGCGCGCAGGCCGTCCGCTGCAGCGGGCTCGTCGCGCATGAGGGCTACGTGCTCGTCCGCCGCCGCGGGCACGCGACCGCGCGAGCGACCGCCGACCGCTCCGGCGTTGCGCGCTTCAGCGGCTTTCGTGGCGCGACCGGCGTCGCCGGAGGAGACGTGCTCGCCCTGCGCAACCGGGCCGGCCGGGTCCTCACGACGCTCCATGTCGCGCACCTGCGGGTTGACCTCCTCGGCGATCAGACGGTGATCTCGGGCGGTCGCTGCGAACCCGGCGACTACTACGGCGCGCCGCTGACGGCTCCGGTCACGAGCCTCGCGGTCGGCGTGCCGGGAACCGGCGGAACGGGGCGCATCTGCCCGCTGAGCGGGACGGCCAAGGGCCTGCCGGCGGCTCTCATCTCGCAGGTCGACGACCAGAGCGGCGGGCAGACGCGGACGGAGGTCCCGGTGCTCGAAGGGACATCGCCGGTCAACGACGCGAACCTGTACGGGAGGTTCGTCGCGCTGGCGCAGGCGGGGCTGCCGGGTCCGAACGGCTCGACGATCTCGAGCGGCGCGCGCGTGGCGCTGACGATCACGCCGGCGTCCTCGCGCCACGCGGTGTTCCACGCCGCGAACGTCGACACGGCTTCGGGCGTCTCGGTGACACGGCTTCGAACGGGCAGTTATCGAGCCACGTGGGTCGTGATCGACGCGAGCGGAGACACGCGGACGGTCGTCACGCGGTTCGTCGAGGTGCGCTGAACCGTTCCTGGGGCGGTGCGACCGTCGCCCTGCGGACCGCCACTTAATACCCTCTAGAAAATGCCCCGCGACCGCGACGATATCCCGACCGGCAAGGTCCGCCGCGCGACGAGCACGACGGCGGCACTGGGCCCGAGCAGCGCTCGGCTGGCCGGCTCGCTGCTCGCGAGCCTCGGGCGCTCGCCGGAGCGCGCGCGCGAGGTGCTCGAGGAGCGCCACGCGGAGGTCGCCGATCACGCGGTCGAGGTGCTCGGGAACCTCCGCGGCGGGGCGATGAAGCTCGGCCAGCTCGCGTCGTTCGTCGACGTCGAGTTCCTGCCGCCGGAGTTCCGTGCGATCTATCAGGAGAAGCTCGGCAAGCTCCGCGACGCGGCGCCCGCGATGAGCTGGGAGAAGGTCCGCAAGGTACTCGAGCGCGAGTGGGACGAGCCGGTCGAGGACGAGTTCGAGTCGGTCTCGCAGGAGGCGCTCGCCGCCGCCTCGATCGGTCAGGTGCACCGCGGCGTGCTGAAGGACGGGCGCGAGGTCGCGATCAAGGTCCAGTATCCGGAGATCGCCGATGCGCTCGCGTCCGACCTCGACCTCGCGTCCGTGATGATCGGATTGGGCAAGGCGATTGCGCCCGGGCTCGACCCGAAGCTGATCGCGAACGAGCTGCGTGAGCGGGTGCTCGAGGAGCTCGACTTCGAGCTCGAGGCACAGCAGCAGCGCACGTTTGCCCGCGCCTATCGCGGCCACCCGTTCGTGTACGTGCCGGAGGTCGTCACGGCGCTGTCCCGGCGGCGGGTGCTCGTGACGGAATGGGTCTCGGGCCGGAGGTTCGACGAAGTGCTGCGGATGGATCAGGACGCCCGCGACCAGGTCGGGGAGGTCCTCGTGCGCTTCTACTACGGGTCGATGGCGCGCGTCGGCCGCTTCAACACCGACCCGCATCCCGGCAACTACATGCTGCTCGACGACGGCCGGATGGCGTTCCTCGATTTCGGCAACACCGTCGCGGTCGGCGACCGCGAGGTGCAGCGCCGCGCGGTGATGGCCGCGGTCGAGGGAGACGCGGAGCGGTTCGTCGAGGCCGCCTCCGAGCTCGGCTACGTCCGCGACTCGCACCGCGTGGACCGTGAGGTGCTGCTCGCGCAGGCCCTCCAGGTGGGCGACTGGTACCTGCACGACCGCGAGCTGCGAATCGATCCCGAGTACGTCGCGGGGGTGATCTCGGCGCTGATCGATCCGCGCGCGATGGAGGGCGCGCTGCGGTTGATCCGGCAGTTGAAGGTGCCGCCCGAGGAGATCTGGCTGCGGCGGGTCGAGACGAGCGTGCTCGCCGTGCTCGGGCGGTTGCGCGCGACGCGCAACTGGCACCGGATCATGCTCGAGCTGCTGCGCGGCGATCCGCCGGCGACGGCGCTCGGGGAAGCCGAGGCCGCATTCTGGGCTCGGCGCGGAGGTGCTGCGGCGAGGCCGCAGCGACCGTAGTCGTCGGCAAAGTCCTCGACTGGGGTTCCCGATATCGTGACCGCCGTTCCAGAGCACCGCGAACAAAGGGCATCGGCATGTTTGGTCACCATCATCTGATGAGCGCGGGCGCACAGATCGAGGGCGTCGTGCTCGAGTGGAGCCCCGCTCCCTTCGTCAGGACGAAGGACCGCCTGCGCGTCGGGGTCAAGTTCGACGACGGCCACAATGTGATCCCGATCTCGCTGATCGAGGGCTCGACGGTTCCCGTCCGCTACGACCCCGACGATCGTCAGGAGCTCGCGATCGACCTGCCGGCGTTGCTGGAGCGCGCGGTGAAACATTGGAGCGACTACAAGGCGGCGACCCGGACACAGGCTGAGGCCACGCTCGCCGCGCAGGCGCCGTCGTCCCGGTCGACCGCTGCGCATCATCATCACAGCGTGTCGTCCGCGGACGCCCACGATGTCACGCCGGAGCTCAGCGAGCTCGCGGATCTCCACCGCCAGGGCGAACTCCGGTGCGATTGTGATCGTGAGCGATCGCTCGCGCGGGCTCGCGCTCGTATTGGGGGTGTTGCCTGCGGCAATCGTCGGCCTGATGCCGACGCGGCGGGGCCGACTTGGAGACAATGCTTGGAGTTGGAATCGCGTACGCGTTCGGCCTCGGGATCCCCGCACCCGCGTGCCGGCGCCGAGACGGCTGGGTGCGGCGCGTGTCTGCGGGTCGCGCCGCACGGCCCGGCAACACGCTAGCGCTGGATTAGGCCACGATCGGGTGCGTCAACGCCTTGACGAACTCCTCCAGCTGATCCGTGCGCCAGCACTCGAATGCGACGCAGTACTTCTCGTATGCCGAGATCACGCTGTCGCCGTAGTTCCAGTACAGCCGCGGCTCGGGGTTGAGCCAGAACGTGCGTCCGGCCTTGGCGGTGATCGCGCCGAACACGTCCTCGCGCGGCGGCCGGCCGTTCGTGCGTGCGTCCCCGAGCACGATCACGGTGGCGCGCGGGTGGAGCTCGTCCTCGATCATCGCCAGGAACTCCGTCCACACGCGGCCGTAGTCGGTGTAGCCGGAGATGTCGGCGACGCCGGCATCGCGCGAGACGGCTTCGCTCGCGGCGCGGAAGTCGCGCTCGCGCTCGAACACCTCCGTCACCTCCGAGATCCGCTCGATGAACACGAACGAGCGCAGCTTGCGGAACGCGTCGTGCAGGGCGTGGAGCACACTGAGGAAGAACGTGCTCGCGCTCGTGACGGAGGTCGACACGTCACAGAGGACGAAGATCTCGGGTCGCTTGGGGCGCTGGGGGCGGTACTTGAGATCGATCGGGACGCCGCCGGTCTGGAGGCTGGCGCGCATCGTCCGCCTGACGTCGACGTGCGCGTGCCGCTTGCGGCCCTTGAGCTCGTGGCCCTGGGTCGCGAGCCTGCGCTTGAGCTGCGCGACGACCTTGTGGACCTGCGCGAGATCCTGAATCGGACCGCTCGGGAGGGCGCGGTCGAGCTCTGAGAGCGGGCGCTTGGGCGGGAGGCTCTTCGTCCGTTCGATCAGGTCGCGCTCGAGCTCTCGCCTGAGGTGCTGCTCGAAGCGTCGCAGCTGATCGCGCGGGATGCCGGAGCGGCGCGGGTCCTCCTGCGGGAGCTCCGGCTGCGGTTCGGTTCGCAGGCCGAGCGCGCGCCTGATTCGCTGCACGTCGACGCCGAGCACGCCCGAGCCCTCGCCGCGGCCGAAGGCCGCGATCGCCAGCCGGGCGAGGTCGCGCATCGCCGCGTCCGAGCCGTCCTGGAGCGCGGCCGCGATCTGCTGTCGGAGCGTGTCGAGGTCGATGTCCATCGCCTCGGAGCCGCCGCGGCGTTCGCCGCGCTGGGATTCGGCGACGCCCTGGCGCGCCGCCTCGGCTTCGGCGGCGCGGAAGAAGAACCGCTCGAACACGAGCTCGAAGATCCGGCGGTCGTCCGGTGACTTTGCCAGCGTCGAGGCGAGCGTTTCCTTGAAGTCCGTCTGGTCGGTCCAGGGGACGTAGGCGAGTGCCTCGAATGCGTCGAGCATCTCGGAGGTGCCGATCGCGACGCCTTCGGCGCGGAGCTCTTCGGCGAGCGTCAGCAGGTGGGCCTCGAGGCCGCCGATCGCCGCGGGGGGAACCGGTTGGTAACGGCTCGTCGGCGTGTCAGGCGGCGGCATCTGCGGACGCGGCCGGCTCGAGCTTGACGCCGACTCTCGCCGCGACCGTGTCGAGGTCGGTCCGGTGCTTGACGATGACGCTCATCGTCTCTTTGAACGTGGTCGCGTCGATGTCGCTGGCGCCGAGGAGGATGAGCGCCCGCGCCCAGTCGATCGACTCGGCGATGCTCGGCGGCTTCTTCAGGTCGAGCTCGCGGACCTGGTGGACGATCTCGACGAGCTTGCGCGCGATCGTCTCGTCGAGCTCGGGGGAGTGCAGCCGAACGATCTCGAGCTCGTGCTCCAGCTCGGGGTAGTCGAGCCAGAGGTAGAGGCAGCGGCGCTTCAGCGCCTCGGTCAGCTCGCGCGTGTTGTTGGACGTGAGCAGCACGACCGGGTGCGTCTTCGCCTCGATCCGGCCGAGCTCGGGGATGCTGATCTGGAAGTCGGAGAGCAGCTCGAGCAGCATCGCCTCGAACTCCTGGTCGGTCTTGTCGATCTCGTCGATCAGCAGGACGACAGGGTCGGGGCTGGCGATCGCGGTCATCAGCGGCCGCTGGAGCAGGAACTCCTCGCCGAAGATGTCGTCCTGGACGTGCTGCCAGCCCGCGTCGTCGGCCTCCGTCTGGATTCGCAGCAGCTGCTTGCGGTAGTTCCACTCATACAGGGCCTTGGCCTCGTCAAGACCCTCGTAGCACTGGAGCCGTACGAGGGTGCGGTCGAGGTATTTCGCGAGCGCCTTGGCGAGCTCGGTCTTGCCGACGCCGGCGGGCCCTTCGACGAGCACGGGCTTGCCGAGCTTCGTCGCGAGGAACGCAACGAGCGCCGTCGACTCGCCCGGCAGGTAGCCGACCTCGGTGAGGCCCTTCGAGACGTCGGTAACGGAAGCGGGGCTGTGCGCCATGGCCCAAGGATAGGGTTCGGCCGTGGCGATGCTCCTGCTCGCGGCCTCGGGGTCGCATCTCGGCGTCTTTACGGCCGTGCTTGCGCTTGGCCTGCTGATCGGCGTCGTTGGCCACATCATCAAGTCGCGGGCGCTGATCATCACCGGGATCCTCGTCATCGGGCTGATCAGCGCGTACTTCTCGTTCGTCTTGCAGCCGTCGGGCCGCTGAGCTGTGCCAACTCTGTAAAGAGTCGGCGGCGATTGGGGGTCTTGGGCGCACAATGCGCGCATGAGCAGCCCCCCGGATGTTCATAGGCCGACACTCGCCACTCGGCCCGAGGTGAATGCGGATTCGCGCTCCCACAAGGGGCTCGCAGGCGCACTCACGGTCCTGCCGGAAGCGAGTGTGGTCTTGTGACGCGCGATCCCGACCCGGTCCGGGCAGCGACGAGACTCGCGGCCGCGCAGCACACGATCGTCACGTACCAGCAACTGCTCGAATGCGGGCTCGGGCGCAAGGCGATCGCGGCTCGCCGGCGGACCGGCGAGTTGCGGGTCGTGTTTCGCGGCATCTACAGCTTTGGATGCGGCGTTCTGCCACCGCTCGCGATCGAGCACGCTGCGTTGCTGGCGTGCGGCGAACGTGCCTTCCTCAGCCATCGGACCGCGGCGGCGATGTGGGGGCTACTGCCTCATCCGTCGGAACCCGAGGTCTCGGTCCTCACAGGGGAACGGTGGCCGCGCGGTGGACTCCACCTGCATCGGATCACACGCATCGACCGAGGTGAGTTGCGCCGCAGGGAGGGACTGCTCCTGAGCTCGCCCGCGCGGACGCTGCTCGAACTCGCGGCCGCGCTCGAACAGGCCGAGCTGGAGCGCGCGTTCGACGAAACGTTCGGACGTCGGCTTGTGCGCAAGGCCGAGGTCGAGGCGCAGCTTGGCCGCCACGCCGGTAGCCGAGGGGCAGCTCGGCTGCGGGCCTTGCTGATGGAGGCCGCGATGGAGGGCTTCCTGCGCTCGCGCGGGGAGCGGGCGTTCCGCGCTCTGCTGCGCAAGGCAGGACTCTCAGATCCCGAGGCAAACGTCGCAATCGGCCGCTATGTCGTGGACTTTGTGTGGCGCCGCGAGCGGTTGATCGTCGAGTTTGACAGTTGGAATTTTCACCGTGGCCGCGAGCGATTCGAGTCCGACCGCGAGCGCGACGCGGCGCTGAAAGCAGCGGGGTGGGAAGTGATCAGGTTTACCTGGCGCCAGGTCCTGTACGAGCCCGAGCTCGTCTTGTTCCGGCTCGGACAGATCATGGCGCTCGTCAGTCTTCGCGCTCGAGCGGGATAGTCAGCTGGTCGTCGGCCTGCGTCTGGCGCTGTGCGGCCGGCGTCGAGGGCGGCAACGGCGGCGGTTGGTTTCTCCTCGCGCTCGTCGGCGCATCGTCCGCCGGCACGGGCTTTGGCGAACCGCCTGACGGCACCGGATCCGCCGGATCACCCCGAGGCACCGGATCCGCCGGATCACCCCGGGGCACCGGATCCGCCGAGCCCTCCGGCGCCACCGGATTCGCCGGGTCATCCCCAGGCACCGGATTCGCCCAGCCCTCCGGCGCCGGCGGCCGTGGATCGCGCCGCCGGCGTGAGGACCGGGGAGGCCACTCGGGCGCCGGCCAGTCCGTCGGCGGCTGCGAGGCTTCCTGCTCCTGCTGATGGCTCGGTGGCGCGGTGAGCCACCCGACGCGGCGCTCACGCGACGGCGATGCCTGCGAACCCGGGACGGAGGGTGCGCCCTCGGGCGGATCCTGACCCGCCCACAGGCCCTCGGATGAGGGTTGGGCGCGCCGTTGTGGGGCCGCCTGGACCGCGCCACCCTCGGCGATCGGCGGCCGCGCACGCGTGACCGGGCCGGCTGGACTCGGTTCATCGGGCGAGGTCCACCCGCCGCGCGGCGGGTCGTCCTCGCCCGGCAGCGGGGGCTCCGGCCGGTGCGCGGCCCGGATTCGCGAGCCCGCGTACGCGAGCGACGCGGCGACCGCAAGCGCGACGAAGATGCCCCACTCGATCCCATAGGTGGTCGCGTTCTGGCCGTGGGCCGAGCCGCCCTGGTTGTCGAAGGTGCGCCAGACGATCAGCGCGCACGTCCAGAGGCCGGCGATCATCACGATGAGTCCGTCGCCGCCCGGCAGGTGGAACGCCTTCCCCTCGGCACGCTGAAACAGCAGCGTCAGCACGCCGGCGGCGACGAGGAGCACCGCGGCCTCGACGAACGAGAACGCGCCCCACGCGGTCTGGGAGTCCGACGCGGGTTGGAGCTTTCCGCCGATCACGACGAAGAACTGGCGCTGATACCACGGCAGGAACAGCGTCAGGAACAGCCCGGCCGCGCAGTACGCAGCGAGCCGCCGCTCGTGCGGCATCGCGCGCCACGCACGGATCAGACGCCCCGCGCCCGATCCGACCCGGGCGCCGGCGCCGGCAGCCGTGCGGCCGTTACTCATGGGCGCGCGCCGGACGCGAGGACGATGCGGGCGAGCAACACGTGCCCGACATCATCGAGCACGGGTCGGACCTCGCGCGACCCAGCGATACTGAAGGATCGGGCCACGCGTTCGATTGTAAGCCGGGGCGGTTTCAGAGGATCGGGATGTCCTGGACCTCGGCGGGCGCGCGGCGCCGCTGTTCGATCCGCTCCAGATACCAGTCGATCAGCGCACGGAGCGCCAGCAGCAGCTCCCGCAGCGCTTCCGCCAGCCGGCGCTGCAACTCGGGCGGGATCAAGTCCCGCAGCGACTGCAGGAGGTTCGCGAACAGCTCGAGGTCGCCGGCCCGACGGTCCCCGTCACTCCCGGGGATTTGCCACCCGGACCGGGGCGGCTGCGGTCCGGCCCCCGTGGCCTCGCGATCCGCGGGCTTGCTCCCGGCGGGCTCGCTCGCCGCGGCCTCGCGATCCGCGGGCTCGCCATCCGCGGGTTCGCTCCCGGCGGCCTCGCCCCCCGCCGGATCGTCGCCCGCCGCCGGACCGCCACCCGCCGCCGGGCCGCCGCCCGCCGCCTGCGCCGCGGCCCGCGCCGCTGCCTCCGCAAGCAGTCGCTCGGCGGCATCCGACGCTCGCTCGAGCCGCTCCTCGAGGCGCCGCAGCGCCTCATGCGCGGAACCGGCAGGTTCGGTCTCGCCGGACGACGGCTGAGCCGCCCCGATGTCAGGCTCCGGCGGATCGTTCTGTTCCATTGAAGATCACTTCCAGCGCTCCATCCTCGAACGTCGCGCCGGCTGGGTTGAAGCCTGCGAACGCCGACGGGAGCATGATCGTCCGCCGCTGGCCGTCGACGCCGACGATCAGCTCGAGCCCGATCTTCTTCAGCGAGATCTCGCCCTTGCGCGCGAACGGCAACGCGAGCCGCAGCCGCGCTCCGTCCTCGGAGACGACGAGTTCCTGCGTGACGGCGTCGTGGAGAACCGCTGCTGGGTCATACCCAGCAAAAATCGCGTCCGCCAACCGGTCAAGCATCGCTGCTCCGACGACCTCCTGATCAAAGTACGGGGCCGACAGCACGGGGATCGGGGAGAACGCCGACTGCACGAGCTCGAGGTGCTCCTCCTGGACGCGACGCCACTGGGCGAAGTAATCGCCCACCTCGGACGGGAACACACGGTTGACGATCACCGCATCGGTGAGGTACCCGTACAGATTCAGATACGTGAACGTCCGCATCGCCTCGCCGATGACCATCTTGTCCGGATTCATCACGAGCCGAATCGTCGAGCGCTCGCGGTCGCGGAGGATCTCGTTCATCGCGATCAGGTTCTCGGACAGGCGCTGGATGTCGGCAAACACCGCCTGGCTCGGCAGCGGAATATCGAGCAAGGACCGGGCCAGCGGCCGCGCGGCCGCGAGGATCTGGCGCTCCATCGGGAAGACCTTCTGGATCCACCACCGCGCGACGTCGGGAAACGAGAGCAGCCGCAGCGTCTCGCCGGTCGGCGCACAGTCGACGATGATCGCGTCCCAGTCGCCCGACTGGTGCTGCGCCTGCAGCCGCAGCAGCGAGAACAGCTCGTCCATCCCCGGCGGAACCGTCAACTCCTGCGCGGAGATGCGGTCGACGCCGCGCTCGACGAACAGCTCCCCGAGCCAGTCCTGGACGCCCGACCAATGCCGTTCCATCTCCTCCTGGGCCTTGACCTCTTGACCCCAGAGCCCGTCGCCGGCGAGCCGCGGCTCCGCGGACAGGTCCACCTCGAGCGACTCCGACAGGCTGTGGGCGGGATCGGTCGAGATCACGAGCGTGCGCAGGCCCACGGCGGCGCATCTGCGCGCGGTGCACGCGGCCACCGACGTCTTTCCGACCCCGCCCTTGCCCGTGTAGAGGATCGTGCGCGGACTCATGACCGGGGCGAGTCTACGATTCGGGGGGCGACCCCGCATCCCGTGGCCCGCACGACGCCGGCGTGATCCCTGCGGACGGACGTCTCGCTAGCGCGAAACCTGGATCGTGCCGACGATCCGGTTGAAGTTGCCGGCCTGGTCGGTGGCGGCGAGACGGACGTTGTAGCTCCCCGTCTTGCGCAGCGCGGGGATCGAGAACGCATCGGTGCCGTAGCCGAAGTCCGCGCTCGTCAGGAACACGGTCTGGCCGTTGTCGCTCAAGACGATCCCGACGTGGGACAGCTTCGACAGGTGAAAGCTGATCGTCGCCGGCGCCCCGGCACGAACGCGTCGCGTGAGCAGCCGCAGCGCCGGCGGGGTCTTCAGGTAGGAATCGAAATGGGCCGCAGTCGTGCAGTAGACGGCTGCGTGGACACGGTCACACAGCTCGTGCAGGAAGCCGGTGACAAGCTCGTGATAGCTGAGCGTGTCCTCCTCACCGGGCTGGTACAGCGACCATGCCCCGGTGTCGTAGCCCGGCACGGCGGAGCGCGCCTCCGCATCTCCGGCCGCGAACAGCCGCAGCGCCGTCGGGTCGTCGGTCGCGTGTCCGTAGTCGTACAGCCCGATCAGGGTCTGCAGGAACCCGTTGATGACGGTCGCCCCGGGCGCAAACGAATACAGCAGGTACCATGAGCCGTGGGCGGCGGGAATCGTGACGCCGACCGGCGGGCGTGCCTTGAACAGCGGCAGCGCCCGGCGCGCGACGTTGAGGTAGCTCGTGTCGGCCGAGGCCTTCGCGGCGCGGGTCAGCGCCTCGATCGCGGTCGCTTGGGACATCGCGCTCGTCCACGGCGGGTTGCCTGCGTCGAACTGGAAGTAGTACTCCCAGGCGATCCCTCCGGCCCGGTGTGCCGCGAGCGGGATGATCTCGGCAAGGAGCCGCCGCATCCGCGGGTACTGCGAAGGCCCGGCCGTGTACAGGCCGTCCGCCCTGCCGAAGCTTCCGAGTTCCTGGAGCTCGATCCCCTGGCCGGGGTAGTACTGCCACACCAGCTCCGACCCGGTGAACTCGACGCGCTGACCCGAGGCGAGCAGTGGCCCGGTCGTCCACCACTGGCGGTTGCGGTCGAGCGTGAGGAACAGCGCCGGGAGGCGCGACGGCGTCAGCTGACCGGAGGCGGCGATCGCGTGCAGGTTCTGGATGACGGCCTCGAGCTCGACCGCACGCGTACCGCGGAGCCGCTGCCCGGCGCTCAGCGCAGTGTTGAAGCTGGAGAGGTAGCGCCGAAAGTCGCTCGTGGAGATCGCGTGGATCCCGCGTAGTCGCGCGAGCTCGGTCCGCACGTTGCGATCGACCGCCTGTCTCGGACCCGGGCCGGCTGTCGCTGCACGGGCCCCGCCGGCCGGCGCCGGCGTCAGCGCCGGCGTGGTCAGGAACGGATCGTTGCGCACGCTCGCGCGGCCATGCGCGTCGAGCACGACGACGGTCGCCGCAGCGCAGACCGCAGGCGCCGCCCACGCCAACCACAGCGTCCCTGCAAGGACTCCAACTAACCGACCCCTACTCACGTAGCCCAATGCTAGATTCGCTGACGTTCTCACGCCAGTGGTGACGACGAAGTTTCACGGATGTCTCGCGGGATCACCCGAAAACGCCTGACCGGCGCCCTGCTCAGCGCCACCGTCGCGCTTGTTCTGAGCGCCTGCGGGAGCAGCTCCGGCGAGGACGCCAACACCCTGCTCAAGCAGACGTTCGGCGGCTCGCACACGGTCACGAGCGGCAATGTCACCGTCAGCTTGATGGTGAACCCATCAGGCTCGCGAACCCTCAACGGTCCGATCAGCCTGAGCTTCGGCGGTCCCTTTCAGAGTCGAGGGAAGGGCCAGCTTCCAGCGTCGAACTTCAACATCAGTGTCACCGCGTCGGGGCGCAGCGGCTCGATCGGAATCCTGTCGACCGGCACGAACGGGTACGTGACGCTGCAGGGGACCAGCTATCAGCTTCCCGCGTCGACCTTCCAGAAGCTCGAGTCGAGCTTTGCGCAGGTCGCCTCCCCGCCGGGCGGCGGATCGAACGGCGGCTCTCTGTCCAGGCTGGGCATCGATCCGCTGCACTGGCTGATCAAGCCTGCCGTCGTCGGTCACGAAAGCGTCGGCGGTGCCGACACGACTCATATTCGCGCCGGCGTCGACGTGGCCGCGCTGCTCGCCGACGTCAACACGATGCTGCAGAAGGCGTCCTCGCTCGGCGTGCCGGCCACGACCAAGCTGCCGAGCATCTCCGATGCCACGCGCGCGCGGATCGCGAGCGAGGTCAAGAACCCGACCGTGGACGTGTGGACCGGCAGCGGCGACAAGACGATCCGCAGGCTGTCGCTGTGGCTGACCGTGCCGGTCACTGGCCAGATCTCGAGCGCGCTCGGCGGCTTGAGTTCGGCCCAGATCGCGGTGAGTCTGCAGTACGCCGAGCTCAATCAGCCGCAGACGATTCAGGCGCCCGCGACGGTGCGGCCGTTCAGCGAGTTCACCACCCAACTCCAATCGTTCCTCGCGGGCGTGCAGTCGGCGACATCCGGCGGATCATCGACGTCGGCGGCCGCCACGAGCCTCCAGCGCTACACGCAGTGCGTCCAGGCCGCGCACCAGAACACCGCCAAGATGCAGCGGTGTGCGGCGCTGCTGAGCAAGTAGACCTCACAACCAGCATCCGACTGGGTGCTACTCGCGTCCGACCTCTTGGTCGTCCTCTTCGAGCTCGTCGGCTGACTCGTCGCCGTCGTCGCTCACCGCACCCGGGTGGTAGTGAATCTGGAAGCGCTCGAGCAGCTCGTCGCGGCGGTTCTCGTCGACGGGAGTCTCGTCCGCGATCAGCACCCAGTCCGCGCCCTCGTACTCCTCCATGTTGAAGATCTCGGAGTCGAGCTCGGGCGAGTCGTCGACGACCACGAGCACCTCCGTCTGGGGGTTGAAGTAGGTCCCCGGCCGGTTGACGAGTTCCTCTAGCTCAAAGCTGCGCGGGTCGGCCATCTGCCGCGGAATGTAGCGGGTCGGGCAGCGCCGTGGCGGTCGCTCTACAGAGATCCGAGCTCGGCGATCTGGCGCGCGACCTCGGCCTCGACGTCGAGCGGCGGTTTTCCCGCACGCACGCGCCGGTGATTGCGCGCGCTCACGAGGTCGCGGATCTCCGCACGCAGGCCGTCGTCGATGGCTGGCGCGGTCAGCCGGCTCAGCTCCTGCTCGATATCGATCGGCTCCTCGCCGCGACGCTGCCGGCGCGCGTTGCGGGCCTCGAGCAGCTGGCGGATCTCGGTGTCGCGTTCGAGCTGGGCCGCCGCGGAGTGGCTTGACCGCTCGCGCCGCGAGTCGTCCTCCATCAGCAGCAGATCCTTGCCGTACTCCTCCCAGGTCCTGCCGCTGAGAATCAGCGCCACGAGGGCGGCCAGCAGGCCGACGGCACAGACGACCCAGACGACGGTTCCAAACGCAGCGTGCACGCACTGACAGTGTGGCGCACGTCCCGCGCGATGCCGAGTGCGACGACCTCGTAGTTCGCCGCAGCCCACTCGCGGCGGAACCGCGTTGCGGACCGACCTCGATTGAGTAAGCTTCGCACTACCATTGACTGACTAGTCAATCTGTCTTCTGCGCCGGTTGCGGAGCGGGGGTCTGGAGGCGGCAGGCGAGCCACAAAGTGCCTGCAAATACCGGGCCTTTGCCCCGCCAGGCGCCCGCATCGAAGGAGAAATCCACTGTGGTTGATTTCACGCTCACTGACGAGCAGAAGAGCATGCGCGAGATGGCGCACGACTTCGCGGAGAAGGAGATTCGCCCGGTAGCGTGGGAATACGACCGGGACGGGACCTGGCCGCAGGAGCTGATCGATAAGGCGTGGGAGCTGGGGCTGATGAACGGCCACCTGCCCGCTGAGTACGGCGGCCCGGGGCTCGGGTACCTGGAGGGCGTGCTGATCGAGGAGGAGCTCGGATGGGGTTGCTCGGGCATCGCCACCTCGCTCACGTGTAACGGTCTTGCGACCGCGCCGATCGGACTCGCGGCTTCCGAGGAGATCAAGAAGGAGTACCTCGGCCGCCTCAGCGAAGCGCCACTGCTCGCATCCTTCTGCCTCACCGAGCCGGACGCCGGCTCCGACGTATCCGGAATGAAGACGACCGCGACCCGCAAGGGCGACAAGTGGGTCATCAACGGCTCCAAGTGCTTCATTACCAACGGCGAGTACGCCAACTACTACACGGTCTATGCGAAGACCGACAAGGAGGCCGGACACCGCGGCATCTCCTGCTTCGTGGTCCCGCGCGACGCCGGCGTGATCGTCGACAAGCACGAGGACAAGATGGGCCAGCGCGCCTCGAACACGGCGACGATCACCTTCCCCGAGGTCGAGATCCCGCTCGATCACCTCATCGGTGAGGAGAACAAGGGATTCAAGATCGCGATGATGACGCTCGACCGGACCCGCCCGGGCGTCGCCGCGATGGCGGTCGGCGTCGCCCGCGCCGCGATGGAGTTCGCGATCGACTACTCCAAGGAGCGCGTGCAGTTCGGCGTCCCGATCGCGATGCACCAGGCGATCCAGTTCATCATCGCCGACATGGCGACGAAGGTGCATCTCGCCCGCCTCGCGACCTGGAACTCGGCTGTCCTGCTCGACCAAGGCCGGCGCAACACGCTCGAGTCCTCGCACGCAAAGCGCTTCGCGGCCGACACTGCGATGGAGGTCACGACGGACGCCGTCCAGGTGTACGGCGGCTACGGCTTCATCAAGGAGTACAAGGTCGAGAAGCTGATGCGCGACGCGAAGATCCTGCAGCTGTACGAGGGCACCGCCCAGATCCAGCGGCTGGTGATCGCGCGCGAGACGCTGCTGCCGCGGCGGGTCGAAGAGCCGGCGGCCGCCCACGCGTAGGACGCATTTGACGGGGCCGTCCTCCGGGGCGGCCCCACGTCACTCCGAGGCGTGCCGTCGGGACCCGGCGCCAAGATTCAGGCGATGCGCCCCAGACAGCTCGCCGCGATGATGCTGTGCCCTGTGCTCGCCGGCTGCGCGGTCGCGAGCGGCGCGGCGAGCGCGCCGGCGCAGCGCCAGCCGAGCCCGTGTCACGCGCGCGGCCATGGCCGTTTCTCGCTGCCCGATCGCCACTGCACCCCCGGGGTGATCGCTCCCGCCGTCACCCAGGGCAACATCCAGCGGACGATCTGCAGGCCCGGCTACAGCAGCTCGGTCCGGCCGCCGGAATCGGTCACCGCGCCGGAGAAGCGTGCGAGCATGAGGGCGTACGGGGACACCGGCTCACCGCGCCAGTACGAGTACGACCACTTGATCTCCCTCGAGCTGGGCGGCGCGCCCAACGACCTGAGGAACCTGTGGCCCGAGCCGGGTGCGAGCCCGAATCCGAAGGACCGGCTCGAGAATCGGCTGCACAAGCTCGTCTGCAACGGATCGATGACGCTCGCGTCCGCTCAACGTGAGATCGCGACCGATTGGGTGACGGCCTATCACCAGCTGTTCGGCGCCGGCTGATCAGACTGCCGTCGCACCCGATGCGCGCGGCGACCGGGTCTCGGCCGACTTGTGCGTGGCCGGCTTCTTCGCGGACGGTTTCTGGGTCATCGCGTAGATCCCGAGGACGACGGCGGCGGCGACGAACACCGCGCAGAGGCCACTGAGAACGACTCCGGCCGTGCGCGTTCCCGAGGACTTCGAGGTGTTGAACTGCTTGAGCCCGAGCAGCAGCAGCCCGAACGCCGTGGCGACTCCCGCGCCGCCGATCATCGCCGCGACGCAGATCTTCCAGAGGGCGCTCCAGTTGACGAACTCCGAGGCGACGAGGGCCATGCGTGCGTCCTCAGGCGACGGCCGGCTCGGCGACGACATCGAGGCGCTCAGCCTCCATTTCCGAGCCGATCTGGCCCAACCGGTACCCGCTGATGGCCTCGATCCTCCCCAGCCGCCGAATCAACCTGTACGCGATGAACATCGCGGTCAGAGCGGCGACGCCGCAGATGATCGGCGACTGGATCGCCGGGACGATCACCGACTCAACGAGGTTCTGCCCGTTCACGGCGCTCGCGCTGCTGGCAACGATCGTCGCGCCGATCAGGGCGTGGCCGGAGCTCGACGGGATCGTGAAGTACCAGGTGATCAGATTCCACGTCATCGCCCCGATCAGCGCGGCCAGCACGAGTGCAAGGTTCGTCGTTGCCGGCGAGCACGCTCGGATCGACGATGCCTCCGAACCCACGGCGCCCACGGTTTCACTCCGCCGCTGCTGCGATGGAACGGAGCCGTCAAACGGCGCCTATTCCGTGGTGCTGAACTCCCAGATCGCGATTCCCAGCATGACCAGGCCGAGTGCGATGATCACGCCCGCCTCGACCAGAGCCGGTACGTGCCACCCCCACCATGTGATCCCCGGATCGAGCGCGCGGCGAGCCGCCGGCGAGATCGTCAGGTGCGCGAACACGATGCGCCGCATCGGGTCCACCGCGTACGTGAGCGGGTCAATCCGGTTGAGGATCTCGAGCCAGCGGGGAAGCCCCACAGCGGGGAACAGCGCGCCCGAGATGAAGAACATCGGCATGATCACCATCTGCATGACGCCCATGAACGACTGCATCTGCTTGATCCGCACCGCGATCATCACGCCGAACGCGGTAATCGAGAACGCGAGCGCCAGCTGCAGCACGAAGATCCCGGCGATCAGCAGCGGGTCGTACGGGACGTGCACGAGCCCCGCCAGGCTGATCACGAGCACGCCCTGGAAGCCGGCCACGGTTGCGCCCCCGAGGCACTTGCCGATCACGATCGAGCTGCGCCGCACCGGCGCAACCATCATCTCGCGCAAGAAGCCGAATTCCCGGTCCCAGACGATCGAGGCGGCCGAGAACATCGCGGTGAACATCACGGCGATACAGAGGATCCCGGGGTAGATGAAGGTCTTCAGCGCGACGCCGTGCGTGCCCGCGCTCGAGAGGCGCTGAAGGCCCGCGCCGAGCACGAACAAGAACAGCAACGGCTGCACGAGCGAGGTCACGATCCGGATCCGATCTGAGCGGAAACGGATCAGCTCTCGTTGCCACACGATCTTGATCGCGCGCAGCTCCGAGCCGACGCTTCGCTTCGGGACGCTGACGCGGACGACCGGGGTCGGCGGGTGCAGCGTGGTCGCCTCGGGCCGGCCGGCAGTCGTGCTCATCGTCTCGACCCGTGCATCATCTGCATCATCGCCCGGTTGCGATGATGCGCCTGGTCCTCCTCGGCATCGCGGATCGTCGTGCCGGTGTATGACATGAAGACGTCGTCCAGCGTCGGACGCGACACGTTGACCGACTTGATCGGGGGGCGGGCGGGATCCCACTCCGCGAACAGCCGCGGTACGAACTCCTCGCCGCCGGGCACGCCGAACGTGACGGCACCTTCTGAGATGCGCGCAGTGATTCCGAAGCGGTCGGCGAGTGCCGCGATCGCCGCCGCGTTGTCGTCGGTGTGGATCGTGACGCGGTCGGTCCCGACCTGTGCCTTGAGCGTCTCCGGCTCGTCGAGCGCGACGATTTCTCCGTGGTCCATGATTGCGATCCGATCGCACCATTCGGCCTCGTCCATGTAGTGCGTCGTCATGAAGATCGTGATCTCCTCGCGCTCCTTCAGCTCGTCGATGTACGTCCAGATCGAGCGCCGCGTCTGCGGATCCAGCCCGATCGTCGGCTCGTCGAGGAACAGCACGCGCGGAGAATGCATCAGGCCCCGGGCGATCTCGAGCCGCCGGCGCATGCCTCCCGAGAACGTCCCCACCGGGGAGTCCTTGCGATCCCACAGCCCGACCATCGTCAACACCTGCTGCATCCGGGGCCGGACGAGGTCGGACTGAACGCCGTAGAGCTCCGCGTGCAGCTTGAGGTTCTGCGCCGCGGTCAGGTACGCGTCGAGCGTCGGATCCTGGAAGACGAGCCCGATGTTGCGCCGCACGTCGTCGCGCTCGCGGACGATGTCGTGGCCGGCGACCTCGGCGGAGCCGGCGGTTGGCTTGGCGAGCGTGCAGAGCATGTTGATCGTCGTCGTCTTGCCGGCGCCGTTGGGGCCGAGGAAGCCGAACACCTCTCCGGTCTCGACCTCGAACTCGACCCCTCTCACGGCCTCAAGCTCACCGAACCGCTTGACCAGCCCGCGAACTGCGATCGCGGGCTGGCGCATCGGTGCTCGTCCGTTGCCGGTGACAGCCATCTCCTTCACGAAGGCTACGCTGTCAGGCATCGCCCTCTTCCGCAAGGATCCGGTATAGCGATCTGCGGGCCTCGGAGAGGATCTCGGTCGCCCGCTCGACTTGGCGCTCATCGCCGACCTGCGCGACCTCCCAGGCCGCCTTGCCGACCTGCATCGTCAGGCCGCGGATCTCGATGAACGTGCTCGCGTGCGGATCGTCGCCCGCGTCCCACGGAGCGGACTCGTCGCCGCGCTCCTCGAGGTGGGCGCGCCCCGCGTCGGTCAGCTCGAACAGCTTGGTCCCGTCGCGCTCGGAGGCGCGAATCAGGCCCTCGTCCTCGAGCTGGGCGAGCGTCGGATACACCGATCCCGGGCTCGGCCGCCAGCGGCCACCGCTACGCTCCTCGATCGCCTGCATCAGCTGGTAGCCGTTGCGCGGCTCCTCGACGAGCAGCATCAGCAGCGCGATGCGGACATCGCCGCGGCGCTTGCGACCGCGGCCGCCGCCGAACGGCCCGCCGCCAAACGGCGGCCCGCCCATATGGCGCATCATCGCCATGCGCTCGACGTCCTCGCGGTGCGGACGCCCGCGGCCCCGGCCCTTGGTCATCCGCCAGAGGTGGGGTGGTAGGTGTTGGGTGAATTCGTAGGAACTCATCGTGTTGGCACTCCTTCTCTCGACTATCACGATAGTCTTACGATATATCGCTAGCGACCGGATGTCAAGGGGTGACGCGGTTCGGGGACGCGGGCGGGCGGCGTGCGGCGCGGGCGGGCGGGCGGCGTGCGGCGCGGGCGGGCGGGCGGCCCGGCCCGATCAGCGAACCCGTGCGTCTGCCGAAGCGAGGCGCCGCAGCCGGCATAACGTGAAAAAGCCCGCACGTCCCGCGTCGTTTGTGCACATAAGCACCGTGGCGGTGCTTATGGGGCAAATATCCGAGCGGGGCGCGGACTTTTTCACGTTGTGCAGCGCGGGGCGCCGGTCCGTCACGCGGCGCGGCGCGGGAGCGGACGGGCTACTCGTCGTCCTCTTCGTAAGACCCGTTCCCGCCGGTCTCGCCCGAGCGGCCGGAGCCGGGTCCGCCCGAGCCCGAGCCCGAGCCACCCGAGCCCGAGCCACCCGAGCCACCCGAGCCCGAGCCTCCGCGCGAGCCTGAACCACCGCCCGAGCCACCAGAACCCGAGCCAGCCCCGCCTGCGCCGGACCCGCCCGAGCCGGACCCGCCCGAGCCGGACCCGCCCGAGCCCCGCTTGCGGACCCAGTCCGCGACCTGTTCGGCCACGCCACCCATCTGCGACCCGAGCGTCGCGATGTTGTCGCCCGCCTCGCGCATGATCGTGCGGAAGCGCTCGGCGTAGAACTCCATCGCTTCGCCCGCTTCGGCGCGCGGGTCGGTGGGCTGGTCGCGGGTGCGGTACTCGCCACGGATGATGCGGTCGTAGTCGCCGCTCTGCACCCACTTCATCACCTCGGAGACCCGGCGCACGGAGTCCGGGTGAGTCTTGCCGAGCTCGTTGAAGAAGCGGCGCACGCGATCGCTCGGGTCATCCCACGCGTGGTACTCGAGTGCCTGAGCCATGAAGCCGTCGAGGTTGAGCTCGGACGCGGGCATCCCGGCCGAGATCACCATGTGCAGCCGGCACACGATCTGCGGGTCGCGCACGGCGATCGTGGCGGCGCGGTCGCAGCTGAGCTCGGCGGCGCGGTACCACTCGAGCAGCACCGCCCGGACCGCGCGGAACGGGATCCCGAGGAACAATCCGACCGGGCTGCCGACCGCGAGCAGGATGTTGAGCGCCGTCCGGTAGACCATGTGGTCGGAGAGGATGTGGCCGAGCTCGTGGGCGATCAGCGCGCGCTGCTCACCGACGCCGAGGTTGCGCAGCGCGATCGAATCCATCACGAGGATCGGCTTGGTCGTGCCGACCGCCTGGGCCACGCCCATCACCGGCGCCGTCACGTACAGGTTGTAGACGTCGGGCATGTCGAGGATCCGGCACATCGCCACGTTCGATGCCCACAGCTCCGGGAGCTGCTGCTCGCCGACCTTGACGGAGTTGCCGAGGTGGAACTGGCGCAGGGCCCGCTCGAACCCCCACTCGATCAGCTTGCGCACGACGACGTCGAGCATCGGGATCGACTTCAGCGCCGCTGTCGCCGCGCGATCGGCCGGGTGCTCGTACGCCTTCGGCGAGATGTTGGTGTACGGCTCGATGTTGTCCGGCAGCGTCTCGGTCACGACCCCTCGAACGGGAGCGTACTGCCCACCGATCCGTGTGGCGAGCGATAATCGCGACCGATGGCATCGCTCGCAGGTCCCGGCTCCGCTGATCCGCTCGTCGGCGAGCTGCGGCGCTCGGGCCTCGTGACGCTGATGGTGCTGCACTACGTTGCGGGTGGGCCGTGCTACGGACACCAGCTGATGGACCGGATCGGGACGCTCACGAGCGGGACGGTCGCGGTCAACCCGAACACGATGTACCCGCTGCTGCGCTCGCTCGAGCAGCGCGGCCTGATCGCCGGGCAGTGGGAGCACCCGGAGCGCCGGTCGCGACGCTTCTACCGCATCACGGACGACGGTGAGGCCGAGCGCCGGCGGCTGGTCGGGCAGCTCGAGCCGAACCTTGCCGCGATCGCGACGACGATCGACCTGATCCGTCACGAGCTGCTCGACGGCTGACCGCGGCTCGAGATGAGCGTCGTCCGGGCCGCGTCGGAGTTCCATGGGACGGTGCACGAGGCGGAGAGCTGCTGGTTGGATACCAGCAGCTGGCCGGCGTGGGTCGACGGCCTCGAGTACGTGCTCGAGACCACGCCGGACTGGCCTGGCGAAGGCGCGAGCGTGACATGGGAGTCCGGTCCGGCCGGGCGCGGCCGGGTCCGCGAGCGGGTGCTCGCCCACGAGCCGCTCGCCGGCCTCACGGTCGCGGTCGAGGACCAGTCGATCACCGCTCGGCAGAGCGTGCGGTTTGCGCCGAGCGACGACGGCGTCGAGGTCGAGTTGACGCTCGACTACACGATCCGCAAGCGCTCGATCGTCACACCGCTGATCGACGTCCTGTTCATCAAGGGCGCGATGCAGCGGTCGATCGCGACCACGCTCGGACGATTCGGTACCCACCTCGCGGAGCGGCGCAGCACCCCCTCCGGCGACTAGAATCAACAAGACGGCTCCTGTCCAGGGGCCGTCCGATCCGGAACGACCAGAGCCAAATCCATGTTCGTCTTCAAAGCTGCTGTGGTCGGCGCCGGCACGATGGGAGGCGAGATCGCGCAGACGGTGGCACACGCCGACATTCCGGTCGTGCTCAAGGACGTCGATCAGGAGTTCGTCGACACCGGCCTCGAGAAGGCCCACTCGCTGTGGCAGGGCCTCGTCGACGCCGGGAAGATGGAGGCAACCGAGCTCGACCGCAAGCTCGCGCTGATCACCCCCACGACGGACTACGAGCCCTTCGGCGACGTCGACTTCGTGATCGAGGCGGTGCCCGAGCGGATGGACATCAAGCAGGTCGTGTTCTCCGAGCTCGACGAGGTCACGCCCGGGCACGCGATCCTCGCCTCGAACACGTCGTCGCTGTCGATCACCGAGATGGGGGAGGCGACCGGTCGGCCAGACAAGGTCGTCGGCTTTCACTTTTTCTATCCGGCATCGGTGATGCGCCTGATCGAGGTCGTCGAGGGCGATGACACCTCGGCAGAGACCTGCCAGGCCGCGGTCACCTTCGCCCAGGCGATCAGGAAGATGCCGATCCGCTGCGGCGAGGCGCCCGGCTTCGTCGTCAACCGGATCCTGAACTCGTGCGCCTCCGAGCTGTGGCGCTATCAGGAGGAGGCCGGGATCGACATCGAGGAGCTCGACAAGATCGTCGCTGAGTCGAAGGTCGCGCCGATGGGGCCGTTCTTCCTCACCGACCTGCTCGGGCTCGACACGGTGCTGCGCGTCGCCGAGTACCTGAAGGAGTCCTACGGGGACCGGTTCTTCGTCCACAAGCGGATGCAGCAACTCGTCGCCGCCGGCAATCTCGGCGCGAAGACGGGAAAGGGCTTCTATGAGCACGGGAACTGATCTGGACACCGACGCGCTCGTCGACCGGTTCACGCTGAAGGCGCTCGTCGAGAGCTGCCTCGTGCTCGAGGAGGGCGTCGCGTCGATGAAGGACATCGACCTCGGGATGATGGCCGGCGCCGGCATCATTCCGCCCCCGTTCGCGCGGGCCGACGAGCTCGGCCTCGATGCGGTTCTCGCCAAGCTCGAGCGCGCCGCCGGCCGGTGGGGAGAGAACTTCGAGCCGCCGGCGATTCTGCGCCGGCTCGTCGCGCAGGGCCGTCTCGGCGTCAAGGCCGGCCAGGGTTTCTTCCCGTACGCCCAGCCCGACGACGGCTGGGATGACAGTCCGGTCAAGCTCGAGACGCGCGGCAACGTCGCGATTGCGTGGCTCGAGAACCCGCCGGCGAACTCGATCGCGCCTGACGTCGTGCGGGCGTTGCGCAGGCTGTGGGACGCGATCTGCGAGCCGGGCACCGTGCGCGCGCTCGTGTTCGCCTCGGCAAACCCGATGCTGTTCTGCGCGGGCGCGGACATCAAGGCATTCACGACGATGGACGCCGCCGCCGGCAAGGAGCTGCTCGACGGGATGCACGAGCTGCTGCGCGACATGGAGCGCTCGAGCATCGCGACGATCGCGGCGGTCAATGCGCTGGCGTTTGGCGGCGGCTGCGAGCTGGCGATGGCGTGCGACATACGGATCGCGGCGGAGTCGGCGCTGTTCGGCCAGCCCGAGATCAACCTCGGGATCATCCCGGGCTTCGGCGGCACCCAGCGACTCCCGCGGCTCGTGGGAGAAGCCAAGGCGCTTGAGATGAACCTCACGGGCGATCCGGTCGCCGCCGAGGAGGCCTACGAGCTCGGCCTCGCGAACCGCGTGGTCCCCGACCACGAGCTGTTCGACAGCGCCCTCGCGTGGGCGCGCAAGCTTGCCGGTCAGGCGCCGCTCGCGGTCGGACAGATCAAGTCGGTGTCGGCAGCCGCGGATCTCGATGCCGGGATCGAAGCCGAGAAGCAGGGCTTTGCGGCCGTGTTCGGATCGGCGGACGCCCGGGAGGGGATCTCCGCCTTTTTGCAGAAGCGCACCCCGAGGTTCGAAGGTCAGTGAGCAGCCGCGAGGGGGCGAGCGCGGTGCAGTCGCCGGCCGTGAGGCTCGCCGGGCTGATCCGCGAGGCCGGCTCCGTCGTGGCGCTGACGGGCGCCGGGATCTCGGTGCCGTCCGGCATTCCGGACTTCCGCTCGCCGGGCACCGGGCTGTGGGCCAACGTGAACCCGATGGAGGTCGCGCACATCGACGTGTTCCGGCGTGACCCAGAGCGCTTCTGGCACTTCTACGGGCGGCGTTTTCAGGCGCTCGAGGACACGCGTCCGAACGGTGCGCACGAGGCGCTTGCGGTGCTCGAGCGCGCGGGCATGCTCGACGCGGTCATCACTCAGAACATCGATCGCCTGCACGCGCGCGCCGGGACGCAGCAGCTGATCGAGGTGCACGGCACGATTGCGCACTCCTCGTGTCTGCGCTGCGGCGACACCTACGCTCTTGCGGACGTGCGCGAACGCCAGGCCGCCGATCCGACCGGCATCCCGCGCTGCGAGTGCGGGCGGCCGCTGAAGCCGGACGTCGTCCTGTTCGGCGAGTACCTCCCCGTCGATGCATTCGAGCGGGCGCAGGCGCTGGCAGCCCGCGCGGACCTGATGCTCTGCATCGGCTCCTCGCTCGAGGTCTATCCGGTCGCGCAGCTGCCCGAGATCACGCTGTCGTCCGGTGGCCGCATCGCGATCGTCACGCAGGGGTGCACGCCGTTTGACGATCAGGCCGTCGTGCGCTGTCGCGGCGACGTCGTCGACGAGCTCGGCGCCGTGCTCGACGCGTTGGAGCTTCGCTGAACACGGCGCGCGCCGGCGCTCAGAACGGGAAGCCGTGGACCGTCAGGCGGCCCGTCGGCAACGCCGTGCGGTTGCCGATCGCGCGCCACATCGTCACCTCCGGCACCGGGATGTAGCCGCCCGGTTGCGCGACCAGCACGGGCGGCTGCACCTCGATGAACCCCTGTCGCGCGTACAGGCCGGCCCGGTCGCGGTGGCAGAACAGCAACGCGAGGTCGGGACCGAGCGTCTGCGCCCGGCGCAGCGCCTCGTCGATCACACGCCGCCCCAGGCCCCGGCCGCGGTGGGCGGCCACGACGATCACCCCGCCGATGCCCACCACCGGGATCAGCTCGCCACCGTCGAGTGACACCTCGGCCAGCACGAGTCCCGCGGACGCTACGAGACGGCCGTCCTCGCCCCGTAGTGCGACGTGCCGGTCCTTTGGCCGCCACACGAGCGTCGTGCGACGCTCGTCGAACGGATCGACCTCGTCGCCCTCGAGCTGCGCCCGCAGGGCGTCGCTGAGCCTGCCGAACTGCACGACCTCCACCTCCACCGGCGTCAACCGAGGACCGTCCGCGCGCGCAACGCCGCCTCGATCCGCCCGAGCGTGCCTGCGATCGACTCCCGCTCGGCGGGCGTGAGCGGGCCGGCGAGCGCGGCTTGAGCCGCGACCGCGACGCCGTCGCGGTGCTCTCGCAGCTCCGCCAGGCGGTCGGCGAGGGCCGGAGCGGCGGGATCGAGGGCGAGCTCGGCGAGCGCCGCGTCGAGGGCGATCAGGAGCTGGAGCGCAGCTTCGCGGTCGCGCCCGTGGTCGAGATCGAGCCGCGCCCGGAGTACGAGCTCTTCGCAGACGAGGGCTCGCTCGCGCCCGGTCAGGATCGCGGCGAGCCGCGCCTGCGGCTGTAGCGCGGTGCCCCGCCGCCGCTGGGTCGGAGCGAGCGTCAGCTCTCGGGCCTCGGTCCAGAGGCCGTCGGCGACACGCTCCCCGACCCCGAAGCCGACACGCGCGACGAGCAGCTGGCGCCGACTCACCGCGCGCCCGTAGGGGTCCGCGGTCGCGAGGCGAAACGCGTGCAGCGCCCGGTTGAGGACCGCGAGGTCGCCCGCCAGCTCCTCGTCGCCGGCGCGGGCAAGCCAGCTCCGTGCCCGCTCCACATCCGCGAGCGGCTCAGCCACGTCGATGATCGTGGCTCGCCCCGTCGCCACGAGAGCGGGCTCAGGCTCAGGTGCAGCTTGAGTCTTACGGTTCAGAGCGAGGCGCCCGCGGCGCTGGGCGGCTCCGAGTGTCGCGATCACCAGGACGTAGGCGGGCGGGGCGTCGGAGGGGTCGCCCGGGGCGCGCAGGAGATAGCGGCCGTCCGGCGGTCCGAGCTCCCACGGCAGCTCCACCTGGCTGAAGCGGAACAGCCGGCCGCTCCGCTCCTCGTCGGCGCTCATTCCAGCGTGCTCGGCGGTGCTGCGGGTGGCTGACCGGCCGTCAGTGGCCGCCGCTCGTGCGGATGGCGTATTTGCTGGGTGCGATCGGGACGATGGGTTCTTGGATTTGGCTGATGTGGGTGATCAGCTGTGCCCATTGGCCGGGTTTCAGGATGGTTTTGAGTTGGCCGGAGAGTGTGGGGTTGGTGCCGAATAGGGGGGTGTAGGTGATTTGGATGCGGTTGGTGTGGTCGGGGAGCGCGAGGGTGTTGGGTTGGCCCTTGTAGCTCATGGTGGAGATGATCTGGTTGGGTGTC
>DATKOY010000074.1:0-6629 GCA_035524415.1 Solirubrobacteraceae bacterium | reverse complement strand
GTCGGCGGGTGGGCGGAGGAGTTGGTCGCTGGCCCGCGCCCGGCACGAGCCTGACCGTAGGCCTGGTCGCAGGCGAGGAACGCGCGGTGCCGGGTCGCGGTGCCCGCGTTTTCTACGGAGGCGCCTGACGGCGGGCTACGGATGGCGCTGGTGCGCGCGCTGCCTAGCGTTAAGAACAACTTTCAATCCCGAAGGGAGCCAGCGCGATGGCCCAGAGTAGGCATTCGCCGTCCCGCTCACGCTCCTGCAGGTGTCGGTTGTGGGCTGATGCGTAGAAGGGACCTGAAGATGCGCCTTGCCGGGGTTGATGACAGCCTCGAGCTGGCAGATCGCCGACTGGAGCGCGATGGCGTCATCGAGGTCGAGTTGTCGAGCGTTCATGAGCTGCTGAGCGAGCCTCAGATCGAGCCGCTTGGACGCTCGGGGCCATATGAGTCGGGTGTGGCCTACGTCTCTTCTGTGTTGGAGTCGCTGCGGCGGCTGCCGGAGCGGGTGACGGTTCGCGTTGTGGTGGACGGCGACTCGTTAGATGAGCGAGAACAGGCCGACGCCGAAGCCGCATTTCGCGACTACTGCCGCTTCCGTGCGGAGGATTCGTGGCGGCAGGCGATGATCGTGCGCCGGACGGGGGCCAGGCAGTTGCCGCGTGCTCTCGTAATTGCCGCTTTCGCGGCGGCACTTGCCGCCGCCTGCGGTTCCCTCGTCCAAAACGTGAACGGCGTGGTGTTCAAGGCGATTCTCTACGTGATCGCGGGGATTGGGGCGATCGCCGCCTGGGTGATCACCTGGCTGCCGATTGAGGAGCTCTTCTTCGACTGGCGCCCCCAGGCGCACGCCGCCGCGGTCTTCGACCTCCTTCGGCATTCTCGCCTTGAGTTCCAGCGGCAAGCCGGCCGAGACCGCCAGGACCGCCATTCGACAGGTCAAACCGCGACAGGGCAGACGGCGGCCCGCGCGGGAGCTGGAAGGTCGCCCTAGTTGAGCCCCGGCTTGATGCAACCCACGTTTCCCTCAGTCGGCGATCACCCGGAATTGGTGACGACGGGTCACCGCGGGCCCGGTCAGTGTCAACGGCATGCGACTTCCTGCTTCTGAACCCGAACGGTCCGGGCCAGAGAGAGCACCACAGAGCGCTCCCGCGAGCGTCCCGCACACGAATGGGGCGGAGAGCGGGAAGACGCTTCGTGCTAACGAGCTGAACCTGTTTGACGAGACGGTGGTAGCGATCTCGTCGGTAGGGCCAACGTACTCATTGGCGGCAACCGCCGGGCTGCTGTTCGTGGCCGTCGCCTACGCGGGACCGGCGGCGATCATCGTCAGCTTCCTGCCAATGCTGTTCATCGCCGTGGCCTACTTCTATCTCAACCGTCGGGACCCCAACTGCGGGGCAAGCTACGCCTGGATTTCGAAGCTGGTCGGCCCGCGGGTGGGCTGGTTCAACGGCTGGGTGCAGCTCGCCGCGAGCGTCCTGTTCTGCATCGCGGCGCCCGTCGTGGCCGCGCAGTACACGTTGCAGTTCGTCCATAGCGTGGGGTGGACGTCACACACGCTGACCGATCCCTGGCTGGTCGCGGCGATCGCTGCGACCTGGCTGGGGATCATCACCTTCATCACCGTCTACAGCGTGAGAGCGACCGCCAACAGCCAGTGGATCTTCCTGACCATCTCCTATGGCGTGGTGCTCGTAACCTCGATCTGGGGGATTCTCAAGGTCGCCGTCCACCACCCGGCCGGGTCGACCGGCTTTCACTGGTCATGGCTGAATCCGCTCTCGCTCCACGGCTACAGCGGGCTGGCGGCCGGGGTCGTGCTCGGCCTGTTCCTGTTCTGGGGCTGGGACACCGCGGTCAACCTCAACGAGGAATCCAAGGACGCGAGCAAGACACCCGGCCGGGCAGTGATCATCTCGATGTTCTTCCTGGACTTCATCTTCGTCATAAACATCGTCGCCGCCCAGATGCTCCTGCCCGAGAAGGAGCTCGCCAACCAGGGCGCCAATCTCCTCTTCTACTTCTCCCAGCAGGTCGGCGGCCAGGCGCTCGGTTACCTCATGATCTTCGCTGTGCTCGTCTCGACCGTCGCCGACACCCAGACCACGCTGCTGCCCGCCTCGCGGCTAACCCTCTCGATGTCCCGCGACCGCGTCTTCCCCCGCGTGTTCTCGGAAATACAGAGCAAGACCGAGACGCCACTGATCGGAACCCTCATCATCGCCGGTCTCGCGCTGCTCGGGATCATCGTGCGCACGGCCTCACCCACCGTAAACGCCGGCTACGGGAACATCATCAACGACATCGGGGTGCTCGTCGCCTTCTACTACGGAGCCACCGGTGTCGCCTGCGCCTGGGCCTACCGCAAGGTCATGTTCCGCACCCCCGGCTTCTTCATCACCGCGATCCTCCTGCCCTTCCTCGCCGGGCTGTTCTGCTTCTGGGTCGGCTACGAGGTAATCCATCAGTCAGGACTGGCCGCCTCGGCCGACGTCCTCGGCGTCCTCGCGCTCGGCATCCCCCTCGTCTGGGCCGCAAAACGCTACAGCCAAGGCGAGTTCTTCAAGCAACGCCCCATCGCATACACCACCACCACGTGAACCGAGCCGACTGGGCGCTTCCACCGACGCCTCCGACGGCCACCACAGCGCTAGCCGATCGACAAACCATCGGATCTCGCTGATCACAGAGTAGAGACACCCGAGCGCTCCAACAAGCGAGCAAAGCCCCGCATTGTTCCCACCGCAACATTGCGAACCAGCCCAGTCAGAGTCCTCCTACGCGCGGATCTCGGGGCTCGGACCGGATTGGTGGCGTCATCGGCGCCTTGAGCAACGGCTGAGACGCCCCATCCGCGCAACTCAGGTCTGAGCGGCGAACGAAGGCGAGACCCGCTCTCAAGAATTGCGGGTCTGAGCGCCGCCCGCCCTGCTATTGCGAAAACGCGCTACTGCGGCCAATTGGTCACGCCGACGGAATAGCCCGACAACGTCGGCAGTTGCGCGACTGGCGATTTCCGGGACCCCGCTAAGCGCTGTGCGCACGGTCCACGCAACCGTCGGCTGCTCGGTCGACTGTCAGCGTGTGCGGACCGGCGTTCTCGAGGCGGCCGCCTCGCTAGCGGACGCCTGGAAGGCCACGCGCCTCAGTCCTCGACGCGTGGCCTTTGATCCGGTTCGCCGATTGAGAGAGCTTCGTGCTCGTTCGGTCTTCTGTGGCGTTGGGTCAGAGGTCCGCGATCCTGGTGAGGTACTCGGCAGCCACGGCCACGGATCCCTTGAGTTCGTCGTCGTGAGTGCGGACGAGTTCGACGAACTCCTCGCGGAAGCGCTCGCGTCCCACTGGATCCAGCCCTTCGGCGGCCTTCAGGGTAGGTCCGCAACGGCTGATGAAGAAATCGGCGAACTCCTCGGCAGATCGGAAGCGCATCGTGAAGGCGCGCCGCTGGGTGCGTAGCGTGGAGGCATCCTGGAGCAGCTGGTGCACGTGTTCCTCGCTCCCCCAACAGCGTGGACGGCTTGAGACCGGCGGGCGGTGGGGCGTGGCTGCCGACGAGCCGGAGGAGGTCGCCGACGAACCCTTCGGGCGTCCAACTGGCGAGCGCGATCGTCCCCCCGGGCCGACATACCCGAAGCAGCTCTGCCGCCGCTCGCTCCTGGTCGGGCGCGAACATCACGCTCGTCCACCAGCGGGCCGCCAACTTTCGTAGTCGCCGAGCAACAGGCACCGCGTTCCGCCCGCCGTTCTGCTGCGCTCAGCATGCTCGATGCGGCCGACGCCTCGATTAGACGCGGCGAGGCACGAACCAACCTCAGGCTACAGATCCTGATCACCCAGGCTGTGCCAGCCACTGGCCGCGCTGCTGCTCCGTGAGCAAACGAGCCACGACATGGACGTTGTTGCCGCCGTTCAACGCGACCGCTGTCGGACAAGACCGGTCACGGCCAACCGCCTCGGTGACGGCGCCGACGTGTGCCCGACCGCCTGCGTCAGTGAGGGCTACTCCTCGACGCCTGAGGCGGTTTCGCTCGCGCGGCTGCCCGTTCGGCTCGTGAGCGGTAGCCCGAACGCCCGCTGTGGACCTGCCGCGCAAGCGCTTGCGGGTTCTTAGAGTCCGGCCAACGCAGAGCGGGTCGATCGGCGAGGAGTGAACGAGCAGCGCCAGGCAGACAGCTGATGCCCATGTCAGTCTCCGCTGGGAACGCCGGAGACGGTCGAATGAATCGACTACTCAGGCGTCGTGTCGCTGGCGCGCGGACGACCACCTCCTTCGAGTTCGGCCGAGCCTACTCGCCCGTTCGGCGATGCCCCAGCGGAGTTCGCCACCACCGCAGAGCTTGAGGGACGTTTCGGAGGGCCACTCGAGCCGGTGATCAACACGAGCAGCTGCCGCCACGGGAGGGCGAGCCAAGGGCGGATGCACGACGCACGGGCTGCGTCGACATGTAGACAAAGGATCGGCCAATGAGCATCGGACTGAGGAGATGAGCTCCGTGGCAACTGATCATCCGCACCCATGAAGTCCGTCCCGCGGCCCGAGATGTAGCGAACGCGTCGAATCCTCCAGCGCCATTCCCGCAGACTCGTGGCATTGGTGCCGCGGTCTAGGTCCCTGGCGATTGCACGAGGCGGACGTCGATCCCCCCGGCCGGGCGACACATCCGGGTTAAGAACTCATCGAGGCGGTCGATTTATACGGGGGTGCGTGGCCCGCCAGGTGACACCATGGATGGAGAGCTCGCCGTCGAGAACCGCGAGGGTGCGGTTGCGACGTTGCTCGCGTCGCACGCAGACGCGATCGTGGCGGCGCTCGCCGACGACGGAACTCGGATTCCGCTGCCGAAATCATTCCCCTTGGGCATCCACCAGGCGCTTCCGCTCCCCGCTGAACGCGTGACGATGCTCAATGTTGTAGTCGCGGCAGACCGGATCGCGGTCGCCGCCGCCTGGGATCGTGCTCGCAGACAAGGGGTCGGCGTCGTGGCGGTGCATGCCCTGAGCGACCCTGATACGCGCCTGACGCTCACGCTCGCGGACGTACGAAATCGCTACGGCGTCTGGCTGGGTGTACTGACCCATGATGACGACGAGCACGGATCGCAGTCCAAGGTGCTGGCAGGCCCTCTGATCGTGCCGTCGCGCCCACGGCAGGCAACGATGCACAAGAGCATGACCGCCGTCATCACGGACATTGACGAGAACGTCACGCGGATGCTCGGCTGGTCCCGAGCGCAGATGATTGGAGCCCGCTCGAGCGACTTCGTTCATCCAGATGACCAGGAACGCGCCGTGAGCACCTGGATGCAGCTGCTGTCGGAATACGGTACGCAGCGAGTCCGGCTGCGTCATCTGTGCGCGGACGGCGGCTGGCTGTGGGTCGAGATCGAGAACATCCACAACGGCGTTGAGGCTCAAGACGAGATCGACGTCGTCGCGCATGTCAGTGACATCTCCGATGAGATGGCCGCTCACGAGGCGCTGCGTCGCAGCGAGCAGCAGTTCCGCAGGCTCGCCGAGGCGCTACCGACCGGGATCCTGCAACTCTGTCACGACGGCTCCGCCGTGTACGCCAATGCTCGGTTCAGCGAGATAGTCAACACGACCCACGCAGCCACGAGCGCTTCTCTTCTCGCCGCGATCTCGTCCCCTGGAGAGCAGTCCGCCGTCCAGTCCGCGATCGAGGTCGCGCTGGAGCGTGGCGTCGATAGCGAGCACGAGGTCGAGCTTCGTCCGCAGCGCGGGCGAGTAAGCCGCCGCTGTTCGTTGGCCGTTGTCGCCGTCGCGGATCAGAACGGTGAGCCGGGAGCCACGATCTGTCTCAACGATGTCACCGAGAGCGCGCGGCTACGCGAGGAACTACGGTTCCAGGCGACACACGACGCGCTGACCGGTTGCCTGAACCGTGCCGCGGTCATGCAGGCGCTCGAGCAGCTCCTGTCAAAGGGGAGGCCCGATCAGTTCGCCGTGATCTTCGTCGACGTCGACGACTTCAAACCGGTCAACGACCATCTTGGTCATGCAGCCGGTGATGAGCTGTTGATCGCGCTCGCCGAGCGCCTGCGGAACATCTCTCGTGACGGGGACCTGATCGCGCGCCTGGGCGGCGACGAGTTCGTGCTTGTGTGCCGCGGCCGCCGGCTATCCGCTCATGCCGAGGCAATCGCTCGGCGGGTGCGGGACGCGCTCAACGGTCCAGTCTCGCTGTCATCGGGTCAAATCGACCTGCGCGCGAGCATCGGCGTCACCTGGCTCCGGCCCGGCGCGACAGCCGAAACGCTGATCGCCCAAGCCGACGCAGCGATGTACGAGTCAAAGCGCCAGCGCAGAGGAGATCCGGCGCACTTCGGCGGCACGACCAAGAAGGGCAGCCGGGCCAGAGCGAGCAAGGAGGCGGCGCGCGGCGGCAGCGCGTCGAATGTCGGCAACGGCGAGAGCGATTAGCATTAGCAGTCGCTACAACGTCGCCGCGCCTACCCGCCCGACGCAGCGACGGCGGCAGCACCGCGGAGATCCCGACTCCGACCACGACGCCGGCGAGCCCTCCCGCGGCTGCGGAGGCGGCGGTCTCTGACGATCCCCGCGGCACCGAGCGCTCCGACTCCCCGATGACCAATGCGGTCACACCCACTGGGGTTGTCA
>DATKOY010000073.1:0-30360 GCA_035524415.1 Solirubrobacteraceae bacterium | reverse complement strand
TTTCTGCCGGGCAGCTTCGATCTCAGTGTCGAGGTCGACGGCGATGACCTAATTCTGAATTCGAGCTCGGTCTGAAGCCGGCCAACGCGAGCGGTGCACGCACCCGGAGCGCCGCCCGGGATCACCCGGCTCGCGGCCCTTTGCTGCTGCGCGCGCGTTGCGCGGGGGAAGCTGCCGCGGACCGGTCGCGCTTGCCGACCGGCCGGAAGCGAATCGTCTCGGTGATCCGAACGCCAAGCGCGTCCGCGATCTCCTGCATGCGGTCTACGCTCACCCCCGCGTAGTCGCTCGCCTCCCAGCGCTGAACCTGTTGCTCGGCGACGCCGAGCCGCTTGCCGAGCTCCTTCTGGGTCACGTGCGCCACGATGCGCGCCTCGATGATTGCCTTCGGCAGCTCCCTCAGCGAGCTAAGCGTCCGCTGCTTCACATGACCCGCGCGCAGGCGCTCATATTCGTCGAGCTGGTCACGGAGCGCCGCCGCCTCGCTACGGAGGGCGTCGATGCCGGCCTGGTGGATAGTTGGATGGACGTCAGGGGACGGATCGCTCCGCTCGTGGAGGGCGGCCGATGCCTCGAACTTCTTCAGCCACCCTTTGCTGATCCTGTACTGGCGCTCGTTCGTGATCATGGAAGGTCCTTCAGGTCGATAGCGACGATGCCCTTCGGTGCGTTGGTGTCCCGCTCACGCTGGAAGTAGTCCACGAAGTCGGCGTAGCCGGGACCAGCAGGCATCGTGGCCGGAAACAGCTCGCCGCCGAATCGCTCCTTCTGCGCGCGGCGCCGCTCCGAGAAGTCGATCAGTACGGGATCGAGGAGCAGAGGATCGACGTTGCTCTCTTCCCAGCACACGTCGAAGTCGGCCGGGTCTTCCTTGGCGGTGACGAAGCTTCCGTCGACGTACGCGCGACGGCATCCGGCATCCCGCAGCGAATCGAGCGCACGTTTGAGGCCGGCGAGCAGGCTCTGTCGATGGGGCGTGGTTCCGTAGCGTGCTTCAAGCTCCTCCCATGTGGCCTCGTGGATCCCGGCGGGAAGGTTTCCGGATTCTTCAAAGCTAGGGAGCACAACACAATACTGGTGTTGGGTCGTGACGGAGCCTGTTGCGTCAAACACTTTGTCAAACGAGCGGTGGCCGACGAGCCCCAACTCGCCGTCATCAAGGGCTGGCCAAACCCGTGAATCCCCTGGATTCACCGGCAGTTCACGGCATTGGCCAGTACCAGACAGACGAGCCAAATCGGGCCCTCATAACCCGCAGGTTGCGGGTTCGAATCCCGTCCCCGCCATCAACAAAGCCTCGCTCTCATGCGGTTTTTCTGTTCCGCGATGCCGCGCGAATCGCCTCGCCGGGTACGAATCAGGTACCGAGCGATGCCGGGATGTGGGGAGAGATTGGCGTCCTGGCCGCGATCGGGTGCTGTCTCGGCCCGGCCCGGCCGGAATTTCATTAACGACGCTGCCGGAATGTCAGTTTCTTGGTTCAGAAGCAATTCGCGGCGGCGGTAGAGGGGATCGCGAGCGCGCGGGTCTCCCGGTTCGAGAGCTCGGCCGTCCCGGCATCCCAAGCGATCACCGGCAGCGCGGCGGCCCTCCGCGACAGGGTCGATCTCGCGACCAGCGCTGGCGGACTACGCCCGCGCTGGGGCCACCCGCAGCACCGCTTCGTCGCCGAAACGCGCGTCCGTCGCGTCCTCGGCGGTCAGAGGGATGCGATCGTCAGCTCGGGGCGGACTGGGGCGCGAGCGAAGGGGCCACGGGGCCGAGTGGTGGGGCGTGCTGCTGGCGTAGGTCATAAGCTCCGGAAAGCACCATGGGTCGCCTCTCGACACTGATCAAGGCGAAGATCTCGAAGCTGCTTGATCGCGCCGAGAATCCGGGTGAGACGCTCGACTACGCCTACGAGAAGCAGCTCGAGCAGATCCAGGTGATCAGGAAGGGAATCGTCGACGTCGTCGCGGCCAAGAAGCGCCTCCAGACTCACGCGACGACGCTCGAGCAGCGGGTAGAGAAGCTCGACATCCAGGCGCGGACGGCGGTCAGGGTCGGACGAGACGACCTCGCTCGCATGGCGATCGAGCGCAAGCAGCTGATCATCGTCGAGAGCGGTTCGCTCTCCCAGCAGATCGCCGAACTCGAGCACCAGCAGCAGCAGATGATCGCGTCCGAGTCGCAGCTGCGCACGAAGCTTGAGGCGTTCCGCTCCCGCAAGGAGGTGATCAAGGCGCAGTACTCCGCTGCGGAGGCGCAGGTCCGGATCTCAGAAGCGGCTCGCGGCGTCGGGAGCGACATGGCAGACGTCGGCCTCGCGATGCAGCGCGCGATCGACAAGACCGAGACGATGCGCGCTCGCGCGAACGCGGTGCAGGAGCTCGAGGCCGCCGGCGCGTTCGAGGACCTCACGGCGATCGGTCCGCCACAGGACGACATCGACCGTGCGCTCGCGCAGCTCGGCGTCGGCAGCGCCGTCGACGCGGATTTGGCGCGGCTCAAGGCAGAGCTGGGTCCGACGCCGGCACCGCCCCAGATCACCGGTCCGACCGATGGCCGACACGAGTCGTGACTTCCCGGGGCGACGCGCGTAGAGCGTCCGTGAGTCGATCGCCGATTGACCAGGCCTGACGTCGCCGAAGCGAAGGCCAGGATTTCGACGCTCAAGCGACGGATGCGAGGGGCAAGGCGCCGGTCGAGGCTGGGCGGCGGATCGTCGCGAGGTTGTCGGAATTTGGGGTGATGTCCGGGCGCGCGCGGACACTGCGTGGATGGCTCGAGAGTTCGTGTATTGTCAGCGTGGGCAGATGTTGTTGATGCCGCCGTCGTTGGGCGAGTGGCTGCCGGAGGGGCATCTGGTGTGGACGGTGCTCGGCGTCGTTGACGTGATGGACCTTGGCCGTTTGCCGAGGCGTATCGGCCGGGTGAGAGGGGTCGGCCGGCTTATGACCCGGCGATGATCGCCTGAGCTCCTGCTCTATGCGTACGCGCGCGGGAACAGGTCCTCGCGCGGGATCGAACGCGCGTGCCGGGAGGACGTCACCTACAACCTAATCACCGCGATGCGGAGCCCGGATCACTCGACGGTCGCGGATTTACGATGCCGGCACGAGAAGGGGCTCGGCGAGTTGTTCACCGCGGAGCTGGCGCTGTGCGAGGAGGCCGGCTTGGTCGAGGTCGGGGTGAATCACGATCGGACCGAAGCACACCTGCTTTCCGCCCCGGACGTGTACGAGCAGTCGCGCGCGGCCGGACCGATCGGCGACCTGCTCGCCGATCCGCGACACCGGATACGCAGGGTCTCCAAGCGGGCTGTGCGGGCCGTCGCGCCCGAATCGGTCGTTCAGCCAGCGCCGTACGGCGGAACGTTACGGATGATTAGCGGTCGAGGATCCGGCGGCTCAGACGGCCGTGGCTTCGACTCGATTACCTCCTTGAGCGGGCCCCTTCGGTGAACATCAGAGATGGCCACCGACACGACCTCCCAGTCATCGGGACCGACTTGCCTTGGGAACCACTCGCGTTCCCTGGCGTCGTCAGCATTGAGCTGCCGACAGCGTGCGATCGCCTGTTCGTGAGTCATGGCCTGAGTCTACGCGCAGGACGGGAGGGCGACCTTTGGATCGGGCGCTCGACCGACGTCGCTGAACACGTGGCCAGCGCCAACCGATCGCCCATCGTGATGGACATCCGCGACGCACGACGCCACCCAGACGGGTCGACGCCCCGCCGCCACCTCCTGGGATAGAGAAGGCCCCTCGCCGGCAGAACCCGTGCGGTCAGCCTTGATGGGTATCTGTGTCGGTGATCCCGGAGGACGCATGCACCGCCGAAAAGGAGATCGCCGTCCAAGGGATCGACATCAGCGCGGTTGACCCCGCGCCGCTTTCGCTGAAGGCCGGAGCGCAAGTTGACGGGGTCGGACTCAAAGCCATTGGGAAGGCGCTGGTGGTGACGATCGAAGACATAACGCAGGCCGCCTCCGCCCGAACGGACACGCACATCGACCTGACTGTGCCCTCCTCGAACCCGGCCGCATATGGGACTGGAACGCGGAGATCAAGGTCATCGTCAACGGTCATGCCGCGACACGCGAGGTGCAGGTCAGCTGATCTCGTCCCCGTCATCCAGGCTGACACGGCCGCGCCGGATGCGCAAAGGCGGGCCGCCAGCGACGACAGTCTCGCCGGGTACGGATGGGAGGCGTGATATGACACTTTGGAGGCGCCTGGTCGGGCTGGTCCAACTCCGGGGACACCTGACGAACGCATCTGTCGCTCCTAACGGCCACGGGAGGCTGGAGATCGTTGGTGCGGACGAAAACGTCCTCTCAAACCACGTCGCAATGGCACGACAGGGAGCGTTTGGCATTGCCGATCGGCAACGCACTATTAACGCTGTCGAGCTAGCCACAGGTTGGGTCAAGAGGCGCGGGCTGAGCGGCTCGCTGTCGCAAACCGCCAACCGACAATTTCGGGCGCAGGGAGTCGCGAGGACCGATCGGGTCTACGTCGTCGGGACCGATGCCGCCCGGCTCGTGCTTCCGGCGGTCGCCGACGCGTGCCGCTGGGAGGCGCCGCTGCCCTCGGCCGCCGTCGGGATGGTCGTCGTGCGACAGCTGAGCGTTCGCTTCCCTGGTCACTACGGCGCAACAGCAGTGATCGGCGAGTAAGCCAGCGGGAACGCAATGACCGCGAGGACACGAGAGGAGCAGGCCGCGATCGGTCCACGGCCGAGCCGGAGGTGTCCGCCGCGCTGCCCGTTCCGAACAGCCTCGCCCCCCCGGACGGACATCGGCGATCGTGAGACACTTCCCGACACCCTCGCAGAAGGAACCCGGGGGCTTCGGGCGTCAACATCGGAGGTGGAGAGATGGGCAGGAGCCAGATGGCAGTCGGTGCGGTGGTGATCGTCGCAGCGTCGATTGGAGCGGGTCAGGCCGCTGGCGCCGGCGGACAACCGGCGGGCGCCGCGCGGGCTGGGGCGACAGGCGCGGCGGCGCCGCGTTGCGAAACTTCGGAGCTCCGAATCACCGCCGTGCTCGCCTCGCCTGGGCTGTCACACCACGGGTACGTGCTGCGGTTCCAGAACCGGGGCACCCCATGCGCGCTTAGTGGCTACCCGGGCGTCGACGGGCTGTCCGCCCAGGGCCATCGGCTGGTGAGCGCCCGGCGGACAAAGCGCGGCTACCTCGGCGGCCTCAAGCCCGGCCGGCCAATCCCGCACGTTCGGCTCGCACACGGCAAGACCGCCTCCGCGCTCCTTGAGTACGTCGACGGGCCCGTTCCCGGCCTGTTCTGCCCCAGGGTCTCCTCGCTGAAGGTCACCCCGCCGAACGCGATCACCTCGGTACGCCTGTCACCCAACGGCCTTGCCTCTGAGCGGCTTTGCGACCTGCAGATCCATCCGGTGGTGGCGGGCGCGACCGGTGAGGGAACCTGAACGGGCACCGGCGCGGTCCACGACCGCCGCGCCCACCCGGCCGGATGACCCGCACACGCCCGCAAACCGGGCGCGGCTCCTGCTTCCCTCCGCGAGTGGTAACCGCGACCGGCGGCCAACATCTTGGGTGCTCCGGACGAATCTCAGCACTCGGTCGCGCCACCGGCGCGACGGCTCATTGGCGGTGTAGCAGAGGTGCCTCGGACGCCAGCGGAGCATGCCTGAGCTGAGTGAGTTGACATCGAGAACACGCGGCGGTTACCGTATGCCGTCAGCCTTTGCGTGGTGGTGAGAGGGGGAACGCCTGCTATGACCTCTGCGGAATACGATCCCGGACGTCACCGGGCAGCGGCGCTTGCGATGATCTGCGCCCTCGCGCTGTCCGTCGCGGCGTTCATCCTGCCAGCGAGCGGCGTCGCGGCCTCCGCGCCAACCTGCTCGACCTCGAATCTGAGGCTGGACAAGATCGGCGAGAACGACTTCACCAGCCATAGAGGCTGGGACTTTGCATTGCGTAACGTCGGGTCTCGGACCTGTCACCTGAAGGGTTACCCGTCCGTGGGGCTGCTCGATGCGACAGCGCGACCGCTGCCGACCGACATCGGTCATTTCGGTGGCCCTCCGCACAACGTCGTTCTTGCGCCATGGCACCGCGCCTTCTTCAGCGTCACCTTTGCCGTGAGCGGTCCGTGCTCGGCGGCGGTGTTCGCCTACGGCATGGCGATCACCCCACCCCAAGCCTCGCCGCGACTGGTGTGGTACGCGGGGCGGTTCGACCTGTGCGGCCCAGCGCCCGCGTCTGTGAACATCTCGCCCGTCGCGTTTCCGCGTCAGTTCTAAGCTCAGCCGCGGGCGACGCCCCTGGTAATCCCAGTCAGGCGCCCTCATAACCCGAACGGCGCGCTCAGCTGCGTGGAGCCAGCTCGAACCACTCTTGGTATGAGGCGATCGTCACCGTGAAATGGTCGAAGAAGCCAGTCAGGCCGAGGAGTCCGAACGACGGTGCCGATGGCTCGCAGAACCAGACGGGCGCTGACCATGCGTACTGCTGAGAGCCGTCGTCGAGTTCGAGAGTGACCTCGGCCATGAGTGCGGTCACGACCGCGCCGCCGACGGCGAGGCGCGTGCGCGGCGCGTCCCGCAGGTAGATCCCGCAGATTTCTGCGATGTGTGCGCCGAAGCGCACTGCCGTTGCGCAGCTGTCGAGGAGGCACGCGTGGGGCGCGATCTCGAGGCCCTCGACGACGACGTCAACGATCGGACGCGGCCGGACGCCACCCGTGCCGGGATCCGGGATGTCTCTGAACGTGAACTTCACTGAGGCGCGAGCCCGCTCGCGGTCAGCTCGTCCTCCGGCACTCGGAACATGCTGTCCGCCTTCTGTCCGTGCCGGCTGAGCCATCCGACGAGCTCCTGCGGAGACTCCGTCGAATGCAGAATGTCGTCGTCCCTGATCGCGACCCAGCTGCCAGCCAGCGGCCGTAGGCGGTCAGCGAGAGGTCGGGGGTGTTCACCGGCTTGTGGCGGGAAGGGGCCGAGATGGTCGCGGTTGTCCGCCCGGTCCTGCGGCCTGCCGAAAAGCCGAGGCGGATGAGGGTTCGTCTCTGCCGCCCGTACCCTCGAAACGAGCAAGGGCCCGGCTTGGGGAGTCAGGCCGAGGCGCTGCGTCAACCTGATTCTTCGTCGCCCGCCAGCCGTAGCTGCGGGGAAGTGGCGACCGGCGTGCGCCCGAGGCTGACGGCGCCTTCGAAGATCTCTGGCTCGAGGAACGCCTGCATCAGCTTGTGGTGGGCACGGTGGCGGAGCGCTTGGGCTTCCTGGCGGACGGCGGCTGCGTACTCCGCAGGGTCGTTGGGTCGCTCTTCGGGCAGGCGTCGTGCGAGGATCTGCTCGGCCGCCCACGCGTACACAGTGTTCGCGGCGGCCTCTACTTCAAGCATCCGGTACGGGACATACTCCGGGACGCGCTTCTTGCCGTAGCCCGCCTTGCGGGCGGCGAGGGTCGTCTCGTGCGCGGCGCGACCCGAGCGGATCACCAGTCCGCCGCGCCGGGTCGCGCGGGAGAAGCCCTGCGAGAGCGGCTCCTTCGCGCGACGCACGGTGATCCGGGCGCTGACGCCAGCCCCGATCTCAACCTCGTCGTCGAACAGCACCGGGCGGTCGCCATCGGGCTCCGGGGCCGGGTACGTGACCAGCGCCGGGGTGTGCCCCGGCTGCTCGAGCAGGACCGCGCGGGTCGGGTCCTCGAGAATCGGTCGCAGTCGCACGAGCTGGGATACGAGCGCGCGCAACCGGCCCGGGGCCGGCAGCCTCCCCGCCGCCAGCGGCACCGTCACCCGCGTCCCCGCCACGCTGACCGCGAGCGCTCTGAGATCAACCGCCCCAGCGGCCCGGTCACGACGTGCACGAATGCGTACGGCTCATCTCCCGGGGCGGGGAAGAACCAGGACTCGACCAGCCGGCCGCCGCGGATCCCCTCGATCCGGCCGGCGCCCTGCGCGAGCCACACATCCCGCAGGCCGCGTCCGAACAGGCCGCGCTGGCCTGCCTGGGGCGGCTCGACCCCGAGCGCGCCAAGCCGACGGTCGATCACCTCTGCGTCGACGCCCACGCCATCGTCGGTGCAGCGCAGCTCATGCTTCCACGACAGCAACGCCGGCGATCGCCGCGTCGGCATTCGTCACCAGCTCGGGGATGATCTGAACGAGATCGACTCCGCCCTGTGCGAAGTTCTCCCGGAAGTACCGGCCGCGTGCCGTTCCGAACCGCACCGCGCGACCGTAGGCCCGAAACGGGTACCACACGGGTACCAAAACAGGCAGGTTTGACCTCTTCCAACCGAACGTACCTTCACGAAATCCATCGCGGGCTTTTACTGCTCGGGGCTGACGCGGATCTGAGCGTCTCACGCGTCTTTCCGTCGCGGCCCGCCGCGACTCGGCGAAAGTCGTCGACTCGTGCTTGCGCGAATGAGCGATGGAGGTTGGAGGAAGCCATGTCGAGGGCTTTGAGGGTCATCAGATGTCTGATACATCTGGCTGTGTCAGGCAAAGGCCAGCCGGCGAGCGATCCTTCCCTGCCGCGGCGCCGGCTCAGTCGGGCACGGGCCGGTTTGGCCCCGGGGTGCGTCGGCAGCCAATGCGCGACGGCTCAGTTGCTGGCGCGCGCGAGCACGTCCGGGAGCTGGCGCCGGGTCGAGATGTTGAGCTTGCGGAAGGCCCGCCCGAGGTGCGTCTCCACGGTCTTCTCTGTGACGAACAACGTCTGCGCGATCTCGCGGTTGGTGCGCCCGTCCGCGGCGAGTCCAACGACGCGCAGCTCGCTGGGCGTCAGCGATCCCGGACCGGCGCGATCCGTCGTGCGCGGGCGGACCCCGATGGCGGCGAGCTCGGCCCGGGTTCTGCGCTCGAGCGCTCGCGCGCCACACCGGGTGGCCAGCGTGAGCGCCTCGAGGAGCGGCTCGCGCGCCGCTGCTCGCGATCCCGACGACCGCAACGCACCACCGAGGTCAGCGAGCGCCCGCGCATACTCGAGCCGTGCGGGGGACGCGGCAAGCACCGACGCGGCCTGACGCAGTGTGTCCGCGCGCTCGCCCCCAAGCCCCACGAGCGCATGCGCGCGGAGCGCCACGCCGAGCGCGCGCGGCGCTCCGAAGGCCTCCGCCCGACGCACCTCGTCCTCGGCGAGCTCGCGCGCTTCCCGGTCACGCCCGAGCTCGGCCAGTGAGAGCGCCGCCGCCGAGCGCCACGGAAGCACGGCGGGGTTCTCCCCGCCCAACGCCGGATGTTCCATGCCACAGTCGAGCAACTCCTCGATCGCGGCCTCGTGGTTTCCCGCCGCCGCGCTCAGCACGCCCGACGCATAGCGCAGCTGCGTGCTTGGTGAGAACTCCGTGTCGTAGCCGATGCCGGCCTGCCCGATCACCCGGCGCAGGGATTCGGGCGTCTCGTCGCGCTCGAGCCCCGCGAGCACCCTCACCGCCAGCGCCAGAACGACGAACTCCGCACCCAGCAGATCTGGGGCAAGCTCGATCGCCGCGTTCGCGTCCGCCTCGGCAGCGACCAGATCTCCGAGACGGATGCAAACGAACGATCGCAGTGCCGAGATGTTCGCGACGGTCGTCGCCGCTCCCCGTTCACGCGCGCGCGCGAGGATCTCGTCCGTGCCGGCGAGTGCCGCAGCGAGTTCGTCGGTGGCCGCAAGCACGGCGAGCCCGACGATCGCCCACGCCTCGCCGCGATGCGGCTCGGAGGGCAGTCCGGCGGCGAGTGAGCGCACCGCGAGATCGCCGGCCTTCGCCGCCGAGCGCAGATGCATGAGCTCATCCATCGCGAGGGTGGCAAGCGTCGTGGCCTCGAGCACGCCGCGAGCCGGACCGCCGGGATCCCGCAACGCGGTGATCGTCGCGTCCGCCTCGCGCCGGGCCGACACCGATGTGTAACTGGCCCCGAGCAGCGCGACGTCGAGCTGCTCGCGTCCCGACGACGCGGCTGGAAGCCGCTCCAAGGCGCGCCGCAGAACCGCAGCGCCCTCCGCGCCACGCCCGGAGAAGAAGAGCATCCCGCTGAGCTCGATCGCCGCTGCGACGATCGCGGCCTCGTCCTCACCTCGCGCGACGATCTCCGACAGGGGAGCGACCGCGTCGGGAGTCCCCGCGCGCGCACGCGCCTGGCCGAGCTCGAGCACGACCGCCGCGCGGTCGGCTGCCGCCGGCGGTTCGTCGAGGGCACGGGCGAGGAGTGCCGCCGCCCCCGTTGCATCGCCGAGTGCAAGCGCCTCGCGCGCCGCCTCTCGCAACAGCGCGACGGCGCCAACGTTGGCGGCCGGCTCGGTGTGCATCACCTGTGCTGCGACCTGCCCGACCGGCGCCCCCCGCTCGTCCAGGATCTTCGACGCCGCACAGTGCAGCCGCTCGCGTTCGGCCGGCGACAGGTCCTCGTAGATCGCGGCGCGGAGGATCGGGTGGGCGAAGCGGACCGCACCGCCCGATTCGACCACCCCCGCGGAGACGAGCGACGCCATCCCCGACTCGATCTCGGCCTGGGTCACCCCGGCGAGCCGCGCCGCGTCGCCGACGTGCGCGCCATCCCCGAGGATGCTCAGGGCACGAGCCAGCGCTCTGGTCGGCCGGTCCAGACGCGCGAGCCGCAGGAGCACCGCGTTCGAGACGCCCCGCGGGACGATCGCTGCGACGTCTGCAGCGTTCTCGGATGTCGGATCGAGACCACGCACGGCCGCCTCGGAGAGCAGCTCGCCGACCAGGAACGGATTGCCGCCGGTGACCTCGACGCACGCGCGTGTGAAGGGACGGTCAGGCGTGCCGGACAGGCGCGAGGCAATCATCGATCCGATCGACGCCTCGCTCAAGGGCGAGAGGCGCAGCAACGTCGCGTCGGGATCGGCGGCGAGCGTCGCTGTGTCGGGCGTCGTGCCCGGATCGATCGGCCGGGTCGCGAGGATCAGCGCGAGCGCCTGCCCCTCGAGGCGGCGCGCGATGAACGCAAGCGTCCGAGCCGACGGAGCATCGCTCCATTGCAGGTCGTCGACGACGAGCGCGAGCGGCGAGTCGCTCGAGACGTTCGCAGCAAGCCAGTACAGCCCGTGCTGCCAGGCGTAGCTCGGGTCATCGGCGGGGACGCCGAGCGACGCGCCGGACCCAGGTGCCGGGACCCCGGCGAGCACCTCCGCCCCCAGGGCAGCCGCACCTCCGAGCCACCGCTCGCGCTCGTCCTGCGCTGCGTTCAGCAGCGCGCGCTCGAACAGCTGCCGCACGACTCCGAACGGAAAACCCTGCTCCAGCTCCGTTGCCCGGGCGCTCAACACCCGAAAGCCGAGCCCGGATGCTTGCGCGCCGGCGGCCTCGAGCAGCCGGGACTTGCCGAGCCCTGCCGCGCCCTCGATCACGACCGCCTGGCCGGCGCGACGACTCGCAGCCCGCAGCGCGCTTTGGACGTGTTCGATCTCGTGCTCGCGCTCGAGCAGCGCGACCGGCGGAGCGAAAGCAGTGCTGTCCATTTCGCTGCCCGATCGTAAGCGCCGAACGGGGCGCAGCGCAATGTTCAGGGGGCGATGTCAGGGGATCCGCCCGATGCCGGGGGTCCACCGAGTCCGCACAATGTCATCAGACATCTTACAACTGATCCCGCTAGGAGGCAGCGTGGCGCTCATTCAGGTCAAGGTCGTCGCAGGCGTCTTCACCATCTCGCAGAAGCAGGAGATCATCGAGCGGCTGACGGACGCCTTCGTCGCGGTTCAGGGCGAGAACCTTCGCGAGCACACCTGGTGCGTCGTCGAGGAGGTCGCGAGCGGCTGCTGGGGGATCGGCGGTCAGGTCCAGACGGCAGACGACATCAAGGCACTGGCGAGTGGGTAAATGAGCCACGACATCCGCCGCGGGGGATCGATGGGCTACTCGAGATCAGCGATCTCATCCGCTGTCAGCACCCGCTCCGAGCAACTCGTGCAACTCGTCTACGAACTGCTCGACGCGCACGCCGACACCGAGCAGCTCTCGAGGGATCTCGAGGGCGACCTGCTGTGGCGCGCCCATCTCGAGTACCTGCGGGCACTACAGCGTGTCGGGCGGGAGGTGCTTGCGGATGTCGGCTGATGTCATTCGGGCCGGTACCGAGCAGGCCTCGCACGTGCTCGACCCCGACTCCCTCCCGGACCACATCGACGCCCTGTATCGAGCGGCGCGGGCGATGTGCAGATCGAGACAGGACGCGGAGGATCTCGTGCAGGAGACGCTCGCCAACGTGCTCCAGCGCCCGCGCTGGGTTCTGAGGGACAAGGAGCTCGGCTACCTGCTCCGAGCGCTGAGGCACACCTACTCGAACCGCCTCCGCGCGGCCGCGAGGCGGCCGGTCACGATCGAGCTGCTGGAGCACGATGCGCCTGCGTCCGAGGACGCCGCCCTCTCGCGGGAATTGATGGAGGCGATCGCGAGCGCGCCGGCCCCGTATCGGGACGCCGTGATCGCGGTCGATCTCCTCGGTCTTTCGTACCGCGAGGCGGCACGCTCGCTGCGGACCCGGGAGGCGACGATCACCTCGCGCCTCCATCGCGGGCGTCAGCACATCGCACAGGCGCTGCTCGCTGACACGGCCGCCACGAGTGCGATGTGAACACGCGCTCGTTAGGAGACGGCTCGGTCGGAGCGCCTTTCGTCGGCGCCGCGCTGACGCTTGCCGGCTGGTTCGGCGATGGGGCATGCGACGCTTCGCCGGGCGCCGGCGCGGGATGGTGATTCGCAGAGACGCTCGAGCCGCGGCCCGCGATCGCATGTGCGGCGCAGCGGCTGTCGCTGCGGTCTACGCTTGGCCTCGGTGACGCTTGCCCAGCGGCAGGCGCACGACCGTGAAGTCCTCTGTACGCGGTCGACCGTGGTGGGGCGTCGCGATCACGCGGTAGCGCCCCGGCGCGAGGCTCCGGCCTCGGATCCGGCCGCTGAACTTGATCGCGTTCTCGCCCGCGACGGTCCGCGACAGGGTGAGCGCACCCGCGCGCTGCACGATCGTGCAGCGCTTGCCGTTGTGAACGCGGGTCGTGCACCTCTTGCCCGCGCGACGGCCGGAGGTGAGCCGCTCGAACCGGAGCGTGACGCTCTCGGGCGCGGTCAGGCGAAAGCGGATCGTGGTTCCCCCGCGACGACCTCCGACATGGAAGCGCGCGGGGCGCAGCGTGAGACCGCTGAGCGACACCGCCGCTGGCGAGCCCGGTCTCGCGACTGCGAACGACCGCTCGGCGGGCGTCGGATCGACGTTGCCGATCGGGTCGACGGCGCGCACGGCGAACGTATGCCCTCCGTCCGCGAGCGGGCCGGTCGTATCCGGCGTCAGGCATGCCGCGAACGGTGCGGCGTCGAGGCTGCACTGAAACGTCGCCGCCGGTTCGTTCGAGCTGAAGCGGAACATCGCCGTCCGGCTCGTGGTCCTCGCAGGCGGCCCGTCGGTGATCGTCGTGTCCGGCGCGTCGGTCGGGCACTCACCGCTCAGCACGCGCATGTGGACGGCGCGGAAGTCGGCGCTCGCAAAGCCGTCGCTGATCCCGAGGCTTGCGGCTGAGAACGCGGCGCACTGACCGTTGTCACTGAGGCTGACCGTGGTGAACCCCGGACGGTCGGCCTCGGCCCCGTCCGCGCCGTCGGCGCGGCTCACGATCGCGGTCGCCTGCGACGGGAGGTCGCGCACGTAGGACTGTGCGTCGAAGCTGCTCGGCGCGGTCGTGCCCAGGTTCGTCGCGGGAGTGACGAATGCGATCTTGTCGCCGGCGCCGTCAAAGGATGGGTCGATGACATCGGCGTCGGCAGGGGCTCCCGACGCGCCGTCGGCCCTGCTCGCGAGCTCGGTCTTGCCCGTGTCGAGGTGGCGTACCCATATCTCCTGACGGCTCACGGCGACGCCGAGGTTGCTCGCGGCGGACGCGAACGCGACCACGCTCCCATCGCCGCTGATCTCCGGGAGCGATGCGTCGGCATTTGCCGGATCGCCGGCCGTCGGATCGCCTCCGGAAGCGCTGGCACGGCTCACGAGCAGGGTCGTGTTCTGGGCGAGATCCCGCAACCTCACGACGATGTGGGTTGGGATGATCGCGTTGCGCTCATCTGAGCTCCACGCGACCCGTCGGCCATCACGGTCGATCGCAGCGGCGATCGGGATGCCGTCCACGGGCATGCTGCGAGGCCCGTCGCGGCGGTCGACGAGAATCGTGTCGTTCGCTGCGATGTCGCGCACGTAGAGATGGACGCCGTCGCGCGCGTCGGGGTCGAGCGGCACGGTCGTGTCGAACACAACCCTGTTGCCGTCGCCGCTCAGCCCGAGCCCGGTGCCGAACGCGATCGCCCCGTCAGGACCGTTGTTGCGCGTCATGACGACGGTCGTGTTTGCGTCGAGATCTCGCACGTACGCGTGCACGCCGGCCGCATCGGCACCGAGATTTCCGGCCTCGCTGTTGAACAGCACGCGCCGGCCGTTGTCGCTGATCCCGACGAGCGAGGAGTCCTCGTTGGCGGCCGTGCCGTTTGCGCCGTCCGCCCTGCTCACGAGCGTCGTCGTCCCGGTGAGTGTGTCGCGCACGAACACACCGCGGAAGCGGTTGTCCTCGCCGCTCGCCAGGTTGTCGCTGTCGGACTCGAACGCGACGTAGCGGCCGTCGGCGCTGACGGCTCGCGCGGTGATCTCGCTGGAGCGGACTCCGGCAAGGAACGCACCGGTACCGTCGGGTCGGGAGACGAGCTCGAGCTGGTCGCTCGTGATCCGCCGTGCGTACACCCGCGCGAAGTCGATCCCGCCGCCGGCGTCGAGGTTGTGCGACCGGCTCGAGAACACGACGGTGGAGGCGTCGGCGCTGACGACCGGTCCCGAGCTCGTGTCATCGCCAGGAGCGCCGCCGGGTCCGGAGGCGCGGTCGAGCAGCTTGGGCGGGTCGGCCGACGGGACCAGGCCCTCCACGTACGCGCGCGGGAAACCGAACGGATCCGGGACACCGAGGTTCGGCGAGGCGGTCGAGTACGCGATCCGAATCTGCCCGGGCGCGCCGCCGACGGAAACGTCGGACGCGCCCGTCGGGTGCTCGACGGTCCCGCTCGCGAGCCCCGTGACTCCCGTCGGCGCGGAGGTCATCACGGTCGCATATGCCTGCGTTCCCGCGCCGCGCGCGATCAGCGGAAACACGAGGTTCGACGCCTGGCTCAAATAGACGACGACCTCGCCGTCCGCGCTCAGCGTCGGGTCCTCCGAGCTGTCGTTGCCCAGCGACGCCGGGCCCGTGTTCGGCCCGGCGCTGCTGACCACCGCGAAGATGGCGAACGGGCTCGTCGCCCCCGTACCGACGAAGGCTGTCGCAAGGACGATCTGCCCATGGGCTTGGCCCTGCTCGCGGGTGATCGTCGGATCGCCGGTCTCGAACGCGACGAGGGCGCATTGCTGGCCGCTCGGGCATTGCGTGACCTGTGGGCCGTCGACGAACTGGATCGACGGATGAAACGAGGCGTTGCTCGAGGAGGGACCCGGCGTGCTGCAGTCGCGGTTCGGGCACGAGACGAGCTCGGTCTCGGCTGCGCCGACGTCGCGCAGGAACACGCTGCGCAGCGCCGAGCCGCCGAGGTTGTCCGCAAGCGAGTCGAACGCGACGAGCGGCCCATGGGCCCCCTCGGCGATCGACGGTGAGCCTGAGGCCTTGTCACCCGGAGCGCCATCGGCGCCGTTCGCGCGGCTGATGAGATACGTCGTGCCCGCGGTCACGTCGCGCATCCACACCTCGGCGACGCCACGCGTCGGCGTGATCGACTGAGAACCGTGTTCGACGACGTTCGTCGCCGTGCTCGTGAACACGACGAGCACATGGGGTTGGTCGTGCGGCGGATCGGGCGCAGCTGCACCAGGCTCGACGGCCACCCCGAGCTTTGCACCGCTCTCCACGCCCGAGGACGCGTTCAGGCCGACGCCGTCACGGCCGTCGGAACGACTGACGAGCGTCGTGGTGCCGGTGCTCGTATCGCGCAGGAACACGTTTGCGACGCGCGGATCGGCAACGGAGGCGAAGCCGTCGGCGTCCGAGACGAACGCCACGTACCGCCCGTCCACGCTGACTGCGAGTGCACCGCCGCTTGCGTTATCGGCCGCCGGCGGCACCGGACCCGTCCCGTCGGGCCGGCTGATCAACAGGGTGGAACCGGTGGGTGCCGCCAGCCCGGCCGGGGCAGCCACGAGGCCGACGGCCGCACCGGCGATGACACAAGTCAGCAGACGTCTGATGACCGTACTCTTCACATAGGTAGATGACACCGCGCCCGTCGGTTCCTTCCAGCCCCGGGCTCGCGCGGCGTTCACGATCATCTCGATCGGCTGATACCCCGCCGCCCAACTTGCCGCGGACCCCCGATTCGGCCGATGGGCCGTAGGCGATCGCGCGAGCGGCGTTCCGCTCGGCACAGTCGATCATCGCGACCGTCGCCCCGACGCACGAGGCGCGGGCCGAGCGCTGGATGCGTCGGGCGGCGTTGCCGTGGCGATCCGGGTCCGGCGTCGATCAGGGGGCCGGCACGCGCTGCTCACCCCAGTGTCGGCATGGTCGCCGCGTAGCGCTGGCGAGCGATCGTCGCGGTGACGGTCAGCCCGCTCGCCTGCGCCGCGGTCAGGGTGAACGTGATGGTGTGATGTGCCTTGTGGAGGGGTCGCCGGACGACCTTGTTGCCGTGTGTCAGGCGTACGGTTGTGATTGCGCTGGCACTTGTTACGGTCAGCTGGTACCCCTGGCGGCTGCTCGTGACCGTCAGGGTCACCTTCTGCGGGTCGCTCGCGATCCCGATGGTGAGGCGGCGCTGTGACTTCAGCACCGCCGTACGGCACGTGAGCGCTCCGGTCGGGAACCCCCAGACCCGGTCGCCGATGGCCGGCAGCGCCGGGAGTGTGCGGTGCCCGCAGACGATCGAGAATGCGGAGCGGGAGAACAGTGACGTTCGCGGATCGATTTGGATCCGGGCGTTCGGCCGCAGCGTGCGGACGGCGCCGAGCTGGAGCGGGAGCACGAGACTGGGTGCCTTTGCCTTGGCAGCGGTCGCAGTCGCGATGGCGGGTGCGCCCGCTGTGGGGATGTCGTGTGCCGGTGCATCGGGCGCCGGCCCGACTGTCTGCAGGTAGTTGGCGGCGTTCAGCACCTGCGCGATCACGGTGGAGTCGGTCAGCTCGATCCCGGCCGCGCCGCAGATTCCGCCGAGCCCGGATTGAAGCTGGGCCTCGTGGTAGGCGCTCACGGTGGAGCGGATGGTCGGGCCGAGGTTGGCCCCGACCCCGAAAGCACTCGACAGGCCGACGATCCCGTCGTTGGGGAAGGTGTAGCCGAGCAGGCCGGGCTGCAGCGCGGTGCCGAACGGACGGCAGGCGGTGCCGGCGAGCGTCCACGTCTTCACCCCCGGCGGCGTGAGCCTCGCGTTGTCCCAGAGCCGGGCGGCGGCTGTGAGGTCCTGCATCGCGGCCGGCCCGAAGCGAGAGAGCGCGTAGGCGCCGGCGGCGCGCAGCGCCGAGCAGGCGATCAGCGGCGTGCATGGGAAGTTGGCCGCACCGACGGCGATGTCGGCCCCGAAGCTGCCGTCCATCGGCGAGCTGATCGTGAACAGCCCGTCCTCCTGGGCGCCGTCGCGCGAGATCGCGATCCGGCTGAAGATCCCGCCCATGCTATGACCCACCAAGAGCGCGGGCCGCTTGACGACCGTGAACAGGTAGTTCTCCAGGCTCTGGGCGTTGACGCCGAACCCGAGCCGGTTGTCGAGCACGGCACCGGGACCGGCCCTCGAGTCCGGAACGTAGACCGGAAACCCCGCGCTCTGGAGCGCGTCGCAGAGCGCCGTCATGCTGCCGGTAACGGTCGGCGTGCAGCTCTGGCCGGGTGTGAGGCTGCCGTGGCTGTCGGCCAGGCCGGTGACGAGCACCACGGGCAGCTTCGCAGACCCGCCCCAGCGCAGCGTGTGCGGCTGGTAGCTCGGGCCTGTGCCTGCGGGCGCCAGTTGGCCGCCCGACGGGTCGACGCAGCTGGTGTTGGCCGGGTCCGTGCATTCGCCGGGGAGCTTCTTGATCACGGTCAGGTCCCCGCCGGTCGCGGGGACCGTGCCGAGCTGCCCCTGGAAGAACAGTCCGGCGCTGCCGAGCTCGCCGCCACCGCACCCTGGCGGAGTGCCCTGCGCCGGGCTGCACTGGCTGAAGGCACCGGCGATCGCGACCAGCGTGCCGTCCGGCGAGGGGGCGATGTCCTGGGCCAAAAACCAGGCGCCGCTCGATCCCGACGGACAGGCGGAGACGTTCAGCGGGTGGGCGGAGACCGCGGCCGACGTGGTGTCGACCTCCTCGAAGGATTCGGCCCGGAAGCCGTTGCAGTTGCTCTGCGACTGCTGCGTGAGCACCGCCAGCCGGGCACTGTCCGCAAACCAGTTGTAGACCGGGTTGCCACCGGTCTGCGACGACGGGATCAGCATGCGCAGCCCTGTGCCGTCCTGGCGGATCACGGACAGATCGCCGTTCGCAGACAGGAACGCGATCAGCGTACCATCAGGCGAGAAGCGCGGATCGGACCCAGGCACGCCGAGGTCGGCCGGCGCCGCCGAGCTTCCGACCTGCGCGACCGAGATGTCGCCGCTCTGGCCCACGAAGGCCACAAACTGGCCCGTTGGGTCCACGGATTGGCCCTTCGGAACCGGCGTCAGCCCTCCGGTCCCGTTCGCGCTCGCCACATCGGTCGCGCCGCCGCACTGCGTCAGCAGCAACCAAGCGCCGTTAGGCACCGCCGACGCACTGATCCCCCACGGTGCTCCGGGATCGGCGACCGAGCCCGTCTGCGGATCGATCACCTCCGGCGCCGAACCACCGAGGTTTCCGCATACCGCCGAGCTTCCCAGGTGGGCGGTCAGCACGTAGATCCGCGACGACCCACAGCCCGAGCCCGTGCACCCCGTCTGCGCCGCGGCCCGAGGGGCGATCAGGCAGACCAACGCGAAGGCGAGCGCGAGCGCGCATCCACGGCGCGCAAAAAAGCGCGCTCCGGCCGACGCCATGCACACGCTGCACATCAGACCCGAGCCCCCGACGCGACCCTAATCACGCGGCCGGTCAATGTCAACCGAGGCCGCCCTCGGTCAGCCTCGAACAGCGCGCGAGACGGTATCGATCGGGCTCGGACGCCCCGGAGTCCGCGTATTCCGTGACTGTCGGCGCTGGCGCGATCGCGCCGCCGCTGATGCGGACGGACCCGGCTGGAAGGTTCGGTGGTGCCGGTCGCGCGCTCGGCAACTCCCCACCCTCGCTGAGGTACGCCGAGATCATCGCATCCGGGTGAAGGCCGGAGCCGGTCGCTGCCGGCGTCGCGCCCTGCGGCATCCTTGCACATTCTTGCGCGATTATCGGCAAACTGAAACAATCTCGAACATGCCACGAATTGCGCTGATCGGCGCCGGCAGCGTTGAGTTCACCCGCGTCCTCCTCTCGGACCTGATCGAGTTCCCCGAGCTCGCAGCGGCGACGATCGTCCTGCACGACATCGACGCTGAGCGCCTGGACACGGCGGAGCAGATTGCTCGGTCGATCAACCGGACCGTCGGTGCGCACCTGCAGATCGAGGCCCATCTCGAGCGCCGTGCGGCGCTCGACGGGGCGGACTTCGTGGTCAACGAGATCCAGGTCGGTGGCTTCGACGCCACCCTGCGCGACTTCGAGATCCCGGCCCGATACGGCCTGCGCCAGACGATCGGCGACACCCTTGGGGTCGGTGGCGTGTTCCGCGGACTGCGGACGATCCCCGTCTTGCTGGCGATCGCCGACGACATGGCCGAACTCTGCCCGGACGGACTCCTGCTCAACTACGCCAACCCGATGGCCATGCTTCCGTGGGCGGTGTGGGAGGGCGGCCGCCACCCCCACGTGATCGGGCTGTGCCATTCGGTGCAGAACACGCACGACCAGCTGGCCGAGATCGTCGGGGTGCCCGTGCAGGAGATCGACTTTCTCACCGCCGGCCTCAACCACCAGGCGTTCGTACTGCGCTTTGAGCACGACGGCGAGAACCTCTATGGCCGCCTCGACGAGGCGATCGAGCGCGACCCTGAGGGCCTGGGTCGACGGGTGCGAATCGAGCTCTACCGGCGGCTCGGCTACTTCCCCACCGAGTCCAGCGAGCACAGCGCCGAGTACGTACCTTGGTTCATGCGACACGACGACCAGCTCGAGCGCTACCGCATCCCGGTGGATGAGTACCTAAGCCGCTCCCGCGAGAACCTCAAGGAGTACGAGGACATTCGGCGGCAGCTGGCCGCCGGGGAGCCGGTGCCCCTGACCCCCGAGGGGGAGCTGGCGCCGCGGTACATCCACTCGCTCCTGACCGGTGAGGCCAGGACCGAATACGGCAACGTCCGCAACGATGGGCTGATCGACGGTCTGCCGCCCGGCTGCTGCGTCGAGGTGCCATGCCGGGTCGACGCCGACGGCGTGCGCCCACAGCGGATCGGGTCGCTGCCCCCGCAATGCGCGGCGCTGAACCGGACGTTCGTCAACGTCGCCGAGCTCACCGTTCGCGCCGTGCTCGAGGAGCGCCGCGATCACGTCTACCAGGCCGTGATGCTCGACCCGAACGCCGGTGCCACGCTCACCTTGGACGCGATCGGCTCGATGGTCGACGAGCTGATCGACGCTCACGGAGAGCTGATACCTGCTGGGATCCGGGGTCGAGCCGGCATCGTCAGACGTTCGTAACGGCACGCCGCGGCGGGGCTGCTCAGACGGTCGTGACGGTCACGCCGCGATCTTCCAATGCGGCCACAGAAGCGCGGTCGGCGCCGTCATCGGTGATCAGCTCGTCGATGTCGCCGAGCTGGCAGATGCGGGCGAAGGCCACCTTGCCGATCTTGGAGCTGTCGGCCACGACGGTCACCCGGCTCGCGCGGTCGATCAGTGCCCGGTCGGTGCCCGCCTCGATCTCGTGGTGGGTGGTGAGACCCGCGTCGGGGGAGATCCCGTCCACGGACAAGAACACCATGTCTAGGTTCAACCCCTCGAGACTGGCCTCGGCGATCGGGCCGACCAGCTCGTAGGACTCGGCTCGAGCCACGCCCCCGGTCACCACCAGCTTGAGGTTGGGCCGCACGGCGATTTCGGAGGCGATGTTGAGCGCGTTTGTGACGACGGTGAGGCGAGGCCGGTCGACCAGCGCCCGCGCCACCTCGGTGGTCGTGGTGCCGCCGGTCAAGCCAATCGCCCAGCCGTCAACTACCCGGGTGGCCGCCTCGCGAGCGATCCGGCGCTTCTGCTCAGGTTGACGGGTGCTCTTGTAGCGAAGTGGCAGCTCGTAGAGCACGCCCTGCGGTACAGCGCCTCCGTGGATGCGGCCCAGCAGCCGCTGGTTCTCGAGCAGGCGCAGATCACGGCGCACCGTGGCCGACGAGACCTCGAGCTCGCGGGCGATCTCGACCACGTTCACGCTGCCGTCAAGCGAGAGCCGCTCCATGATCGCGCCGAGGCGTTCCGCCTGTTGCATGAGCGAGAGTCTAGGTTCCGCTCGGACAATCGAGCAAGAACAGTGCCACAAGATGTTGCATTCTGTTCAGATGAGGCATATCTTGTGCATAAATGAGCGTTACGGCAGCCGAGATCGGAAGCCAACCGGCGATGTGGCGGTGCGCCGTCGAGTTCCTGCCCTCGGTCAGGCACAAGCTCCCGGCTGCAGGCGAACGGGTGGCAGTGATCGGCTGCGGCACGTCCTACTTCATCGCCCAGGCCGTCGCCCACCTGCGTGAGTCAGCCGGTCTCGGAGAGACGGATGCGTTCGTGGCCTCAGAGGTGCCGACCTCGCGCCGTTACGACCGGGTGATCGCTTTATCGCGGTCTGGGACGACCACGGAGGTCGTGCGCAGCCTCGCCTCGCTGACCCCTGGCACGGCCTCGCTGGCCATCTCGGCCGTCGACCGGACTCCGGTGGTACAGGCCGCGACCGACACCGTGTTGCTCGACTTCGCAGACGAGGTCTCGATCGTGCAGACCCGGTTTGCCACGACGGCGCTGGCGCTGTTGCGGGCGCATTTCGGAGCCGATCTCGATCCGGCCATCGCCGACGCCCGGGCCGCGCTTGCTGCGCCGCTGTCGGTCGATCCGTCGGAGTTCGAGCAGGTCGTGATCCTCGGGCACGGCTGGACGATCGGCCTGGCCGCCGAGGCGGCACTGAAGTTCCGCGAAGCCGGCCGGGCCTGGTCTGAGTCGTATCCGGCGATGGAATACCGCCATGGTCCGATCAGCGTCGCCGGGTCGGCGACGCTGGTGTGGTTCCTAGGGCAGGCCCAGTCCGCATTGGTCGCGGACATCCGGTCGACCGGAGCATCGGTCGTGCAAAGCGAGATCGATCCGATGGCCGAGCTTGTCAACCTGCAGCGGGCCGCTGTGGCGCTGGCCGAGGCTCGAGGTTTCGACCCCGACCGCCCCCAGCACCTGACAAGGTCCGTCGTCCTGCGCTGAGGACCATGGAGGAACGATGAAACCCCTCACCATCATCCTGATCGCCGCGGCGCTGCTGGTGAGCGGCTGCGGTGGATCGAGCAACAGCTCCACCTCACCCGGCCACGGTCACGTGAACATCGTCGTGTGGGAGGGGTACACCGAGACCGAGGCCATGGCGATCAAGAAGCTGGCGGCGGAGTTCAACGCCTCGCAGCCCAACATCACGGTTTCGGTGCAGTCCTACGGCAACTCGGATTACGCGCTGCAGAAGGTCCTCGCCGCGATCGCCGGTGGCAGGCCGCCCGACATCTCCTACCTGTATGGGTCGTGGGCGCCCAACATCGCCACGAATCCCGGCGTCGTCTCTCTCAACAAGCTGATCGCCGCCGACCCGAGCTTCCAGTGGAATGACTTCTGGAGTGTCGAGCGCCAGGTCGCAACGGTCAACGGCAAGATCGTCGGCGTCCCTGCGCTGGTCGACAACCTCGCCCTGGTCTACAACAAGAAGCTGTTCGCCCAGGCCGGCCTCTCGGCCCCCACCCCGAACTGGACCTGGACGGACTTCGAGAACGCGGCTGTGAAGCTCACCGACCCGGCCCACAAGCAGTTCGGTTGGGCGTACGTCAACGACGCCAGCGAGGACACCGTGTGGCGCTTCTGGGCGATGCTCTGGCAGGCCGGCGGCGCGATCCTCACGCCCGACGGCAAGCACGCCGCGTTCGATTCGCCCGCCGGGGTCAAGGCGCTGACCCTGCTGCAAACTCTGGCCCGGCGCAAGTCGATCTACTTCGACAATGGGAGCGGTAACTATTTGGGGCTGTTCACGTCCGGACACATCGGCATGCTGTGGACCGGTCCATGGGATCTGTCCAACATTACGGCTGCCAAGATGTCCTACGGCGTCCAGATCCTGCCCGCCGATCTCAACCACCAGACCATCTCGGGGCCCGACAACTGGGTCATGTTCAACAACGGCTCGGCCCGCACGCAGGCGGCCTGGCAGTTCCTGAAGTGGCTCACCTCGCCGGCCATCGACCTGAAATGGGCGCAGATGACTGGGGATTTGCCGATTCGTGCCTCGGTGAGCGGGCTGTCTGGCTACCGGCAGTTCGTCAAGAAGTACCCGGGCATCGGCCTGTGGGCCAAGAACCTGGGCAACGCCACGCAGGCTCGGCCCGTCCTCACCGTCTACCCAAAGATCTCCACCGCCGTGGGGCAGGCGGTCCAGGCGGTCCTGCTCGGTAAGACCGCACCGCAACAAGCCCTCCAGCAGGCCGCCCAGCAGGTCAACGGCATGCTCGCCGTGCCGGGATAAGCAGGCCGGCGGCGTCCGATGAGCGTGCACGCACCGACAGGGCGATCGGTCACCTACAAGCGTCCCGGCGTGCTCACCCGGCTGGCTCGCTCCGAGCATGTCGCCGGGTGGGCCTTCGTCGCCCCGGCGACGATCCTGATCGCGGTATTTGCGCTGATCCCGATTGGCTGGTCGCTGGTGCTGTCGCTCCAGGCCAACAACCTCATCGCCCCCGCTCACTACGTCGGGCTGGCCAACTACCGGGCGCTGGCCAAGGATCCGCAGTTTCGCTCGGCGGTCGTCCACACGCTGCTCTACACCGTGGTGTTCGTGCCAATCTCGGTGTTCGGCGCGCTCGGTCTCGCGGTCGCGCTGAACCGACGGATCCGCGGGATCCGCTTCTACCGGCTCGCCGTGTTCGTCCCGCTGGTCACATCGACCGTGGCCACCGGAATCATCTTCCTGTGGCTGCTGGACCCGACCTTTGGTCTGGTCAACTACCTCCTTCACGCGGTCGGCTTGCCCCAGCAGCAGTTCCTTCAGGATCCGAACCAGGCCCTCTGGTGCATCGTGGCGATGACCGTCTGGGGCTGGCTCGGCTTCGACGTGATCATCTACCTGGCCGCCCTGCAAGGCATCCCGGCCGAGCTGCTCGAAGCCGCCGAGATGGACGGCGCCAGCCGCCTCAGCGCCTTTCGCAGCATCGTCGTCCCCTTACTCGGCCCGGCGACGCTGTTCCTCGTCGTGTGGTCGACGATCAACGCCCTGCAGCTGTTCGACGAGATCTACGTGACCACGCGCGGCGGCCCGCTCGGATCGACGACGGTCATCGTCTACTACCTGTACCAGCAGGCCTTCCAGTTCTTCAACGGCGGCTACGGAGCGGCGATCGCCTACGTGCTGTTCGTGGCGATTCTGATCGTCACGCTGGTACAGCTATGGATCGGCCGCCGCCGCGTCTACTACAGCTCATGAGGAGGCGGGGATCGCCCTCGAGCAGATAGCCACCGTCGATCGATTCCCGCCGCTGCCCGACATGCCGGGCCGGGCACGCCGGCGCCTGCCCTTCAGCCCGTGGCACCTGTTTCTGGCCCCGGTGGCGGCGATCATGCTCGTCCCGCTGGTCTGGATGGTGATCCTGTCGCTGGAAACCAAGCCGGAGGCGAGCAGCTTCCCACCCGTGCTGCTCCCTAGTGGGCCGCATTTCAGCAATTACCCGGCGACATGGAACGCCGTGCCGTTCGGTCACTTCTTCATCAACAGCATCCTGTATTCGCTGGCCACCGTGGCCGGGAACCTCGTGTTCTGCAGCCTGGCCGCGTACGCCTTCGCGCGGATCCGGTTCTTTGGTAGCAACGTGCTGTTCGTGGTGCTGCTGGCGACGCTGATGGTGCCCTTCCAGGTCCTGCTGATCCCAACCTTCCTGATCGTCAAGAAGCTCGGCATGGTCGACAGCGTCGGCGGGCTGATCATGCCGAACCTGTGCAGCGCCTTCGGGATCTTCATGTTGCGCCAGTTCTTCCGGACGCTGCCGATCGAGCTCGAGGAGGCGGCGCGGATCGATGGCACCTCACGCCTGGGGATCCTGGTCAAGATCGTCCTGCCGCTCTCGATGCCGGCGCTGGCGACGTTGGCGATCATCCAGTTCATCTGGTCATGGAATGACTTCCTGTGGCCGCTGATCATCATCGACACCGCCAGCCACGCGCCCTTGCAACTCGGCCTCTCAACGCTTCAGGGCGCCCACAGCACCGAGTGGAACCTGCTCATGGCCGGCACCGTGATGAGCCAGATTCCGATGCTTGCGATGTTTCTGTTCGCCCAGCGCTGGTTCATCCGCTCGATTGCGTTCACTGGGATCAAGTGATGCCCGGGGTCGTCCTCGAAGAGGTGACGAAGGCGTTCCCGGGTGGCACGGTCGCCCTCGACGGATTGTCGCTGGAGGTCGCCGACGGCGAGTTCATGATCTTGGTCGGCTCCTCGGGCTGCGGGAAGACCACGGCGCTGCGGTTGATCGCCGGCCTGGAGACGCCGAGCTCCGGCACGATCCGGATTGGCGACCGTGTCGTCAACGACGTCCCGGCACGCGACCGTGACATCGCGATGGTGTTTCAGAACTACGCGCTGTATCCGCACATGACGGTGGCGCGCAACCTCGCCTACCCACTTCGCCAGCGCCGGACACCCAAGCGCGAGATCGCTCGCCGCGTCCAGGACGTTGCCGAGATGCTTGACCTGGAAGGACTGCTGCGCCGGCGGCCGGCTCAGCTCTCGGGCGGGCAGCGCCAGCGGGTGGCAATGGGCCGAGCGCTCGTTCGCGAGCCGGAGGTCTTCCTCCTCGACGAGCCGCTCTCGAACCTCGACGCGAAGCTCCGCGTCCAGATGCGCGCAGCGCTCAAGCGCCTGCACGCGCGCCTCGATGTCACCACCGTCTACGTCACCCACGACCAGGTCGAAGCGATGACCCTCGGGGACCGAATCGCCGTCCTCTCCGACGGGCGCCTCCAGCAACTCGGACCGCCCCAGGAGGTCTACGACCGCCCGGTCAACGTGTTCGTCGCCGGCTTCATCGGCAGCCCACCGATGAACCTGCTTCGGGGCCGGGTCCGCGACGGCCGTGTCAGCGCCGGGGACTTTGCCTTCGAGCGATCCGGGTTGGCCGATCGCGAGGTGATCGTCGGCGTGCGTCCGGAGTCGCTGCATCCCAGCGTGGATGGGATGCCGTCCTTGGACTTCCACGTGTCGGTGGTCGAGCCGATGGGTGACGAGGTGATCGTTCACGGATCGGTTGCCGCTGAACTGGCCAACGACACCCCTGGGGAGGGCGAGTCGTTGCTGCTCGCAGGCGACGGCGAGCGTGCCGCGGCTGTGGCTCGGCTGGCGCCACGTGATCGCCCCGCCGAGGGCAGCGTGGTCCGTCTCGGCGCCGACCCAGCCGAGGTGCATCTGTTCGACGCCGACTCAGGGCAGGCAATCCGGTGAACGCTGACGCCGTGGCGCGAGCGGACGAGTGGAGTCGCATCGCCCTGGTCGTCGCCGTGGCCGCCCTCGCCGGGCTGCTGGCGGCAACGCCGGCCGTGGCGCGCAGCTACCAGCGACCCCCGGTCGGCCTGAATCAGTGGTACTGGGAGATCGGACCTCCCGAACCGGGGTTGGCCGGCCTGCCTGAGATCAGCGCTCCCTATCCCGAGCCCGGGTCAGCCACCATCTGGGACACCGACCTTTTCCAAGATTCAAACCGTGCGGGAGCCCGCGTCCCCGGGGGTGGCTGGCACCTGACTCGGGCGGACTCGGCCGGCTTCGAGCGATGGCTGGCCTACGATGCCCACGCCCACGCGGGCAAGCCCGTACTCGACGCCGAGTACACCCAGGACGGCGAGACGACCGCCAGGTTCTGCGCGGCCGACCTCGCCGCAGGGATCACCGGAGCGCTGTTCGATGTCAACCTCGGCGGCAAGACCTACCGCCCGTGCGCCCAAGCGGGTCGTGCCGGCCGCTGACCTCGATCTGCTCGTCCTCGGGGACTGCAACCCCGACCTGATCCTCCGTGGCGGCGCGGTGGAGCCGGCCTTCGGGCAGGCCGAGCGACTGATCGATTCGGCCGATCTCACGATCGGCGGCTCGGGGGCGATCACCGCGTGCGGCGCAGCCCGGCTCGGGCTGCGGACCGCGATCGCCGGCGTGCTCGGCGATGATGAGTTCGGGCGCTTCATGGTCCAGGCCATGAGCGAGCGAGGCGTCGAGACCGCAGGGCTCGTCGTCGACCCGGGCGCTCGCACCGGCCTCACCGTCATTCTGGCCCGCGATCAGGACCGGGCGATCCTCACCTTCCCGGGAGCGATCGCGGCGCTCGAGCCCCGGACCGTCGACCCCGTCCTGCTCGCCCGGGCTCGCCACGTTCACGTCTCCTCGTTCTTCCTGCAGAGCGGGCTGACCCCGGGCCTTGGCAAGCTTCTGGCCACGGTCCGGCGTCGCGGCGGCTCGACCTCGTTGGATCCGAACTGGGACCCGAGCGAGCGGTGGGACGGAGGCCTGTGGGAGTTGCTCGAAGACGTCGACATTCTGCTGCCCAATGCCGTGGAAGCGGTCCGGATCGCCGGTTGCGCCGATCCGGGCGAAGCGGCGCACCGGCTCGCCGCCCGCGGACCGCTGGTGGCAGTCAAGCTCGGCGCCGAAGGAGCACTCGCCGTCCGAGTCGGGGTCGATGTGGTGCGCGTCGGGGCTCCGGCCGTCGGTGCTGTGGCCGACGCCGTGGGTGCGGGAGACTCGTTCGACGCCGGCGTGCTCGCCGGACTACTCGACGGTCAGCCGTTGGAGCGGGCCCTCGCGCTGGGGTGCGCTTGCGGTGCGCTGTCCACCCGGGCAACCGGCGGGACGACCGCCCAGCCGACGCTCGCCGAGGCGCTCCACGTTCTCGAGGGGGTCGAGGGGTCAGCGTGATCCTCTGCGTGGCGGGCAACCCGTCGGTCGACCGGCTGATCGAGATCGAGGCGCTGGTGGCCGGCGAGATCCACCGGCCAAGCTCGCTCGTGGTCCTGCCCGGCGGCAAGGGCTTGCACGTCGCCCGGGTGAGCGCGGTGCTCGGTTGCACGGCGACCGCCACGGGGATTCTGGCCGGTCACGCCGGCCGCTGGATCAGCGACGCGCTGAGGGACGAGGGCGTGCTGGCACGGTTCGCCTGGGGCCCCGGCGAGACCCGAACGTGCCTGTCGGTGGCCGACCGGGCCACCGGTGCTCTCACAGAGTTCTACGAGGCCGGCACGCCCGGGAGCGCCCAGGCTTGGTCGGACCTCGTGGGGATCGTCGAGTCGTTGCTGAGCTCCGCCCGATGGCTGGTACTCAGCGGGTCGCTGCCGCCCGACACGCCGGTCGACGGCTACGCCCGAGCTGATCGCCATGGCCGCCGCGGGCGGGGTGCCGGCCGTCGTCGATTCGCGCGGACCGTGGCTGACGGCGGCCTTGGAGGCCCGGCCGGCGCTCGTCAAGATCAACGCCTACGAAGTCTCGGAGCTCCTCGAGGAGCCCGTGGCGGACCGAGTCCATGGGCTGGCGGCCGCTCGGAGGATCCGCCACCGGGCGGGCGCCTTCCGTGCACGCTGCGCTCGCCTGGCGGCGTGATCCGCGGGACCTACGTAGCGCTGCGTAAACGACGTGAGCCCAGCGGGCGGTCACTCGCAAAAGACGCAAGCTCAAGGCCTCCAGCCCGACGGTGCAGACGGGCGCGGATCGCTCGAAGGTCATGAGCATCAGCCAGCCGTGCTGACAGCATCCGAGCGACCTCGCCAGCCAACGCGCCGCAGTTCGACGAGCTGGCCTGGGCCTAGCGGACGTGAACCGACCCAGCGGTGCGGAACGGTTCGCGTGAGCCTTGGCGGTCGGTTGCGCCCAGGTCGAGTGTCAGCGTGTGAGCTGAGAGCGCCTGCCCAAAACGTAGGGCCAGGTTGATCGCGACCGTTTTGCCCTTCGGGCCGGACCCGGTGACACTGCTATGTGCGAGATCGAGGCTGAGCGGTCCCAGTCGGAGGATGTGGGCGCCGCCCGGCCGGCCGGTTTGGCGGCCGAGTGCGAGCTGTCCGTGTTTGGACCCGTCGCTGATGAAGCGAATCAGGCCGACAACCCGTCTGCCGTCCAGAACCTCGAGCTCGACGGTCTTCAGTTCCCGCCAGCTGCGCGGCGCGATCCACGTGACCCTGAGCAGGAGGATCGAGCCGGGGCGGGTGCTCGCAGCCGGCGGCCGCAGCCGGAACTTCCCCACCGTGGTCGGGGCGATGCATTTGTTCTGGTTGTTGGACCAATACGTCGAGACCGTGAAACCGGCGACGGTCGCGAAATGGGGCTGCGCGGGAAGAGACGGCTCGATCAGCGGCAGCGCCCCGCCGGATTCACACAGGTCGCCCGCCTCGCCCGCGGCGAAGCGCGATGAGTTCAGGGTCAGCGGGCTAGAGGGGCCTGTCAGCGGGAAGGAATCATCAATCCGGCCTCCGCCCGGAACGGCGTCGACGCTGGCCTCGACGATCTCGTGCGACGCAGGTCGCGTCATCGTCGTCGCGTTGTTGTTCAGGGCAGCGCACCTCGTCGGCACAATCGCGAGCTGGATCAGGCCCAGCACCGTTGGCATGATGATGTGCTGAGCGCTGTACTGCGCGCACGAGGTCAAGTTGACGAGCACGATCGGACCGAACGTATGACCGAGAACTGAGAAGGCCGGGATCGTGAAGTTGTCGGAGATCGTGGTGTTCTGCGGCAGGTAGAGAACATAGAGGTCATCGCTGACCGGCAGCGAGGGACTTGGGAAAGGCGCTCCGGAGAAGGGATTTGTCACTTCACAGAGCACCCACCCGACGAGGTTTGCGGTGCCCAGGCTGTTCGGTGCCCGGGTCGCCCCACAGGCAGAGTTCGCCACTGTCGACCCTGCGAACGTCGCCGCGCCAATGCCATACTGCCCCAGCCCGTTTAGGTAGCCGCCGTTGATCACCCCGGCGGTGAAGTTATTGATGAAATTGGTCGAGAACGGATTGTCGGCGTTCCAGTTGGCATCCCAGAACAAGTTGTGAATCCTCGGCGTCGGAAGGACGAAGCCAAGGTTTGCGTCCAGCAGATTTGGAGGAGCGCCCGCCCATGCGGTTGGACTCACTCCCAGCACGCCAACAGCGACGAGCATCACAA
>DATKOY010000072.1:0-25039 GCA_035524415.1 Solirubrobacteraceae bacterium | reverse complement strand
CCCGCTCGAGGCGATGTATCGCTTCGCCCGCGCCGCCCGGATCTACGACGGCCCCGACGAGGTGCACCGGGCATCGGTCGCCGATGAGCGCGACGTGCAAGCGGGCGGCGGCGATCCGCCAGTAGCTCCCTACACTCTCTGACATGTTGCGCCTTGGAAGCTGCGTCAGGAAACGGACCCGCCAGGAGCGGGCACCGCGCCTCTGACTACCAATGCACGCCGTCCCAGAGAAGCTGCTGCTCGCGGCGCCACGCGGTTACTGCGCCGGCGTCGACCGCGCCGTCCAGACGGTCGAGCGGGCGCTCGAGCGCTACGGCGCGCCGGTCTACGTGCGCAAGGAGATCGTGCACAACAAGCACGTCGTCGAGCAGCTGCGCGACCGCGGAGCCGTGTTCGTCGAGTCGGAGACCGAAGTGCCGGAGGGCGCGACGGTCGTGTTCTCGGCCCACGGCGTCGCGCCGAGCGTGCACGCGAACGCGCGCATGCGGGGGCTCCAGACGATCGATGCCACCTGCCCCCTCGTCACGAAGGTCCACGTCGAGGCAAAGAAGTTCGCCGCCGACGGCTACACGATCGTGCTCGTCGGCCATGCCGGGCACGAGGAGGTCGAGGGCACGATGGGTGAGGCCCCGGACCACATCGTCCTGATCGAGAGCGAGGAGGACGTCGAGCGGCTCGAGGTCGCCGACCCCAGCAAGGTCGCGTACATCTCGCAGACGACCCTGTCGGTCGACGAGACGCAGGCGATCATCGCGCGTCTGCGCGAGCGCTTCCCGGCGATCGTCGGTCCCCGCACCGACGATATCTGCTACGCGACGACCAACCGCCAGGCCGCGGTCAAACAGCTCGCCCGCGAGTGCGAGCTCGTGCTCGTGATCGGCTCGCGCAATTCGTCCAACTCCAACCGTCTCGTCGAGGTGGCTCGCGAACACGGCGCTGATTCGCACCTGATCGACAACGAAACGCAGGTGCGCGAGGAGTGGCTGACCGGCAAGCGGGTCGTCGGGATCACCTCCGGCGCGAGCGCGCCAGAGGAGCTCGTGCAGCGCCTCGTCGCGTTCTTCCGCGCGCGGGGGTGCGATGACGTGCACGAGCTCGAGGTGATCCAGGAGGACGTCCGCTTCATGCTGCCGAAGGCGATCCGCCAGGCGATGGGCGGCGGCGCAGCGGCGGCCTAGACGGGGAGCGCCGGCCGCTGCGGACGCTGGTCGTCTCCGACCTGCATCTCGGGACGCACACGCGGCGCGACGTGCTGCGCCAGCCGCAGCCGCAGGCGCGGCTGCTCGAGGCCCTGTCCGGCGTCGACCGGCTCGTGCTGCTCGGCGACGTGCTCGAGCTGCGCCACGGCCCGATCCGCGACTCGCTCGCAGCCGCGGCGCCGGTGCTCGGGGCGATCGGCGAGTCGCTGGGCGCCGGTCGCGAGGTCGTGATCGTCCCCGGCAACCACGACCACCACCTGCTCAGCGGCTGGTTCGAGCGCCGCTCATGCGAGGGGCCGCCGCCGCCGCTCGAGCTCGAGAGCCCGGTGCGCTGGTGCGGTGGTGAGCCGCTCGCGAGCGTCGTCCGGGCGCTCGGGCCGGTCACGGTCCGCGCCGCCTACCCCGGCGTCTGGCTGCGGGACGACGTCTATGCGACGCACGGCCATTACGGCGACCGGCACACGACCGTCCCGATGTTCGAGCGGCTCGGCGCCGGCGCGATGGCGCGGATCGTCGGCGAGCCCGCGCAGGGACCGGCGCGCGCCGAGGACTACGAGGCGATCCTGTCGCCGCTGTACGCCTGGATTCACGCAATTGCCCAGTACGGCGGTCCGAACCTCGGACGCAGCTCCCACGGTGCCTCCGCCCAGGCGTGGCGCGTGCTCGACGGCACTCGCGGCCGCAGGAGCTGGCGGCGCCGCGCGCTCGTTGCCGCCTTCCCGGCGCTGATCGCCGGGCTCAACCAATCGCGGCTCGGGCCGCTGCGCGCCGACGTCTCGGGCCCCGAGCTGCGCCGAGCGGCGCTACGCGCATTCGGCGAGGTCGTCGCGCGAGTGCGGATCGACGCGCCCCAGGTGGTCTTCGGCCACACCCATCGCGCCGGGCCGCTGCCGGGCGACGACCGCTCGGAGTGGTCCGCGCCGAGCGGGCCGGAACTGCTCAACACCGGGTGCTGGCTACACGAGCCGGAATTTCTCGGACCGCGCCCGCACGAGAGCCCGTACCGGGCCGGCTTCTGCGTCACGATCGAGGATCAGGGCCCGGCGCGGCTGCGCAACCTGCTCGACGGTCTTAGCCTTGCAGTCCCGGCGTGAAGCACACGGCGAAGCAGTGCACCCCGTCGCTGACGGTCAGCTCCAGCCTCCCGTGCGTGCTGCGCTCGTGGGCGATCAGCTCGTAACAGCCGGGATGGTCGACGCGCAGCTCGCGCCCGTTGGCCGCCACGGTGCCCTCGCCGTCGAGCACGGCCCACACGCCACCCGCGTCGTACGGCCCGCTGTAGGGGCCCTCGACATCCTCGCTCTGGGGCGTGAGCAGGGCGCCCGGGTAGTCCTCGGGGCGCAGCGGTCGCAGTGTTGTGTGCTCGGATAATCCGAGCAGCTCCTGGATCGCCAGCTCGGTCTCCTCGTAGCCGCCCTCGCCGTAGTGGTACTCGAACAGCAGGCCCTGCTGGTTGAACAGGTAGCGCGCGGGCCAACCGAGGTTGCCGTACAGCTGCCAGATCTCGAACTCGACGTCGACGACGACGGGGTAGGGGACCTCGAGCCGCGCGACCGCCGCGCGCACGGCCTCGGGGTCGCGCGAGGGCTCAAAGCCCGACGCGTGCACGCCGATCACACGCAAGCCCTGCTCCTCGTAGCGCTCGTGCCAGGCGCGCATGTAGGGGAGCGTGCGGATCGAGTTCGGGCGGCAGAAGTCCCAGAATTCGATCAGCACCGCGCTCCCCGCGAGCTGATCCATCCGCAGCGTCGCGACGTTGATCCAGGGGAGCTTCGCGGGGAACGGCGGGGCATGAATCGGTTCGGCCGGCGCGCGCATCCGCGGCCATCCTAGACCCGTCACGCTTCGATCAGCCCGCGCCGGATCGCGTACCGGACGAGCTCGACGCGATCGCGCATGCCGAGCTTGCGCAGCACGTTCGCGCGGTGCGACTCGACCGTCTTCTCCGAGAGATGGAGCAGGCCCGCGATCTGGGCGTTCGTGTGCGCCTCGGCGATCAGCTTGACGACCTCTTCCTCGCGCGGGGTCAGCGGCACCGCCGGACCGCCGCCGTCGGACATCCACTGGCGGATGATCGAGCGCTCCGCTGCGTTGGTGAGGAACGCCTCGCCGCCGGCGACGGCGCGCACCGCCGCGACGAGGTCCTGATCGGCCTCGCGCTTGAGAACATATCCGGACGCGCCGGCTTTCAGCGCCTCGAACAGGTAGTGCTGGTCGTCGTGCATCGAGAGCATCAGGACCCGCGCGTCCGGGAGCTGCGCGCGGATCTCGCGGGCTGCCTGCAGCCCGGTCAGACGTGGCATCCCGACGTCGAGGATGCACAGGTCCGGTCGGCATGACAGCGCCTGCTGCACGGCCTCGATCCCGTCGGCCGCTTCGGCCACGACGTCGAGGCCCGGCTGGCGCTCGAGCAGGAGCTTGATGCCCGCTCTGACGATGCCATGGTCGTCGGCGACGAGGATCCGGGTCATGCGAATGTCAGCTCCACGCGTGTGCCGGCGCCCGGCTTGGACCAGATCGACAGCTGCCCGCCGACGAGCAGGGCGCGCTCGCGCATGCCCGAGAGGCCGAGGCCACCGTCGCGCGGCGTGCTGAAGCCGCAGCCGTTGTCGCAGATCCGCAGCACGGTCCGGCCGACGAACGACAGCTCCACGTCGACCTTGCTCGCCCGCGCGTGCTGAGCGATGTTGGACAGGGACTCCTGCGTCACCCGGTAGATGACGAGCTGCTGCTCGGGCTGGAGCTTCGGCGGCGCGCCACGCGAGTGGAAGCTCGCGAGCACACGGGTCTGGTCGGCGAAGTCCTGGACCTGGCTGTGGAGCGCCGGCAACAGGCCGTGGTCGTCGAGCACAGCGGGACGCAGCTGCCGCGCGAGCGCGAGCAGTTCCTCCATCGCCTGCGAGGACAGGCGCTTGGTCTCCATCAGCTCGCGGCGAAGATCCGGCGGGGCGTTCTCCATCGAGGCCTGGAGCCGCAAGGAGACGGCGGTCAGGGCCTGGTTGACCTCGTCGTGGAGATCCTGCGCGATCCGCCGCCGTTCGCGCTCCTGGGCCTGGATCACGGCGCGGCCGGCCTCGCGTCGCTCGGCCTCGAGTCGGGTGATCATACGATCGAAGGCCGCCTCGAGCCGGCGGACCTCGGCGCTGTCGGAGTCGCTGACCGATAGCAGGCGGTGGTCGGGCCGTCCGAGGTCGATCTGCTCCATCGAGGAGATCAGCGCGTCCAGCGGCCCGAAGCGGCGCCGCAGCAGCAGCCAGTTGCCGAGCAGGGTCGCGATGATCGCCAGGACCATCACGGAGGCCTCGCGGCCGCGCGTGACGCCGGTGATGTGGGCGTCGAGCGCGACCGTCGCGACGAGCACCGTGGCCGCGACGAGCAGCATGTTCACCGCGAGCACTTGGGCGAGGAGGGGGCGTGACTTCATGGTCTCGGTGCGCCTCACGCTTGCGCTACGTCCGTACTCACCCGTATCGCAAGATGGGGTCTACACCCGATATCGGCCAAACCCGCTGGAACCGATACTCCTTACTGCAAGCCTCCACAGCTTCTTGAACCGACAGCACGGCCAAGCAGCTTCTTCCACGACGGCGATTGGGTCTGGCTCTTCGGGGCGCTCCTGTTTCATCGGAGCGCCCCTAGCCTTTAAGAGCTCATCTCTGAGCGCTCATCACGTGCGAGTGTGCACGCTACACTGGCTGAAGTATTGAATCCCGACCGCATTTAGGAGTTTTGCAATGAGTCCGTCCGGAGCCGAGGTTCTGCGGCAGATCAAGAGCAGGATCGACGAGGTCGATCCGGCGGTCGTTCGCGAGCAGGTCTCCAACGGGGCCGTGGTGATCGACGTCCGCGAGGCCGAGGAGTGGTCCACCGGTCACATCCCCGGCGCCAAGCACGTGCCGAAGAGCTATCTCGAGAGTCGCATCGAGGGCGCCGCCCCCGATCGCTCCGCGCACGTGATCCTCTACTGCCAGTCGGGCAACCGTTCGGCGTGGGCGGCGCGCACGCTGCTCGACGATCTTGGCTACGAGAACGTCGAGTCGATGACGGGCGGGATCACGCTCTGGAAGGATCGCGGCTACGAGGTCGAGACCCCGCGGACGCTGACGCCCGAGCAGCGCGAGCGCTACTCCCGCCACCTGCTGCTGCCCGAAGTCGGGATCGAGGGCCAGCAGAAGCTGCTCGACGCGAGGGTGCTGCTGCTCGGCGCCGGCGGCCTCGGCTCGCCCGCCGCCCTGTATCTCGCGGCGGCAGGCGTCGGCACGCTCGGGATCGTCGACAACGACGAGGTCGATCTCTCCAACCTCCAGCGTCAGGTGATCCACTCGAGTGAGCGGATCGGCGTCCCCAAGGTCGACTCGGCCCAGCAGACGATCAATGCGCTGAACCCCGACGTCAGGGTCAACAAGCACCCTGTCCGCCTCGACGCGTCGAACATCATGCAGATCCTGCCCGGCTACGACATCATCGTCGACGGCCTCGACAACTTCCCGACGCGGTACCTGCTCAACGACGCCTCGGTCCGGCTTGAGATTCCGGTCGTGTCGGCCGCGATCCTCGGGTTCGAGGGCCAGTTGTCGGTGTTCAAGCCGTACGAGGGACCGTGCTACCGATGCCTGTTCCCGGTTCCGCCGCCGGCGGAGCTCGCGCCGTCGTGCGGTGCCAACGGCGTGCTCGGCGTGCTGCCCGGGACGATGGGCCTGCTCCAGGCGACCGAGGTGATCAAGCTGATCCTCGGCGAGGGCGACCCGCTGATCGGCCGGCTGCTGATGTACGACGCGCTGGCGGCGACGGTCAGCGAGGTCAAGGTACGGCGCGATCCCGACTGCCCGATCTGCTCGCGCGAGCCCGACGAGATCGCTGATGACGAACTCGGCATGTTCCCGGACTACGAGGCGTTCTGCGCGGGCGCGCACTAGGGTATGGGGATGGCCACGATTCGGATCCCACCCGTACTGCGACCGTCGGTGGGCGGCGAGAAGGAGCTGTCCGCTGAGGGGTCGTCCGTCGGTGAGATCCTGCAAGCGGTGGCGGAGAGCCACCCGGAGACGAGATCGCAGCTGTTCTCCGCCGACGGCGGTCTGAACCGCTACGTCAACGTGTACCTCAACGACGAGGACGTCCGTGTGCTCGACGGCCTCGAGACCGAGGTCGGCGACAGCGACACGCTCGTGATCCTGCCGGCGATGGCCGGCGGCGCCTCCTGACAGCGACCAAGATCCGACCGTCCCGGGAAGGGTTGGCCCGCTGTGGCGTCTTTAAGTCGCAGTGTCCACGACGTCGAAGGGAGCCAGATGAGTCGTTCACCCGAGGCCGGAGACCAGCGCGGCGCTGCGGTCCCACACGGACGGATCGCGGCGTTCTGCGTCGCCGCCGTCGCCGGGCTCGCACTCGCGGCGCTGGCAGGCTTGGCGGTGGCGAAGTCCTTCACCCTCAACGTCGCAAAGCGGAACGTCACCGGTAAGAGCGAGTCGATCCTCGTCGACTCGCACGGCATGACGCTGTACGAGCTCAGCCCTGAGACGACTCACCATCTCTTGTGCACCCCGAGCGCGTGCCTCCAGTTCTGGCCGCCGCTGAAGGTCGCCAAGAACGCGAAGCTGACGAAGGCCGGCGGGATCAAGGGCAAGCTGGGGACGATCCACCGGGGCGGCTTCTTCCAGGTGACGCTCGACGGACGCCCGGTCTACTTCTTCTCCCTGGACACGAAGAAGGGGCAGACGAACGGACAGGGACAAAAGGGCTTCGGCGGGACCTGGCACGTGGTCACGGCGAGCGCTGCGAGCAAGGGCACGAACACGACCACCAGCACGACGACGACCACGACCACGACCGCGATGCCGATGACTTCCACCACGTCACCGTACTGCTACTACCCGCCCTGCCCCTGACCCCGGCGCGCGAGTTCCCCAAGCCCCCCCGCAGCACGAGGACCGTGGGCCTGCGCCGACCCGCAGGCTCACGGTCCTCACCGCGCAAGCGACGCTCCCGGTCGAGTTTGTGAGTGCTGCGGCCCGGCGTCGCTACACTTCCTGAAGCGTATGGCCGAACGCCTTCAGAACAAGCCCTGTGGTGGCCGCTACGGCGACATCGTCCAGGCAATCGGCCACACGCCGCTGATCGAGCTCAAGCGGTTAAGCCCGAAGCCCGGCGTGCGAATCTGGGCGAAGCTCGAGTCTCGCAATCCGACCGGCTCGGTCAAGGACCGGGTCGCGCGGGCGCTGATCGAGGACGCCGAGGAGAAGGGTCTGATCTCACCCGGTCAGACGATCCTCGAGCCGACCTCCGGCAACACCGGGATCTCGTTGGCGATGATCTGCGGGCGCAAGGGGTATCCGCTCAAGGTCGTGATGCCCGAGAACGTGACCCCCGAGCGCACGGAGCTGCTGCGCATGTACGGCGCGGAGATCGTCTACTCGGAGGGATCGAAGGGATCGAACGGAGCGGTCGAGCTGGCGCTCGCGATGGCCGAGAATGATGCCTCGTACTACATGCCCTACCAGTACGGCAACCAGGCCAATCCGCTTGCCCACTACAACGGAACTGCGCTCGAGATCCTCGAGGAGCTCGACGAGGTTGCGGCGTTCGTCGCCGGGCTCGGCACCGGCGGAACGCTGATGGGCAACGGCCGCCGGCTCAAGGAGGAGCTCGGCGACGAGGTGACGATCGTCGCCGCCGAACCGATGCAGGGTGAGCCCGTTCAGGGTCTGCGCTCGCTCGAGGACGGCTTCATCCCGCCGATCATCGACCTCTCGCTGCTGGACCGCAAGATCCTCGTCACGAACCATGACGCGATCGTGTTCACGCGCAAGCTGCTCGACGAGGAGCGCGTGTTTGCGGGCGTGTCCTCCGGCGCGATCGCTCGGGTGGCGGTCAGGATCGCGAACGAGCTGGACGAGGGGAACGTCGTGTTCATCGTCGCCGACGACGGCTGGAAGTACCTGTCTTCCGGGATCTACACCCGTCCCGTCGAGGAGATCGAGAACCTGGACTCCACCGTTTGGTGGTGAGCCCACCGGCCGGCGCCGCGCCGAACACGCGGCGGGCGCTGCTCGGCGGCGCCGCCGCCGGCGCCGTAGTACTCCTCAGCGCGTGCGGGTCGCACGCGCACCAACCCGTCGTCGTCAGCACGCCGTCGGAGCGCAACGCCGCCGACATCGAGATCCTCAACCAGCTGCTCGATCTCGAGTACAAGGCGATCGCCGCGTACACCGCGGGCACGCCGCTGCTCAGCGGCTCCGCGCACGATGCCGCCAAGCAGTTCCTCGTGCAGGAGCTCTATCACGCGAGCAAGCTCTACTCGATGATCATGACCGCCCACGGCACACCGATCAAGCAGAGGGCGAACTACCAGCTCGGGAGCCCGCGCACGCATGAGGACGTGCTGCGGCTGCTGCAGGGCCTCGAGCGCGCTCAGATCACCGCATACCTGGCGGCCGTCCCGGCAGTCTCGCTGGCGTCCGCGCGGTCGGTGCTCGCAGCGATCCTCGCGAACGACGCGCAGCACGACGTGATCCTCCGCGCGGAGCTCCGGCTCAGGCCGCTGACGGGCGCATTTGTCCTGGCCGGCCCGCAGCGAGGATCGCGATGAGCGGGTCCCACCCGGTCACGCGCCGCCACGCGCTCGCGCGCGCTATCGGCGTCGGCGGACTCGTCGTGGGTGGCTCCGCCGCGCCCCAGCTCGTCGACCCGTCGCGGTCGTGGGGGGCGGCGCCGGTCGAGACCGACGGCCAGCTCGTGTACGCGACGATGGCGGTCGAGCTGCTCGTGATCGCGATCTACGAGCGCGTGATCGCCTCCGGCAAGCTGTCGGCCGCCCACGGGGTGCTCGCCGATCGCATGCTCTCCTACGAGCGCGTCCACGCGCGCGTGCTGGGGAGCGAGTTGCGCACGCTCGGAGTGGCCGAGCCGCCGAGCCTCGGCCACGCGAGCTCGAGCTCACTCGATGCGATCCTCGTCTCCAAACAGGTGCCGGAAAGCGTCGCGCAGATCAGCAACGAGTCCGAAGCGCTCGCGCTGCTGATCAAGATCGAAGAGGTCGCCGAGGGCGCCTACTATCACGCGATTGCACGGCTGACCGACTCGCGGCTGGCGCTGCGCAGCGCCCAGATCATGGCCGCCGAGGCGCAGCACCGCACGATTCTCAGCGAGGCGCGCAATCCCGGTCACATCGACTTCGCCGTCCCGGTCGCCTTCGTTCAGGGTCGCGGCTGAGCGTGCTGGTAGCCTCGACGCCACGATGAGGATCTCCCGGGCGCTCTTCAACGCGATGGTCGCGCACGCGCGCGAAGAAGCGCCGAACGAGTGCTGCGGGATGGTCGCCGCGCGCGATGGGGAGGCGGTCGAGGTCTATCCCACGACCAATGCGGCCGCGAGCCCGTTGCGATTCGAGATCGATCCCGATGAGCAGATCCGCGTCCACAGCGAGATCGAGGCCGCCGAGCTCGAGCTCGGCGCGATCTACCACTCCCACACGCGCACCGAGCCCAGGCCGTCGCAGACCGACATCAACTTCGCCGCCTGGTGGCCCGGCGTGCTGTGGATCATCGTCGGGCTCGCGAACGGGGAGGCAACCGTGCAGACGTGGAGCATCGACAACGGACAGGTGAGCGAGGCGCAGCTCGACGTTGAATGATGGCGCGGCGGATCGAGGATCCCGAGTCGGTGCTCGTCTGTCCGAGCTGCGGCGCTCCTCACCCCTCGAACGAGCGCTTCTGCCGGACGTGCGGCATGCCGCTGATCCACGACGCCGCCGACGCCCCGTCAGAGCCGCTGAGCGAGCGCCATGCGCGCGCTCGGAAGGTCAAGCCGCAACTCGCCGAGGGGGCGCTCGTGCGCGTCGCGGGGGCGCGCAACCAGGTCGAGGCCGAGTTCATCCAGGGCCTGCTGCTCGAAGAGGGCGTTCCGAGCATGCTGCGGCGGACGGCAGGCTTTGACGTACCCGATTTTCTCGCCGCGGGTCCCCGCGACATCCTCGTGCCCCAGGCGGCCGTCGTCACCGCGCGCGAGGTTCTCCTGCAAGCGGACCTGATCGGCGAGGAGCGCCCGGGACGCGTCGTCTCGCCGGGCCGCCTGCTGGCCGGCCTGCTCGTGGCGCTCGCGCTCGGTGCGCTCCTCATCTGGCTCGCGAGCGAGTTGCTGCGGTAGACGCTCAGACAGCGCTCGCCAGCGCCGCAAGATGCGAGCGCCAGGCCCCCTCGGTGTGCACGAACGGCCTGCCCCGGAACGCCTTCGTGATCGCGGCCCGCGGGCCCTGCGGGTGCAGCCGGGTGGCGAACTGCGCCGCGGCGAGCTGTCCTTCCTCGCGGGCGAGCAGGTCGATGACGGTCCCGCCGAGCAAGGCGGCGTCGCGGATCCCCGGCGGGAACTGTGGGCGGCGCCCCTCACGCAGCCGGCGTGCGATCGCCGGTCGCGCGTGGTCGGTCTGGCCCGAGAACCAGCGGCTCGCGCCGTCGAGCAGCCATGCCCAGCGCAGCTCGCAGGCGACGCGGGCGGGCGTCATCGGCCGTGGCAGATCACGGTTGTTCTCGGCGATCACGCGCCGGGCGTACAGCGACGCGGCGGTCAGCGCGAGCATCTCGCTCGAGCCGGGCACGTTCGACGCGCGGGCCTGGAGCGCGGCCGGCGCGAGCACGTGCAGCTCGGTGGCGCCTGCCCAGCCGGCGACGTAGCGCCGGGCGGCCGGCGCCGTCGTCAGCCAGCGCAGCGGCAGCGTCGGGTTCGAGAGCGACAGCGAGATCGTGTCGCCGTGCAGGACGACGGTGATCTCGCTGACCTCGCGCGGAAACAGATCGATCAGATATTCCCGGGCCTGCTCGAGCGATTCGAGCACCCGGGCGGCATCGCGCGCGCAGCCCGAGTCGTGCCTGGCGCGGAACGAGTGCGAGACCGATTCGACCCAGGCCATGTGCGATCCAGGCGGCCGCCGGGCGACGGCCGCCTGCACACGCTCGTTCCTAGACCAGTACCGGCTGGCGGTCGGAGGCGATCGATGCGATCTCCTCGGACGCGCGCTCGAACTCGTCGTCCGAGAGCACCGGGGTGCCCTCGAACGGAAGCTCGCGGGTCAGCTCGAGCCACGAGCGGCAGCCGCCGTACTCCTCGCGCACCTTGACCGTGACCGGACGGGGGATCCGGTACGTGCGCAGCAGGATCACGTGCAGCGGATGGCGGCGCTTCCACGCCAGGCGCTTTTCCGCGTAGTCGGTCGTCCACACATAGAACGGCGAGAGCGCGTCGACGGCGCGGCGATCGGTGATCGTGAAGTGTCCGGCGACCTCGGCCCACGCGCGGATCCGAACGCGATCCGGCTGCGGGATCTCCCCGGCACGCAGCGCGCCGGGCGGCGGCTCGCCGTCACTCCATACACCCTCCTCCAGTGCCCGGGACAGCTCGGGGCGGTGCGATTCGCGCACGAGGTCCGAGCGTTGATGGTCGAACGTCGGGTATAGGAAGAAACGGTCGTATTCGAGCTTGAAGTGCTTGTCGGGCTCGCGGATACCGCCCTTGCGAAGGGTCAGGAGCTGCTCGCCCTCGGCGAGAGCCCGCACGGTCACGGCCCACTCTTTGAAAGCAATCGGCATGTATTCAGTGGGGGGGATAAGGGGGGCTTTACGAATGAATCCCCGCGCGCGCATCAGATGCAACGGCGTCAGCGGGGAGGTGGAATTCTAACTGATATCTCGTGAAATCCCCAAATGTTCCTGCAAATCAGCGGGTTTTTGCTCGCTACACACCCATAGCTTCGTGCCGCGTACGCCGATCAACCGTAGAACGCCCGTTCGGTGATCCGTAGTCCTCCCGCGACGGCGTTCCGCTGTGTACGGATTTCGCACCGTGCGGGCTACGGAACCGACCAGCGAGCGGGCCAAGGCGGCGGGCGCGCTCACCGGCCGGCCGCGTCGGTCCCGTCGAGTCGGATGCCGGCCTCCCCCTCGAGGACGTCGATCAGCGACGCGAAGTCGTGGTCGCCGTGGCCGCGGCCCATCGCGGCGCTCAGGATCTCCCGCGTGAGAGCCGCGAACGCGAACGGTGCGCCGACGGCCTGACCTTCCTCCAGGCACAGGCGGACGTCCTTGAGCATGTGCTCGAGCTTGAAATACGGCTTGAGCTCGCGGACCTCCTCGCCGCTGCCGGACCGCTCGACCTTGAACAGCGTCGTGTAGTCGTGGGTCCGCATCGGCTCCGCCTTGAGCTCGAGCATCGTCGATGCGCCCGAGCCCGCACGCATCACCTCGACGAGCGCGTCGAGGTCGACACCGGCGCGCGCGCCGAGCACGAGCGCCTGCCCCAACGTTGCCGCGTTCGTCGCGGCGACGGCGTTGTTGATCAGCTTGACCATCTGCCCGTGGCCGAGCGGTCCGCAGTGGACGACCGTCTGGCCCATCACGTCGAGCAGCGGCCTCGCGCGTTCGAAGTCCGCCGGCTCGCCGCCGGCCATGATCGTCAGCGTGCCGTCCTGCGCCCGCGGCGAGGAGCCCGTCACCGGCGCGTCGACCATCCCGATCCCGCGCTCGGCGAGCCTCGACGCGATCTCGCGCGTCGCGCTCGGGCCGATCGTCGAGCAGTCGACGACCAGGCCCCCGGCCGCCGTCGCGGCGGCGGCACCGTCCTCACCGAGTAGGACCGCTTCGACCTGCGGGCCGTCGACGACCATCGTCACCACGATTCCGGCGCCGGCGGCGGCCTGCGCCGGCGTGTCCGCGAGCACCGCGGCGGGGTGCTCGGCCCAGAACGTCTCGGCCGTCGCGCGCGTGCGGTTCCAGACCGACAGCTCGTACCCCGCACGCACGAGATTGGCGGCCATCCGGGAGCCCATGATCCCGAGCCCGAGAAACGCCACGCGTTCGCTCATCGCTCAGGATGATGCCGGGTTTTCGGTTCGCCGTGGCCGCCGCCGCCAGGTGTCTCGATCCGCAGCCGCTGGCCGGGCTCGAGCTCGCCGCCGGCCTTCGGTGGCAGCTGCGCGCCGTCGAGCAGATTCCGTCCGGGCGCTCCCGGCGCACCGCCGTCGGCGCCGGGCGGACCGTGTCGCCGGCGCTCGGTCAACAGCGAGTAGCGCAGCGGCGCCAGCGCCTCGAGCTCGCGCACGACCCCGTCGCCGCCGCGGTAGCGGCCGGCGCCGCCCGACCCCGTGCGCAGCCGGTACTGGACCATCCGCAGCGGGAACTCGAGCTCGAGCGCCTCGATCGGCGTGTTCAGCGTGTTGCTCATCGCGACGTGGACGCCGCTCGGCCCGTCGGCGTCGGGGCAGGCACCCTGCCCGCCCCCGATCGTCTCGTAGTAGACGACGTTCTCGGAGCCGATCACGACGTTGTTCATCGTTCCCTGCCCGACGGCCCGCCCGAACGCGCGCAGTACGACATCGGCGATGCGCGAGGAGGTCTCGACGTTGCCGCCGACGACCGCCGCCGGCGGCCGCGCGTTCAGCAGGCATCCCTCGGGCGCGACGATCTCGATCGGGCGGTACGCGCCGGCGCTCGGCGGGATGTCGGGATCGGTCAGGACGCGCACCGCGAAATAGCAGGCCGAGTGCGTCACCGCGAGCGGACAGTTGAGGTTGCCGTCGTGCTGTTCGGCGGTGCCGGTGAAGTCGAGCGTCAGGCGCTCGCGGTCGACGGTCGCGGTGAGCACGATCGCGAGGTCGCCCTCGCGCGCCTCGAGCACATCGCTCGCGGTCCGTCTGCCGTCGGGGAGGTCTCGCAGACAGGCGCGCGTGCGCCGCTCGGCATAGCCGAGCACTTCGCCAAAGGCAGCCGCAAGCGTCTGGGGACCCACGCGCTCGCACAGCTCCTGGAGGCGACGCACGCCGACGCGGCCGGCGGCGAGCTGCGCGCGCAGATCGGCGCGGCGCTGATCGGGCTGGCGCATCTGCGCGCTGCACTCGGCGATCGCGCGCTCGTCGAGCACGCGGGGCGCGATCACGACGCCCTCGTCGGCGAGCGTGCGGCTGTCCGCCGGCATCGAGCCGGGCGTGGGACCGCCGACGTCGGCGTGGTGCGCGCGGTTGGCGGCGAACGCGATCAGCCGATCGCGGGCGAACACGGGGGTGATCACGGTGATGTCCGGCAGGTGCGTGCCGCCCCTGTACGGGTCGTTGAGGATCCACGAACGACCGGGCGCGTGGTTCTCGCCGATCACCGCCGCAACCGCCGCCGGCATCGCGCCGAGGTGGACGGGAATGTGCTCGGCCTGCATCACCATCGCTCCCTGCGGGTCAAACAGCGCGGTCGACGCGTCGCGGCGCTCCTTGATGTTCGCCGAGTGCGCCGAGCGGATCAGGACCGCGCCCATCTCCTCGCAGATCGCGCGCAGCGCGCCGGTCAGGACCTGGAGCTCGACCGGGTCGATCATCGCGCCCGCCTGAGCGTGATCGTGCCCGTCGCGTCAACCCGCCCCGACCAGCGATCCGGCACGAGCAGCGTCGACTCGGGCAGCTCGACAACCGAGCGCGGCGGGATCTCCGTTCCGGGTGGGGGCGCGCCACGGAGCGTCGTGAGCCCGACCCCGACGCCGCCGAGGATCGCGCGGCGGGCGCCGCGCTGCACGATCTGCTGCGCGTCTCGTTGCACGAGGTCGACGTCAGGCCCTGCGGTCGTCGCGGTCACGCGGATCGTCACGAGCTCGAGCGACTGCTCGGCGTCGCTGTAGCCGTAGCGGTCCTCGTGCATCGTCTCGAATGCCGCGCGCAGGTCCGCCGGCTCCGGGTCCAGGCCCGCCGTGATCGGCAGCTCGAACGCCTGCCCGCGGTAGCGTAGCTCGTAGGTCGCGCTGATGGTGGCGTCGGCGTCGCCGAGCGCGCGGCGCGCGCGCGCGCCGAGCTCCGCCGCGGCGCCGCCGATCGCGGCGGCCGTCAGCTCACTGCCGGTCATCAACACGCTGCGCTGGACGTCGCGGCGCCGGGGCGAGATCACGAGGCCGAGCGCCGCGAGCACGCCCGACGCACGCGGACAGACGATCGTCTCGATCCCGAGCTCCTCGGCGATTGCCGCGGCGTGCAGGGGGCCGGCGCCGCCGAACGCGAGCAGCGCGTAGCGCCGCGGGTCGATCCCGCGCTGGACGGTCACGACCCGCAGCGCGCGCACCATCTCGGCGTTCGCCACCCGGATGATGCCGTCTGCGCACGCCAGCGGGTCGAGCCCGAGTTCCGCCGCGAGCGCCTCGATCGCCGCGACCGCGCGCGTGCGGTGCAGCGCCACCCCGCCCGCGAGCGGAGCCTCGTCGCTCAGGTAGCCGAGCATCAGGTTCGCGTCGGTGACGGTCGGCTCGGTGCCGCCGCGGCCATAGCAGGCAGGGCCGGGATCGGCGCCGGCCGAGCGTGGCCCGACCCGCAGCGCGCCGCCGGGATCGCGCCACGCGATCGAGCCGCCGCCGGCACCGACCGTGTGCACCGCGAGCATCGGCAGCGCGAGCGGCCGGCCGGCCACCTCGCCGGCGCTGTGCTCCTGCACCTGCCCGGCGTCGACGACGCAGACGTCGCAGGAGGTGCCGCCCATGTCGAAGCACAGCGCGTCGGGCGCCCCCGCCGCGACGGCCACGTAGGCGGCGCCGGCGGCGCCGCCGGCTGGCCCCGAGAGCACGGTCCAGGCGGCATGACCGGCGGCCTGTGCGAGGTCGATCAGACCCCCGTTCGACTGCATGATCGCCGGTTCGGGCACGCCGGTCTCGGCCGCCAGGCGCGAGAGCCGTTGCAGGTAGTGCGCCAGCAGCGGCGACAGCGCGGCGTCGACCTCGGTCGTCGCCGCCCGCTCGTACTCGCGAAACGTGCCGACGACCTGGTGCGAGAGCGAGACGTGCGCGTCTGGGAGCGCGTCCGCGATCGCGTCCGCGATCGCCTGCTCGTGGGCGGGATGCCGGTAGGAGTGCAGCAGCACGACCGCAACCGACTCCGGTTCGGCGGCGGCGACACGGGCCGCGAGATCGCCCAGCTCGGCCGCGGTCGGCGTTCGCAGCGGGCCATCGGGCGTCATCCGCTCCGGGGCCTCGAAGCGCAGCTCGGGCGGGACGAGCGGGGCCGGCCGCGTCGCGCACAGGCGGTAGAGCTGCGCGCGGTTCTGGCGACCGAGCGCGACGATGTCCGCGAAGCCCTCGGTCGCGATCAGAGCGGTCCGGGCGCCCCGCCCTTCGAGCAGGGCGTTCGTCGCGACGGTCATGCCGTGCGAGAACGCCCGCACCTCGCGCGCCGGACGGCCGGCGCGCGCGAGCGCCGCCTGCACCGCGGCCATCACCCCCTCGGACTGGTCGTGCGGCGTGCTCAGCGCCTTCGCGGTCACGATCCGGCCCTCACACGCGAGCACCGCGTCCGTGAACGTACCCCCGACGTCGACCCCGAGCAGCATCGGGGAGCGACGTTACCGCCTGGCTGTCGGCGCCACTCAGACGGCCGGCGCGGGACGGTGGTCGTTCAGGCCCACGGTGTCATGACCGTCGTCTCGCCGCGGATCTCGACGTGGGCGCCGTCGAGCGCCCGGTCAGTGCCCGGGAAATCGCGCCGCTGATGGGCGCCGCGGCTCTCCGTCCGGGCGAGCGCGGAGGTCGCGATCAGGCGCACGAGCGGGTGCTGATCGTGGGTGAGCCGCTCGAGCCCGGGCCGGTCGCGTTCCAGTCCCGCATGGCGCCACAACGCCTGGCGGCTCTCGGGCGTCAGCCGCGGCGGCGGCGCAGTCGCGCTGTCGGGCACGGCGTGCAGGTCTGGCAGGGGCTCAGCGAGCGCCGCGCGGGCCGCGCGCGCCCCGAACACGAAGCATTCGGTCAGAGAATTCGAGGCCAGCCGGTTGGCTCCGTGCAGGCCCGTGCAGGAGCACTCGCCGACGGCGTACAGCCCGGCAAGCGTCGCGCGGGCGTCGAGATCGGTCGCGATCCCGCCCATCATGTAGTGCGCGGCGGGCGCAACCGGCACGAGCTCACGCTCGGGATCGATGCCCGCATTGCGCAACGCGGTGACGACGTTCGGGAACAGCGCCGGGTCGACGTCTCGCATGTCGAGGTCGACGGAGGCCGCGCGCGACAGCACCATCTGACGCTGGACCGCGCGTGCGACTTCGTCGCGCGGCGCGAGCTCATCGACGAACCGGTTGCCGTGCCTGTCGAGCAGCGTGGCGCCTTCGCCGCGGACGGCCTCGGTGACGAGGAACCCATCGGCACCGTTCGGCGCGACGACCGCGGTCGGGTGAAACTGCATGAACTCGAGGTCGGCCAGCGCTGCACCTGCGCGCCACGCGAGCAGGAGGCCGCCGCCGGTCGCGCCGGCCGGGTTCGTGGTCCGCGACCACAGCGCCGCGGCGCCGCCGGTCCCGAGCACCGTCGCTCGGCCGATGATCCGCTCGCCGTCCTTCAGCTGGACGCCGAGGGCGCGCTCGTCGTTCGTGAGGATCGCGATCGCGCGCCGGTCCTCGAGCACCTCGATCCGCTCGTGCTCGGCGACCAGCGCGCTCAGCTCGCGGATCAGCCGCCGGCCGGTCGCAGCGCCACCGGCGTGCACGATCCGGCGGGCACTGTGGCCCCCCTCGAGGCCGAGCGCGAGGCGGCCGTGGCGGTCGGCATCGAAGCGCACGCCGAGCGCCTGCAGGTCCTCGACCGCCTGCGGCGCCTCCTCGCAGAGGACGCGGGCGGCGGACTCGCGGGTCGCTCCGCGGCCCGCCCGGATCGTGTCGCCGAGGTGCAGCTCCGGGCTGTCCTGGTCGGCCATCGCGGCCGCGAGGCCCCCCTGCGCCCAGTAGCTCGAGGATCCCGCGAGCGGAGTGGCGCTCACGAGGCGGACACGGGCGCCCTCGCGCGCGGCCACGAGCGCGGTGTACAAGCCGGCCGCACCGGCGCCGACGACGACGACGTCTGCCGGGGCGTTGGCGCGTGGGAGGGTCACGGCCAGGTACGGTACTCGCGAATGGCTGGTTTGCCCGTCTTTCTCGAGCATCCGTCCTCGCTGGCGCACGACACCGGCTCGCACCCGGAGCAGCCCGCGCGGATCAGCGCGATCACCGAAGAGCTATCCGCGCGCGACTGGCTCGGGTTCTCGCGGCTCGAGTCGCCGGCGGTCGAGCGGGCCGCGCTCACCGCCGTTCACCCGCTCTCCCACGTCCAGGTGATCGAGGGGATCTCGGCGCGTGGCGGCGGCCACCTCGATCTCGACACGGTGATGAGCGCCGGCTCCTACGACGCCGCGCTGCACGCGGCCGGCGGCGCCGTGCGGATGGCCGAGTTGCTGCTGAGCGGCGACGCACCCGTCGCCTTCAGCGCGCACCGGCCGCCCGGGCATCACGCCTCCGAGGCCCGCGCGATGGGGTTCTGCCTGTTCAACAACGTCGCGGTGTCCGCCCAGTACGCACTCGACCGCCTCGGGATCGAGCGGGTGCTGATCCTCGACTGGGACGTCCATCACGGCAACGGCACGAGCGACATCTTCTACGCCAGCGACGCGGTCCTGTTCGTGTCGATCCACCAGTCGCCGCTCTACCCCGGCACCGGCCAGGCGCGGGAGATCGGCAGTGGGCCCGGGACCGGCTACACCGTCAACCTCCCGGTGCCGCCGGGCTCGGACGATGCCCTGTACCGCTCGCTCGTGGAGCACGTCGTCGGGCCGCTTGTGCGCGGCTTCGAGCCCCAACTCGTGCTCATCTCCTGCGGGTATGACGCGCACATCGAGGATCCGCTCGCGGAGTGCCACGTGACCGACGCCGGGTTCGCCGCGATGACCCGGCAGATGCGGCGCATCTGCGCGCAGGTCGGCGCGCCGCTGGGCTGCGTGCTCGAAGGCGGGTACGCGCTGGGTGCGCTCGCGCGGTCGGTCGCGGCGACGCTCGAGGCGCTGACGATGCCGCTCGAGTCGATCCCCGATGCGGAGATCGAGGTCGCGCCGCTCGCGCGGTCGGCGCAGGAGCGGCTCGTGCACTGGTGGCCGAACGTCGTGCCAGGCGAGGCCTGAGATCGCCCGCGGCCGAGAGGCCGCTCGGGCGTGCTCAGAGGCCGCTCGGGCGTGCTCAGAGGCCGCCGGGGCGCGCGACCTGGATCGCGACCGCAGTCGGCTGGCCTGCGCGTCGCAGCGTCGCGGCGGCGGCGCGCGCACGGGCGCCGTCGGGATAGCGTCCGGAGAACACAAACCAGAGCCCGGCGGGCATGCTCGGATGCTGGCTTGAATCAAGGACGCCGACCGGCACGCCCCCGGCCGCAAACCGGGCGGCTGACGAGTCGGCGACCGACTCGGTCCGGCTGCTCGCGAGCACGACGGTCCAGCCGCTCAGCCCGACCGGCCAGCCCGCGAATGTCGCAGGCACTGCGGCGGCAGCCGCCGGCACCGCGGAGGGAGCCGCCGGCGTCGATGTGGCAGCCACCGTCGGCGCGCTCGCCGCCGCCTGGGTCGTCTCGCCGGCGCTCGTCGAGAGGTTGATCAGGACGATCGCGAGTCCGATCAGCGCCAGCATGACCACGGTGGCGACGATCGCGATCCCGATCCGCCAGTCGGGTGCGGCATGGATCAGCGTCCGCGCCGCACCGCACTCCAGGCACCACTCCTGGTCGTCCGCGAGCGGCGAGCCACAGGACGCGCAGCGCTCCGACGCCGCGCTGCCGGGGTCGGGCATCGTCGTCTCGCTCGTGACGGTCATTCGGGGTACACGTGTCCGTGCTCGAGCGGGTCGGGCTCGGTGGCGCCGTCGTCTTCCTGCAGCGGCTCGCCACATGTCGCGCAGAACCGGTCATCGCTGCCGTGGACGGCGCCGCACACCGGGCACGCGCCGCCGATGCCCGGTTCACGCAGCTCCCGGAAGGCGTGCGGCTCGCCCAGCGCGCGCTCGAGCGCGCGCAGCTCGGCATCGGTTCGGGCGGCGTTCTCGATCTTCGCCTGCACGAGTTCGGGTCGCTCCTGCTCGAAGCGCTTGCACTCGACCATGAACCCGCCGATGTCCCGCAACTGCACTTCGCGCAAGCGCCGCAGATAGCGGGCTCGCCGGCGCATCCGGCCGCGCTCGCGCAGCCCGACGGCGAGCCCCTCGCCGGCCGCCCCTGGAGGCGGCTCGGTGCCGGCGTCCGAGCCCGCCGGCAGCTGCGGTTGGGCAACGGCCGGCGCGGCGGGCGGGAGGGCACGCAACGCGGCATCGAGCTGCCCCGCGCCGTTGAGCTGCGCCCGGCCGTTGCGCCCGGCGACGCTGTCCGGCGCCTGCGGCGGCCCAAGCCGACGGGACGCCGATACGCGGCGGCGGCGGACGATGCGCTCTAACAGGCCGCTCATGAGCTCGGACCGCGGCCGAGTATATGTCGGGGAGTGGACCGCTTGCAGGCGGAATCGCCGTCACATTGCGGCTTTTGGGTCCTGTGCGTGATGGGCCGCGCGCCAGGCTGACACGACCTCCGCGGCCATCCGATCCGACGAGTAGGGCTCGGCGTGCGCGCGGCCCTCGACGCGCGGATCCGCCGCCGAGAGGTGCGGCGCAAGCGCCGCCCGCCATGCGTCGAGATCGAACGGACCGCAGTACGTTCCGGCGAGGCCGTTGAGCGCGACCGGAGCGATGCCGGTCGGTGTCGCGAGCACGGGCACGTTGCACGCAAGCGCCTCGAGCACCGCCGTGCCGAAGCTCTCCCATTCGGAGGGCAGCAGCACGGCGTTCGCGGCGTTCACCCACAGCGGCACCTCGCTGGGGTCGGTGCGGCCGAGCGTGAGCAGGGGTACGTCGCCCGCGGCCTTCAGGGCGAGATCATGACGCTTGACCGGCCGCGCCGGGTCGTGGGGAAACAGCAGGTACGGGCCGTCGGGATCGAGCCCGAGGGCGACACGGGCCTCGTGTCGCGGGATCGGGTGGAAGCGGTCGATGTCGACGCCGCACGGCAGCACCGCCGGCGGCTGCCGCGTTGCCCACCGCGGGACCTTCGCGCGGAACTCGTCGGAGACGACCGCGACCAGGTCGAGGAACCGCAATGCCGCGAGCGTGATCGGCCTGGATCGAGGGTGGATGAGATCCATCCCGTGCAGCGTGACGGCGTGGACCCGTCCTGGCGCCGCGAGCGCCGGCCAGGCGGTCAGGCCGAAATGGGCATGCACGACGTCGAACCGCGCGTGCCGGTAGCGCTGCCTGAGCGCTGCGGCGGCCTTCGGATAGGCGGCCGGGCCACCGGGAGCGAACGCGAACACCTCGATCTCGACATCCGTGCGGCGCTGCAGCGCGCGCACCTGGTCGCGGACGAAGGTGCCCAGCGCCGGCCGCGCCGGGCTGGGGTACATGTTCGTGACGATCAGTGCGCGCATGCGGGTGGCGAGCGTACCGCTGGTCCCTCTGGCACCATCAGTTGCGATGACGCTCTCCCCAGAGCAGCCGGTCGGCGTGTTCGATTCAGGCGTCGGCGGCCTCACCGTGCTGCACGAGCTGCTCGTGTCGCTGCCCACCGAGGACTATCTCTACCTCGGCGACACCGCCCGGTTCCCGTACGGGGCGCGCACGCAGGCTGAGCTCCGGGTGTTCTCGGTCGAGATTGCCGACCATCTGCTCGAGGCGGGCGCCAAGCTGCTCGTGGTCGCGTGCAACTCCGCCAGCGCGGCGGCGATCGAGACGCTCGAGCGCCACCTCGATGACCGTAACCGCGACGTCGATGTGATCGGCGTGCTCCGACCCGCCGCGCAGCTCGCGGTGGTCGCGAGCCGCAACGGCCGGATCGGCCTGCTCGCCACCCCCGCGACAGTCGCGAGCGGCGCCTACGAGCGGGCCGTGCACGCCGCCGACCCTCACGTCCATCTCGAGAGCGTCGCGTGCCCGGATCTGGCGCCGATCATCCAGGGCGGCTTTCCGTTCGACGAGCAGGTCGTCGAGACGGTCCGGGGGTACTGCGCGCCGCTGCGTGATGTCCAGGTCGACACCGTGATCCTCGGCTCAACCCACTATCCACTGTGCGCGCCGATCCTGCAGCGCATGCTTGGGCGCGATGTCCGGCTCGTGTCCGCCGGGGCGGGGGTCGCACGCACGGTCGAGCGGGCCCTGGCCTCGCGCGGATTGCTCAATCCCCGGCAGGGGGAGGGCAGCTACCGCTTCCGTTGCACGGGGGATGTCGAGTCGTTCAAGGAGCTCGGCACGCGCTTCCTGCAGATGCCCCTTGGCGAGGTCGTCCATGTCGAGCTGGGTGCGGGGGTGGCCGCGTGAGCGCCGCGGCCGGCGTGCAGCGCAGCGACGGGCCGGCCCGATGAGCGCCGGGGCCGGCGTGCAGCGCAGCTACGGGCGGGCCCCGGACGAGTTGCGGCCGCTCACGATCGAGCCCGGGTTCGTGCGCACGGCGACCGGTTCCGCGCTCATCTCGGCCGGCGAAACGCGCGTGATCTGCACGGCCTCGGTCCAGGAGAGCGTGCCGCGCTGGCTGCTCGGATCGGGTCGCGGATGGGTAACCGCCGAGTACGGGATGCTCCCGGCGTCGACCGGCGAGCGCAAGCCGCGCGACATCAGCAAGGGACGCCTCGACGGGCGCACGGTCGAGATCCAGCGGCTGATCGGGCGATCGCTGCGCGGCGTGATCGAGTTCGCCGCGCTCGGCGAGCGCACGATCTACGTCGACTGCGACGTGCTCCAGGCGGACGGCGGCACGCGCTGCGCGTCGATCACCGGCGGCATGGTGGCGCTGCGGCTTGCGTGCGAGCGTCTCGTCACCGATGGGCTGCTCGCGCGCGTCCCCTTGAACGGGTCGGTCGCGGCAGTGTCGTGCGGGATCGTCGCCGGCGTGCCGATGCTCGACCTCGACTACCCCGAGGACTCCGCCGCCGAGGTCGATGCCAACGTCGTGATGACCGGTGACGGCGGCCTGGTCGAGGTGCAGGCGACCGCGGAACGGACACCTCTGTCGCGTGCGCACCTCGACGAATTGCTCGCGTTGGCGGCGGGCGGCATTGAGTCGCTGCGGAGGTCGCAGGATGAGGCGGTCGCGGCTGCCGCCGCGAGTGCGGCCGGCGCAGCGGCCTCGGCGAGCTGAGTCCGGTGGGGTCGGTGGGTCCGGCGGGGTCGGTGGGTCCCGTGGGGTCGGTGGGTGCACCGCGGTCGGTGGGTCCCGCGGGGTCGGTGGGTCCACAGCCGGCGTCGGACCGTCCACGGCCGGCGTCGGTGGTCCTCGCGACCCGCAACCCGCACAAGATCCGCGAGGTCAGCCGGCTGCTTGCGCCGGCGGGGATCGCCGTTGAGGGGCTGCCCGATGGGGTCGAGTTACCTCCCGAGGTCGGCGATACGTTTGAGGACAACGCGGTGCCGAAGGCGCGCGCCGCCGCGGCGGCGACGGGCCGCCCGGCGATCGCCGACGACTCGGGGATCGAGGCGGACGCGCTCGGCGGCAGACCCGGCGTGCGCTCCGCTCGCTACGCCGGTCCCGACGCCAGCGATGAGGAGAACTTGGCGAAGCTGATGCATGAGGCGCCCGTGGGCAGCCGTCTTCGCTACGTGTGCGCGCTTGCGTACGTCGATCCGGCCGGTGGCGTCGAGCAGGTCTTCTTCGGCGAATGCTGCGGCCGGCTCGCCGCTGCCCGGCGCGGCACGCGCGGGTTTGGATACGACCCCGCGTTCCTCCCCGACGACGATCGCAATCATCGAACGATGGCGGAGCTCAGCGATGCGGAGAAGGACGAGATCAGCCATCGGGGACGGGCGGTCCGGGCACTCGCAGCCTGGTTGCGCCCGTGAGCGCCCGATGGATTCCGCGCCCGCGAACTCCTCCTCCGCGCTCGGCGAGCCGCAGCTGAAGGTTCGGACCGCCGCCCTCTCGGTGTGCTCCAACTCCGGCCTGATCCTGCTGAAGGTGATCGCCGGGACGGTCACCGGCTCGGTCGCGATCCTCACCGAGGCGATCCACTCGAGCATCGACCTGGTCGCGTCGATCGTCGCATTCTTCTCGGTCCGCAAAGCCGGCGAACCCGCCGACGAGAGCCACCGCTACGGCCACGAGAAGATCGAAAACCTGTCTGCCGCGATCGAGGGAATCCTCATCCTCGTCGGGTCGGCTGCGATCGCGTTCGCGGCGATCCGGCGGTTGATCGAGGGCGGGGAGGTTCGCACCGTGGGCCTCGGCATCGCGGTCGTAGCGCTCTCGATCGTCGTCAACGTCGCCGTCTCTGCCCTGCTCGCCCGCAACGCCCGGTTGACCGAGTCGCCCGCTCTCGAGGGCGACGCCGCCCACCTACGGACCGACGCACTCACCTCGGCGGGCGTGCTCGTCGCGCTGATCCTCGTCAAGGTGACGGGCGCCCACTGGATCGACCCCGTGATGGCGCTGATCGTGGCCGCCGCGATCGTCACCACCGGCGTGCGGCTGCTGACGCGATCCTCGCGCGTGCTCGTCGACCAGGCGCTGCCGGCGGACGAGGTCGAGGAGATCCGACGCGCGATCGAGGCGTTCGCCGGCCAGGGCGTCGTCGGCTATCACGAGCTGCGCACCCGCCGGGCGGGCGCGCGCCGCTACGTCGACCTGCACGTGCAGTTCCGCTCGGGCACCTCGCTCGAGGACGCCCACCGGACCGCGCACGAGCTTCAGGACGTGATCGCGGCGCGGATCGCCGGAGCGGACGTGCTGATCCATCTCGAGCCAGAGGATCGGGTGAGGCCGGGCGAGGTGCTCACCGTGTCGCCGGCGGCGCCGCGGTCGTAAGCCGCCTCCTCTGGCGCCAAATCGGTGTTCCGGCGAGGGCTCTCAACCGTCGAGCGGCGAGGGCTGGCTGGTGGTGGGTCCCGTTCGTGTTCGTACGGCCGCACTCGCCGTCCGGACGGATGTGAATGCGGATTCACGTCCCCGTTTGGGTACTGGAACCGCACTCACCCCCGCAGTTGGGATGAGTGTGGCCCTGTGAACAGCCACCGAGCGAGATCGCCGGTTCCTGTGGTGAGTCGGCCGACACA
>DATKOY010000071.1:0-3289 GCA_035524415.1 Solirubrobacteraceae bacterium | reverse complement strand
CCGTCTACGCCGAGGCATCCGAATCCTCGAAAGTCGTCGGTCACCTGGCGCTCTACGAGAAGGTCGTGCGCTCTCGACTGGAGCGTGGCTACGCCTATGTGTCCGCCGCCAAGGGCGGCCTCACGGGCTGGGTGGATAACGCCAAGCTCGTCTGGCGTGTTCCTGCATCGACGGCGACTGAAGCGGCGGACCGGGCCGAACCGAGCGCCACCAGCGGCGCGCCGGCGGCGGAACCGACGCCAACAAGTACACCCGAGACACAGGCGCCGCCGACATTGGCGCCGACACCGCCACCGACGCGGACGGTCGCGGCGCCGCAGCAGTACGAACCATTCTGAGTTGGGAATTCCATGGATGATCGCCTGCCGCGACGATTTTTCGTGCTCGTGCCCAGCGAAGCGGTGCTCGTACTCGTGAACGAATCATCAATGCAACGTTTGCGATGGCTCCCTCCGACTACGAGTACGAACACGCGCGCGAGCACGAATTGAGTTGCGGGCGTTAGCGCTGCGCTGAGATGGCACACCCACATCCCCACGCACTGCTGGTCGTTTTGTTTGTCGCAGCCATTGCACCCCTGTTCAACGAACTGCCCATCCGCCTGCGCCTGCCGCTAGTGGTGCTCGAGCTGCTCTTCGGCGTCGTCGTCGGGCCCCACGTCTTCGATGTTGTGGGCGTCGAGGGCGGCCTCAAAATGTTGTCGGCGCTCGGCCTGTCGTTTCTCTTCTTCCTCGCCGGAATGGATCTCGACTTCAACAAGCTGCGCGGGCGGCCGTTGAACCTCGGGCTGTGTGGCTGGGGGCTCTCGATCGCCGGTGCCTTTGGGCTGTCGTATGCGCTCGATGCGGTCGGACTGGTCGCTGACCGGGTGCTGGTCGCCGTGGCGCTGAGCACGACGGGGGTCGGCACGCTGCTGCCGATCCTGCGCGAGGCGGGCGATCTTGAAACCGATTTCGGGCGCTTCGTGCTCGGTGCCGGTGCGATTGGCGAGTTCGGGCCGATCGTCCTGTTCTCGCTCATCATCACCGGCGGCGAGGGGCTCGCAGTGCGCTCCGGCCTGCTGGCGACCTTCGTCTTCATCGCCGTCGCCTGCGCCGTGGTCGCGCTGCGGCTGCGCCCACCGCGGGTGATCGAGGTGCTCTCGCGCCAGCTGCAGAGTACCAGTCAGTTGCCGGTGCGGGTCTCGATGTTCCTCCTGGGCGGCCTCGTCGTCCTGGCCGACCTCCTCGGCCTCGACATTCTCCTCGGTGCATTTGCCGCCGGCAGCCTGGTCGGTCTGGTATCTCGCGGGCCGGGGGCGGAACCGTTCCGCCAGAAGCTCGATGCGCTCGGTTTCGGCTTCCTCATCCCGATCTTCTTCGTCACCAGCGGCGCCCAGATCGATCTCACCGCCCTGTTCGCCAGCGCCGGCAGCGTGGCGCGCGTACCCCTGTTCCTCGTGCTCCTCCTCGTCATTCGCGGTGGCCCCACCCTGCTCTACCGCCGCGACCTCGCCGTCCGCGAACGGCTCCGGTTGGCGCTCTTCTCGGCCACGACTCTGTCGTTGGTGGTGGTGATCACCGAGCTCGGCAAGGCGACGGGTCGCATGCGGCCGGAAAACGCCGCCGCTCTGGTCGGCGCCGGCGTCCTGTCCGTTTTGTTCTACCCGCTCATCGCGCTCTCCATCCGCAAGGAGAGCGCTTGACTGAGAAGAGGAAGAGAAATGAACCGGGTCGCCGGCCAGGACCACGCGGCTGTGAGTGTCTAGTAGTGTCGGAGAGTGGAGAGCGCGTAACTCCGCCGGAGAAAGTGCATGGTTGACGCAACATCCGCCATGAGGGTGGCCATTGGAGTGTCCTGCCTGAGCGTGCTTCTGCTGACTGGCTGCGCGAGCATGGGCCCGGCGAGCATCGGGCGCGACCGGCTCGACTACGACAGCGCCATCAGCACGTCGTGGAAACGGACGATGCTGCTCAACCTTGTCAAGCTCCGGTACGGGGACTCGCCGATGTTCACAGACGTCGCCTCGATCATCAACTCGTATACCCTCGAGACCACGGTCACCCTGTCTGGGACGTTGACCGCGTCGCCCGGATCTGAACTTGGTAACGCCGGGGCCTCGGGGCATTACGCCGACAGGCCTACAATCACCTACCACCCGCTGCTGGGGGACCAGTTCACCCGGAGCCTGATGACCCCCATCCCGCCCAGGATCGTGATGTCCCTCATCCAGTCGGGCTGGCCGGCGGACCTCGTACTGCAGATGATGGTCAGCTCGATCAACGGGGTACAGAACCGTTTCGGGGCCTCGGCGCGTGCCCGCGGAGCCGATCCGGAGTTCCAGAAGATCGGCGCCACGCTTCGCCGGATCCAGGCCTCCGGGACGGTGGGGATGAGGATCGACAAAACAAAAGACGGCGAGTGGGCCGTGATGACCCTGCGCCGGAAGAACGTCACCCCCGAACTCCTGGAGGACATCCAGACCCTGCGGGAACTCCTTGGGATCCGCCTGGACGCGGAGGAGATCCACGTGGTCTACGGGTCGGCCCCGCAAAACGACGAGGAACTGGCCATGGTGACCCGCTCGATGCTGGAAATCCTGCTGGATACGGCCGCTGCCATCGAGGTGCCCGATGCCCATGTGGCGGACGGGAGTGTAACCAGGACCGCGGTCTTCGACACGGACGCGGTCGTCGGCTACCAACCGATGATCCGGATCCGGAGCGGGCGGAAGAAGCCGGACAACGAATTCGTATCTATCCCGTACGCGGATTACTGGTTCTGGATCGACAATCGAGACTATCGATCGAAGTCGATTTATTCGTTCCTGATGATCCTCTTCTCGCTGACGCACACCGGCCCCATAGAAGGGCAGCCGGTCCTCACGATTCCAACGGGATGAGCGGGTTGTTTCATCCCTGACCTGCCATTTTAGCTACGGAAAGGATGGAGACCTTGTGACCGCTGAACAAAACCGACTCGAAGCAGCCCGCGTGCAAAACATGCCCTGGAAGAAATGGGGACCATACCTCAGCGAGCGCCAGTGGGGCACGGTGCGCGAGGACTACAGCGAAAATGGCGATGCGTGGAACTACTTTACCCACGACCAGGCCCGCTCGCGGGCGTACCGCTGGGGCGAGGACGGGCTGGGAGGCATCTGCGATGACCATCAGTTTCTCTGCTTCGCGCTCGCGCTGTGGAACGGCAAGGACCCGATCCTCAAGGAACGCCTGTTTGGCCTGACCAACAGCGAAGGCAACCACGGCGAGGACGTCAAGGAATACTATTTCTATCTCGACTCGACGCCGAC
>DATKOY010000070.1:0-7074 GCA_035524415.1 Solirubrobacteraceae bacterium | reverse complement strand
CGCGACATCGCCGGCGAATCACACCCCAATGTCGCGACCTACCTCGAGCGCGACGACCGCAAAGCCCTCGGCGAGCTCAGCCGCGCTCGCCGCGAGTGGGCGGCCCTGGCCGCCTGGCCGTGGCTGCACTTCGACAACGGTCGCCTACCGAAGCAGTGGTGGACGCTCGAGCCCGTGCGCGAGAGCTGGGCGGCCTGGGTAGACCCCGCGCGCTGGCGAGCGCACGAGCGCCAGCGCGCCGCAGCGTTCGGTCAGCCCAACTAGCCGGCCGGCGCAGCCCCCACTCGACCGCGCCCGCGGTGCACGGTGCACGGCGGTGTTTACTGTACGCGCGCGCGAGCAACCGAATCCTCTCGCGCGTAGGGGTGTTCACTGCCGTTCACCTGACATTTCCGTCACGGTGACGTCCGACACGCACCTAAAATGGTTAGGGATGGCAACGGATGCGACACCCGGAACGTCTCCACTCCTTCGCCCAACCGAAGCGGCGCGACGACTCAGTGTCAGCAGGTCCACCATCTACCGCATGGTGAACCGCGGCGAGCTGCCGGCGCTGCGCATCGGTGGTGGCCTGCGCTTCGACGCGCGCGAACTCAACCAGTACGTCTACGCCGACGAGCCCGACGATGCGCGCTAATTCCCACCGGGGGGCTCGGAAATGACCACATTTCGCCCGTCCGCCCACGCCACGGTGGATTTCCCTCTCTACGATGATGAGGTCGCGGGCGAAATGGTGAACGCTGAGCCTGCGCCTGGCCGCTGCTACGCCTGCGGCGCCGTGAAGTCGTATGAGGCGTTCGCGCGTGACGCCTCGAAGCCGAGCGGGCGCAAGTCCGTTTGCCGTGAGTGTGACTCGCGGCGCGCCCTGGCCTACTACCACTCGAAGAAGGCGGCGGCGTGACCTTCTGCTCGGATTGCACGCCGCGGCCCGCTCCAGCGCCGACCGCGGCCGAGCGCTCGTCGCTGTCGTGTTCGGGCCTTGGCCTTGCGCAGGCGCGGGAGGCCCGCGATGGGCTTTGAATGGCACACCATTCCGGCCGAGCCGCTCGGGCACGGCGGTCCGGTCTATGGGCCTGGTCGGCGTCCCGGCCCGCCGTCGCCTGCGCAGTGCAAACCCGGCGTCCGCGGCTTCTCGTGCTGCGTCGCCTGCGCCACGGCCACGGCGCCGTGCTCGGCCGAGTGCCCTCGAATCTTCGGCCGCCCGATGGTTCTCGTCGCCCCGGCGCGGCGGCGCCGTCGGCGTCTCTTCTTCTGGCGCCGTCGCTGGCGCGATTCAACCACTAACCCCGAAGGACGTTTGTCGTGAGCCCGCGAGTGAAGCCGAAAGCCGATCAGTACAAGCGCTTGCCCTCGGGCTTGCCCTCGCGCGAGGAGTACGAGCGAACGAACAAGACCGCGTGGGGCACCGGGATGCGCTACGCCTTCGAGCCCGACGCGCCCGAGGGTTGCGCGAACTCGTGGTTCAAGGACAAGCTCCTGGTAGCGGAGGCGGATCGGCGCCTTCAGGCGAGCGCGGATGACCCGCGGCTGCGGCACGCGCCCGGTGCGCGCCGCGACGCGCCCGGCGTGCTCGAGCCGCCGCTCGAGCTCGCGCAGGCGAGGCTTGCGAAGTTCGGGCGCGAGGCGGCGGCGTTCGCCCGCGAGGCGTTCACGATCACGGCCGCGGGCTCGAACATCATCCCGACGGCCGCGATGCCGCCGGTGCTCGCCGAGTTGTTCTCGACGGCCGCTCACAGCCGCGCCCGTCTGGCGGAGCTGCTGGGCACACAGCCGCTCCCGCCGAACTGCGGCACTGTGCTGCAGGTGGTCCGCGCGAGCTCCGGCGCGGTGGTCGCGGTGCAGAGCGGCGGCGAGGCAAACTCCCTATCTGCGGTCGATCCCGTCTACGCGGCGTCCTCGTCGCCGATCTCGTATGCGGGAACGCAGATCCCGGTCAGCAGGCAGGTCGTGGACCGTGCCGGCGTGCCGGGCCCTGGCAGCGGCGCGGGCGCGGGCTCCCTTGACCGCACGCTCTCACAGGAAATCGGCGCGGCGTGCGGTGAGGAACTCGAGCGCCAGCTCATCGCGGGCAGCGCAAGCGGCGGCGAGACTCGCGGCCTGCTCTCGGTCTCCGGCGTCACGTCGGTGACGTATACGGATTCGACGCCGAGCGTCCCGGAGCTCATCTCGAAGATCGGTGCGTGCGCGGCATCGACGGCGACCGCTGACGGCGGCCCGGTCGATTCGATCCTCTTGCATCCGCGGCGCCTGTACTGGATTTTGTCGCAGTCGGTTTCCGGTGACGATCCTCGGCGCCTGCTGGACACCTTCCAGAACGTCGTCGTCTCGACCGGCGTCCCCACGCTGCTCGGTGCGAGCACGTCGGAGGACAGAATCATCCTTTTCCGTAAGGACGCGCTGCGGCTTTTCGCTGAGGTCGAGGTCACGGCGCACGCGGACGGCTCGGCCAGCGGCACGCTTTCGGTGAACTACCGCGGGGTCGTCAAGTGCGCGCTCATCACGCGCTCGCCGAGCGCTATCGGGGTCATCTCGGGCACCGGCCTGGCGAACCCGACGTTCGCGTGAGTCTGGACGCCAACACCGCGCGTAGCGCCGGGGAGGTCGCGCTCCGCGAGCGCCTGGCCGCCGCGTTCGGCGCCGACGTGCTCGAGGCGTCGAGGCTCGAGGTCTTGCACGACGATCCGCCTGCGCTCGTCGTCGCGCAGGTCGGGGGCCTGCGCCTCAGTCTGCTGGATGGTGAGTGGTTGCTCGCCGCGGCCGTCCACTCGGGCGCCGAACATCTCGGCGTGGTGCAGGAGGACGGCTCGGTGCGGTGGATCGCCTCGGTGCCGCTCGCCCCGGCGACGATGAACTGAGGGGGCTCGCGGCCTGGCGTCCGTGCCCGGCCGCGTGCCTGCCTGCTCGGAAGCCGACCGTATCTCTCGGGTCTCAGCGGGACAACCGCAGCTCGAAGCGTCGGCCGGCAGCGCGGGCACGGATGCGGCGCCCGCTGGCGATGCAGGACGGCGCCGCGCCTGGGCGATGCGCGCGATGCCGTCGAGGTCGCGGCAGCCGAAGCGGTGCACGTGATCGCCCGCACCGATGACGACGGGCGAGGCGGTCACGACCCATCGCAGCGGCAGCGTCGGCATCCGCCGACCGTACACCCGCCGAGCCGCGAGATTGGTACCACGGTGGTACCTCAAGCCCCCCTGAAACGCCGAAACCCCCGATGAAGACCGGGGGTTTCGAGTGGGCGATACTGGGCTCGAACCAGTGACCTCCGCCTTGTCGAGGCGGCGCTCTCCCAGCTGAGCTAATCGCCCTCAGCGGGAGCGCGAGAATAGCAACCCGTGGCCCCCGCTATCCGGCGGGTTTGACCACGCGGAAGGAGCCGCGCATGAACGCGTGCACGCGGCAGAAGTACGTGTAGGTGCCCGGCGGCAGGTCGGTCGGCGTCGAGTAGTCCAGGGTGTTGTCGGCGGGCGATAGCCCGGCGGGCCCGTAGCCGAGCTGCCCGGAGTCGAACTGCGTCCCCGAGCCGCCGTTGGCGAGCGGATAGGAGATCCCCGTGTTGCGATTGCACGGCGCCGCGCACGTCGTGATCGAGTGCCACTCGAAGGCCGGGTTGTCGTCGTTGTGGAAGTGCAGGCTCTGCCCCTCGGGGACGACCGGGACCTTCCCCCCGTCGGAGAGCAGCCCCAGGTCGCCGGGCTGGAACTGGAAGCCCTTGATGTCGACGGTCGTCGTCACCGGGCCGCTCGCCACCTTGCGCGGATCGGGGAAGACGGCCTGGTCGCCGCCGTGGTTGTTGTTCTCGGGCAGGTGCCCGTGCGTGAGGACGCCGCGCCAGTCGACCGGCGTCGCGAACGGGTCCGGCCCGCGACTGTCGTTCTCGGCGACGAACAGCAGGACGATGCCCATGTCCTCGTACCACGACGAGTGGCTGTTGTCGTAGGTCGAGGTGATGCGCAGGACGTCGTTGGTGCGAACGTGCACGCGCCAGTCGGGACGCGAAGCGGTCAGCGACACGTCCCACGACACCGGTCCGGCCGGGTCGTAGTAGTGCGCCTGGCTGCGGAAGATGCGCACCGAGTTCTTCACCGAGCCGGCCGTCGCACGGACGCACACGCGCGCGGTGTGCGCACCGGTCGCATCGGTCGCCTCGCGTGCGCACGACGTCGTGGCTGGCAGCGTCGCGCCGGGGCGCACGAGGTCGATGTCGTCATACAGGCCGCCCGGATGCAGGTGGCCGACGGCGCTGACGATCGTGCCGCTGAACGGCATCCGGAACTCGTTCTGGATGTTGCCCCCGGCGTAGGGATTCGCCTTCGCGTCGTCGGGGAAGGTGAACGTCCCGCCGGAGCCGCCCTGGCCCTGAATGACGTTGAAGACGGGGTAGCCCCAGCCGCGGCGCACATCCATCCACAGCGGGACCACCGGCGTGATGTGCTTGGCGAGCGTCGAGCTCGCCGGGATGAAGTCGAGGTCCCAGACGAGCCTCACCTTCGTGGCATTCGGCGTGTTGTTGTGGATCATCCGGTTGAGGATCCAGGTGTCGGTCGCCTTGTAGGCGTAGCCATAGCCCTCGGGGATGCGGAAGACCGTCTTCTCCTCCCCGCCGAAGAAGATCGGCTGGATGCTGCCGAGCGGCGCGGCCGGCGAGGTGCCGGAGGCGTTGAGCCAGACGCCGTGGTGCAGGTGGATCACGTCGACCGGCGGGACCTTCCCGTTGAGGTACTCGAGGTTCGGTTTGGCGCGGATGATGAAGCCGTCGACCTTCGGCTTCTCGTCGGCGGGGATGATGATGTTGTCGATGGTGTTCTGGCCCGGCTTGACGTCGATCGGCGCCGTCTGGAAGTGCAGGTGCTGGATGCCCTTGAGGTTGGGCCAGGCGCCGCCGGCGGCGTGAGCGGGCGAGCCGGTCAGCAGGGCGGCCGCCGCGCACACGAACGCGCAGGCAGAGGCCCGCGCGGCGAGCGAACGGGACAGAAGCACCCGGCAACTCTCGCAGACCCGCGCGCCGTTGCAAACCGATTGACGGCCACGCGCCGCGCGGACGAGGCCCCCGCTACGCTGGGCACGACCCCGGCGACGTGGCGGAGTGGCTACGCAGCGGCCTGCAAAGCCGTGTACACCGGTTCGATTCCGGTCGTCGCCTTGTCGGGGATTTCGGGCTTCTCGCCGACCCCTAGAACGTCTGTTCGGTCGCTAGGCCCGAATGTGAACCCCTCGACGGCTCCGGCCAGCTCGTCCAGCGTTGGTCGCCCGACGTACAGCTCGGTCGTCGCGATCCCTGCATGCCCGAGCAAGAATTGCGTGCTCCTGATCCCCGCATGGCGCGAGATGTGCTCGGCGTAGGCATGGCGCAGCGTGTGCGGCGTGACCCGTGCTTCGATGCCTGCCCGCCGCGCAACGTCAACCACGAGCTGGATCAGCGCCTGGTGCGAGGACGGCCGATGGCGAAGCTCCGTGCGGAGCGTGTTGTGCGGCGGATTGCGGAACCGCTGGGCCGGCAGGACGTATTCGTCCTCGGCCAGGTTGAACCGGATCTCCGCGACGACCGCGGCGAGGTCCGCAACCACTGGGACCCAGCGCTCGCGACCGCCCTTGGCGATGTCGGGTGACACTCGGATGAAGCCGGGGCGTGAGAAGTGGCGGCCCTGCAGACCGCGAAGCTCGGCGTTCCTCAGGCCTGCACAGATCCCGAGATAGACGGCCCAGCGCTCCCGCTGTGCGTCAGCGGACAGAAGCAACGCAGCGGCCTCCTCGCGCGTCAGCCGATAGCGCTCCGTCGGCCGGCGCTTGGCCCGTCGGGTCTGGAGCGCCGGATTGTCCTTCCGGTACCCCTCCTCCATTGCCCAGGCGTAGAAGCTGACCAGCACCGACCGGTTCACGCGCTGCGTGTTCGGGTGCGGCCACCGCCGCAACGTGCGCTTCACGTCCTGCCGACCGACGTATGCCGGATCGCGGTTCAATGTGTCGTCCGCGTGGAGGCACAGCACCGCGCGGTAGCGGCGTTCAGTGCCATCGGAATTCATGTGGCCCTGTGCCCGCCAGTCCCGCACGAACTCGTCAATCGCCGCGTCCATTCTCATGCGCGGCACTGTAGGACGTTTGTCCTACGTCGTCAAGTAGGACGATCGTCTGACGTTCCCATCCAGCCTTTCGGGAACGGCCGGCCGACCTTCTCCGCGTACTTCGCGACATCGACGAGCGGTATAAACGCCCACGCCGTGCCGCTGTCGCTCAGCTTGTCCGTCCTCGAGCTACGGAAGACCCGCAGCTCCTCGCGCTTGCCGAGCGTGTAGATCGTCTTGCGCGACACGCCGAGCAGCTGCGCCGCCCCACCCGGCGAGACAAGCCGCGCATCGAACTGCTCGAACAGAGCGTGGAGCTCCGGGTCTCCGCCTTCGTGCTTGGCCTCAGCCATGGCGTAAGACTATCGTCCGACAGGAGGGAGCGAGGCCTCTCCCGGCCTCGCACTAGTCGACGAGCCTCACGGACACCAGCTAGCCGAGTCGCTCCGTACGATGGCCACCATGGATGACGGGACGAGCAAGATCCTCCTGGGGGACAACATCGAAGTCCTGCCCGGGTTGGCGGACGCGAGCTTCCAGCTGATCTACATCGATCCACCGTTCAACACGGGCAAGGCGCAATCACGCAAGACGCTGCAGACCGAGAAGCACGCCAGCGGCGACCGCATCGGATTCGGGGGCAGACGCTACGCAACCCGCTTGATCGCAGAGTCGTCGTATCGCGACGCCTTCGACGATTACCTCGCCTTCCTCGAACCAAGATTGATCGAGGCCCATCGCCTCCTCAATTCGACTGGCACTCTCTATTTCCACATCGATTACCGCGAGGCGCATTACTGCAAGATCCTGCTGGACGAGATCTTTGGTCGGGACAACTTCCTCAACGAGATCATCTGGGCCTACGACTACGGCGCACGATCCAAGAAGCGCTGGCCCGCGAAACACGACACCATCCTGGTCTACGTGAAGGACGCGAGTCAGTACTACTTCGACGCCGAGGAAGTGGACCGGGAGCCGTACATGGCTCCGGGTCTCGTCACGCCGGAGAAGGTGG
>DATKOY010000069.1:0-17262 GCA_035524415.1 Solirubrobacteraceae bacterium | reverse complement strand
GGTGTGCCGAGCTGCGAACTCGCGCACGTGGGACGCGCTCGGTGACTGTTACGTCGAGCAGGTCGAGATGGTTGATCGTCGCACGCTGGGATGGGACGTCGTACGTGACAGGGCCTCGATGGTGGAGCAGTTCCAGTCCTGGGCAGCGATGTCGGCCGACATGGAGATCTCGTTCGAGGCACTCGCGAGCGACGACGAACACATCGCAACACGGTTCACAGCTCACGGACACTCTTCATCCGACCTGGGCGGAGGGGTCTGGGAGCTCGCCCTCGTGCTCGCCGCGTCGCTCTGTGACGGCCGGATCGCCCAGGTCGAGCTCTTCGACGGCGACGGCGACGCGGCCGCTGTTGACCGCTACGCCGAGCTGCGGCAGACGTCGATCGATGCGCGCGGCACGCCGTCAGTGCGCAAACCCCCTTCCGGCGACGGGCAGATGTAGCAGTCGACACGCGAGGATGTCGAGCGCTCGGCGAGCTCACAACAGCCGCGACGTGGCAGACCGTTCGTCCGATGGCGAGACCCGGACTCGAACCGGGGACACCACGATTTTCAGGCGGCGGCGTTTGCGCCGCGATCGTCAGTGTCCATCGGGCTTTCGCCGGGCTGTGGAGGGCCGGTGTGTCCAGGGATGGCGGTTCATGCCCCTGGGTTTGGGGAGCGAGAGGCACTTCACGCCCGAAACGCCCCACGCGATTGGAGTGCCGCCCTAGGCGACGGTTCAGGCGCCGCAAACGCCGGCCTCAGGCGGCCGAATCCCGTACGACCGGACGGCGCGCGGCGCGTGTGCGCGATCAGTCGCAGAGATGCTGGGCGACGGCAAGGCGCCGGGTGCCTCGAATCGGAGATCGACGATGATCAGCCGTGTGCCCGAGCCTCCGAATGCGCGTCGAGCTGCGCCGCGATCGCGGCAATGTCGTCGAGCTGGCCGACGGCAACGGCGATGACGAGGTCATACGCATCGTCGTTGGTCAGCGTGAGGCGCAGGCCGTTCATTCCGTAAAAGGCCAGCGTGGCGGCGAGCGCCAGACGCTTGTTGCCGTCGATCAGCGCGTGGTTTCGCGCGAGCGATTGCAGGAGGGCGGCGGCCTTCTCGTGAATGGTCGGGTACGCGTCCTGACCGAAGGCCGACGCTCGCGGGCGCGCGAGCGCCGATTCCAGCAGTCCGGCGTCGCGAATCTCGGGCTCGATCCCGAGCGTGCGCCGCGCGACGTGTACCAGCGCGTCGAAGTCGAGGAAGATCACTCGCCGAGGCGACGCAGCGCTTCGGCGTAGCGCGGGAGCTCGTCGTCGAGCACCTCGTCGAGGAGTTCCTGGCGGCTCGTCCGATCGACGTACTCGCGCACGGCGCTCCTCGCGACCTCCTGCATCGAGCGCCCCTCGCGTTCCGCACGCAGCCGTAGCGCCTCAGCCTCGTCGTCGGTCAGCCGCAGCGTCATCGCCATGATCGCATGGTATCAGATGTGATACCAGGATGGCGAGACCCGGACTCGAACCGGGGACACCACGATTTTCAGTCGGCGGCGCTGGACGGCGGATTTGGCTTGTCCATGCGGCGTGGGCTGACGACCTGGTGGCCTTGAAGTCCAGCGATGCCAATTGATTTCGCTGGGTTTGTGACGTGAGCGCCGTCCCGCGTCACAAACGGCCGCGTCGGCAGTGGGCCCCGCCGCTCTGAGCCAGATGACGCTACTGCCGCTCGCCGAGACGGACCTACGCGATCGGAGACCTCATGCCCAGGCTGCGCGCCTTGCTTGCGAGGAGAACGGCCCTTCCCGCGTGGCGGCGCGCTCGGCAGAGCAGCACTCGGTGGCTGCGATGAGTTCCTCGACGAGCGACCCAGCTGACACTCCAGCACCGCGATCCGCTCCTCCTGCCCGACGACTCGCCGTCAGCCCCTCGACCTGCGCCACAAGGCGCTCGCGCGGGCGACTCGTTCGTCGAATCCGACGAGCAGCCGGTCCGGCCAGGTGCGCAACCCGAGCACCACGACACCCGCACGGCCGACCGTGATGCAGATCACGCCGCACAGCAGCCCGCGCCGTGTCGAGGCAGATCCGCCCAGCTGCTGAGCGGCGGACGTATGCTCGCCGGGTGCCCATCCGCGTCGTCCTTGCCGAGGACAGCCTCATCGTGCGCGAGGGCATCAGGCGACTGCTCGAACTGGATGGCGAGGTCGAGGTCGTCGCAGGCTGCGGCGACCTCGACTCGCTGCTGGAAGCCGTCGAGGCGGAGCGCCCGGACGTGGTGCTCACGGACATCCGCATGCCGCCTGACGCCAGCGACGAGGGCATCCGCGCCGCGCTGAGGCTGCGCGAGACACATCCCGAGCTCGGGGTCGTCGTGCTCAGCCAGTACGCCGAGCCCGGCTACGCGCTCGCGCTGCTGGAGGACGGCTCGGATCGGCGCGCCTACCTGATCAAGGATCGTGTCGATGACCGAGCGATGCTGATCGGCGCGATCCAGGCGGTTGCCGGCGGCGGCTCCTACGTCGACCCCAAGGTCGTCGAGGCGCTCGTCGCCGCCCGCCGCTCGAGCGAGCGCTCACCGCTCGCCGAGCTGACGCCGCGCGAGCTCGACGTGCTCCGCGAGATGGCCCAGGGCGCCAACAACGCCGCGATCGCCGCGGCGCTGGTTGTGACCGAGCGCTCGGTCGAGAAGTACGTGCACTCGATCTTTGCCAAGCTCGGTCTCACCTGGGAGGACAACGTCAACCGCCGCGTCAAGGCGGTCCTGCTGTACCTGTCCCGGCACGGCTAGTGTCGTGAATCGTTGATTCGACGGCAGTTCCTGGGCCGAACTTCCGACTCACGGCACTAGCGCGCCTGCCACAGCGCGCGCAGCGCAGCCGGTCCGAAGTCCTCTTTGCGCAGGAACCGGCTGCCCGCAGCGCGGGCGGCCTCGGTCGCCGGGTAGGTCGAGATCAGCACCTTCAGCGGCGCGCGGATGCGGCGAGCCGCTTCAACGCCGCCGATGCCCGGCATCCGGACGTCCAGGAGCACGAGGTCGGGAGAGAGCGTCGACGCCATCGCGACCGCCTCTTCGCCCGAGCTCGCCGAACCGACCAGCGTGAAGCCCGCGGTCGCCGCGACGACGGCGCCGGCGGCGCGCCGGAAGGGCTCCTGGTCGTCGGCGACGAGCACGCGTACGGTCACAGCGGCACGCCTCCGACGACCCGCGTCCCGTGGCCGGGAGCGGATTCGATGTGCAGCTGCCCGCCGAGCGCCCCGACGCGGTCGCGCATGTTCGCCACGCCGACGCCGCCGCGCCCGGCCCCGGACTCGAAGCCGCGCCCGTCGTCGACGATCTCGAAGAGCAGTGTCGTGTCCTCCTCCCAGATGCGCACGCCGACGTGCGCAGCCGGGCCGGCGTGCTTGGCGGCGTTCTGGATCGCCTCCAGGCAGCAGAAGTACACCGTCGCCTCGACATCGACCGGGTAGCGCCCGGTTCCGTCGCCCTCGACGCCGCCCTGCACGCGGGCGCGCAGGAGGGCGGCCTCGATCGCCTCGCGCAGCCCCCGGTCGACCAGTACCGGCGGGTAGATCCCGTGCGCGAGGTCGCGCAGTTCGTCCAGCGCCGTGTGGATCTCGCCCGAGAGCTCGTCGAGCACCGGTCGTACCTGCTGCGGGTCGGTCGACGCGAGCTCGCGCGCGACCTCGAGGTTGACGACGAGCCCGATCAGGTGCTGCTGGGCGCCGTCATGGAGATCGCGCTCGATCCGCCTTCGCTCCGCGTCCGCGGCGGTCACGATGCGCGCGCGCGACTCGCGCAGCTCGGCTGCCTGACGGCGCAGCTCATCCGTCGAGGCCTCCAGCGCCGATCCCAGCCGCAGGTCGTGCAGCGCGAGCGCCGCCTGCCGGGCGAGCTGCGTGAGCACCTCGTCGTCGGCCGGGCCCAGGTCTGGCTGTCCGGCCTCGCGCGACACGACGATCAGGCCCACCAGTTCGCCGGCGTGCGTCATCGCCGCGATGCGCAGCGGGCCCCCGGGGAGCCCGAGCAGCACGTCGGGAAGCCAGAGCCCGAGCCACGTGCGCCCGACGACGCCGGCGCGCGCGGCAGCCGCCTCCTCGGCGCCGTCGAGGATCAGGGTGCGTCCCTCGGCGGGGGGGTCGGCAGCGGCGCGTTCGAGGATCCCGCCGGTGTTCGTCCAGACCTCCGCACGTGCCAGCGACAGCGTGGCGCGCAGCGACTCGGCGAGCTGCAGCAGCAGCTCGTCCGCGGGCAGGCCGCGCACCGCCCGGCTGCCGAACGAGGTCACCAGGTCCCTGGCGGACGCCTCGTCTCGCCGCAGGAGCCGATCGGAGAACGCGTCCAGTCGCGGGCGCAGCGAGGCATAGGCGAGCGCGCAGACGACGGCGGCGAACGCCGAGAACCCGACCAGCGTCCACTCGTCCTCTGTGGGGACGCGACCGATGCCGAGCACGCCGAGTGCGTACACGCAAGCGACCAGGGCGAGAAGCCCACCGATCCGGATGGTGAGCGCGATGGCGCGTGCCCGCACGTCACTCGGTCCTCAGGACGACGGCCGGCCGCACGCGGGCCGCGGCGGCGCCGGGCAGCGCCGCGACGGCGTTGGCGAAGAGGATCGCGGCGGGGACGACGAGCACGGTGAGCCCGAGCGGGGCAACGGGCTCGGGCAGCACGCCGAGATCGGTGGCGAACAGGTGCCAGAGCAGGCGCCCCATGCCCAGCCCGAGCGGGATCCCGATCAATGTGGCGATCGCGACGATCGTGGTCGCCTGCCAGGCGACGGCGGCGGCGACCTGGGTGCGCGTGAAGCCGAGCGTCTTGAGGATCGCGAGGTCGCGGCGCCGCCTGCGGACGCTGCTCGCCAGCGCGGACGCGAGCGCCGCGCCGGCAACTGCCGTGAACAGCACGACGATGTAGAGCGGCAGGTTGTCGATCCGGCCGAAATCACCGACCTCGTCCGGCTTGATGACGAGGTTCCCGTCGAAGATGCCGTCGAGGTGGCGCATCGCCGCGCGTCGCGCCGGGCCGTGCGTCACGCGCACCTCCAGCGCCCCCGGCGTTGCGGTCGGCGACAGGCGCTTGAGCGCGGCGAACGACATGATCGCCCCGTAGCCGAGCCGGTTCAGCTTGCTCGACGGGAGCACGCCGGTGGCGACGACGCGCATTCGCCGTGCCTGTGGCGCCCGGCCGCGCACCGTCACGAAGCCGCCGATGTGCGCTCCCGCCTCGCCGAGCGTCTTCGTGGCCAGCAGGATCTCGTTCGGCCCACGCGGAGCGCGGCCGCTGATCACAGTCGGGGCGATGTGGCCCTGGATGTCGGAGACCCCGCGAGCCCCCGTCTCGTGGCCGTTGACCTCGACGCTGTCGTCCATACCCCCCGCGATCGCGACGATTCCCGGGTCGGCGCCCAGGTCGTGCAGCGTCGACGGCGAGGGTGGCGGTCCGGGGAAGGTCTCGTAATCCCAGGTCTGGCCGTACAGCGCGGGGGTGTCCAGCAGGTGGCGGAAGCTGGCGCCGAACGTGAGCGCGGTGACCGCCACAACGACAGCCGTCGTCGCGGCGGCGACGGTGGCTCGTGCGGGCCCGCGGCCGCGACCCACCAGCGCCATCCGCAAACCACACGCCAGCGGCGGCGATGCGATGCTGCGAGCGAGGCCCACGGCCGCCGTCTCGCGCCCCGGCCCGGTCGGCTTCGGGCAGCTGCGCGAGAGGGCCCGCATGCCGCCCAGCGTCCCTGCGGCGAGGATCACGACAGCGACGATGGCGGCGCCCATGCCGATCACCCGCGCGTCGAACGCGAAGCCGGTTCGGGGGTCGAGCTCGCGTGCCCAGCCGATCGGAGCCAGCGGTGAGACGAGGTACGCGACGAGCACCGTCAGCGCCGCGGCCGGCAGCGCGATCGCGAGGGATCGCAGCGCCGCGTGGGCCACGCGCTGACCCGGGGTCATGCCCAGCGCGCGCAGCGTCGGGTCGTCGCGTCCCTCGCTGATGGCGATGCGCAGCAGCGCCTGCGCGACGATCACGAGCGCCGCCAGAGCGCCGAGCGCCGTCACGATCCACAGCGCGCGCGCCTCCAGGTCGATCGAGTGCTGGATCTTCGGATGCCCCTCGCCTGGCTGGAAGATCAGGTACTGCCGCTTGCCCGCGATCCGGGCGGTCGCGCGCTTGAACGCCGAAAGGTCGGCCTGTCCGTGGCGCAGCCGGATCACGAGCTCCTCGACGAACGCGCCGACCTGACGACCGCCGTAGGTGTCGTAGAACGCCGGCGTCAGGTGCATCTGGCCGCCGTCGATGTCCGCCCGCGCGTTGGCGGCCACACCGACGACGCGCAGAGTCACGAGCGGCCCCCAGCGCGCCATCAACGGATCTGCGGTGAGGCGGATGTCGTTGCCGTGCGCCCAGAGCTGATGCCGGGTGATCGTGCGGATCGGGAACGTGTCCCCGACATCCACGCCGAGCGTGTGCAGCGCCTTGGTGTCGCCGATGACCTCGTCGGGCCGGGTCGGATCGGGCAGCCGTCCGCGCAGGACCTTGAGGCGGTCGATCGTGTCGACCGGATGCCCGTCGCTGGGCATCAGGTACTCGACCGGATCCTTGCCGTCGGGCTCGACCGGCCGCCCCGAGCGGCTGCGGCTGATCACGGCGAGGTGCAGAGCCCGCTCGGAGTGCGCGACCTGCGGCAGCCGCGCGACGCGGTTCAGCGGGAAGCTGTCGTCGCCGAATCCGACGAACGGGTCGACGTAGACGTCCGCCTCGTGGATCGAGATCAGGTAGCGGTGGTAGGAGCCGTGCGTGCGCACCGATGCGGCGGCCCCGCCGACGACGATCCCCGCCAAGACGCCGGCGAGTAGCGCGAGGCTCAGCCAGGCGCGCCAGTGCGCATGCAGCTGCGTGCGAAAGCGGATCGCGACGGCCGGCATCTCACGACACCACCGCTGGCGCTCCGTGCGGCGCACCCGCGTCGGCCTCGAGCAGCCCGTCGCGCATCCGGACCGTGCGGGATGCGACCGCGGCCACAGCGGGGTCGTGTGTCACCAGCACGATCGTCTGACCGGATGCGTGCAGGCGCCGGAACAGCTCCAGCACGCCCGCGCCGGACTCCGAGTCGAGCGCGCCGGTGGGCTCGTCCGCCAGCAGCAGGGTCGGGCGGTTGGCCAGGGCGCGCGCGATCGCCAGGCGCTGGCGCTCGCCACCGGACAACGCATCCGGGAACTGGCGCGCGCGGTCGGCCAGGCCGAGCAGCTCCAGCAGCTCCCTGGCGCGCGCCTGCGCCTCCCTGCGCGGCTCTCCGGCGAGCGTCGCCGCGAGCGCCACCTGCTCGAGCGCCGGCGTGTCCTCGAGCAGGTTGTAGAACTGGAAGACGATCCCGATGTGGGCCCGGCGCATGCGCGCCAGCTCGGATTCGGAGCGGCCGGCGAGCTTGACACCTGCGACAACGACCTCGCCCGAGCTCGGGACGTCGAGACCTGCGACGAGGCTCAGCAGCGTCGACTTGCCGCAGCCCGACGGCCCCATGATCGCGACGAACTCACCGCGCGCCACGCGAAGGTCGACGCCGCGCAGCGCCCGCACGGGAACGGTGTCCGAGGCGAACGTCTTGCGCAGGTTCGTGGCCCGGAGCACGGCATCCATGCGGGCAATCCTCTTCCTGGCCACGGCGTGGCGCAACCGCGCCACCACGGCAGCGAATCGGGGTGGTGCCACGGTTGGCGGGCAGCCCCGAGCTGCATAGCTTCGATCGCGTCGACGGGTGGATCGGCCACCCGCTCAGCAAAGGAGAAGCTCATGCGATCGAAGTCGTCCAACTGGCTGGCTGCAGGCCTCGCCGCGCTGTCGCTCGCAGCGTTCCCGGCGGGCGCAAGCGCCGTGCTCAACTACTCGCAGAACTCCGTCAACGGCGAGGTCCAGGGCGCCGTCCCGATGCACCTGGACTACTCCAGGAACTCGGTGAGCGGCGAGGACAACCCGTCGCCCGCGATCACCCCGTCCAAGCCGGCCGCGCCTGTGGTCGTGCACAGCACGCAGGCCGACCCGGGGTTCTCCTGGGGCGACGCGCTCATCGGCGCCGGAGCCGCGCTGCTGCTGGCGTTCGGCGGCATCGCCGTCATGCGCCGCCGCCACCAGTCGCCGCTGGCGAGCTGAGTGCGCAACACTGGGCGGGATGGCGTTCGCGCCCTCCCGCCCGTCACCTGTTGCGCGCCAAGGATCTCGCCGACGCGCGCTATGCCGAGCCGCTCGACGTCGACACGACATTGCGCCTGCCGCGGGACTGTCACGCGCGCACTTCAGCCTCGACGACAGGCAGGCGTCAGGTTCGCTGGGTTTCCTCCCAGCGGAGTCCAGGACCACGGTCTCCTTCAGAACTGCGCGACCGTGGTGCCCTCGCTGATCGTGGGCACGGTGCCCGCGGTGCTGACGTTCTCCTTGACCCAGTCGGCAGCGCGCCTGGAGGACTCGTCGGTCCCGGCCTTGTCCTGGCAGACCGTGACGGTCACCCCGGTGTCACCGCCGGTTCGGGCCGCTGCGTAGCTGATGAAGCCCGGGACCCCGCTGATGAGGTCCTTCACCTCGTCCTGGCGCTCACCGAGCAGATCGAAGAGCTCCGATGCACCTGCCCCTGAGTAGCTGCGAACGACGAGATACATGAGACCACTCCTTCATGGGGCTGGCGCCCGTCGGATGCCGAGGCACCAACGTACCCGATGGGCGAAGCCCGCGGGTGAACCTGCCGCGCCGGCGCCGCGGCGGTCACGACGCTCCCGCAACGGACGACGAGAAGGAGCGCGGCGCACGCCTGCGCACGCGGGCGCTGCGGCCGCAACTCCGGGGTTGCTATCCGCGGGTGGGTAGCGCTGGGTCTCGCGGGAATGGTGTTCCTCTGCTGGTTCGGTTTCTCGAACCGGGGACACCACGATCTCGACTCGTGGTCTCTTGAGTTCGAGTCCAGCGCCCGCTCCAGCGGCGCAGAACGCGCCCAAAATAGCCGATTTGCAGGGACTTCGATGGCGAGACCCGGACTCGAACCGGGGACACCACGATTTTCAGTCGGCGTTCCCCGACGGTGGATTTGGCTTGTTCATGCGGCGTGGCGCGTCTGGCCGGTAGCTCGGGAGTCCAGCGACGCCAATTGATTGCGCTGGGTTTGTGACGTGGGACGGCGCTCACGTCACAAACGACGTTCTACGTGGAGCCGGGAGACCGGGGGAACTCCACCATGCAAAGGGGCAGCGAGCTGCGTGACGAGATGCCGCGCCCCGGGGTCGGGCGACGCGGCTTGCGGCGGGTCACGACTTGGAGCTTGTGACCCTTAGCGCGCGCTGTCGGCGAGCCGTCAGGTCAGCGGCGGATGAACGTGGTCGATTCGGCCATTCTGGCGGCGTCCCCGATGTCACGCTTGGCCCGGAGGCGCCGCTCGGCGCGGAGCGCGCGCCGGTCCTTGAAGTGCTGCGGCAGGCGGTCAAAGCGCCGTCGGCGCGTCGGATCGAGTTCATGCTCGGCACGAACTGCGGCTCCATCGCGCCAGCGACTGATGAGGGAATCCATGAGTCGTGGCATGGGAGCGAATGTACGCCGGGCTGCGCACTGGCGCAACTGCTCGTTTCGGATGCGCTTACCGGCTCAGATCGGGCCCACGCATGACCCGCCGCCGGAGTCGGACCCGGACCCTGGTGCGGCCAAACGCCAGTTGCGAGTCGGTCTCAACGTGTGGGGTCGGGAGCGGCCGAGCAGCTCTGCGATTGTCTCCTCTGCTGAGTCGGCCAGCGTCGCGCAGCGAGACCGATATCGCGCGGGCATCGGGGTCAGCCGGCCGTCGAGCTGGCGGTCGGCTCGGCCAAGAATGTCACTTGCTGCGGCGGGGAACGCAATCATCATCGAGCAATCGGCGGAACAGGACGACGCAGTCCGGATGAACCCTGCGAGAGTACGCGCGTCGCCTCGGCGTCCGTCCAGGGATCGGTTGCATCCTGCGGCACGCAGTTGATAGGCCTGCGCCCACATATCCATCGGCGACGCGGTCCAGGCGTGCGGCGCTGACGACCACTGGAGGGGGCACATAAGGGATTCATCGCCTCGCAGGCGCTGGGGGCTTGCCGCGATCTGCGTGATCGCCGTGGCCGTACCGACCGCTGCACCGGCAGGGGCTGCTGCGAAGTCTCAAGGGCTCGACTGGCAGACATGTGGCGACGCGCCGGACGTCGAATGCGCCACGCAGGCCGTGCCGCTCGACTATGGCAGGCCGTCCGGCAAGCAGATCGGCATCGCCGTCATGCGCGTCACGGCGGTCGACAAGAAGCACCGGATCGGCTCGCTGTTCATCAACCCGGGCGGCCCGGGGTTCAGCTTCGGCGGCTACCTGCAGGCGGCTGGCCGCGGCAGTTTCCTGGCGGACCTCAACCAGCGCTACGACATCGTCGCGATCAACCCGCGGGGCGTAGACGGCAGCGCCGGCGCGATCGACTGCAAGGTCAACCAGGAGACGCAGGGCATCTACCGGATGCCCTTCCCGACACCGTTCACAGCGAACATCAACCAGATCGCCGACGGCTCGCGCGCCTACGGGCGCCGCTGCGTCGCGGTCAACGACGTCGACATCCTGGCCCATGCCTCGTCGGCCGAGACGGCGCATGACATGGACGTGATCCGTGCCGCGGTCGGCGACAAGAAGCTCAACTACCTGGGTTTCTCGTACGGCACGTTCCTGGGCACGACGTACCTGAAGCTGTTCGCCAACCACGTCGGGCGTGTCGTGCTCGACGGCCCGCTCGACGCCGACGCGTACCAGAGCGATCCGCTCAAGGGCTCGAATGAGCAGACGGCGGCGTTCGAGCGTGAGCTCGGGCGCTTCTTCCAGGCCTGCGCGGCCGACCAGGCCGACTGCCTGAACTTCGGTGGTGCCGACCCGTGGGACGCCTACGATCAGCTGATCGACCAGGCCAACGCGTCGCCGATCCCCGCACCGGACTACACGCCCGATCCGCGGCCGGTCAACGGCGATGTGATCAACAACGCCGTGGTCACCGACCTCTACGCCAAGCAGTTCTGGCCCGAGATCGCCCAGGCGCTCGCCGAGGCGCAGGCCGGCGACGCGTCGCTGTTCCGCTTCCTGAACGACGAGATCGCCTACGGCGGCAACCCGGAGACGGGGACCTACGACCCGGGCTCCGACCGCTTCGTGGCGATCTCCTCCGCCGACTCGATCTGGCCGACGAACCTCGCCGTCTACGACCGCGAAGGCGATCAGGCCTGGGGCATGTTCGACCACTTCTATTCCAACCACGGCTACCTGGAGACCGGCTTCGGCCTCTGGCCGGTGCGCGCCAAGGACGCGTACTACGGGCCGTACAACCTGACGAAATCGACCCCGACGCCGCTCGTCGTCGCGACGACATACGACCCGGCGACGCCCTACCGGGGCGCGCTGAGGCTCGTACGCACGCTCGGCAACGCCCGCCTGCTGACGATGCGCGGTGACGGCCACACGGCGTACGGCGGCAACTCGCCGTGCATCGACGACGCCGTCAACGCGTACCTGACCGACGGCACGCCGCCGGCGGCAGGCACATCCTGCAAGCAGGACGTCCCGTTCGCCCAGCCGCAGCTCCAGGCCCAGGCGCTCACCAAGAGCTCGGGCTCGAGCTCGCTGATGGCCCGCCACCTGAACCTGCTGCGCAACAGCAAGCCGCCGCTACCCAGCGCCCGTTAGACGCAGCGCACACCCCGGTCCCGTCGCGGCAGTCGCCGCGCCGGGACCGCGCGCGCGTCGGTTCATCGCTTCGAAGTCAGCCGGGGCGTCGCGCAGCGGGTGCGTCGAGTCGATCAGCGGGCGGATGCCCGAGACCGCCCAGCGGGATTCCGCGATGGCGAGACCCGGACTCGAACCGGGGACACCACGATTTTCAGTCGGCGATGCCTGATGGCGGATTTGGCTTGTTCATGGGGAGCGCGAGGGTCGATGTCGGGTTCGACAGTCCAGGGAGTCCACTGGAGTGCGCTGGGTTTGTGACGTGGGACGGTCCTCACGTCACAAACGAGCGCGACGGAGGTGGTGCTCCGCCGCACGTGCTGACAGCGGATGGTAAGAACATGGCTGTTGGGTGGTGTGCGACGGCTCGTGGAGCATCGCTCGGGCTTCCCGGATCGATCCGCTGGAGGTCGGGTCGCTCGACGCGATCCATCTCGACGCGGCGGTGGCGCGCGCTGCGCGCGGCGAGATCGCCGCCGTCATGACCTACGATGGGCCAGCTTCAGAAGGGGTGCGTCCTCCACGGGCTCGCCGTCGACGCGGCGGGCGGGAAGTAGCGCGCGGCCGCGCGAGGTCGCTGAGGCTCCGCGCGGGCGTTCGGTCGCGCCGGGGGTGCTGCGGGACTGGCATGTCGGGCGGCGCGAGCCGACACGCTCGAGCCGGACCCGAACGTCAGCGACCACGATTGCTCGGCGGCGCTGAGCCGAAGCCACGGAACGCGCGCGGAGCGACGGCGCAGTGGCTTCTGCCGGCCGCTTGAGCCACGCGAGTGTCGCAGCGAGCGGTTTCATCGACGCCGGCTGCGAGGCACGGGTGACATCCTGCGCCGATGCCGTTCACGGTGCGGAAGGCCGACATCGACCGCTACACCTCCGAGCTGGACCGCGGGGTCGCCCTCGATCTGCGCGGCGCGCTGGGGTGGTTCGGCGCCGACGAGGACGGCCCGACGTTGTGCATCTCGCGCTACGGCCTCCAGCAGTTCCTGTACTACACGCTGCCACGCAAGTACCTGGCCGGCGTGGAGGACCACATCGCAGTCGCCCGGGCGCTGGGCGACGGGCTCGAGCACCTCGGCGCGCCGGCCGCTTACGCGGACCTTTGCCGCTCGCCCGAGACGGTTGCGCTCTTGCGGTTGTGGGGCGTCGATGAGGACGCGGCCTTCGCGCGATTCGCCGCGCTCGTCGACGCGAGCGGTCTGGAGCCGCCGGACGTCGACGAGCTGCAGTGGCAGGGAGTCATGGGGCTGGCCGAGGCGCAGACCCGGGACGCGGCGATGCTTGCGCTCGAGCGAGCGCTCGAGTCCGGCGACGGACGACCCGCCGCGAAGATCGTGCGCGCGGTGCTCGCCGAGCCTGATCCCGAGGGCCGGTATCCGACGCGCCTGCTCGCAGTGCAGGCCGAGCGCATCGACCGGTGGGCAGGCTGGCGCTCCTCGCCGCGACGCACGCTGCTCGAGCCGCTCGTCGACGACCTCGTCGATGCGGAGCTGCCCGAATGGCCGGCCGACAACGTGCTCGACTGGCTGCTCGACGAGGCCCGGGCAGGCCTTGCGCTGACCGAGCGCGGAGCGCTCGGCCGCGCGCTCTGCATCGAGGTCGCCACGCGGCGCCCAGGGTGGACGTGGGGAAAGCCGCCCCGCAGCGAGAGCGACATCGCGAATCTCGAAAGCCTGCATCGGGCTCTGCGCGATTCTGGCCTGGTGCGGCGGCGTGGGCGCAAGCTGTTCGCCACGAAGCGGGCGCGCGACCTGACGCCGGGCGCCCGCCGCGTCCGCGTCCTCGAGCGCCTGCTGGACAACGACACGTTCGTCGCCGCGGTTGCCGAGCTGACGATGGCGGCCCTCGCGCAAGCTGCCCCCGACGCCGGCGCGCAGATCGCGGCGGCGATCGAGGCTGCGGGCTGGCGCAGTGGCGGCGGCCCGCTGCCCGACCACGCCGTGCCGAGCACGATGACCGACGTCCGTCGCGTGCTGCTTGCCATCGGGGCGGCCGAGGGCGACGCGCTCAGCCGCAGGGACTGCACACTCACCGGGCCGGGGCGAGCTGCCGTGCTCTGTGCCCTGCGCGCACACGCACTGCGTTCGCCGCCGCCCTCGAGCTTGCTGCCGGACCCTCAGCCCCGGCCGGGCCTGAACGCGGAGCGCGCTGCGGTGGCGCTGCCGCCGGTGCCGGGCGGGATCCCGCCCGGCCTGGACCCCACCGACGAAGACGATCGCGCCAAGCTCATCCGCCTGGCGCATCCCGAGATGGCGGCCGCGATCGAGGCCGGTGAGGAAACGGTGCTGATCGGCGGCGAGGCCATCAACCCACGCCTGCACCTTCTCATGCACCAGGTGGTGGCCGATCGCCTGCTCCACGGCGACCCACCCGACGATTGGCTGGCGTTCCGCGCGCTGGTCGAGGGCGGCGGCGACGCGCACGAGGCCCAGCACGTGATCGGGCGGCGGTTCGTCGCGGAGATGATGGCCGAGGTCGGCCCGCCGTCCGGTGATCCGCCGCACACGTCGCATCCGCGCGTCCGTGGCGACCGGGGTGCGCGCAACCGCCGCAAGGCCCAACGCGCTGCGCGACGCCGCAACCGCCGCTGAATCCACGGCCGATGGTGGGTGCCCGCCCGGTGCGTGGTAGGTCATCCCGCGCCGTGACCTCGTCCGGCACAGCCGGCCCGGCACGACGAGTCGGTCGAGGATCACGAGCGCGTCGCCCCGTTCCAGGCCGGTGCAAAGCGAGCGCCAGGCGACCCCGAGCCGGACCTCCAGGCGGTCCGAGTTCGTCAGGCCCGTCATCCGAATCAGTTGAACCACCTGCTCCGAAACGGTCGGTCCAGCGATGCTCTGGCGCCATGCTACCATGACATCATGGCGAAGAACCTGACGGTGCGACTTGACGAGCAGCTGGCCGCTGACACCGAGGCGCTGGCTCGCGCGGAGGGCAAGAGCCTCAACGAGACGGTCAAGCAGGCGCTCCGGGAGTCCGTTGAGCGTCGGCGCAGCGATCCCGCGTTCAGGGCGCGGCTGCGAGACATCATCGAAGCGGACCGAGAGCTGCTCGAGCGGCTCGCGAAGTGAGCGTCGCCTACCTCGACCTCGCCGACTACATCGCGATCGCCGCCGAGATCACCGGGCTTGAAGTCGAGACGGTGATGCGGGCCGCGAACCTGGACCTGGCCGATTCGGCGCTGCATGCGCCGGCGGCCGGGTTCGGCGACACCGAGTTCTATCCCGGCTTCGTCGAGAAGGCGGCGGTGCTCGTCGTGCACCTCGCGAAGAACCACCCCTTGCCGGACGGGAACAAGCGCGTCGCCTGGGTGGCGCTGCGGCTGTTCGTCGAGCTCAACGGCTGGACATGGAAGCCGGCACCGGGGATCCACGATGCCGAGCGCGCGATGCTGGCGATCGCGTCCGGCGAGTGGGGACAGGACGCGATGGCGGCGTGGCTTGACGGGCACCTGGAGCCCGGTGCGGGTAGCTGAACTTACTGCGGAGGGAGTTCCAAGCTTGCGCGTCCCCGACGTGCCGGGTCGTCGCAGTCACTCGAACCCGAGCGACCACGTTTGACACTCGTGGACGCTCCTGTTCGAGTCCGGCGCCCGATTCAGTAGTCAGCTCGCTGCTCGGTCCGCATGGGCGGCGACCGCGCCGCGCGTGGGTTCCGGTTCTCGCTGGTCAGGGCGTCTGCGGTCTGCGCACCGCGTAGTACAGCGGCCCGCTCCTCCAACTGGTCCCAGATTCGCCGGTCACAGGGATCGAGCTTTGCCAGACGGCGATTGTCCGTCCGGTGTGCGGGTCGACCGCCGCCAGCCCCTTGCTCGCGCCAGCTCCGACGTCTGCGCCGGCCGCCACGTTCTCCGGGCCGGCGGCGAACGGTTCGTTGGGAGGTGCGGTGGACGCCATGAGGCGATCGCTGCCGAGCCACAGCGCGAGCGCGCCGCCGCGTGGTGTCGTCGTGAGCGCGAACAGCGCCCCGGCTCCCAACGTTTGGACGGGGCCAACCGCGCCATGCTGGAGCGTGGCGGTGCGGACGACCAGGTGGTCGGTTTCAGCGCCGGTCCATGCCAAGCGCACGTGGCCCGTTGCATCGACCGCGGTCGCGATCGACGCCCCGGCCCCACCCCATGGGATGTACTGAAACGCCCCGGCCTCCGGTGGCTGGGGCACCGCCACTCCTCGATCAATTGTCTGTGCCGGCCGGAACCGGCCATTCGTGCCGGCTGCTGCGGCCTCGAACACCGCCGGCGCGAGCGGGCCGCTGCCGCCACCGCCGAGGCTGGCCTTCTGGGTCACCCACATCACGACGGCGCGATCGCCGTCCAGGAGTTGCGCGCTGACCGATCCTGTGTCGAGCATCTCGCCGATCGCCTGCGCCGGCGCGCGCCATCGTCCTGCGTGCAGAATCCGCGCGTAGAGCGTGCTGCTCACGGTGCTTGTCGTTCTGCTCGCCCATACGACGAGGACGTCGCCGGCGGCGTTCACTGCGACGGCGGGCTTGACGCCGTACGCCCATGTGCCCGTCCCCAGTGCGTTCCCCGTGACCTTGATCGGGCCGCCGATGCGATGCCCAGCCTGGTGGAGCACAAGGTAGAGCGGGCTGCCCGTGCAACAGAGAGCGACGACGGCCGCGGCGTCGCCGCGGGCATTGGCGGCCAGCGCGACGTTGAGGTTGTCGCCGTAGTAGGGATCGAGTTCGTGAGCCACGAGAGCCCGAGGCGTCCGCAGCGGCCGCCCGATTCGCCCGAACGCCACCCACGGGCGGCCATCAGGGGTCGGACTGGTGGCGCCCGGCAGGCCGCCACCCACGACCAGCATGCGGTCGCGCCCGTAGACCGCGACACCCCCAGCGATCTCGTCGACGTACGCCGGGCCACGAATCAACGGTGAGACGGCGGCGAAGCGATCGTCCGCCGCGCTCGCCGCCAGCACCCGGGAGGCGGCACGGGTAGCAGACGGGTACGACGTGAACAGCCCCTGGCCCGCGCGCGTGAAGGCAAGCGACAGCGGCTCGCCGGACGCGGCGATCTTGACCGGCGCCGACCACCTCGCCACCGCAGCCGCCGACCCGGGAGCGACCATCAACGCCACGAGCCCGACCGCAACTGCCGCCGCCCGTCGCGCTCCGACGATCCAATGACGCGAAGCGGCGGCCAACACATACTCGACACTCGCCGAACGGCCAACAACGACAGACACGGTCACCACCACCCCGTCGCCAGCACCGGACCACCGGTGCGCCCAGCGTACGCCTGCGCAGAGCAAGCGGTCAACCCGCGAGCCCCGCCGCTGCCGTCGTCTGAAGCTCCCCGCTTCGCCCAACGCTCCCTGTGAGCCAGGCTGGGGAATGACGGAGAGCGGCCGCTCTCGATGGTCCAGCGCCGGTCGCTGAGCGGACCGGCTCATCGCGACGCTCGGACTCGAACCAGGGACACCACGATTTCGGCGGTGGTGCGCCGTGTGCAACCCTCGACAAAGAACCGCAACTCGGGAGTAATGAGTCGCAAAGCGGCGTTTTGTCCCTTCCCGATGGCGAGACCCGGACTCGAACCGGGGACACCAC
>DATKOY010000068.1:0-17839 GCA_035524415.1 Solirubrobacteraceae bacterium | reverse complement strand
CGCGCGGACGATCCGCGGGACCCGGCAAACATCAGTGTCACGCCGGCGTGGGTGATCGAGCTGCGCAACGGGTTGCGGGCGATCTCGGAGCAGCTCGAGCGCGGCGATGACAGGGAGAGCCGTCTCGCGTTTCGGGTTATGCGTCCGCATATTGAGGAGGAATTGAGTGAGCTCACGCCGGCCGAGCGCGCTCGGAGCGTGACGTGGATTCTTGACGCGGACGGGACGTTCGGTCATGCTCGGAGAACGCGCCGTGGAACGCGCGATCGCCACATCCGACGCACGCAAACACGGCCAGCGCAAGGCCCGAACCATCGATGGTGATCAGCAGGCCGGCGAGCGCTGGACCGATCATCAAGCTGACGCTCTCGACCCAACCCCAGACGACGTCCGCCGCCGTCAACTCGTCGGGCGTGCGCACGAGCACCGGCAGCAGGGCGCCCTGGGCCGGCCGGGTCAGCGTGACCGCGCCGGCGGCAAGAACCGCGCCGCTGTAAACGATCGCCGGGGGTGCCCCGGCCAACATCGCGACGGCGCTGAAGCCGATCGTCAGCGCTTGCAGCAGATAGCCGATGCGCAGCGCCGAGGCTCCACCGCGGCGGTCGGCCAGCGCCGCGCCGAACGGGGCGACCACGGCCGCCGGGAGGAGTTGCACCACGGCCACCGCCGCAGACATTGTCGCTCCGCCGTGCCCGTAGGCAAACACGAGTACCGCGACCCACACGCCGTACTCTGCGGCGCCGAATCCGAGGAATGCAGCCGCGACCCGTCGCAACCCGGAATTGCGGAGCACTCGCCGGAGTACCGCCATGCAGCGGCCGGATTACGATCGGCGGCCGACATGAATTGTGGCTGTTCGGCGACAGCCATTCGATGGAGATCGCGGCGACGGTGAGGCTTGCCACCATCACGCCGCGTTGCCGGCGGGTGGCCTCCGCGCTGTCGATCGCGCCCAGCACGCTCGACCGCCTCCTCGACCCTCGCGTCGGCGCTGGCGGAAATCCAGTTTCGGAACCGGACCTCGTCTGGATCTCGGCGTCATCAACCGGCCTCAGCGATGCGGCACGATCCGCTTGTTCAGCCCGCTCGCGTGCTCGACCTCGAGCGCGCCCGCGCACGAATTGCGACTCGCGCCGCGAGTATGAGAGAAACACGTCCGCCACCCCGCCCGGCGAGCTGATCGCCGGACAAATCCCGTCGATTGACAATTCCCGCCCGCTCAGCCGGCCCCGGTTACGATCGCCTTTCCGTGGCTGACGCCTTTGTGTCGTACTCGCGGCGCGACTCGCAGTTCGTGGACCGGCTGGCTACCTCGATCGAGGAGCGGGGGAGGTCGGTCTGGCTGGACACCGAGGGACTCGCCGACGGCGAGGTGTTCCCTGCGGCCCTGCGGTCGGCGATCGACGCGTCCGATTCATTCCTGTTCGTGATCACTCCGGACTCGGTGGCCTCCAGCTTCTGCGAGCAAGAGGTCGAGCACGCGCGCGCTCGCGGTAAGCGCATTCTGCCGCTGCTGCGGCTTCCCGTACCCGATGACGAGCTGAACCAAGCGGTCCGGGACCGCAACTGGATCCCGTTCGACGCTGACGAGCGCTTCGAGGCCTCGGTGGATCGCCTGATCAAGGCGATGGACACCGACCTCTCGCACGTCAGGGAGCACACCCGCTGGCTGCTGAAGGCGCTCGAGTGGGACGCCGAGGAGCGTGACGCGAGCTTCCTTCTGCACGGTCGTGAGCTGGCGGCGGCCGAGAACTGGCTGGGAAGCACGGCGGACGCCGACCCCGCCCCGACCCAGGAGCACGTGGACTACGTGCTGGCCAGCCGACAGGCGTCCTCGCGTCGTCAGCGCCGGTTGGTCGCCGCCAGTCTGATCGTGACCGCGATCTCGATCGGACTGCTCGTGTTAGCGCTCATCTCCCGCTCCCAAGCCGTGCACGAGCGGACGGCGGCGCGTGCCCAGGCGCTCGCCGCGGAAAGCCAAGTCCAGCTCGCGGCGGATCCGCCGGCGGCGGTCATCCTGGCGACGAGGGCGCTGCAGACGCGTGACACGGCGCAGACGCGGCTGGCGCTCACCCAGGCGCTCGACACCTCGCCCCTGCTGACCGGGCTCCCACAGCAGCGCTCGGCGGTGCGGCCGCCAGTGTGTCATGGCCCCGAGGTCACGTTCAGCCCGAACGGCCAGTGGGTCGTCACGAGCGTCTGCGACGGCCACGTCGTCGTCGCCGATGCCCGCAGCGGCCGGGTGATCCGCGATCTGGCGGTCGGCCGGCGGGCCGGAGGCGTCGCATTCAACCGCGACGGCTCGCTGCTCGCCGTCGAGACCGACACGCACGTCGAGTTGCTCGATGGCCGCACGCTCGCTCTGCGTCGCGCACTCCGTGGTCCGGGCATGAGCGAGTCGGCTGCTGGAGCCATTCCGCTGACGAGCTTCGTGGCCATCAGCCCGGACGGGAGCTTCCTCGGCGGAGTGACGGGACACACCGTCACGCTGTGGGACCTGAGGTCGGGCGCCTTTCGCACACTGGGGCGCCCGTCGCCGTTCGGGTTCGGCTCCCTGGCCTTCACGCCTGACAGCCGCAGGCTGATCGTCGGTGGTGGTTTCGGCGGAAGCACAGGCGCCAGCTACGTATACAGCCTGCCGTCCGGCACGCTGGAGCGGCGTCTAGTTACGCCCACGTCGGCCCCGGGCATCTCCGACATCGTCGCGGCCATGCCCGATTCGAACCATGCAGTGGTGGCCTTCGTCCCCCCGAGCGGAACGGTCGCGGGCGTGGTCAAGCTCTTCGACCTCCGCACGGGGCGGCCGGGGCCGACAATCGCGAGCGATCCCGTGTCGGAGATCTTCTCGCTCGCCGTCAGCCCGGACGGCGGCCGGCTGGCCGTGGGCACCTTCTCCGGCGGCGGTGTCTGGTCGATCGCGTCGCACCAACGGCTCGCGGACTATCAGGGCAACACACTGCCGATGACCGGAGTCGCCTTCAGTCCCGACGGTGACCGGGTTGTCAGCGCCGACGACAACGGCATCACACGAATCTGGCGCGCTCACGGTCCGGAACGTGCGTATTTCGAGAATGCGCCGGCGGCACCGGTCGGCCAGTGGAGCGCCGCACTGTCGGCCGATCGGATCACCGCAGCGGGAATCGTGTCCGGCCGCTCGGTTCTGGAGTCGTGGAGCCTCGCTTCCGCCGCAGGAGCGTGGCGCCTGGCGGCACCGGACAGTGCCGGCCCGCTCGACGTCGGTCCGGCGAGCGGGGGGCAGGGGATCCCGGTGATCACCGCGTTCAGCGACGACGGTCAGCGACTCGCCGTGCTTCAGGTCGGCCGGCGCCGATCGGCGCTCACCATCTGGTCGGTGACGGACCGCCGTCAGGTCGCGAGCTTCCCGGCGCCGCCCTCGTTCCTGGTCCGGTTCACCCATGACCGGCGGCGACTCGTGCTCCTTGTCGCGGTGACCACGACCGCCGGCCAGCCGGCCGCCGGTGACCTGACCGTCCTGGACGTCGGCACGGGGGCGCCGACGCATCTCCAGAGTGCGAGGAATCCCTGCGGCAATTGGCAGGACATGACCTCGAGTCCGGACAGCCGCCTGGTCGCGGCGTCAACCGGGTGCGGCTCGGTAGCGGTCTGGGACATTCGCACCGGCCGTCGGCTCGCCCTGTTCGACACCGGAGCCTTCGCTACGACCGTGTCGTTCGCTTCCGACAGCCGGCGGCTGCTCGTGGTTGGTCCCGACACCGCGGTGTGGGACGCACGGAGCGGCAGGCGGATCATCTCGCTCGTCGGCCACCGCGGACTGATCACGGCCGGCGCGTTCAGTCCGGTCGGCGTCTACGTGGCAACGGCCTCCCGAGACGGCACGATCAGGGTGTGGGACGCGCGCACCGGCCTCGCCGACCGCACCTACGACGTTCCGGACACCACGTGGTACCTGCGCTTCAGCGCCGACGGCCGGTCGCTCGCGGCACTGGACGTAACCGGCACGGTGCGGGTCTTCGAGACCTGCGGGGGGTGCAGCGACCCGCGAGCGCTGCTCGCACTCGCAGGGCAGCGGCGGCTCGGGGCACTAACCCCTCATGACCGCGCGGCCCTCGCGGGAAGCTGATGCCGCCGACGCAGACGAGAAGGTCGGCTCGGATCGGGCGGCGCGCGTGACCTCGGTCGACGCCTGGTTCGAGGTGGTCACCGATGCCGAGCGCCGTGGCGAGCTGCTGACCGCGGTCGATCTCGCCGAGCAGGGCCTGGCTGACCATCCGGACGCATTGTGGCTGAAGCATCGGGCGGTGCTGGCGCTGGCGCGGGCGGGGGCGACCGAGGAGGCTCGGGTGCGGTTCGATCGGTACCGGCTCGCCAAGGTGGGCGAGCCGGAGATCGCCGCCCTCGGGGCGCGGATCGCCAAGGACCTGGCGCTGGCCGCCCGCGGCGCTGAACGTCGCCGCCTGGCGGCGCGGGGCCGCGACCTCTATCAGGGGCTGTACGACCGGGACGGCGGCTATTACCCGGCCATCAATGCGGCCACGCTCAGCCTCGTGGGAGGAGAGCCCGAGCGCGCGCGCGACACGGCGCGGGCGGTCCTCGGCATCCTCCGCACCGGAGAAGACGAGTCCTACTACGCGGCCGCAACCGAGGCCGAGGCGCACCTCCTCCTGGGCGACGTCGATGCCGCCGCCGGCGCGCTGCGGCGAGCCGCGGCCAGTCACGGCGGGGACTACGGCGCGCTGTCGACGACGCGGCGGCAGCTTCGGCTCGTGTGCGACCTGGCGGGCGTTGATCCGGAGTTGCTCGGGATCCTCGCCGGCCCGCGGGTCGCCCACTTCTGCGGCCACCGCATCGCCCACGAGCCGCACTCCGGGCGCTTCTCCGCGGAAGCCGAGGTGGTGGTCGCCGAGCGGATCCGGGGCGTGCTTGCGGAGCAGTCGATCGGATACGCCTACGGCGCGCTGGCGAGCGGCGCCGACATCCTGTGGGCCGAGGCCCTGCTCGAGCAGGGGGCCGAGCTGCACGTCGTGCTTCCGTTTGCGCAGGATGAGTTCGTCGCGACCTCGGTTGCTCCGGCCGGCGCTGACTGGGTGGCACGGTTTCACCGTTGCCTCGGGCAGGCACATCGCGTCAGCTATGCCACTGAGGATGCCTTCCTGGGTGACGACGTCCTGTTCCGGTACGGCTCGGATCTGGCGATGGGGCTGGCGCTCCTGCGGGCCGGCTACCTGGACGCCGACGCTCATCAGCTCGCTGTCTGGGACGGCGCCGGAGGGCGATCGGGAGCTGGGACGGCAAACGACGTCGAAATCTGGCGGCGGTCGGGCCGCCCGCTGACGGTGGTCACACCCGCGCTCGACGGTGCTCCGGCTCCTCGCGATCGTGAGCCGTCGGCGCCGGCCGCGTCGCCGACAGCGTCGGGACGGGTGGTCCGGGCGATGCTGTTCGCCGACGTGCGGGGCTTCTCCAGGCTGACCGATGCGCAGGCGGCGACGTTCGCGCAGCACGTGCTCGGTGCCCTCGCGTTGGTGCTCGACCGCTACGGTGACGCCGTCGAGCACCGCAACACCTGGGGCGATGCGCTGTTCGTTGTGCTCAGATCCACCACGGCCGCGGCCACATGTGCGCTCGAGCTCCAAGCGGCGATGGACGCGATCGACCTGGAGCGTCTCGGGCTCCCCGGCCACCTGGCCATGCGGATGAGCGGACACGTTGGGCCCGTGTTCCCGGTGATCGACCCGGTTCTGCGCGTGAGGGCATTCACCGGGTCGCACGTCAGTCGCGCGGCCCGCATCGAGCCGGTCACTCCGCCGGGAGCGGTGTACGTCACCGAGCCGTTCGCAGCCGCGCTCGAGCTCGAGCCGGACAACCGACTGGCATGCGACTACGTTGGACACATGCCCGCAGCCAAGGACTACGGCCGGCTGCGGATGTACCGCCTGCGCCGCCAGTGGTCACCGCGATGAGGTCACCGAGCGCGGCGGGGAACCGTCTGAAAGCATACGGCGGTGAGCCGTCCCTTGGAGTCCGCGGAAGCCGTGCGCGTGCATGCCCGCGAACTCGCCGACGTCATCTCGGCGGTGAAGATCGCGGACGACGAGGCTACGCGCGAGGCGATCTTCCGCTTCCGCTACTCGATCTACGTCGACGAGCTGCGGCGCGGTGTCGGCGCGGTCGATGTTGGCGACCGATCACAGCGTGATCCCGAGGACGACGAGCCGAATGCCGTCCTGATCTACACGTCGGCCGAGGACGGTTTCCCCGGCTTGGCCGAAATCGGAAGCGCCGAGCTCGGACGCGTGATGCTCCGGCGCGACCGCCGGGTCGATCCGGGCTCATGTCGCTGGTCTGCGCGGCCTACTTGGTGGCAGCGCCGGAGCTTCGGTCAGACGTCGTCTTCCTGACGTGCCTGACTGGTCTGGTTCGACACTACCGTCGCATCGGGTTTCGGACCTACGCCGCGCAGCGTGTCATTGCAGCGATCCGAACCCTCCAGCGAAGAAAATGAGCGGCTGACCGACTACAGGCGTACGCAGTCCGTCCACGAGTCCGACCACGATCCAGTGGTCCCCGGCGGGATGCTCGGCGACGATCTCGCACTCGAGCGTGACAAGCGCTCCGGTGAGCAACGGCACGCCGCCCCGCCCGGGCTCCCAGTCGATCCCGGTGAGGCGGTCAGCGCCGGCGGGGGTGGCCCGCCGGGCGAAGGCCTCGTGTTGCCGTGCGAGCACGCTCACGCCGAACCGGCCCGTGCGCCGCATCCGCTGCCAGGTGAGTGATCTGCGGGCCGGGCAGAAGGCGACCAGCGGCGGTTCGAGCGAGACCGATGTGAGCGAGTTCACAATCAGCCCCTCCGGTGTGCCGCCGGGCGCAGCGGTGACGAACGCCACGCCGGTCGCGAATCTGCCCAGAGCCTCGCGGAATGCACCCGTATCGGGCGCCGCCGGGGCATCGGCCGGAGCGAAACCGGACATCTCAGTGAAGCGACGGCTGTTCGCCGAGCGCGAAGCGGCCGAGATAGTCGTATGCGCGGTTCGCGCCGAGCGGGTGCATGAACGAGCCGGCCTTGACGTCGCGGTAGGCGCGCGCAAGCGGGCTGCCGTTGAGGTAGCCGGCGCCGCCCGAGAGCGCAAGGGCACGATCGACGACGCGGGTGGTCGCCTCGCCGACGAACGCCTTGGCGGCCTGGGCCTCGGCGAACAACGCCCCAAGCTCTTCGGCCGTGCCGTCGGACGTCGTGTTGATTGCGCGGTGCCGGTCGATCAGCGCGGCCGCGCGCGACAGGATGCCGCGTGCTGCGGCGAGGTCGATCGCGTTGTCAGCCACCTGCATTCTCGGGCGCGCGTGGCCGTTGATGCGTTCAGCAAGACCGCGACGGGCGAGCTGGTCGGCCGACTCGGCGATGCCAAGTGAGGCTGCAGCGTGGAACAAGCCGGCCATCAGGTTGCGCTCCATGTACGGCGTCGGATCGCCGACTCTGAAGCCGCCTCGGACAGCCGATTCGGGCAACCTGACAGCGTCGAAGGAGACAGAGTTGCTCCCCGAGGCGCGCATCCCGAGTGCGTCCCAGTCGTCGTGCACCGTGACGCCGTGGGCGTCGGTGGAAACCATGGCGTAGGCGTAGCGCTCGACGCCGTCACCGTCCAGGTAACGCACGGACACATAGAGATGGGTTGCCCCGGGGGACATCGTGCAGAAGACCTTGCGGCCGTCGATCCGCCAACCACCGTCCGTGGCGGTGGCAGTCGTGCTGGGCCGGGTCAGGTCCTGGCTGCGCTCGCTGATGGCGGCGGCCAATACCACGCCCTCGCGTGCGATCTGCTCGAGCGACGCGGCGAAGCCATGCGCGCGACGCTCTTGCCCGGCCGCAACCGCGACCTGACGACGGCGCTCCATGTTCTGGACGGCGGCAAGATGCATGTTCACCCCGATCGCGACAGAGGCATCGCCGCGCGCCAGTCGGCTCGATGCCACGACGAGGTCGTGTGCTGAGGAGACGCCAAGCCCGCCGAGCTCGACGGGGACGGGCGCAGCAAAGTAGCGGGCTGCCTTGAGCGCCTCGATCGCCTCGAATGGGTACGTGCGATCGCGGTCGTGTTCGGGGGCGCGTGCGGCGAGCTTTGCGGAGAGCTCCTCGGCAACCGACACGAGGTGGGCGCCGGTCGCCGTATTGGCGGTGAGTTCGATCGGCATGGGACAAATCTCCAATCCGCTCGTCATGCGGTCTGTGGCCGGAGTGTCACCCCGGCCACGAGACCGCAGGCGAGCCTCAGTCGGTGGTCACCTCCACGGCGACCGGGACGCCGTTGGTGACCATGTCGTAGACGGCTGATCGCTGCCGAGCACGCTCCACGACCTCGCGGAGCTTCTCCTCGGACGCGTTGCCGGTCACCTGGAACGACACGCGGATGCGCTCGAACCCGTTGCGGGGCTCCTCGTCGACGCCGAGTGCACCGCGCACGTCCATGTCTCCGGTGATCGTCGACTCCACGGACGTGAGCTCCACCTTGCGCGCTGCCGCCACGTAGACGATCGACGTCGTCAGGCACGCGGCCAGCGCATGCAGCAGGTACTCCGCCGGGTTCGGGCCGGTGTCGGCACCGAGCAGGATCGCGGGCTCGCCCGCGTCGATCTGAAACCCCCCGGCGCGACTCGTGTCCTCGCCGCCCGCGGCGTAGAAGTCCTTGATCGACGTCCGGTTATGCGCTCCGCCCAACCAGCGATTGGTGGCCCGGAACTGGAACTTCGCCAGCTCCGGCTGCGCCTTGATCAGATCGAGCGTGGCGAACATCGTCGCGGTGTCGACGCCGTTGCGGATCGTGTTTGTCGTGATGCTCACTGCGAGACCTCCTGGGTCTTTGTGGTGTTGGTGTAGGCAGGCTTCAGCGCGAGCAGTGACACGCTCTGCGCGCCGTACTTCTCGCTCGCACGCTGCGCACGCTCGCTGATGAACGCGTAGGTCGGATTGCTGTGGATGAGCTCCAGCTCGAGACCGGCGGCAGCGACCGCGTCGAGGTACAGGTCCCAGCGGCTGGCGCCGGCGATGCATGCGGCCCATAGGTCGGCTTGGCATGCCGTGCCCTCGGCGATCTGTCGCTCGGTGACGATGTCGGCGAGCGCGAGCCGCCCGCCCGGGCGCAGCACGCGTGCCGCCTCAGCGAAGACGACGTGCTTGGCGGCGCTGAGGTTGACCACGCCATTCGAGATCACGGCGTCGAACGTGCCGTCCGCGAACGGGAGCTCCTCGATCCGCGCGCGCACGAACTTCACGGTTCGATCTCGGTTGAGACGGTCCGCCCTCGCGAGTTGCTCTGGCGTGATGTCAACGCCGGTAACGGAGCCTGTCGGACCGACCTGTTTCGCCGCCGCGAACGCGTCCATGCCCGAGCCGCTGCCGAGATCCAGCACACGCTCCCCGGGCTGGAGCCTCGCCAGTGGGAGGTGATGGCCGACGCCCGCGAACGAGCTCACCGCTTCGGCTGGAAGCGCATTCAGCAGCGGAATGGGATAGCCGAGCGCCTCGGCCAGCCTGCGGCCGGTTTGAAAATGAAGATCGCGGACGTCCCCGTTCGCCACGTCTCGGTACATCTCTGTGATGTGCCGGTCGAGCTCGTCCGGGTCCACGTCCACGACGGTGGGGTATGTGGTGGTCGTTGGCATGCCGGGAGCATCGGCGGCACACCTTCCTGAAACCTTCCCGGGCGCGGATCGAGGCTCTTGCACTCTTACGCTCACTGTCTGACCTCCTCGGTCGTAGCGGTGGTGTCCGAACCTTCCTCCGCAGCCGCTCGCCCGACATCGGCGCCATCACCCAAATCCGGGTGGCATGTGTGGCGGGAAGCACGTACCGTCTGACGCTGTGCGGCAAGAAGTTCGGTTCTGCACCACGTGTGACGGCGTCCGCCTCGCGTACGCGATTCACGGGCGCGGTTCCCCGCTGGTCAGGACGGCTACGTGGCTCACCCATCTGGAGTTCGACTGGGAAAGTCCCGTGTGGCGGCACTGGCTCGAGGGATTGGCCGACGGGCACACGGTGCTCAGGTACGACGAGCGGGGATGCGGTCTGTCTGACCGAGACGTCGACGACGTATCGCTCGAGGCACGGTTAGGCGATCTTGAAGCCGTCATTGATGCGGCCAAAATCGAGCGATTCGCGCTCCTCGGCATATCCCAGGGAGGTCCGCTCGCGGTGGCCTTCGCCGCGCGCCATCCCGAGCGCGTCAGCCATCTCATTCTGTATGCGACCTTTGCCCGCGGCAGACTCAAGCGCGATCCAGCATCGGTTGACCGTGAGCAGGCGCAATTGATGGACTCGCTCATCCGGATCGGGTGGGGTCAGGGCGTGCCCGCCTTTCGGCGTCTGTTCACCACGCTGTTCATGCCCGACGCGAGCACCAAGCAGATGGAGTGGTTCGACGAGCTTCAGCGCATGACGACCGATCCAGCCACCGCCGTTCGGATTCGCCAGGCTCGCAACCACGACGACGTGACGGATGCCGCCACGGAGGTGTCATGCCCGACCTTGGTCATGCACCCGCGGGATGATGCGCTCGTGCCGTTCGCTGAAGGGCGCCTGCTCGCCACACTCATCCCCGGAGCGCGCTTCGTCACGCTCGAGAGCCGCAACCACATCCTCCTAGCTGACGAGCCCGCATGGACGCAATTCCGAACCGAGCTGAGGACCTTCCTCGCTCCCGCTGAGGTGTCGCGGCCGCCCGAGCTCCCCGAGCTGAGCAACCGCGAGCTCGAGGTGTTGGCGCTCGTCGCCGAGGGACTCAGCAACGAGGAGGTGGCGGGGCGCCTGTACCTGAGCGTCAGGACGGTCGAGCGCCACCTTTCGAACATCTACGCCAAGCTGCGCGTCTCCGGGAAGGCTGCGCGTGCAGCCGCGGCGGCCCGCTTCTCCCGGTCGCACGGCGACTACGTGCATCCCGCCGTGTGATCTCCAGACCGCGCGCTGAAGTTGCGTCTTGGCGCGGATGTCAGAGGTGCATGCGTCGGCCTACCTTGCGCCGATGCAAAACGGAACACAGCCGAAGCTGGCTCCGCTGGTGCTTGCGACGATGGCGTCCCAGGCGCTGCTCGTCGCGCTCTCTCCGACAATCGTGTCGATCGCCGGAGACCTCCGAACGTCAGTCGGCGCCGTCGGTCAGGCCCGCTCCGTCGCCGCGGGCATCGCCATCGTGGCCTCACTCGCGATCGTCGCGCGCGTCGATTCGCTGGGTGTGCGTCGCCTCCTGGGAGTCGGGTCCGTGCTCGGCACCATTGCCTGCGCGGCCGTCGCCTTCGCGCCGACGCTCGCCGTGTTCCTCGCCGCGCACGTGCTGGTCGGGCTCGCATTTGCCTGTCTGCTGTCAGCCGGCTTTGCGGGCGTCGCCGCGTTCGGAACCGAGCGCAGGCCGTGGGCGATCGGCTGGGTAGCCGGCGCGAACGCGTTGGCCTGGATCGTGGTCAACCCGATCGTCGGGGTGCTGACTGAGTGGCTGTCGTGGCGGGCGGCGCAGGTCGTTCCCGCGGGGATCGCCGTCGCGGCGCTGCTGGCGTCCCCGGCTGCTGCGCTTGCCCCGAGCCAGCCCGCCGCACCGCTGGCCGTGTTGTTGGGCGAGCGGTCTGCGCGACGGTGGCTCGGCGCAGAGGTGATCGCGTACGCCGCATGGACCGCATTGCTGACGTTCGCCGGCGCGTTCTTCATCGAGCGTCTCGGCGTGCCCGAGGCCGCGACGGGCTGGCTGCTCGCGACCGGAGCTGCGGCCCACCTCGCCGGTGCGACGAAAAGCGGACCACTCGTCAGCCGGGTTCCCCGCCGGCGCCTGGTGGCCGGGTCGGCGCTGACGATGGCGATCCTGGTGTTTGTGCTGCTGGGGTTGACATCAGCGGCACCGGCGGCCGTTGCCACCTTCTGCGCCCTCGCGCTCGCCGCCGGCATCCGGTCGCCGGCCTCGAGCGGGCTCGGCCTCGAGCAGCTTCCTGGCCACCCCGGCGCGATGATGGCGGCCCGGACGGCCGCGACGCAGCTCGGCTACCTGCTCGGCGCCATCGTCGGCGGTGCAGTGATTTCCCGTGGCGGCTACGGCACGCTGGGGATCGTGCTGGCGCTCAGCATGGCCTCATCGGCCGTGCTCATCCTCCGAGTGGATGACGGCCGCACCATGCCAAGGAAGGTTCTGGGAAGGCCGCACTCCTAGCTTGGCCCTCACTATGAGCGCACCCACAACCACCACCTCTCACCCCACTCTCGGCGTCTTTGGACGCCTCGGCCGCTGGTCGGCCCGACGCCGCCGGACCGTCTTCCTCTCATGGGCGGCGCTGATCATTGCGCTTGGCGCCGTTGCGCCGCGCGTCGAGCACGCGCTGTCCGGCGGCGGCTGGCAGGCCGACGGCTCGGAGTCCGTTGTCGCACGCGGACTGATCGAGCGGTATTTCGGCGGGCAGGGCAGTTACGCGCTCGCCGTCGTGGTGAGCTCGCCCCAGCACACTGCGGGCGATGCCGCCTTCCGGCGTGCGATCGGCGCGGCCGCACGGGCACTGCGGCGCGACCCGGCTGTCGCCGCGGTGCAGCTTCCGCGCCGCGGCGAGTCCATTTCGTCAGACGGGCACGTCGCGGTCGTGCGTGGCGGCGCCGGCGCGAATACGGCGGAGATGGTGCGTGCCGCGGGCCGAGTCCAGAGGCGCCTCGAGGCTTCGGCAACGAGCGGCGTTCGCGTGGCACTGACCGGGTCGCCCGCGCTGTGGTCAGAGTTCAACGACGAGAACAAGGCGGCGATGCTCCGCTCGGAGATCACGTCGTGGCCGCTCACGCTGGCGGTCCTTCTGGTCGCGTTCGGCTCGGTCGCCGCCGCCGGTATCCCGCTACTGCTCTCGATCTTCGGGCTTGTCGCGGCCGCCGGCGCGCTCTGGATCGCCAGCCGGTTGACCGGGATCACGATCTGGGCGATGAACTTCGCCCTGATGTTCGCGCTCGCCGTGGGCATCGACTACGCATTGTTCGTCGTCGTGCGCTTCCGAGCCGCGCTTCGCGCGGGGCTGCCCCCGCTCGACGCGGTCGGCGAGACGATGGACAGCGCCGGCAAGGCGGTTCTGGTCAGCGGCCTGGCCGTACTGGCATCGCTGTCCGCGGTGATCCTCGTGCCGAGCCAGCCATTCCGCACCAGCGTGGTGGGGATCCTGCTCGCGGTGGGATTCGTGCTCGCCGCCTCGCTCACGCTTCTGCCCGCTGTGCTGGCAGGACTCGGTCCGCGCATCGACCGCTTCGCCCTGCCGTGGGTCGGCTCGGTGCAACACCGCAGCGAGGCTTTCGCGGGCTGGGCGCGCCTCATCTGGCGCCGGCCCGTGCTCATCGCCGCGTTGGCTGCCGTACTCCTGCTGGCTCTCGCGCTCCCGGTGCTTCACCTGCACACGGCGATGCCGAACGCAGGCGTGCTCACCAATGGCGCCAGCGCGCGCGCCGGTTACGAGCGTCTGCAGCAGGGATTCGGGCCGGGCGCTCCGGCGGAGTTGCAGGTGGTGGCGCCGTCCGCCGCTCTCGACAGGGTCGAGAGCGTGCTTCGCCGCAATCAGGGCGTCGCGGCAGCGCTGCCGCCGGAACGAGCCGGGGGGTTCGCGCTCGTGCGTGTGCAGCCTGCGAGCGATCACGCTGACCGGCTGATCGAGCGACTGCGTGAACAACTCCCGGCCGGGGTTCGCATCGGCGGAGGCGCCGCCGAGGCCCACGACCTCGAGCAAGCGCTCGCGGGCCGGACACCGCTCGTCTACGCGCTCGTGCTGACGGTCGGCTTCATCCTGCTGCTGACCGTCGTCCGTGCCCCGCTTGCCGCCGCGGCGGCCGTGTTGCTGAATCTGATCGCCACGGCAGCCGCCTTCGGCGCCGCCAAGCTGATCTTCCAGGACGGCGCCGGCGAGGCCCTGCTCGGTTTCAAGTCGCAGGGGTTCGTCGACGCGTGGGCACCAGTGTTCTTCTTCTGCCTGAGCTTCGCGCTCGCGATGGACTACACCGTGTTCCTGCTGACGTCGGTGCGTGCCGAGTTCGAGCGAACCGGCAACGCGCGCGAGGCTCTCGTCGAGGGTCTGGCTCGCTCCGGGCGCGTCATCAACGCCGCGGGAGCCGTCATGATCGTCGTGTTCTTCACATTCGGCCTGTCGCGTCCGCTGCCGCCGAAGGAGATGGGCGTGATCCTCGGCGTCGCCGTCCTGCTCGACACGATGCTGGTGCGGCTGCTCCTGCTGCCCGCCGTGCTGCGGTTACTCGGCGACCGCGCCTGGTGGGTCCCGTCGCATATCGACCGATGGCTGCCCGCGATTCGCGTCCGCCACGCCGAGCCGGAGACGCCGTCAGCGCGCTAGCGCGACACCGAGCCGTTCCAGCGCTGCGCGCGCCCGCCGCTCGCCGAGCAGCTGCCCGCTTGCGGCGTAGCCCTCGGCGGAGCGGCGCAGCGCATCCGCAGCGCTTCGCCCGTCGCCCTCGGACAGCAGCAGCGCGGCCCGGGCCTCCGCCACCGCCGCCGGCCACGGACCTCCTGGCCAGCGGGAGGCGCCGAACTCCGCGCGCGCCAGAAACTCCCACCCGCGCTCGAGCTGGCCCGCACCGGCGCACGCCGTCGCCGCCGCCACGTAGTAGCCCGTTGGGCAGAACGGGCAGACCCAGCGGGGGTCGAACAGCGTCTCGACGCGGTCGACCAAGGCCAGCGCCTCGGCGCTGTCCTCGGGCACCTGCAGCAGCACACCGCAGACGAGGAAGACGAGGTGTGAGGACATCGGCGAGATGTGCGCCAGCTCGAGTGCCTCCTCGAGCTGGGCACGTGCACCCGCTCGGTCCCCGAGATGCAGGAGCGTCTCGCCCAGGCGCATGCGCGCGAGCGACTCGCCTCCGATCGCATCCAGCTCGCGACTGAGCCGCGCCGCGTCGAGCAGATGTGCGCGGGCGGCCTCGAGGTTCCCCGTGAACAGCTCGATCTCGCCGAGCACGGTGGCGGCGAATGCCTCGCCGCGGCGGGCCCCTGCCTGCTGCGCCTGCGCTCGCAGACGCTTGGCAAATAGAGCGAGGCGCTCATACGGGTCGCCCGCAGCCAGCACGTATTCGGTGACGCACAGATAGGCGTCAAAAACCCGACCCGCCAGCCCCGGTGAGTCCCAGACCTGCGTGAGCTGTCGGCGCGAATCCTGCTCCCAGCCACCGTCAACGTGGGCGAGCATCGCGTTCAGGAACGCGACATCGCCTGGATCGGCCGCAACGACATCGGCCTCCGCAGCCACCCGGCGCGCGCCCTCCCAGTCGCCGGTGTGCCACGCGACCATGCCGCGCACGAAGATCGACTCACTGAGGTCCTCAGGCCGCTCGGCCGTGAATAGCTCGAGTGCGGTCGCGGCGCCGGCGATGTCGCCCGCCGCAACGCACGCGCGCGCGTGCTGCGCGCGGAGTGCAGGCACGCGCTGTGCGGGTGCGACCTCGATCGCCTCGGCAAAGGCGATCGGAGCATGGGGCTCACCGGCACCGAAGAGGAGCTGCGCCCGCAGCTCGAGCAGGCCCGGACGCTCCTCATCAGGTGCGTGCTCGAGCGCCAGCTCTGCCCACGCTGCGCCGTCGCGATACGCGCCAACGTCGAGGGCCCACGCGGCCGCCTCGGCGAGGAGCGGGACGGCCTCCACGGGGCGGCCCGCGCCGAGCAGGTGATGGGCGACCCGCTCGGGCGGCGAGTCCTCCTCGTCCAGGAGCGCCGCGGCGTCGGCGTGGGCACGTCGCAAAGCCTCCTCGGGCAGCTGGGCCGCCAGCTGCGCGCGCACGAGTGCCTGTCGGAAGCGGTAGCGTCCCCGTGCGCACTCGAGCACGCCGGCCGCCTGGGCCTCGCTCAATTCCTCTCCGACGCGATCGGCGCCGGCGAGTGCCGCCAGCGCTGTCTCCGTGAAGCCGTCATCGATCACGGCGAGCGCGGCGAGCAGAGACTCGCTGAAATGCTCGAGTCGCCCGAGCCGCTGCCCGACGACCTCGCGCAGCCGGGGTGACACGGTGACCTCGCCGGACGCGTCCACCGACACCGCCAGCTGTTCGGCGAAAAACGGATTGCCCGCCGCCGAGCGCGCGATCGCGTCCAGCGTTCCGGGTCGCAGCGGCCGGCCGGCCGCGCGGCTTGCGACCGCTGCGAGGGCGGTCCGGTCGAGCGGACCCAGCGCCAGCTCCACCGCGGCCCCGCGTCCCACGAGCCTCGATCGCACGATCGCCGCCGCCTCCGGAAGTGGCTCAGCGCTCATTGCGGCGATCACGAGCATGCGCTGGCCGGCGGCGCTGCGCGCAAGATGATGCACAAGCGCCATGGTTGCCTCATCGGCGTTGTTGAGGTCATCGATCGCCAGCACCACACCGCGTTCCGCCGCGGCCTGACCCAGCAGCTCCGCCACTGCTCGGAACACGACGCGGCGGTCCACCGCGTCGTCCGCCGCCCGCTCAGGGCGGCGGACCGACGGGAGCAGTCGTGAGAGCGCGAGCTGTGCGCGGTCGGCGAGCGCTCCGATCAGCTCCGGACGGCGCCCCGCCAGCGGATCCAGTGCCTCCGTGAGCGGCGCGTAGGGCGTCCGGCCCTCAGCCTCCTCGCCGTCGCCGCGAAGCGTGTGGAAGCCGAGCCGCTCCGCTTCTTCGAGCGCGGCCTCCAGCACGCGCGTCTTGCCGATGCCCTGCGGACCAGTGATCAGCAATGCGCCGCCATCGCATGCCGCAGCACGTCGAAGCACGCCGAGCGCCTGCGCGACCTCTCGCTCCCGCCCCTCCACGGGCGCATGAAGGAACCGAGGCGCACGCACCGCCGGGCCGCGCGTGAGCTCGCGCTGCAGCGCGAGCGTCTCCTCCGAGGGCTCGACGCCCAGCCGCGAGAGCGCTTCTCGCAGCAGCCGAAACTGGCGTGCCGCGCCCGGCCTGTCGCCACTCGCCGCCCGACGGCGCATCAGCGCTCGATGGGCCTCCTCGTCGGCGGGATCCTCGCGCAGCACCTCCTCCCAACGCTGCTGGGAGCGCATCACCTCAAGCCGGCGCTCGCGCAGGGCCGCACGTGGTGCGAGCGTCCACTCCGCGTACGGTTCGTCAGGCAGCAGGTCGCCCCGGTAGGCGTCGACATCGCCGTTTTCGAACCGTTCAACGTCGGTGGTCACGTCGGCGCCGGGGGCCAGTGCAACGAAACCACCGCGCAACACGATCGCGCCCGCATCCCCCAGGGCCCGGCGCGCGTAGCTCGCGGCTTTGTGCAGATTGGACGCCGCAGCGTCCGTGCTGAGCTTCGGCCACAACATCTCGAGCACCTCATCGCGGGACAGTCGGTGCCCGGGAGTCAATGCGAGCAGCTTGACGAGGTCGGTCGCGCGGCGCTGCGCCCATGCCTCGGCCGGGACGGGTCGCGAGTCGACGAGCACCGCGAAGCCACCCAGCATCCGAACCTCGAGTTGGCGCATAGAAGCCAACCATACCGGCCGATGTGTGCCTTTCCCTGGAGCATGAAGTCGCTTCATCCGAGTCGAATGACGACGTGACGAGGTCCGACGCGTGCACCCAAGCGCCGTTCGGATAACGCCATTTGTGGTCGAGGGTCAACGCGCACATTGCGACCGCTGCCTCGAAGGCGCGCTCTCGTGCTGCGCAACTCTGTTGCCGAGTACGTCAGCTTGGTGCCCGGTCGAAAACCGACCCCTGGGCGCGTCGGCGGAGTCGTCCGGGGTGCCGCGCAGACTTGTCTCGGGGTCGGTGTCGAGCTACCAGGGCTAGGTTGGCTTGGCGCCCGAAATGTTCACGGGCGAGTCTTGTTCTAGGTCGGTTTTTGGGGGCGGTGTCGGTGATGCGTTGGTCGAGGGCTTTCTCGAAGGCTCGCCATGCGCGTGCGAGTGGGGA
>DATKOY010000067.1:0-16077 GCA_035524415.1 Solirubrobacteraceae bacterium | reverse complement strand
CAGAGAGTGTAGGGAGCTACTGGCGGATCGCCGCCGCCCGCTTGCACGTCGCGCTCATCGGCGACCGATGCCCGGTGCACCTCGTCGGGGCCGTCGTAGATCCGGGCGGCGCGGGCGAAGCGATACATCGCCTCGAGCGGGAGGTCGGTCGAGTAGCCGAGCGCCCCGTGCGCCTGCACGCGGTCGACGACGTCATGCAAGACCTGGGCGCCGTAGAACTTGATCAGCGCAATCTCCTTGCGGGCCGCCGCCACGCCCTACGTGTCCATCTTCCACGCGGCGTGCAGCGTCATCAGCCGCGCCGCCTGCATCTGGGCCTCGGAATCCGCGATCCCACGGCATCGCGGGAAGCGTACCCTTCTGAGTGCCGTCCGTCTGCGTTGAGTGATTGGGGGTTCGTTGTCTCAACAACACCTAGACCGCCTCACCTCGATCGACGCGTCGTTCCTGCATCAGGAGGGACACGCATCGCACATGCACATCGGCGGCGTCCTCATCTTCGAGGGGCCGCCGCCGGCGTTCGACGACTACCTCAACCACGTGCGCGGGCGGCTGCACCTCGTGCCGCGCTACCGCCAGAAGCTCGCGACCCCACCGCTGGAGACCGGCCGCCCACTGTGGGTCGACGATCCGAGCTTCAACCTCGAGTACCACGTGCGCCACGCAGCCCTGCCCTCACCGGGCACCGAGGAGCAGCTGTTCCTGCTCGTCTCGCGGATCTCCTCCCAGCAGCTCGATCGGTCCAAGCCGCTGTGGGAGAGCTGGCTGGTGGAGGGTCTCGAGGATGACCGCTTCGCGCTCATCTTCAAGACCCACCATTCGCTCGTGGACGGCGTCTCGGGCGTGGACCTCGCGACGGTGCTGTTCGATCTCGAGCCGAACCCGGCGCCGCCACCGGCGGGCCTCGAGCCCTGGCGACCGACGTCCGAGCCAACGCCGGCCGAGCTCGTGCTCGCCGGGGTCCGGGGCGCGCTGACGACGACGGTCGAGATCGTCGCGCGGGCGCTGAGCGCGGCGACGCGGCCGGCGAGCTCGTTGGGGCTGCTCCGAGACGCCGCGGAGGGGCTCGGCGAGATCGTCTGGGCCGGGTTGAACCCCGCGCCACAGACGCCGCTGAACGTCGAGATCGGCCCGCACCGACGCTACGCCGTGGTCCGCGGACGACTCGACGACTACAAAGAGGTCAAGAACGCGCTCGGGGGCACCGTCAACGACGTCGTGCTCACGGTCGTGTCGGGTGCGCTCGCACGCTGGCTGCGATCTCGCGGAGTCCGGACGGAGGGGCTCGAGATGCGCGCGCTCGTGCCCGTGTCGGTGCGCACCCAGGACCAGCGGGGGACGCTCGGAAACCAGCTGACCGTGATGCGGGGTCCGCTGCCGGTCTACATCAAGGACCCGGTTGCCCGCCTGCGCGTCGTCCGCCAGGCGATGGACGGCCTGAAGGAGTCCAAGCAGGCGGTGGGGGCGGCGACGCTCGCGCGGGTCAACAACCTCGCGCCGCCGACGATCCTCGCGCAGGCCTCGCGGCTGAACTTCTCGACGCGGCTGTTCAACCTGATCGTCACGAACATCCCTGGTCCGCAGCTGCCCCTGTACGTGCTCGGCCGACAGTTGCGCGACCTGTTCCCGATCGCGTTCCTGCCCGAACACCACGCGCTCGCGATCGCGATCATGTCCTACAACGGGGCGATCGACTACGGGCTGCTCGGCGACTACGACGCGCTCCCGGACATCGGCCTGATCGCCGAGGGGATCGAGGCCTCGCTCGAGGAACTGCTCCAGGCGGCGCGCGGGAAGCTGGGGCGCCCGGTGTCTGCGCCCGCTCGCACGAGCGACGCCACCGACAGGAACGGCGGACCGGCCCCGATCCTCCCGGCGGCGCACGCGCGGTCGACGCGCGGGCCGGCGGCGGACATGCGGGCCAAGCGCGAGCGGGCGCGCGGGGATCGACCGCTGCGCAAACGGCCGGATTCGTCGTAGCGCGCCGGTGCGGATCCGTTCATAACCCGACACTCGTGCTCGATCGCGGGGTGAGTGCGGATTGGCGCCCCCGGAAGGGTCCTGAATCCGCACTCGCGTGCTGACGGGCGACGAGTGTCGGGTTGTGGACGGCAGATGACGCCGTCCACCGCGCCCGCAGCGCCACGCGGGTCAGGACATCCAGCCGGCATATGACGCGAGCGCAGCACCCGCGCCGGCGGCATCGCCGTCGAACGGATTCGGATACCGTTGCAGCATGGCTGATGACCTGATCCAACCGGGCGAGACTGCGTTTCGGCTCGAGTTGACCGCAGCGCAGCTCAAGATCGTGCACACCGCGCTGAAGGCCCTGTTCGACGATCTCGGCCACGAGGAGTCCGACGTCCAGCACATCGTCGCGTCCGTCCTCGACAAGCTGCCGGACGAGCACGACATCCGTGCGATCGACCTGGCCCGCGAGCTGCACGACCGCGAGAGCTGAACGGCAGATTGACAACCCGCCAACCTGGCCCGCGCTCGCGGGTTAAGCCAGTGTGGCGGGACCCCGGCGTCACCTGGTCCCCGCAATCCGCCCAGTCTCGGCCGGCCGCGCTGCCAATCCGTGAGCGGCGCGCCGGTGGGCGGAGTCACTGGGCGGGTTCGAACGGGTCGGACCCGCCCAAGCTTTCGCGGCGGCAGACGCGGGCTCGCGCCAGACGCGGGCTCAGAACCCGAGCGCGAACTTCGCGTCCTCGCTCATCCGCTCAGGCGTCCACGGCGGCGAGAACGTCATCGTCGGCTGAACCTCGCTCACGCCGTCGAGCTCCCCGACGAACTCCTCGATCTGCTCGGACACCTGCGGACCGATCGGGCAGCCGGGGCTCGTCAGCGTGTAGGTGACACGCACGGTTCCCTGCTCATCGATCTCGACGTCATAGATCAGCCCGAGCTCGACGAAATCGAGGCCGAGTTCGGGGTCGATCACGTCGCGCAGCGCCTCTGTCACATCGTCAACGGTCACCATCGTCTGGCAATTGTACGAAAGGTCTGTCCCGCTCTTGGCATTTCGCCACACGTTTCGGTAGGTTTCCACGATCGTCGACTTCGATGACAAGCCGCCTGTGCTGCGCTGCCGTGGAGACGAAGACCGCACGACGCAAGGATGCCGCCGGCAAGCGATGGTCCGCGCGATCGGGGCCGACGCCGACGTCGTCGTCGACCTCAGCGAACTCGTGTTCGCCGATACCTCGCTGATGCTCGACCTGGCGATCCTCGCCCGTCGCCTGCGCGTGCGCGGCTGCGCGCTGCTGCTGCGCGGCGCCCAGCCGCAGATCCGCACGCTGATCGAGATCGCCGGCCTGCATCGCCTCCCCGGAATCCGGCTCGAGGGTCCCTCCCCGGCCCTGGCGTAGCACCGCGAGCCGGCTCAGTAGCCTTAGGGCAGTGTTGATTGCCCTGCTCGTGCTCATCTGCTGGCCGATCGCCGAGATTTTCGTGGCGATCCAGGTCGCGAACGTGATCGGCGCGCTGCCGACGATCCTGCTGCTGATCGCCGGCTGGCCGCTCGGCAGCTGGGCGCTGCGCACGCACGGACGCTCGGCGTGGGAGCGGCTGTCGATCGCCGTCTCGGAGGGCCGAACTCCGACCCGTGAGGTCGTTGACGGCGCCCTGGTGCTCGCCGGAGGAGTGCTGTTGATGATCCCCGGCTTCATCACCGACGTGATCGGCGTCTGCCTCCTGCTCGGCCCGACGCGGGCACTGATGCGGCCGCTGCTCGTGCGCCATCTTCACAGCCGGCTGGCCATGCAGGCCGCGCGCTTCTCTCGTGGCCGATCGTCATACGACGTCGATTCGACGGCCACCGACATCGACCAGCCGCAGCTGCATTCATGAGCGGCGCCGACGCGGTGGAGATCCGAACGCTCGCGTTCGGCGACCTGGAGACCGATCTCTGGGCGACGGCGTGGATCGGGTCCGTGTCGTTCATCGCCTTTGGCAGCGCCGTCCCGGGAGCCTCGGCCTCGACGGTTCGCGTGACGGCATCCGGCGCATCCGCCGCGAGTGACGAGTGGCGACTCACCGGCGACGGCGTCGACGTGACGGTCTCGCCCGCGAGCGCCGCCGTGACCTTCGCCGAGGTCGAGGGCTACGACCAGCTGTGCTGGGCCCGCGGGCGGCTCGCGCTCGACGGGACCGAGTGGAGTGTCGACGCGCCCGGCCGCCGTGCCGTGCGTGCCGGCGTCGACTTCGGTCGGCTGGACTCGCTGCGCGACCTGTGCGCCTGGTTCCCGCCCGACGATGCGGTCGCGCTGACCGCGCTGCGGCCGCGCGGCGCGAAGGGCCACGCCGGCGACGTGATCGTGGCGTCGGTGTTCGAATCGAACGGCGCCGCCGCGGTCGCCGACCCTCGGCTGTCGACCACGTACGCGGCGGACGGCTCGCCCGCCCGGGCGGGTCTCGAGCTGTGGCTCGGCGTCGACGATGCCGAGGAGCAGTTTCCCCGGCGCGCCGCCGGCGAGGCGCTCGGGCCGCACGCGACCGCGACCGCCGACGGCATCTCGATCACCGCGTATCCGTTCCGCTGGCACAGTCGCGGCGCCGACGGCGCCGGCGTGTACCTGCTGGCGCGCGTGACATGAGCCGCATCGAGGCGATCATCAGTGATTTCGGCGGTGTGCTCACCTCGCCGCTGCTCGACTCGTTTGTCGCGTTTCAGGAATCCTCGGGGATCTCGTTCGAGGAGCTCGGCAAGGCGATGGCGGCGGTCGGCGCGCAGAACGGGGTCAACCCGCTGTACGAGCTCGAGACCGGCAGGATGACCGAGGCCGCGTTCCTGCACTCGGTTGCGGCCCAGCTCACGGAGCAGCTCGGGCGCGCGTGCACGCTGAGCGGCTTCGGCGAGCGGTACTTCGCACACCTGCACCCGAACGTGGTCCTGATCGACTACATGCGCGAGCTGCGCGCGCGGGGGTACCGGATGGCGATCTGCACCAACAACGTGCGCGAGTGGGAGGAGCGCTGGCGAGCGAAGCTGCCGGTCGACGAGATCTTCGACGTCGTCGTCGACTCCGCGTTCGTGGGGACCCGGAAGCCCGAACGGCGCATCTACGAGCTGACGCTCGAGCAACTCGGCGTCAGCGCCGACGCCGCCGTGTTCATCGACGACATCGAACTCAACTGCGACGCCGCGCGGGACCTTGGAATCCGCTCGGTCTGGTTTCGCTCCAACGATCAGGCGATCGCGGAAATCGAATCAGTTCTCGCTGCCTAAGCGGTCCCAGCAGTACAGCTGCAGACACTCGCTTGCCAGCTCGACACAGCGTTCATCGGAGAGCCACGGGAGGACGGTGTCGAACGCCTGCTCCTCCCCCACGCCGGCCTCAAACGCCTCCTCGCCACGGAATCCTGCGGCGATCTTCAGCGCTTCTCGGCGGTTCTCGCCGAGCGACGGGAACACGTTCACGAGGAACTCCTTGTTTGGCAGCGGATGTCCGACCTCGAGCGAGGCGTGCCACGCCGCCAACAGCGACAGGTCGTGCTCATCGAGATCCGCGACCGCCTTCGCATAGTGGGACTCGAGCTCCGACTCCGGGATCTCGTCGACCCACGCGCGCACGACCTCTCCGAGGATCTGCCGGCGTGCCTCACGCCCCACCGAATCGGCGATGACGCGGATGGCGTTCTGCGGTTCGATGAAGCAGAGGGACATTGAGGCTCCAACTCTCCGGTTGCGTACGCCGCAGAAGGTAGGACGTGGCCCGGACAGACACACCGCCCGGATCAGCCGTCAGTGCAAGTGCAGGAAGACCGGCGCCGAGGACGACTGCACGTTGCGGGAATCCGCGGGAAGTGTCGCCCTCAGCATCGTCGCCTTGGACCCCCCGCCGAGCGTCAGGAAGACCACTTTCAGACGCGAGTGCGTGTCGAGGCGCGGGCGCAAGAGCACCTTCCAGGACGTGCCTGACCCGACCTCGAGCAGCAGCCGCTGACCGGCGTGGGCGGGACTCACGGAGGCCCGGACCGTCACGCGCCCCCGCCTGCCCCGGAACGCCGCGAGCGTGACTGCGCCTCGACCTGGCATGAAATCGGAGCGCATCGCCTGGACCGTGGGCGGACCGCAGCAGGTCGTGCCGCCCGGAAGCACCGCTGGGTGAGCCCCGGCGACGGGGCACACGACGATCGGCACAGCCGGCTAGAGGTCGAGCGCTGCCAGCGCCGACTCGAGCGCGGCCGGGTGCGGGTCGGCGTCCTCTCCCATCCCGAGCGTCGCCCGCTCTCCGCGTCCCCAGTTGAACAACCCCACGTCGAGCGCGTCGAGCGGGATGCCACAGGCCTGCGCGAGGTCGAGCGCGCGGCGCTCGAGCAGCAGCGGGTCGCCGATCCCGAGGATCCGCTTGGCCGCAACGGTCACCTCGTTCTCGCCGCCGAACTGGAGCGCTCCCGCCCGCACGTCGTCGAGTCCCAGCCGGCCGAGCGTCACGAGCAGATCGAACCGCGCATCGCGATGAAACCCTGGCAGCGCCATCCGCTCGAACACACGCTCAAACCGCCGCTCCGGCGTCCAGGCGCTCTCGCCCGCGAATGCGGCCGTCTGCGAGCCGCTGCGCAGTGCCCACGCCCGGTAGGCGTCGGTCGTTTTCGTGCCGCGGTCAGGCTCATGGGCCGTGCGCGGGCCCAGCTCCACATCGTCGAGGTGCGGCGGCTCGCCCGACGCCCACCGTGTCCGTGCCGCCTCGATCGAGCGGAACGGATCCGCCCCGTCCAGCGGGCCGAGATACGCGATCAGGAACGCGAGCCAGAACCGCTCCTCGGCGTCCGCGGTGCCGTCGGCGACCTCCGCATACAGGCCCGGCGGATCGGCCTCGAGCCGCTCCAGCCGTGCGGTCGCGAAGGCGAGCTCCTCGGCCAGTCGCTGCGCATCTTCACTCGATTTCACGCCGGGCACGAGCCGCGAGCGATACCCGTCATCGGCGCCGCGCGCGAGCCGCCGGACCTTCAGTCCGCCGGAGGCCCGCGACGGCGCAGCCGGGCGCGCGGGCGAGCCGCCCTCGCGAGTGGCCTTCGAGCGCGGCGCGCTCGTCCGCGGCAGGCTCGAGCGCGGCGCGCTCGAGGAGACGATCGGCCGCAGCTCGATCTGCTGCTCGCGCGAGCAGATCGGGCAATTCTGGATCATCCGGTTGTGGCGGCAGAACGTCGGCATCTGTGTCCTTCATCCTTGCACGCCCAGCACCGATGCCGGCATCCAACGCGTTAAATCAACGGAGCCCGAACCCCGGAGGAGGCCCGGCTTGGCTCGGCGGAGGAGGCGTCCGCGGCCGAGCGCTCCGCGAGCACTCCGCTGCGATCAGCGACCGTGGGCTTGTGCGTGCGCTCGCGATAGGCGCGAGCCTTCGCCCGGTTCCCGCACACCCGCATGCTGCACCAGGCGCCCGAACGGTTCTTCGTGTGGTCATAGAACGCCCACTCGCAACTGTGATCGCGGCAGGCCTTCAGGCGGGTCCACGTGCCCTGCGCGATTGCGCCGTGAACGATCACCAGGATCCGGCCCAGGGCTCCGTCGACACCGGCCGCCTCTGACTCCAGTCCCGCGGCCGCGTCCTGGCCTTCGCGGAACCGCAGGCGGACCCGCGCCCGGCAGACCGCGTCGTCGAGCGTCTCGTACGCGGCGGCGGGCGCCTGCCCACCCCCGTTGTGCGCCAGCAGCACGTTGCGGAGTGCTTCTCGGAGCTCGATCGCGCGGCGGAGGTCGGCTGCACGTGCGTGCACGGCCGGCGGCGCGAGGCCGTGGTCGACAAGCCAGGCGGCGAGCGCGTCCGCACTTGACAGCCGTTCCTCGTCCCGCTCGAGATCGACCGTGTTGACGAACTCCCGGACGAGCTCCAGCTCGCCCGGCGCCTGCTGCTGCTTGCTCATAACCACCAATGTTAGGTGACTAGTTACGTCACCGTCTATAATATTTAGCTAGTTACGGAGCCGAACCCAGGAGGAGTGACCAGATGCACACGCTGAACTTCCTCGTCGCTCGAGAGCACGTGCGGGACCTGCGGCGCGCGGCGTCCCGGCAGCATCGGCCCGACTCGGGCGAGACGCCCGTGACGCGTGTCACGCTGCGCTACGCGGCCGCAGCAGACGCCGAGCGCCTGCGCAGGCTCGCCGAGCTCGACTCGGCCGTCGCCCCGGCAGGGCCCGTGCTCGTCGCCGAGATCGACGGCAGGCTGCGGGCGGCGCTGCCGCTCGACGGCAGCGCGCCGATCGCAGACCCGTTCCATCGCGGCGCGGAGCTGATCGAGCTGCTGCGCCTGCGCGCGGCCCAGCTGGCGCGCTAATCCGTGCCGGCGCCCGTGCCGGCCTGAGCGCCGGTGCCGAGCCGGGCGATCCCGCCGAGGAACAGCTCCGTCGCAAACCGCGCGGCGCCGTCGACGTCAGCGGGCTCGCGCTCGGCCATCCGCAGCCCGAGCTCGAGCGCCGCGCCGGCCATCGCCCCGGCCATGTAATCGGCGTCGAGCGGCGGGATGTCCCCGCGCGCGATCGCGGCGTTCAGGTCCTCGAGCAACTCCTCGACGCCGGCACCGAGGATCGGATCGCCGAACAGCGCCCTGATCGTGCCGGCGTTGCGCTGGATCAGGTCGAACATCAGGCGATCCTCGACGAGGAACTCGAAGAACGCCCGATACGCGTCACCGACGAATGCGTCGAGCGTGCCGGCACCGGCGCGCACCGTGCGCAGGCGCCGGCGCAGCTCCTGCGCGCGCTCGTCGAGCAGCGCGCGGAACACCGCTTCCTTATCCGTGAAGTAGTTGTAGAACGTTCCGGACGCGAGCTGCGTGCGCCTGATCACGTCCCGCACGCCGGCGGCGTCGTAGCCGAGGTCAGCGAACACCCCGCGGGCCGCGTCGAGGATCGCCGCCCGGTTCTGGGCCTTCGTGCGGGCCCGCTTGCCCTCGGCGACCGCGCTCATCAAGCGGCGGCCGTCGCGAGCGCCGCCCGCGGCGCGACCGGCAGGCGGAACCCCGCCGCGCGAGCGCGTGCAGCGCCGGCCTTCAACTCCTTGCTCAGCGCGTACAGATAGTTGTCGAAGTCGACCTGCATCGTGTGTCGCTTGGACGCGACGTAGCGCTTGAACATCGTCTCGCGCTCGTTGCGCACGTCGGCCTCCATCTGCTGGCGCGGCGGCAGGTGGTACTCGCCCCGCAGGTAGGAGGTGAGCCAGCGGCCCTGGGCCTCCGCGAGGGGCATGATCGCGCCGAGCGGCTGCAGCAGCCCGATGAATGCGAGATTGTCGATCTCGGGCTTGAACACGCGACGGAACAGCGGCATGTCGTTGTCGGGCGCGGAGATGAAGTCCTCGTCGAAGAACGGGAACGTGACCTTGTAGCCCGTGCACCAGACGATGATGTCGATCTGTTCGCTGCTGCCGTCCTGGAAGCGGACGCTGTCGCCTTCGAGGGCGGCGACATTCGGCTTCCAGGTCATCTCACCGTGGGCGATCCGGTTCAGGAAATCGGCGGAGATCGTCGGGTGCGCCTCACCGAGGCGGTGATCGGGCTCGGGCAGCCCGTAGTCCTGCACCCTGCCGACGCCGACCCGGTACATCGCCATCAGGATCGCCCGGCGGAACGCGAACGGCAGGATCGGCGTCAGCGCGTTGACGCCGATCTGGTCGAGCGGGCGGCCGAACAGGTACTTGGGCAGGATGTAGGCGCCGCGGCGCGAGGACAGGAACGTCTCGCGCGCGACGAAGCTCGACTCGACCGCGATGTCCATCGCGCTGTTGCCGATCCCGACGACGAGCACGTTCTTGTCGCGGAAGTCGCTGTTGTCGACGTAGTAGTGCGAGTGCATCTGCGTGGCGCTGAACTCGCCGGGGAAAGCGGGCTCGGGCCAGCGCGGGTCCCAGTGGTGGCCGTTGGCCACCGCGAGCGCGTCGTACTGGCGCGTCTCGCCCGTGTCGAGCGTGATCGTCCACACACCGTCCTGCCCCCGGGCTGCGTGCTCGACGCCGGTCTCGAACGTGATCTTGTCCCGGAAGCCGAAGTGGTCGACGTAGTCGTCGAAGTACCGGGCGATGTGCGTGTGGTGCGGGAAGTCGGGATACGACTTCGGCATCGGAAAGTCCGTGTACTCCATCCGCTCGCGCGAGGTGTTGATGTGCAGCGACTTGTACGCCGAGGACATCCCGTTGGTGTTGCCGAACACCCAGTTCCCGCCGACGCGATCGGACTTCTCGAAGCAGTCGAACGGGAGTCCCCGTTCGTGGAGGGCCTTTGCGACCGCGATCCCGGAGGACCCGGCGCCGATCAAGCAGACGGACGGAAGGTTGGGCATGAACTGGCTCCTTGACGGTTTGTCAGGCGACTACGCGCGCGGGGGGCGAGCGGATCAGCGGGCCAGCGTAGATAAAAATGACGGGGGCGTCAAGTTTGTCGCGGCAGCGGGCACTCGGGCCGCGCGACCGCCCTCAGGCCTGCCGTACGAACGATTCCTGCGGGGTGGCGACAGCCTCGCGGCGACGGTGCTCCCGGCCACGCTCCAAGACCTCGCGGAAGCTCTTGAAGCGGAAGATCAGCACGAGTGCGGCGAATCCGAGGAACCCCGTCAGCACCGCCGTCGCGATCTGCTGCCCGACCGAGAACGCGGCCACGTCCGCATTCCCGGCAAAGATCGTCAGCAGCAATGCCTGCTGGACCCCGGCGCCGCCGGGCGTGAACGGGAACACCGACGCGACGACCTGCACGGCAAGCACGAGCAGCGCGTTGCGGACCGACCCGCCGATGTGAAACGCGTTGAGCAGCGCCCAGTAGGCGGCGAAGCGGCAGATCCAGCTCGCGAACTGCCAACTCGCCATCTCGGTGCGATAGCGGCGGCGGTCACGCAGGATCGTGTACCCCTGCCGGACTCGCTCCCAGAACGCGCGCACCTTCGCCGACAGCAACGCGAACCCGATCAGGAACACCGCTCCGAGCGCCGTCAAGAAGAACAGCGTGAAGCGCATGTTGGACGCGAAGAAGCTGATGTCGAAGGCAGGAAGCTTCGAGAAATCGGGCGGCTTTGGGAACACCCCCTGCGTGAACGCAAAGCACATGATCAGCAGCCCCATGAACCAGTCGAAGATCACGCCGGTCGAGAGCGCTGCTGCGATCGTCGGGTAACTGCTGGCCGGGATCGACACGCGCGTGAGAAACAGCTGGGCGATGTTCCCGCCGCCGAGCGGAAACACGTTGTTGATTGCGTAGCCGACCATGTACGCGCCCCAGATGTCGCGCCAGCGGACCTTCTCGCCCGGATACGCGGCGCGGACCGCGTTGAACAGGGCCCGCGACCGCAGCGCGAGGTACAGCCCGTACAGCGCCAGCGCGAGCAGCAGCGACCCCCAGCTCAAATTCGCCAGCTGCGCGAAGAACTGGCCGGCGTTGTCGAAGAACTTGGCGATCGTGCTGCCGACCGACGCGTAATGGTCGGCCGGGCGCGCGAGCGGGCCTACGGTCGGGAGGACTGGCATGTACGGCACACGGTAGCCGGGACGTAGGCGTAGGTCGCCGCGAGTTGGCTCCGCCGGCCGTTAACAGACCCGGGGGGCCCAGATCCATCTGGACCCCCCGGAGAGTCAGGGAAGTGGGGGCGCAGTTCCCTGACCGACAGGGGCGAGTTTCCCCGTCCCAAGCCTTCAGTAAACCTCAAACATCCGTCCACCGCCACCGGCCGGGTTAGCTCTACCCGCGTGGTTAAAAACTAGCAGCCACAGCTCGCCGGCTGGGAAATGTGGCCCGCGCCACGGTCCGTTGGCGTCCTCGAAAATGTGGCTGCGCCACAGGCCGTCACCGGCCGCGCGGTCGATCGAGAGCCGGCTCAGCGGCGGCGCATCGGACCGCTGAAGAACTCCTCCCCCGGGCGCACCGTTCCCGCAGCCTCCGCTTCGTGGCGCAGCGTCCGGTCCGGCTCGCCGCTCCACGCCCCAAGCGCGAGGTTCTCGCGGTCCTTGTCCATCGGGCTGCCACCGAGGTCGCGGTTGACGATGCGGGCGCACTTGCGCCCCTCGGCGATCGCCGTGACGATCAGGGACTGCCCGAGGCGCGCATCGCCACACGCGTAGACGCCGTCGACCGAGGTCCTGTAGGTCTGCATCGTCCGGATGTTGCCCCGGTGATCGAGGTCGAGACCGAGCTGGGACACCAGTCCGGCGTGCTCGGGATGCTCGAAGCCGATCGCGATCAGCACAAGATCGGCGTCAAGCACGAACTCGGTGCCCGGCACGGGCGTGAGGTCGCGCGACGACGTGCCGGTGACCTGGCGCGCCCACACCTTGCTGACGTGGCCGTTCTCGCCGTGGAAGCCGGTCACCTCCGTCCCCCAGCGGCGCTTGCCGCCCTCATCGAGCGCGTATGTCGTGAGCGTGCGCTTGGGCGGCAGCGGCCACGGGTGCCGGGGGTCATGACCGTCCGCCGGCAGCGCGGCATAGACGTCGAGCATCGCCACACTCCGCGCACCCTCGCGATGAGAGTTCGAGATGCAGTCCATGCCGGTGTCGCCGCCGCCGACCACGATCACGCGCTTGCCCGCCGCCGAGATCGCGTCCTCAGGCGCGGTCGGCTTGAACGGCCGCCCTTCGTTCGCAGCGACCCAGCGATTGCGCTGGTAGAGATAGTCCATCGCGAAGTGGATCCCGCTCAGCTCCCGACCAGGAGCGTCGAGATCGCGCGAGACGCGTGAGCCGATCGTCACGATCAGCGCGTCAAAGCGCCGCTCGAGCTCGGCCGCCTCGATGTCCCGTCCGACGTCGGTGTTGTAGACGAACTCGATCCCCTCCTGCTCGAGGATCGCAACGCGCCGGTCGATGATCGACTTCTCGAGCTTGGCGTCCGGGACACCGAAGCGCATCAGGCCGCCGGGGCCCTCGTCGCGCTCGTACACCGTGACGTTGTGGCCGCAGTGGTTGAGCTCGGCAGCGACTGCGAGACCGGCCGGTCCGGCGCCGACCACCGCGACGGTCTTGTCGGTGCGTCGGGCGGGCGGCTCCGGGACGATCCAGCCCTCGGCGAACGCGCGCTCGGCGATCGCCAGCTCGATCTGCTCGATCGTCACCGGGTCATCGTTGATCGCCAGCACGCACGCGGACTCGCACGGCGCGGGGCAGATCCGGCCGGTGAACTCGGGGAAGTTGTTCGTCATGTGCAGCTGGTCGATCGCCTCGCGCCACTTGCCGCGGTAGACGAGGTCGTTCCAATCCGGGATCAGGTTCCCGAGCGGACACCCCTCGTGACAGAAGGGAATCCCGCAGTCCATGCATCTCGCCCCCTGGCGGCCGAGCTCCGCTTCGGGCTGGAGCGTGAAGTACTGCCGATAGTCGTGGACGCGCTCCTGGGGGTCTCGCTTATCGAAGCCGACCCGGTGAATCCGCAGAAATGCGCCTAGCTCGCCCATTGGAGCCGGACAGGCTAGCAACGCGAAGATCGCGCGACCGTGTGGCCGCGCGAGAGCTCGGCACGCGTCCGCGCCAGCGCATAGAGTTGTTTTGTGCGCGTCGTGGGGCGAGGTGTGCGGAACGGATCGGCCATCGTGCTTGCGCTGTTGCTGCTCGGCCCAGGATCTGCGGCAGCGGCAACGCATCACGGGCGGCGTGCACCTGACGCTGCTCCGAGCGTCACGCCCGCACCCGGCAGCACGCCCAGTCCCGGCGGCACGCCCGCCCCGAGCGTCACGCTCGTCGCCTCGCGCTCGACGGTCCTCAGCAGCAGTCCGCTGACCCTGTCCGGCCGCGCCGAGAATCTCCCCGCCGGAGGGACCGTGCAGCTGCTGATGAGCCGGTACCCGTACCGCACCACGACGGTCGTCCGGACGGTGACGCCAGGTGCGAACGGCTCGTTCTCGCTCATCGTGCGCCCCGATCGCAACACCCGCTACACCGCGCTGATTCCGGCGAGCACCGCCCGCGCGACCGTTCAGGTGCTCGCCAACGGGCGCTATTCGACGAAGGTGCAGGCGCTGTCGCTCGGACGGGCGAGGGTCTACATGATCGTGTTCCATCCCCGCGACCTGCGCTGGAGCGGCGCCCGAGTCCGCTGGTCGTTCGGTCCCGGCTCCCACGGCCGGTTCACGACGATCGTGACATCGATCACGCACACGCTCAGTCCCTACGCGACGTCCCTGTCCGCGACCGTCACGCTCCCGGCGGGCCGGTTCCGCTGGACCGCGTGCTTCCACGCGCCCGGCGACCACGCTCTGCTCGACAACCGCCGGCCGGCGGGCTGCACCGGCCGCGGGTACCACGGCACTGTTTCGCTGCCGGTCGGCTACCCCGGACCGGCAGCGATCGCTCGCGCCGCGGGCTACCTGGCGAGCCGTGCCGGCCGCACCGCCTTTGCGGTCGTCGACAGCGAGGGCCGGATGTCCGGAGTGCACGAGCACTGGACGTTCGTGTCGGCCAGCGTCGTCAAGGCGATGCTGCTCGTCGCGTATCTCCGGCGCCTCGACGCGCGCGGCCAGCACCATGTCGACTCGTTCAGCAATTCGTTCCTGTACCCGATGATCAACGTCTCGGACAATTCCGCCGCCACCCAGACGTGGTCAATCGTCGGCGACAGCGGGCTCTACGGAGTCGCCAACGCGGCAGGGATGACGGACTTCTCGATCGTCGGGATCTGGGCCAACGCGCAGATCAGCGCCGCAGACCAAGCCAAGTTCTTCTTCGAGATGGACTCGTTGATCCCCAAGGAGTTCGTCGGATACGCGCGCTTCCTGCTCTCCTCGATCGCCGGGTACGAGAGCTGGGGCATCCCCGCGGTCGCGCGTCCGCGCGGCTATGCCGTGTTCTTCAAGGGCGGCTGGCGCGGCACCGGCCTCGGGCAGCTCGTCCACCAGGTCGGTCGCCTCGAGGGCCACCGGCGGACGTTCTCGATCGCGGTGATGACCGACGGCGACCCGTCGATGGGTTACGGGATCGACACGATCCAGGGCGTCACCGGGTCGCTGCTGTAGGCGGGCGGTGCGCGTCGCGGCCCTGATCTCCGCCGCGCTGGCACTGTCCGTCGCAGTCGCATCCACCCCGGCCGTCGCATTCACCCCGGCAGCCGCGGCCACCCCGGCTGCGGGCCTCCCGAGCCCGCCCGTGCCGAGCGTCACGCTGATCGCCTCGCCGAGGACCGTCGCCGGCGGCCGGCGCGTGACGCTGTCGGGCACGGCGACGGGCGTGCCCGCCGGCACGGCTGTGAGGCTGTACGCGAGCCCGTACCCGTACCCCGTTGCAACGCTCGCCGGGAGCACCGTGACAGCCGCTGACGGCTCGTACACGTTCACGGTCCGCCCGGACCGCAACACCCGCTACCGCGCGATGGCCGTCGGAACCGCGGCGGAGGCGCTCGTCCAGGTCAGCGTCATCGGCCGCGCGATCGTCAAGGCGCACGCGGCATCGCTCGGCCGTGCGCTCGTCACGATCGTCGTGTTTCACCCTCGGGACCTCAAGCACTGGGATGGCGCGACCGTGCAGTGGTCGTTCGTGAGTGGCCGCGGCGGCGCGGTGACCGAGGCCGCCCTCACGCGCGCCCGCCGGCTCAGCCCATACGTGGTCGTGCTGCGCGCGGAGGTGCCGTTGCCCGCCGGCCCGTACGCTTTCAGGCGTGCTTCGACCCGCCGGGCGCCCGCGCGCTGCTGGCCCCGCACCCGCCGTCGGATTGCTCCGGTCTCGGCTACGGCGGCCGCGGGACGCTGCCGGTCGGCTTTCCGGGCCCGGCAGCGATCGCTCGCGCCGCGCGCTACCTCAGCGGCAGGATTGGCCGCAAGGCGTTCGCCGTCGTCGACAGCGAGGGCCGGCTGTTCGGCGTCAACGTGCACCGGACCTTCCCGACGGCGAGCGTCGTCAAGGCGATGCTGCTCGTCGGCTACCTGCGGAAGCTCGATGCCCGCGGCCAACACACGATCGATCCCACCAGCAACTCGTTCCTGTACCCGATGATCCACATCTCGGACAACTACTCCGCGACACGGTGCTGGTCGATCGTCGGCGACAGCGGGCTGTACGCGGTCGCCCGCGCAGCGGGGATGACCGACTTCAGCGTGTCGGGCCTGTGGGGCACCGCGCTCCTGAGTCCCGCCGACCAGGCGCACTTCTTCTTCATCATGGACTCG
>DATKOY010000066.1:0-2245 GCA_035524415.1 Solirubrobacteraceae bacterium | reverse complement strand
AGGCGCGCAACACCCTCGCGCAGGAGCACGTCGTCCTCGCCGATCACCACGCGCAGCGCCTTCGCCATCCGGCGAGGCTAGCTCGCGCTCAACGCCCCCGCGACATCATGGCCGGCCCACTATGCTCCACTCCCGGCCGCCGGCTCACGGGCGCGTAGCTCAGCGGGAGAGCGCTCGCTTCACACGCGAGAGGTCGCTGGTTCGAAACCAGCCGTGCCCATCGGACGAACGCCCTGCACCTGTGGGGCGTTCGGCGTTTCGAGGGCGCGCGGGTCGGCGGGGCTTCGTGGCGCGTTGGCGCTCGATTGTGCCCAATGGTGCCCAATCAGTGCCCTCGAGGAGGGCTTTGAGGCGTTTGCGGGCATCCTCGTCACGGCGCATCGCGTGGGCGTAGACGCGCAACGTGAAGGCCGGATCGGTGTGCCCCATCTGCGCCATGACGTAGGCGGGATCCTCGCCGCAGGCGACGAGCAGCGACGCGAACGTGTGTCGCAGCTTGTGCGCGCTGAGGCCGTCCGGCAGCGGCTCCTGTCCGCGCTCGGCGAGCAGCTCGGCGGCGCGTTTGACGACCGGGCGGATCACGCGTTCGCGGGCGTTGTCCTTGTCGCGCCTGCTCCCGGTCGAGGTCGGGAAGACGAGCGCGTCGGGCTCAACGGAGCTCACGCTCACCTTGTGCGTCGTGAGCTCCTGCCGGAGCGCCGGCACGATCCGAACCTCACGCTCGCCGGCATCGGTCTTCGAGTTGCGGACCGTGATCTGACCGCCCGCGAGATCGACGTCGCTCCAGCGCAGCGAGCACGCCTCACCGATGCGCAGCCCGGCGAAGACGAGCGTCGCGATCAGCGCACGGCGGCCCGCGGTTCGCGCTTCGGGCCTGGCGTCCAGGTCGGTGGCCGCGTCGAGCAGTGCGGCGATCGGCTCAGCGGTGTCGAGATACACCGGTCGTTGGCGCCGCGCCTTGAGCTTGCGGTTGCGGGTGTTGACGCGGACGGGGTTGCGAGCGATGAGGTCGCGCTCCTCTGCGACGGCGAGGATCTGCCCGAGTCGCGTGATCGTCTTGTTGATCGACTCTGCGGACAGGACGCCCTCGCGGACCTTGTGCTCGCGGTAGCGGTCGACCTCGGCCACGGTGATCTGCGAGAGCTGGTGCTTGTGGAAGAACGGCAGCAGGTGGTTGCTGAGCTGCCAGCTGTAGTCGAGGATCGTCGCCTCGCGCAACTCACGTCGGCGGGCCTCGATCCACTCCGAGGCGAACACGTGAAAGCCGGGATCCACGGGGGCGACGGCGGCGACCTGTCGCACCGGTGCCCAGAGGCCGCGATCGATGTCCGCCAGGACGTGGCGCAGCTCGCGCTCGGCTCGGGCGCGATCCCATCCGTCGGCTGTGTCCCCGAGCGGAACGTAGTGGCGCTGGCCGTAGGCGCGGAAGCGCAGCGCGAACGACCGCCCGTTACGGGTCGGCCGCTCGATGACCTGTCCTCGCGCGCGGGGTGCCACGCCCGTCCTAGGCCGGGGCCTCGCCGGGAGCGGCCCTCGACGTCCACCGGCGTGGGCTCGGTTCGTGGCGAATCGGAAGCAGCGGCACGCGACTCACAGTGTCTCGCACGGAGACCACACTCGCCGCTGTCTGGCGTCCTGTCTGCCGGTGGAGGAGATACGTCGCGACGGTCGCGGGATCGAAGCGCAGCGGCGCGCGCGGGCCGGCGCCGAGGCGCACGACGCCGAGGTCGCCGGCGTGCGCGTAGACCCAGCCGCGGTGTACGCCGAACCGGTGAGCGACCTCTGCCGCCGTCAGGAGCCGGTCGACTTCTGCCACCGATGCGAGCAGTCGCACGACGCGCTCAGCGCCTTCAGCAGCCAACTCCGAGGCTGCGGCATCTTGACGGGACGAACGGGACATGTCTCTCAGTCGCGCGAGAGGCCAGTCCACCCCCCCTCCTGATTGACGCCCGGTTGTCCTTCTGGCGCGGGGATTGCATAGCGGTGGTGATGGGTTGGCGCTGTTTGCGTCGTCGTGCATAGCTCCCCGAGGACACGGCCGTTATTAACGCTCTGTCCTATCAGCTAAAATAGCCGCCCACGCCGGGGAGCCTGTAATGACGCTTGCGAACAATCGAGCCGGACGCTTCGTCAGGCAGCCAGCCGGCTACCAGGCCTTCATTCCCGCGCCGCTGCCACCCAACCCACCGGTGGTGCTGGACGGTGAGATCGTGGCCCTCCTGTCACGCGCCGACCTGGCGCTGGG
>DATKOY010000065.1:0-6874 GCA_035524415.1 Solirubrobacteraceae bacterium | reverse complement strand
CACTACGACGCTCGTCAGCCGCGCGTCGGGCGCCGCCGGCGCGGTCGGCGACGACGATTCCAGTGACCCGTCGATCGACGCCAACGGGACGCACGTCGCGTTCGTCAGCGACGCTTCGAACCTCGGCGACGGCGCGCCCGCGACGCGCCAGGTCGACCGCGTCTACCGGCGCACGATCGGTGGCGGCGACGCGACCGTGCTCGTCAGCCGCGCCACCGGCGCCGCCGGCGCCGTGCCCGACGAGGACTCAGGCGACCCGTCGATCGACAACTCCGGTAACCGCATCGCGTTCGAGACGCGCGCCCCGCTCGATCTCACCGCCGATACCAGCTCCAACAGCAACGCCGACATCTACGTCCGCACGATCGGCACGAGCGCCACCGACCTCGTCAGCCGCGCGAGTGGCAGCGCCGGCGGGGTGGCCAACGGCGCGATCGGCGATCAGGAATCGTTCTCCCCGGCGATCAGCGGCAATGGCCTGTTCATCGCGTTCGAGTCGCAGTCGACAAACCTCGACCCAGCCCAGGTTCCGAACACGTTCGTCGAGGTGTTCCGCCGCTCGTTGGCTGATAACACGACGCGTCTCGCGAGCACTCGCGCCGACAACACCGAGGCCCACGGCGATGCCGGGACGGCTCGGATCGACGACAGCGGCACGGTCGTCTCGTTCCTCAGCGATGCCGACAACCTCGACCCGGCCGTGACGACCGCGACCGAGGAGGTCTACGTCCGGACGCTGTCCGCGACCGCTCCGAGCCTCGTCATCGCCAGCCGCGCCGACGGCGCCGCGGGCGCGATCTCGCGTTCGCCCTTCCTCCGCACGGCCGGCGACCTCAGCGGCGACGGCACGAAAGTCGCGATGGTCGCGGCCGGGCTGACCCCCGACTCGGACCCGCAGTTCGGGGCCGTGATCGTGCGCGACCTGCCCGGCGGGACGACCCGAACGGTCTCGCAGCCACCCGGCAGCGCACCGCTTCTCGACGCCGGAGCCTTCAACGACGGCGGCTCGGTCAGCGCCGACGGTCGCTACGTCACGTTCGCGACGAGCTCCCAGGGTCTGCTGCACGGTGTGCCGGACGGCGTCGTCGTGCGCGACATGGTCACCGGGGCGGTGACGCTCGTCAGCCGCGAGGACGGCCCGAACGGCGCACCATTGCCCGGCGGTTCGATCGACGAGCCGCAGATCAGCGCCAACGGGCGGCGGGTCGCGTTCGTGTTCGCGCCCGACGGCGAGCGTGGTCCCGCCGAGGTCTACGTGCGTGACATCCCGGCCGGGCGGACGTACATCGCCAGCCGCGCCGACGGCGCAGGCGGCGCGATCAGCCCCGGCAGCGGCACCGAGTTCCACTCGCTGCAGATCAGCGACGACGGCTCACGCGTCGCGTGGGTGACCGACGCCGCCAACAAGGAGTTCAGCCCCGATGACCCGGACGGTGACTTCGACGTCTACGTCCGTGACGTCGACGCCGGGAAGACCATCCTCGCAAGCCGCCCCAACGGCGTTCTGATCGGCCCCGGCAAGGGCAACTCCGGCGTCGGCGAGGACATCGCGCTCAGCGGCGACGGGCGCCGCGTCGCGTTCTCCACGACGGCGACAAACCTCGGCGACGGCGATACGAACGGCATCGAAGACGTCCACGTGCGCACGATCGACACCGGCGTCACACAGCTGGTCAGCGTCGCTCCCGACGGGACGCACGGCAACGACCGGTCCTTCGACCCGACGCTCAACCACGACGGCAGCGTCGTCGGCTTCGTCTCAAACGCCACGACGTTCGGCGCGGCGACCCCGGGGACACGGCTCTACGTCCGCAATTTCAACACGAACACGCTGACCGTCGCCAGCCAGGCCGACGGACACGCCGGGGCGCTGGTCACGCTGCCCGACGACTTCACCGAGCAGCAGCCGCGGATCAGCGCGGACGGCACGACGATCACGTTCGCGGCCGGCGGCTCGACCCCGGTCGCTCCGGGCGACCCTGCCGACGGCTTCGCCCGTCTGTTCGCGCGCAACCTCATCGACGGCTCCACGCGCCTGATCTCGCGAGCCACCGGCGCCGGCGCGCCGTTCGCGGGCCTTGGACGGTTCGCAGCCGGCGGGATCACGGCCGATGCGGGCTGCATCACGTTCACCGCCCCGTCGACGATCGCCGACTCATCGGCCAGCACGGACTTCTCCCAGGTCTACATGCGCGTGCTGAAGCCCGACTGCGGGCGACCGCCGATCACGTCGACCGGGACAGGCGGCGGAACCGGTCATCCACCCGACCGAACCGCGCCGAGACTGACGTCGGTGCGTCTGTCGCACACCCGCTTCCGCATCAAGCCGGGCGCGACGACGCTGAGCCTGCGCGTCTCCGAGGCGGCCAAGCTCACGATCACCGTGCAGCGCGAGCGCCCCGGCAAGCGCGGCGGCACCAAGCGCAAGCCGACCTGCCACGCCGTCGCGCGCGCCACCAAGCGGCATGCCTGCCTCGCGCTCACGACCGACGGAACGATGACGCGCACCCTCAAGGCGGGCAGCGTCAAGATCGCCTTTGACGGCCGCGTCGGCGGCCGCAAGCTGGCGGTCGGGCCCCACCGCCTCGTGCTCGTCGCGCGGGACGCCGCCGGAAACGCCTCGAAGTCGGCCACCGTGCGCTTCACGGTGCTGGCCGCCAAGAAGTCGCGCTGACCCCGCCCAGGCGGCTGTTCGCTGCGCCACACGTTCGGCACGTTGGCGGTCCGTCGCGCCGAGGTGCCGGCCGTCCAGGCGTGGATGGGCACGCGGACATTGGGGCAAGCCGACCCTTCGTTGCTGCGATCCCGCGGCAGCGGTCGCCGCCCGGCTGACGATCGCATTCGCCGGGGAGTCCGTTTCGAGAGTTGCTTTCGCTTCGGCAACACCTCGATTGCGGGGGTCGCGGGCGGGCGGCGACTGCTTGGCCACGCCTGCAGTCGTTCGTGCGAACCGCGTCGCCGTGATCGCCGGCTGTCGCCGAATTGTGTGCGCCGCACAACGCGCAGCGGCTACGGAAAGACGACCGCCGGGTGGCTGCGTCCTCTGCCAGGCGGGCCATCAGCATGAGTCTCGGCCGGGATCCGACTGACTATTGATCAGGTGGCGACCGTGGGTCCGAGCCGCTGCTCAAGCGAGCGCGCCGACGATCCGGTCGACCTCGCGCCCGTCGCGGATCACGACCAGGAGGGGGATCGACTGGGCTCCGAAGCGCGCGGCGAGCGCGGGATTGGCGTCGACGTCAACCTTGACGACCTTCAGCCGTCCAGCGTGCCGGCCGGCGAGATCCTCGAGCACGGGCGAGATCATCCCGCACGGCCCGCACCACGCGGCCCAGAAGTCAACGACCACGGGTACTGAGGCGCTCGTCTCGGCATCGAACGTCTCCGCGTCGGCCTCACCAGCCAGGGAAGCTCCGATTTGCATCTCGGGCAGCGAGCGAATCCTGAGGCGATCGGGCCGACACGGTTGCGTGCTGCACAACTCGTGCACACGATGATCGCCATGCCCCGAGGGTAGAGCGTTCGCCTCTTGGCAAGAGGATCCGGTTGGGCCGGTGGCGTGAGCGCGCAACCGCGCTCGCGATCGAGGACGCTCCGCCGTCGGCTTATACGCCGACGGGTCAGGCGACGTCCACGGGATGCTGTTGAGCGAGGCCGCGGGCGTGTGGTCGACCGGCGTGCATGCGGTGATGCCCGCCAACGCCAACCCGGGCATGAGCTTCGGCTCGCTCTCGTGCGCGTCCGCGCGCGACTGCGCCGCCGTCGGCGACTACCGCGACAGTAGCGGCCACAACCAAGGTCTGCTGCTCAGCGCCGCTGCAGTCAGCCCGATCTTGACCGTGAGCGTGCCCGCGAGCGGGACGGTAGGAACCCCGATCGACCCGTCCGCGTTAATCGGGAGGCTGTCGGGCGGAGCGGACCCGTGGGGCACGCTCGTGTTCACCGTCTTCGGGCCGCAGGCCTCGCCGCCGAGCGCGTGCGCCTCCAGCAGCTCGAGCGTCGGAGCAGCGGCCGTGTCCGGCGATGGCAGCTACACCCCCGCGTCCGGGTTCACGGCCGCACGCGCCGGCACCTACTGGTGGTATGCCAGCTACAGCGGCGACAATTCAGACAACCCCGTGGCCTCGACGTGCGGCGCCGGGATGGCGCACACAGAGGTCTCACAGCGGGGTGGCGGCGCGCCGGTGAGCGTCCGGTTCGTCGGTTCGCCGAGGTCGACCGGCAAGGGTGCGTTGTTTGCGCTGCGGTGCTTGGCGCCGGCCGCCCAGCGCTGCCGGACCGACGACACGCTCACCAGTACGGAGACGCTAGCGGGCGGAAAGCCGATCGCTGTGTCCGCGGCTCGCCGGGCCAAGCGGCTGAAGCGCACGATCGTCCTCGGCCGCAAGCGCGTGATCATCTCGGCTGGTCGCGCCCAGGCGATCACGATCCCGTCAACGCCCACGGCCGGACGCTGCTTCGCACGCTCCACAAGCTTCCGGTTATGGTCACGATCAAATTGACCAGCAACGGCAAGGCGACGGTAGTGCTCAACCGAAGGCTGACCATCAAACCGAAAACACGCGCGCACGGTTCGTCTCCACGATGAGCGACCAGCTCTCGCGTTCGCTGGCGCGGCCGGCCGATGCGCGGCCAGCGAGACCGTCGAATACGGGCGCAGCCGATGCGAAACGCCGACGTCGCCGAGTTCAGAGGTGCCGGTCGTGATTGGACGCTACGGTTGATCTCCGCGTTGGCATGCCTGGAAGCAGTCCGACGCCCGTGCTCGCTGGTTACCTGCTAACCATGGCTCAGCGGTCGTCCCCCGGCCGCGCAAACTCGAATCGATCACGAGCGCCGACCGCGGACTTGCATAGGTACCCTACCGAACCTCCCCGTAGCTCACGGACGATCGCAATCGGCGGGAAGCAGTCACGGTTTCGTCGTCGCCGGCCTCGTGCGCCGCGACTGCTTGCGGACAATCGCAGTCGCCATCAGCGTCCTAGAGCGACGACTGCATTGATCGAATTCCACCAACGATGGCTCGCCTAACCCGGGCCAAACCGCCGCGGGCTTACCGCGCGAAGAACGTCGCGCTCGGCCGGGCGCTGGCCGCGGCGGGTTCTGGCGCTGGCTCTGGAAGTAGCCCGGCCTCGCCTCAGGCGACCCACTCGGTCCGCGACCGCCGCCCGCGCCCGCGAAACCAGTCCGCGCCCTCCGGCGCGCACGCCCGGCTGCAGAGTTCCTCGACGAACGCTTCGATGCTCGCGAGCGCATCCGCGGCGAACTCTCGTAGCGGGCCGTCGTCGACCGCGTCCTCGAACCGGCGCCCGAGGCTCTCCCACTCCTGCTGGCTGCACATACCGGGATCGTACGCCCGGCGATGATCATGCCCCGTTGAGTTGAGGCGGAGCGCGTCGCCGAGTGCGCGCGGAAGGGCTATCCCTCTCCGTCGGAGGGCAGGTCGCCGAAGAGTGCCTCGAACTCCTCGGCAGTCAGCGGCCGCGTGCCGTGCGCCGCGTGGATCTCGTCGACCCTCATCGTGATCCGCCGGCTCGAGCGTCGCGCCGCCCTGTTTGTCGGGCACGACGTCGTACAGCCGTCCCTCGATCTCTAACACGTCGCCGATCTGGACCTTGATCCCGGTCGCGTGTGCCACCGCACGGTGATGCTAGCCCTCGCGATCAGCCCCCGCGCAGGTCGAGCTTGCGGCGACTGCCCGCGGCGGCTGGCTCAGTACTCGCGCTCGTAGTCGGCGTGGGTGCCGATGAACTCCCAGACGATGTGTGCGTGCCCGGGCCGCTGCTGCTCGCCGAGATGGAACACCGCCCGGTGCTGACCGGCGAAGCTCACCGACCACACGTTCTCGCCGCTCAACTTGTGCAGCCGCAGCGACGGGCGCACCGGGGTCGGGTCAAACCCGCGGTCACCGAGATCCTCCGCCAACGCGAGCGCTGCCGTCATGAACGACGACCGCAGCGCGAGCGACAGTTTGTTGAACTGACGCAGGAACCGTGCCAGCTCCTCGTGGGTAGGCAACTACTCGGTGCCGGGTGCTCGCCGCAGGTGCTCGATGAACTCCTTGGTCGACAGCACCTTGCCCTCGGTTTCGGCGATCCAATCCTCCTCGGTGTAGGGGCGGATCTCGACTACGGCCTGCTCGCCGGGTTGGACGCCGGCGTCGGCGAGCTGCTCGGGGCTTAGTCTTGCCCCATCCTTGTCGGTAGCGATCACCTGCTTCATGGCATTGGCCATGGTAGTGCTCCCGAGTTCGAATCTCGATGGCTGCCGCTGATCCTCCGCAGCGCCCCGATCAGCCCCACATGCCCGACGGCGTGCGCGAGTTGGGCGCGGTAGGCCGGCTCCAGGTACTTAGGAGTCACGAGAGAATTACTGCGGGTAGTCGTGGGTGGATTGTGTAGTTCCAATCCCCGTGGAACTGATCGCCGGCGATGTTGACCGCGGCGAGGTCGGCGTCGGTCACCTTGATCCCTTTCTCGTAGGTGCCGGGGTCCAGGCGCGCGTACACCTTCAGGCCGGTGCTGGTCGTGGTCTGGCCGATCAGGTCGATGATCACCGCGAGGCTCTCCAGCGGCCGTCCGCGCCAGTTGAGGCGGACGTAGCTGAACAGGCGATGCTCGATTTTGTTCCACTTCGACGTTCCCGGCGGGAAGTGGCAGACGCGGATCGGTAGCCCGAGCTCATCAGCGAGCTTCTGCAACTCAACCTTCCACAGACGGGTGCGGCTGGAGTTGCTACCGCCGCCGTCGGCGGTGATCGTCAGGCGCGTCGCGTGCGGGTAGCGCGCTCTGCCGAGCTGCTGCCACCATGCCCGGATCGATGCGACCGCGAACGCGCTCGTGTCGGAGCTGACACCCACGCTCACATACCCCTC
>DATKOY010000064.1:0-2403 GCA_035524415.1 Solirubrobacteraceae bacterium | reverse complement strand
TCTAAGCTCGACGTCCACGTCGCCATGGACGGAGGCTATCCGCGTTCAATCAGCGGCGCCGTGCGTGGTGTGCGAGACCCTCCAGGCTGCGCGGCGGATCAAGCAGCGCGATCAGACGCCACGGCCAGCCTTGCGCACGGGGATGCCCTCCATGACGGTGAGCGCCTGTTACGCAGAGCAGTCACGGCTCGAAAACCAAATGAAGCATTGGGGGCTGCCGAAACCGGACAATCTCACCAACGCGGTCGCCTAACGGGCGCATGGCTACTCTCCGCCGCCGGCGGCAACGCCGAGCCCGCCCACGCCGCGGATGCGAAAGGTCGCCGATGCGATCGCGCGAGCCGCGAGGGCGGGAGGAGCAAAGCGATCGTCAGGTCCGCAGCAGCCGGACGCGCGCGTGTCGCTCTCCGCGCAACTGGGATTGGTGCCCGCGCCCGCCGTAGACTGCTCCTGCTGGAGAGAAAGCGTGAAGATGAGAGGCGAGATGCACATCAGCGGCCGGCCGAGCTCGCACAGCCTCGCTGAGTCTCAGAACCCTCGTGAGGATCAACCGGCTCTGGAGCTTGCCGCCGAAGGCGGTACACAGGTTGTCTGGGAGGACCGGTGGCACGAGGAGGAGATATTTGCGAATCGCCTGTCTTTCTACATCCTCGCGCAGTCGTTTCTCGTGGTAGCTGCAGTGATGGCGACTCTATCTGGCGCAGCAACGTCCCGCTGGCTTCCAGTCGCGCTGACGATCGATCTGACTGGTCTGGTAGTGACAGTTGTTTTCTGGTACGCGTTCACTGAGAACCTACGAAGGCTTGACGCTCTCAAACAGATCGTGTCGGAAGGCAGCGCCGAGGTCGGCGTCCGCGGTTACAAGGAGATCGCGGCGATTAGAGCGGCTCACCACGAAAACCGCTCGCGACGAGCTCTGCCGATCCTGCCGAGGTGGTCTCCATCGTGGTGGCTGGCTCACGGGATACCTGCCTTCCTTGGAAGCATGTGGGTTGGTCTCCTCGTCGAGGCGATCGTCGGGGCCGCCTAGGTGAGCTGCCCACGGACTTCGTGAACGGTTGAAGGGGCCGTCCGAGCCCCGCCTGAGGCGGTGGGCCTCCACAACTGCAGCTCGAGGACGACTCGGACATCGAGGCCGGTAGGTGCAAGCGCCTACCGGGTCCGGCCCAGCCATCGGAGCGTCGCCTTTTGCACTCGTCCGGGCCGGCTGGCTGCGGGCGATTGCCTTCGTGGCAATCCGATCGCGCGCCGGGTGGATGCTGGGACGATCGAGGCGTCGCCAAGGGGATCGTCTGCTCCGAGGCCGTCCAGATGGCGAAAGCGATCGCCGCCCAAGATGCGCGGTTCCGCGCGTAGGAGGTCTGACCGTCCCGAGGACGACAGACGCGCAACGCCGGCACGGCGCGTTTGTGATCTGAAGCCGGCGCGCGTGTGAGAGCGGGTGTGGCCGAGGGAGGGCGAGCCCCATACGGCAAGCACCCCCGTGCGGAGGCGCCGTTGCAGCTCCCCGACGGTTTCCGTCGAGCCGCTACTGCCGTTGTCGTCGCGTGAGCCTCGAGCCGACCCAGGTCAGCGAACTCGCGCCACAGCTGCCCGATCAGAGTGACATCGGCAAGCAGGCCGGCTTCGCGGCGATCCACCCGCAAGTTGCGAGCGGCGGGCGGAGGACGGCGTGGCCATCGAGTGGCCAGCTGCCTTCAGCGAGTCGCGAAGGGGCACGAGGAACCGGTTCGGACTGACGATCCCATCGACGATGGTGAAGTAGCCGGCGTTGGCGTAGCGCGCGGCCGCCGTGGCGACGGCCTCCATCACGGTGACGTATTGCTGATGCGACTCGGGCTTCTAGGAGTCGATGTAGCCAGTTCGGACGACCCGGAAGAACAAGAGTCACGAGAGAATTACTACGGGTAGTCGTGGGTGGATTGTGTAGTTCCAATCCCCGTGGAACTGATCGCCGGCGATGTTGACCGCGGCGACGTCGGCGTCGGTCACCTTGATCCCTTTCTCGTAGGTGCCGGGGTCCAGGCGCGCGTACACCTTCAGGCCGGTGCTGGTCGTGGTCTGGCCGATCAGGTCGACGATCACCGCGAGGCTCTCCAGCGGCCGTCCGCGCCAGTTCAGGCGGACGTAGCTGAACAGGCGATGCTCGATTTTGTTCCACTTCGACGTTCCCGGCGGGAAGTGGCAGACGCGGATCGGTAGCCCGAGCTCATCGGCGAGCTTCTGCAACTCGACCTTCCACAGGCGGGTGCGGCTGGAGTCGCTACCGCCGCCGTCGGCGGTGATCGTCAGGCGCGTCGCGTGCGGGTAGCGCGCTCTGCCGAGCTGCTGCCACCATGCCCGGATCGATGCGACCGCGAACGCGCTCGTGTCGGAGCTGACACCCACGCTCACATACCCCTC
>DATKOY010000063.1:0-17229 GCA_035524415.1 Solirubrobacteraceae bacterium | reverse complement strand
CCGGCGGCTCAATAAGCCGTCGTGGCAGCCGCCGGGTGCTGTGTTCGGTCCCGTGTGGTCGGTCATCTACGCGCTCATCGCAGCGTCGATGCTCGTGGCGCGAGGACGCGGCGGGGAGAAGCAGCGGCCGCTGTTCGTCCTCTTCGGGACAAACCTAGCCCTGAACCTCGCGTGGACCGTCATCTTCTTCCGCGGCCGCAGCCCGCTCGCCGCGGGCGTTGAGATCGTGGCCTTGGAAGGCACTACTGTGGCGCTCGTCATCCGGGCGTGGCCACTGTCGCGCCTTGCGGCGCTCCTGCTCGTGCCCTACGCGATATGGATCGCGTTCGCGACCGCGCTGACCTGGGCGATCTGGGCGCGGAACTAGCGCCGAGAGCGGCCGCGAGGTCCGGCGGGGCCGGCCGACGTCGGCAAGAGAGACCGCGTGCGGGTGCCCAACGGTCTGGCAGGGCCCGAGCACGGCTGCCTCGGGTTTGCCGCCGCTCAGTGCTGGCTGCCGTAGCGGGCTTCGTGTGGCTAGGCGTCGCGTCGCCGGCGGTCGCCCACCAGCCGCACGTCGCTGGTGACGCGGCGCTCGAAGAATCGCTTCCAGTGCGAGGTCGGAGTGCTCAGCTGCGCGAGCAGCTGTCCGCCGGGTCCGAGGATCGTCAGACGGTAGTCGCGCTGTCGCTTGTGAGGCAAGAAGAGCAGCCCCACCCGACGCGAAGATCGGCCATCGAGGCGACTGCTCGTCGCGATCACGACCATCATCAGCGAGGAGGACAGCAAGTACTCGATCCAGCGGGCGGGCTGGATCCCGCGGGTCAGATCAGATTGCGCTCATACCAGGCGTGCAGGCGCGGTGAGGCCAGCGCGGGGTGCGCGATCGCCGAGATGAGCCGGAACGCGGCGACCAGCGGCCGATCCGCACCCGGAAGAGCTCATCCGTTGGGGCGACGAGCTTGTTCGTGACAGTGTCCATGCGCAGGAATGAGCTGGTCACCGGCAGCGAGAAGGAGCTGGGCACCGACCGGATCGACCTCTTCCAGGGTCCACCGCCCCGATCCCGCCGTCGACGTCGAGGAGACGCTCGGCGCGCTCACCGACCTCGTCCACCAGGGCAAGATCCGCTACATCGACTCCTCGTCCTACTCCGGCAGCCAGATCGTCGAGGCCTCATGGGCCGCGCGCGAACACAACCTCGAGCGCTTCCGCACCGAGCAACCGCCCTACTCGATCCTCGTCCGCAGCATCGAGCTCGACGTCCTGCCGACCGCGCAGCGCCACGGCATGGGCATCCTCACCTACAGCCCACTCGCCGGCGGCTGGCTCTCCGGCCGCCACGGCAAGGACCCCAACGCCAGCCCCGCATCCAGCGCCCGAGCCCGCGGAGCGCTCGCCGCCCGGTTCGACATGTCCCTGCCCGAGAACCAGCGCAAGCTCGGGCCACCTAAGCGCTCGCCACACTCGCCGACGAAGCCGGCATGACGCTGATCGAGATGGCAATCGCGTTCGTCACCAACCACCCCGCGGTCACCTCGGCGATCATCGGACCGCGCACCATCGAGCAGCTCGAACCCAGATGCCCGCCGCCGAGGCCACTCTCGACGCCGCAGTGCTCGACCGCATCGACGAGATCGTCCACCCCAGCGTCAACCTCAACCCCGCCGACACCAGCTGCGGCGCACAGGTCCTCGACCCCGCCCTCCGACGCCGCTGACCCCGAAAGGAACCCCGTGCAGATCACCCGCTCAAGTATCGACATTCAGAAAGGCCCGGCCGACTGGTTCACCGGCGACGTCTGCATCGACGCCATCGCCACCCCCGCGGGCACCTCCACGTCACCGAAGGAGTCGGCCTCTGCCAGCGAGACGGCGGCCGAGTCGAGGTCATCCGCCCCGGCGACCGAGTCTTCTTCGAGCCCGGTGAGTACCACTGGCACGGAGCCGCCCCGAACCGGTTCACGGTCCACATCGCCATGCAGCAAAACGACGACACCGGGACCCCGTCACCTGGGGACGGCACGTCACCGACGAGGAATACCGGCAGGCGCCCGCGCAACCTAACTGAAGGACGCCGCCGCCACGGCAACCGCAACCACCGAGCAGCCCGAGCCGAGGCTCGAAGCTCTCGCAGCCTCGCGAACACCCGCACAACAGAAAGCAGGGCCCAAGAGAACCCCACCGGTCCAGCCCTTGAGTCTCGCCAGAAGCGCGCACCGGCTGAGGGGTCCATGGCGCTCGTGGATCGACGCGAGAGCTACGGCTTCTCGCTGACTCCGAGCTTGCGGAGGTCAGCGTCGAAGGAGAGGACGCGAGTGCCCCGTCGATCCGCGACCGCTCCAAGGAAGCAGTCGTGCAGGTCGATCGATCGCATGCGATAGGTAGTCGCCGCGTCAACAAGCGCGTCACCGTGCTCAACATCAAATGCCGGCTCATCGACGATCGCCTCCACGGCCCGTGCGACATCGTCGCGGCCCCAGCCGTACCCGGCCCGCGCGCTCTCGAACACGAATGCCACCTCGAGCACGGTCGCTGCCAGAACGGTGAGCTTCGCGCCGGTTGCTCGCGCCGTTTCGACGCGCCGCCGGACAGCCTGAGCCTGCGAGCCGGTGCTGCCGTCGAGCGCACGCAGCAGGACGTTCGTATCGACGATCACGCCTCGGTGGACTTCGAGCGACGCTCGGCACGCTCTTCACGTGCGGCGCGCCTCGCGGCCGGCCATGGCTGCTCGCCGCCAGCGGATGCCGGCGGTGCGAACTCAAGCACGCCGACGGGGTGGCGCAGCACAATCTCGTTCTCGCGAGCCTCCACGATGACCCGATCGCCGATGTTGAAACCGGTCGCGTCCCGCACCGCCTTCGGGATCGTCACCTGGCCCTTCTTGTAGATCCGCGCCGTGCTCATGGCCGAAGTATGGCACACGCAAGCAAAGTATGGCGCTAGGTCTGCCGCCATGCCAAGACCGCCGCGCGGCGCCGCGCGGCGGTGTTCTCAAGCCACGCGTAGGCCTCCCATGCGAACCACAGGAGCGAGAGGATGGCCATGCCCTCGGCCAGCCGCAGCCAGGTCGGGTCGTGGGTGATGAACGTGGTCACCTGCGTGATCGCGAACACGAACACGAGATCGAAGAAGAGCTCAAGCGGCGTGACCCGCTGCTCCTCGGCCACCAGCGTCGAGGTCGGCGGATTCCACCAACCGTGCTGTGCTTGTCGCGCTCGCAGCCGGCTCCTGGCTGGCGGACGCCGCCTGCCTGCGGCTGTCGCTCGCTGCCGCGGGCGTGAACCTGGACACCGACGTCGTCCTCGTCGCCTACGTGGGCGGGATCGTCGCGTCAGCTGTACCGTTGATTCCGGGCGGGTTCGGCGCCGTCGAGGCCGCGATCCCAGCGCTGCTGCATCAGTTCGGCGCCCCGCTCGACGCGTCACTCGCCGGGACGCTGGTCTACCGCGGTAGTTCCGCGCTGCTTCCGGCGGTCGCCGGCGCGATCCTGCTCGGTCAGACGTTGCTTGCTGGTCGTCGATCGCTCGACGTGCGCGGAGCCGCTGATCACCGCACGCGGTGAGTCGTGGTTCGCCGCTAAGGACTTGCGGCGTTTCCGGGATGACGAGTGCGACCAGGGCGGCGATGATGCCTGATGCCACGAAAGGAGTCACGCGATGACACAGTCCAGAGCGACCACCGTCACCGCCAAGCGGGATGCCGCAGGATTCCTGCTTGACGGCGAGCATTGGACGACGACCCTCGCCGAAGAAACGGCGCGTGAGAACGGCATCGACGAGCTCACAGACCGCCACTGGCAGGTCATCACGTCAATGCGAGGCGCCTACCTCGAGCATGGAGCCCTGCCGTGGTTGCACATGATCACAAAGGTCTCCCACGTCGAGATTCCCGAACTGTTCGAGCTCTTCCCCAAGGATCCGTCGAGACTCGTCACCAAGATCGCCGGAATCCCGAAGAATCGAGCCTGCATTTAGGTGACGGGCCAGGTCCGACGGAGAGCTCAGCGGGTACGGACGAAGCGGTGCACCGCGTCGAGTAACTCGCCGCTCTTCTCAGCGGCGAGCTGCCGATCGCCGGAGGCCACTGCCCCAAGCGACACAGTGGTGCAGGCGCGTGATCAGTGCCGGCTTGTGAGCCGCATGGCCGTACGCTGCCGCGGACGAGGTCTCGGTCATCGTGCGGCCTCCGGCGTCGAGCGAAAGCGTCGAAGCCGCAGCGAATTGGTGACGACGAAGATGCTCGAGCACGACATCGCCCCGGCCGCGACCATCGGGTTCAGTAGGCCGCTGATCGCGAGCGGGATCGCGGCGACGTTGTACGCGAAGGCCCAGAAGAGGTTGCCCTTGATCGTCTGCAGCGTCCGGCGCGCGAGGCGGACGGCGTCGCCGGCAGCGCGCAGATCGCCCGAGACGAGCGTCAGGTCCGAGGCCTCGATCGCGACATCGATACCGGTCCCGATCGCGAGGCCCAGATCCGCCTGAGCGAGCGCCGGCGCGTCGCCAACACAAGTGAGATCCACTCCCAGCCGGAGAACCGCAGAGCGGGCACCATCGCCAGCAGCACGAGCGGCACGGCGAGCGTGATCGCGACGACCAACCGCAACCACAGGGGCTTCGCCGGATCGTCCTCGGCGAGCGCCTAGGTGGCTGTCTGTGGCATGTCGCTCCCTTGACGAGACACAGCGGGCACATCGTCACGCACTCGCTGGAGACGGCTTGCACCTGTTCGACGCGCTTGCGGGCGACGGTCAGTGCCTTCTCCGGAAACAGGGATTCCGCGGGTCCGCCGCAGGACCACGTGAGCATCGCCGGGAGCCCGAGCGGCGCCACCTTCAGCAGCCGCTCGAAATCCCTGTGGATGATGTTCAGGCCAGAGAAGGTGAAGAAGACCGAGGCCTCCATCCCCGATGCGGCGGCCGTCGTCGCAAGGATCAGAGGCGGATAGGCCCAATCGAGCGTCCTCTTCGACGCGATGAATGCCGCCCGCGTCGTGGCGGGCTCTCGCTTTCCCGCCCGCTCGAGCTCGGAGCGAACGATGCGGCGAATCTCGTCCTGGCTGAGGGCCGCAGCGGCGTCCTGCTTCTCTTTGCAGGCCAGACCCTCTCGTGCGCACCTGCATACGCGTAACGTCGAGCTGCCAGTCGCAGAGTCGAGAAGCAGCGGACCGGCGCCGACTCATCCCCTACACGGGACCGAGCGGAAGGGGTCGATCGTGAGCAAGAGCATTCGAACAGCCGTGGTTGCGCTAATGGTCCTGCTGCTCGCAGGTGGTACGTGCGTCGTACTGCTGGGTGAGTCAGGCGCCACATCGTCGGGTTCGACGCCATCGGCACAGAGCCCCAGCGTGAACCCGTTGGTGCAGAAGCAAGGCAGATCGCCAGCGGCCGCGGCCGTCGCTGACGTGACAGCAGGCCGTGCGGTGCTGATCGACGTTCGCACGTCAGCCGAATACGCCAGCGAGCACGCAAGAGCAGCCATCAACTTCGATGTCGCCAAGATGATGAGAGGCGAGCTGCCACACGTCCCGAAGACGACACGGATCTATCTCTACTGCCACTCCGGCAAGCGAGCTGCACTCGCGCAGTCAATCCTCCGGCAGCGCGGCTACTCAGATGTCACCGCGATCGGCGGCCTTCAGGACTGGCGCGCCGCCGGCGGCGCGTGAGCCTTGCCACCTGCCTCACGCCACGCCGTTAATCGAGCTCGGCGCGCCGCGAACGTATGCGGTGACTGGCTCGCCGCGAACATATCGAGCGGAGTTGACGATCACGTGAAAGAACGCGCACGTTGCCGACGCGACGCACCAGATGCAGATCGCGTGGATCACGTTCAGCTCGATATACGTGAGCACCACGGACGCCGTGATCGCGAACACGGTGAACAGCATCCCGGCGGTTCGCGCCCGCTGACCGGGCAGGCAGGCGCTGATGAACAGCACTGTGTAGCCGATGAGCCCGAACACCGGCAGCGGAATCCCGGCGAGGTTCGCGAACCGCGAGTGCTGCACCGTGACGCATCCGCCAGAACCGCCGCACAACGGCGGGACGTGCTTCATGTACACCGTGGTCAAATAGACCGCGATCGCGAAGCCGGTCAGGCTCAGCGCACGCGATAGCCAGGTGAGCTTGTCCGTGCGTACGATCCGCCGCCAGCTCAGCTCGGTTCCGAGCAGGGAGGAAACGGCATCAAGACTGGTGAGGCTCATCTTCCACACTCCGTGACGCGCACGACGACCGCATACGAGCAACTCGCAAGCCCTCGATCCTTCGCGCGATCCATCTGAGATAACCATCGTCTCGGGAACCACTGTTCGCATCCGACCAAACCCCTCTGCGGCAGGTGGGGACATGTACGGATGACGAACACAGCCTCGGCCGGTTCGTGTTGCGCCGGCCTGACACCGACGGGAGCGGTTGCAGCCGGTAGCCTGCGCTCGGATGAGTCGAGCGAATGCTCCTGCCACGACCGGCACGCCCAGGCGGCTCGCTCACCTGTGGCGGGTTGCCCGCCGGATGACCGATGTTGCCGCCATCTGGGGCTCGCGGCGCCTTGACCCCAAGCTGCGGGAGGAGGTGATGCTCGCCGTCGCGCGTGCCAACGCGTGTCGCCTGTGCACGATGGCGCACCGGCGGTGGGCGTTGGCCGAAGGCGTGAGCGACGCGGAGCTCGCCGCGCTCGAGAACCAGGACGCGGCGCAATTCGACCGGCGCACCTGGGCAGCGATCGCCTGGGCCGATGCGCGCGCACGTGCCGACCTGGGGCCAGCGCCCGCAGCGTTTGAGGACGAGCTCGGCCGGCATTACACACCAGCAGAGCGCGATGACCTGGAGCTGGTGATGATCGTGATGACGATCGCCAACCGTTCGGCCAACGCCCTCGATGCGCTGCTCGCTTGGCTCCGCGGCCGTTGGCTGCTACGGAGCCGTCTGCGCGACGAGCTGCTGCTCAGCACCGGTGTCGCGCTCGCGATCCCGTTCGCGGCTCGATGCGTCGCGCTCGTGCGCCGTCGACGCCGGGCAGTGTCCGTCGCACGAGGCTCGGCACAATAGGAGCGCCGATGCCGCGGTCTGCCGTCCACCACCCGGTCTTCGCGCGGCTCTGGTCGGTCATGAGCCGGCACGAGCCCGCGGAAATACGACACCACCGAGACGAGCTGCTGAGCGGGCTGTCCGGGCGCGTGATCGAGGTCGGTGCCGGCGCGGGCAGCAACTTCGCTCACTACCCGCCGACGGTCGACGAGGTCCTGGCCGTGGAGCCCGAGCCGTATCTACGCGAACGCGCACGCGCCGCAGCAGCCCGCGCCGAGGTGCGAGTATCGGTGGTTGACGGGATCGCTGACGATCTGCCCGCGGAGGATGGCTCGTTCGACGCCGCGGTCGCATGCTTGGTCCTCTGCACGGTCCCCGACCAGGGGCACGCGCTGACCGAGCTGCGACGCGTGCTGCGTCCCGGTGGCGAGTTGCGCTTCTATGAACATGTGCTCTCAGATCACGCGACGCTCGCCGTCAGCCAACGAGTGATGGATCGCATGTTCTGGCCACGCACGTTCGGTGGGTGCCACACCGCTCGCGACACCCCCGCGGCAATCGCCGATGCGGGCTTCGAGATCGAGCATCAACGGCGCATGTGGGTGAATCCGCTGCCGATCGCATTCCCGGTCGCGACGCACGCCATCGGCCGCGCCCGCCGACCTTGATCCTGCACCGCCGCGACGAACGTCATCGCACGCAGAACACCGACCTGCTGTCTCGACCGCGCGACGAGCTCAGTAACGCCGGGGACGCGATGCGCGCACGAGCGCATCGAGAGCGATCCGCGTCTCGGTCATGCCCAACGAGCAGGAAGGTGCCGCCGGGTGCGACGGCGTCTGCGGCTGCCCGGAGAATCGTCGTCCTGTGCCTGGCCGCGACTTGGAGGTAGAAGACGATCACGAGATCGAATGCCTGCGTTTCGGCCCGGTAGTCGAGGAGGTCCGCGACGACCCACTCGACTTGCACGCTGTGCGCGTCCGCGAGCCGTCTGGCCTTCTCGATGCCGACGCTTGAGAAGTCGACGCCGGTCACCTCCCAGCCGCGCTCGGCCAGCCAGACCGCGTTTCGGCCTTCCCCGCAGGCGAGGTCGATCGATCGCGCCGATGCGAGCGATTTCGTCTCGCTGACGAGGAAGCGGTTGGGTTCGCTCGTCCAGAGGAGCTCGCGCCCTTGGTATCGCTGATCCCAGGCGACGCTGTCCATTGTGCGGACGCTATCCCGTGGCGGCGCGCTCGACGACGTCGGCGAGTCGGCGGCGGACCTCGCTCGCGGTCGGCGTGAGTTCGTCGTTGCCGACGATCGAGAGCATCTGCTCGGCATCGACGGCGGCGATGTGGGTTTGGCCCAGGTGCTGATAGACGACGACGTTGCAGGGCAGCAGCACGCCGAGCTCCGGTTCGGCTTCGAGCGCCGCGTGCGCGAGTGGCGGGTTGCAAGCGCCGAGGATCAGGTAGGGCTCGCGCTCGGCACCGAGCTTCTGCTTCAGGGTCGCCTGGACATCGATCTCGCAGAGCACGCCGAAGCCCGCCGTGGCGAGCTCCTCGCGGACGCGGGCGACTGCGTCGGCGAACGGCAGCTCGGTGCTCGTGCTCAGTGCGTAGCTGCTGCCAACTTGGGACATGCTTGCTCCAATTCCTTTCGTCTTGCCTTTGCCGCCTTCTGGCGCTGAGACTCAGCGCCCGGCGGCTCGTCGTAGTGAGCCTCGAGGTAGCTCATGATCGCCTGCTCCTCGCGGACGATCTCGCCGCCGGCGATGACCAGGACCGGGATCGTCCTCTGACCGGTGAGCGCCTCGAGCTCCGCCCGCTCGCCGGATTCGACCGGCACCTGGTGGGCGGTGTAGGTCAGCCCGAGCTCGGTCAGGCGCTGGCGCACGCGGTGCGACGCTGGGCACCATTCGGTCTGCCACAGCTCGAGTGTTGCCGCTGACATTGGTTACCTCCTCATTGGCTCATGCGTGCCCGAATCTGACGTCGGGGAGCATTCGGTGCGCCCAGCGGGGTAGATACCAGGCCCAGCGGCCCATCAGCCGCAGCAGCACGGGGAGCAGCAGCAACCGGACTAGCGCTGCGTCGAGCAGCACGGCGATGCCGAGGATGATGCCCATCTCCTTTGGCGGGAGTGGCCCGGAGAGCGCGAACGTGAAGAACACGGCGACCATCACGGCCGCTGCGGCGAAGATGACTCGTCCGGAGTGCGCGACGCCTGCGACCATCGCCTCGTGCGGGTCGTGGCTGTGGTCCCAGTGCTCCTTGGCGCTCGAGAGCAGGAACACTGTGTAGTCCATCGAGATCGCGAAGATCATCGCGAAGAAGAACACCGGTCCCCACGCGTCGAGGAAGCCCTGTGACTGGAAGCCGAGCAGCGAATGCAGGGCGCCGTCCTGGAAGATCCATTTGGCGACGCCGAATGCCGCGCCGGTCGCCAGCAGGTTCGTGAGGACGCCGACGGCCGCGATCAGCGGCGCCTGCAGTGCGATCAGCAGCAGCAGGAACCCGAGGGCGAGCACAACGCCGATGACGAGCGGCGTCTTCGCCGACAGGGCATTCTGGAGGTCGTGGTTCTCGGCGACGGCGCCGCCGATTAGCGTGCCCGTCGGTAGCTCGGCGCGGAGCCGGTCGATCGTCGCGCCGACGGCCGGGTTCGAGGGATCCTGTTTGGGGATCGCGGTGATCAGCGTGTAGCCGCCGCTCGTCTGGGCGGGCATCAGCGCGCGGATCCCGGGATCGCGCTGGACCGTCGCGGCGACGGCGGCCTGCTGCGCGGCCGGCGTAACGATCTGCAGCGGGCCGGTCGCGCCGGGGCCGAACGCCTGCTGGACCTGGTAGTAGCCGACGCGCGAGGAGTCCGAGCTCGGAACGACCTTGATCGATGGCATTGAGGTCTTCAGCTGCGTGACCGGGATCGCCAGGGCGATCAGGATCGCCAGCGCCACGGCGCCGTACGCTAGGGGTTTGCGCCATAGCCGCTCGGCCCACGCGGCGAACCGCGGCGAGCGGTGCTCGCCCGAATGCACCCATTTGAGTGCCAGCTTGTCGACGCGCGGGCCGAGCTTCGCGAGCACCGCGGGCAGCAGGGTCAGCGTCGCGGCAAGGACGAAGATGACCGCGAGCATGATCCCGAGGCTCATCGACCGGAACGCCGGGCTCGGGACAAGCATGACGGCGCTGAGGGAGATGAGCACCGTGACGCCGCTGAACAGGACGGCCTTGCCTGCGGTGTCCATCGTCACCGCGGTCGCGTCTTGCGGGGAAAGCTTTGATCCGAAGAGGGCGCCGCGGAAGCGGTGCACGATGAACAGCGCGTAATCGATCCCGAGTGCGAGCGCGAACATCAGCGCGAAGTTCATCGCCCAGATCGAGATCGGCATGATCAGCGTCCCGAGGTACAGCGAGCCCGCCGCTGCGAGCAGGCCGACCATCGTCAGCATCAACGGGAGACCTGCCGCCACCAGCGAGCCGAACGCGAGCAGCAGGATCAACAGCGTCACCGGCCAGGAGATCACCTCCGACTTCAGCATCGCCGAGCGGTTCGCCGCGTTGAAGTCAGACCACATCCCCGAGGCGCCCGTCAAATCGACGCGCACGTCAGCCGTCGAGAGCCGGTGCAGCGTGCCCTTCAGCGTGTCGGCCGCAGCGACCATCCCGTTGGAGCTCTTCGCCGCCCCCGCCTGCACGATCGCGGTGTGGCCGTCACGCGAGATCGACACGCCGGTGGCCGGCGCGATCACGGAGGCAACGGCCTTATCCGCGCGGAGCGTGCGCTCGACGTTCACGACGACGCTGTTGAACGTCGGATCGGCGACCGTCTTCGTTGGCGAGTAGATCACCGTCATCAGGCCATAGCTCGAGAGCCCGTGGAAGTTCTGGTCGATCAGGTTGCGCGCCTGAACCGACTGCGATCCGGTCGTCTCCCAGCCGGCGCCGGCAAGCGCGGTCTCCACGCGCGGCGCGAAGAACCCGAGACCAACCGCGATGATCAGCCATCCGATCGCGACCGCGCGGACGTGCGTTGCTGTGTAGCGGCCGAGGCGGCCGATCGGACCAAGCGTGTGCGGCATCAGGCCGTCACCTCCGTGCGTGCCGGGCCTGCCGGCATCGAGTGGTCGGGATAGACGGCGGACTCAAGGCGGCACGTGCGGCGCAACACGATCGACGCCGGGCACGCACCGACCAGCACGTACAGCCACTGATTGATGCCCACGAACGCGGTCAGCAACAGAAACCAGGGCGAGAGCAGGACTGCGAGGGCTGCGGACAGCAGCGTAATCGTCCCCGCCAGGGCAAAGAGCACACGTTCGAGTGGCCAGCGCTGCGAGGGTCTCATGCTGCCTTCGCCTCCGCGTGGGTCTCCGTCTCCGCGATTCGGTCGAGCGCCTTCACGAGCGCGCTTGCCGGAATGACTCCCGCCTGCGCCGCCACGGGTTCGCCGTCGCGCAGCACCATCAACGTCGGGATCGAGCGAATCTGAAAACGTGCGGCGAGCGCCGGCTCAGCGTCGACGTCCACCTTCGCGAAGCGATATTGCGGCCGCAGCTCGGCGGCCTTCTCGAACTGCGGGGCCATCGCCCGACAGGGGCCGCACCACGCGGCCCAGAAGTCGATCACGGTCAGGCCGGAGTGGTCGGCCGCCGTTGCGAATGTCTCCTCAGTGAGATGTTGGACGGCGTTCATCGTCATTCCTCTGTGTCGTGCGGTAGGGCTTCACAAGACGAACGCGCCGGTGGCGCGGTCGCCTCAGTTGCGATATCGGCATACATCTACACAACTGTAAGTACGTGCATGCGTATCCTAGCGTCGTTTGCGCCAGCTGTCAACTACACCACTGTACGTTTGTGCTACGATCCCACATGATGGGCAAGCCTCCGCCCGTTCCGCACCTGCTTCCGGAGCCTCTGATCGAGCTCGTGGCACAGCGTTTTCGGGTGCTCGGCGAGCCGATGCGCATCAAGCTGCTCGATCGGCTCCGCGAAGGATCAGCGACCGTCGGAGAGCTGCAGGAGGCACTGGGCGCCTCCCAGCAGAACGTCTCCAAGCACCTCCTCATCCTTCACAACGCCGGCATGGTCGACCGGACCAAGAACGGCAACCTGGTGCGTTATTCGATCAGCGATCCAACCGTGTTCGAACTCTGCGATCAGGTCTGCGGCAGCGTTCGCCGTCAGCTCCAAGACCTCGACGCAATCCTCCAGCCTTCCCCTCGGTGAGAAGCCAGTCCGACGAAACCGTAGTTCTCCCGGTTGCCGGCGCGCTATGCGTGGTTAGGGTTAGCGTTTCCCGGACGATGCGAAATCACCTGCCGTCACACGATCACCGGTCGGTGTGGGGAGCGGGCATGTCCGGCCGTCTCTCTCAGCGGCGTCTGTGATGAGCCGCGTCGTCGTGCTTGGAGCAGGGATCGCGGGACACACCGCCGCGGCGTTCGCCCGCAGTTGGCTTGGTCGCGAGCACGCGGTCACCGTGGTCTCTCCGAGACCGGATTACAACTGGGTCCCGTCCAACATCTGGGTCGGCGTCGGACTGATGAAGCCGACGCAGGTCACGTTCCCGCTCGCACCGGTGTATGAGCGCACGGGCATCGAGTTCGTACAGGCCTCGGCGCGGGAACTTCACCCCGAGGGCGACCGCGACACCGGCGCCCCCTATGTCGTGGCCGAGTCCGCGGACGGAACGCGCTCGACGGTGTCCTACGACTACCTCATCAACGCGACGGGCCCGGCGTTGCGGTTTGACAAGACCGAGGGCCTCGGGCCGGAGGGCGGCAACAGCCTGTCGGTCTGCCTGCCCGACCATGCCGCCCAGACCGCTGCCGCGCTCGCGGAGGAGGTCGAGCGAATGCGACGTGGCGAGCGCCGGCGCTTCCTCGTCGGCGTCGGCCACGGGACATGCACGTGCGAGGGCGCAGCGTTCGAATACATCGTCAACCTCGAGTTCGAGCTTCGCAACCGCGGCGTCCGCGATCACGCCGAGATCACCTGGATCACGAACGAGTACGAGCTCGGAGACTTCGGCATGGGCGGCATGCAGCTCAAGCGGGCCGGCTACGTCACTCCGAGCAGCATCTTCAACGCGTCTCTGTTCGCCGAGCGCGGGATCGACTGGATCACGCGCGCACACGTCGCCAAGGTCGAGCCCGACCGCGTCCTCTACGAGACGGTCGACGGCGACGAGCACGAGCAGGCGTTCGACTTCGCGATGCTGCTGCCGCCGTTCTCCGGCGTCGGACTGAAGGCGTTCGACCGGGACGGCGCCGACATCACCGACCGCCTGTTCCTCCCCAACGACTTCATGCGCGTCGACGCCGACTACAGCGGCAAGCCGTACGAGCAGTGGAAGGCAGGCGACTGGCCGCGCACCTACCAGTCGCCCGAGTACGACAACGTGTTCGCAGCGGGAATCGCGTTCGCACCCCCGCACGCAATCTCAGTGCCGCACAAGAGCCCGAATGGGACGCTGATCGCTCCGGCGCCGCCACGAACCGGCATGCCCTCCGCGACGATCGGCAAGGCCGTCGCGAAAAGCATCGTCGACATGATCCACGGCGCCAGAACCCCGACACACACCGCCTCGATGGCCGAGATGGGCGCCGCCTGTGTCGCCTCCGCCGGCGCCAACCCGCTGACCGGGACCGCCGCCTCGATGACCGTCTACCCAATCGTCCCCGACTACGAGCGCTACCCCGAGTACGGTCGCGACCTCGACCTCACGTTCGGCGAGATCGGCCTCGCCGGCCACTGGATCAAGATCCTGCTCCACCACCTCTTCATCTACAAGGCACGCCTGCGCCCAGGATGGCGCCTGATACCCGAATAGCCACGTGAACGACGAGAAGACCCGATACGTCACCAAACCGACGCGGTCCACCATCTTCCTGCGCACGTTCGTCCCGTGGCAGCTCTGGCGATTCGCGGCGATCAACCTGAAGATGCTCGACATCATCCGCCGAGGCCACCGGGTCACCGGCGGCAAGTAGTGCGGCCCCGGCCGCAGGCCGCGAGGCATCCACTATCAGTCGCCGGGTGTTGCATTAGAGTCGCGTCGTGAACGTCCCGCCTGAACTCGAGCAGTTTCTCGCAGCTCCGAGGATCGCCGTACTCGCAACCGTGCGTGGCGATGGGACACCGGCGACGACAGCGTGCTGGTACGACCTCGAGGTCGGCAAGGTCCTGATCACAATGTATGCGAGCGCCCATCGCCTTCCGAACATCCGCCACAACCCGCGCGTCGCGATGACGATCGTCGGCGAGGACCCCTATCAGCACGTGTCGCTCTCCGGTGGCGTGGTCGAGATGTGGGACGACCCGGACCTCATGGTCATGGACCGGCTCTCGATGCGCTATACGGGAGAGCCGTGGCCCGAGCGTGAACCTTGCGTCAGCATGCTGGTCGAGATTGACCGCTGGCACACATACGGGCTTCTGTCCGAGTCATCTGACTACAGCTCGGCGCCCGCGTAGGCGAGCACCTCCCTCCGTCAGTGATCTTCCACCAACGTCGGTGCCCGCCGGATAGCAGTGCTTCGCCGCAGCAACGCTGCGTCGACATACGGATGGCGACTTCGGATTGGTCACGTGCGCAGTTGATGAACGACACCGACGACACAACGCGCGTGGAGTGGACAGGCCGCACGACGTGCTGCGATCGCACGGCTCCGGTGGAGGCGCAATCAACGAAGCGGCCGGCGCGCCGAGGCCTCTACTGGTGACGCGCGCTTAGACTCGGCTGAGAGCTCGTGGAGATGGCGGGCCACGAGCCCTTCGAGACCTCGGACTGGGCGGGACGCGCTGTGCGACTCGCCGCGTGAATGCGGGCCAGCGTGCCGTGTCGCAGGTGTCCGGGCGCGGAGCGTTGCACCAGCCTTGCCGCGGCCGCACGGGAGATCGTCGTTGGCGCGAACGCAGCGCGAGAAGGCACCGGCAGGTACTACGCTGACCAACCCCGCATCCACGAGCACGCCCAGGTGTCGTGAGATGTCCTGCTCGCTTGCGCCCGTTGCCTGCTGCAGCTCATCGATCGTCCCAGACGTGACTTGCAGCGCGTCGAGCAGCACGATCGGTAAAGACTACGGCTCATTGCTCGCCTGGGGTTGTGGACTTCGGGACCGAGCGTCACTCCCCCAAGACGTGTTGCGGGACAAACTGGCCAAGCGGGGCGAGAGCGTCGCCGACCTGAATCGTGCTTTCCGCTCAGCAGAATCCGTACATACCACTGTACCGCTGCTCAGCTGTACAGTCGTATGCTTGGAGCATGCCGCTTTCGGCGCCGATCTCCGACGAGCTGGTCGAATTGATCGCCCGCCGCTTCCGCCTCCTCGGAGAGGCGACCCGAATCCGCTTGTTCGACCGGCTGCGAGACGGCGAGGCCAGCGTGCACGAGCTGACCGAGGAACTCGGCGGCTCGCAGCAGAACATCTCAAAGCACTTGACGCTGCTCGCAGAGGCGGGCGTGCTCGCCCGGCGCAAGGAACGCAACAGCGTCTACTACCGAATCGCCGACCCGGAGGTCCTGTCGCTGTGCGATCAGGTATGCAGCTCGGTCGAGCGGCACCTGCTCGACCTCGCCGCGCTCGTGCCACTCCCCGTCGCGACCGACCCGACAAGGAGTCACCAATGAACAAGAACATGGGCACCCTCGATCGGCGCCTTCGCGCCTTGGTCGTCGCACCACTCGCCGCCGTGATCGGGATCCTCATCGGTCCCGGATCAATCGGAGCGATCGTCCTCTACGTCCTCGCCGCAGTGATGCTCGCGACAAGCGCCGTCGGCTATTGCCCGCTGTATTCACCGCTCCACCTCGATACCCGCAGACGCGATCAGGCGACGCACTGACGCCCCACACGAAAGGCACGATCGAAATGGACGTCACAAGCGACACCTTCGAACGCGACGTGCTCGAGCGCTCGCGTGAGCTCCCGGTCGTCGTCGACTTCTGGGCGGCGTGGTGCGGCCCGTGCCGGATGCTCGGCCCGGCGCTCGAGTCCGAGGCGCAGAAACGCGCCGGTCAGCTCGAACTGGTCAAGGTCGATGTGGAGGCCGAGCCCGCGCTTGCAAGCCAGTACGGGGTCAGAAGCATTCCGACCGTCGCCGTGTTCCGCGGCGGTGAGCCGGTCAGCGGCTTTGTTGGCGCGCATCCAGCCAGGCTGATCGGCGAGTTCTTCGACGAGCGCGTGATCGGCGGGACGTCCCCGGACCCGGCGACGGGAGGGGCGACGCGATGAGACCCGAGCTGCAGGCCATTGCCGCGAAGCGCGCGGACACGACCACCCGTCCCCCACGGGTGCTCGTCTTCACGACGCCGACGTGCCCGTGGTGCAACCGGGCGAAGGCGTACCTGCGCGAGCGCCATGTCAAGTTCCGCGAGGTCGACGTCTCACGCGACGCCGCGGCCGCACGCGATCTGCTGCGGCGCGGCGGCCAGATGGGCGTACCCGTGATCGAGATCGACGGCCGCTCGGTCGTCGGCTTTGACCGAGGCAAGATCGACCGGCTGCTCAATGCAAGCGACCTTTTCGCCGTGATCCGAACGCATGCGGCTGACGCCGCGAGAGCTGCGTAAAGAGGCGGGCTCGATGACGGCGCACGTTCGCCCCAAGGAGTTTCCGTTCCCGGTCGATGTCGTCTGGGAGGGCGGCCGACGTACGAGCGCCTACGTCGCCGGCAAGCGCGCTCTCCAGATCGCCACGCCCCCTGAGTTCCGTGGAAGCGACCCCGACCTCTGGAGTCCAGAAGACGCATTCGTCGCCGCTGCCGCCTCGTGCCTTGCGGTCACGATCGCGGCGCTCGCCGAACGCGAGGAACTTCCGCTTGCCGATCTGTCCGTGCAGGCCGAAGGCGTCATCGGCCGCCGCGCGGACCGCCGCTTCGGCTTCGTGCGACTCGAGCAGACGGTCACCCTCGAAACTGACGCCGGACAGGAACAGGCGGCACGCGCGCTCGTGGCAAAGGCCGAGGACGGCTGTCTGGTCACCGTCTCGCTCGATCTACCCGTGACGACGACGATCAACGTCCGCGCGCCGACCCCGTCGGGGTAGCCATGCTGCAGGTGACAGGCACCCGTGCCGATCGGCTGCTCGAGCCATGGTTCACGTCTCTGAGCGAGCAGCTGCCCGGGCTTCGGTTGTTCGACTGCCACACCCATCTGGGCTGCGCGGACCCGGATGGCTCGTGCTTCGCGGCCGACGAGCTTCGGGCTGCGCTCGAAGTCGTCGATGCGCGTGCCG
>DATKOY010000062.1:0-2180 GCA_035524415.1 Solirubrobacteraceae bacterium | reverse complement strand
TGTCGGTGTAGCGGTGCGCCAGGTCGGCCCGGCACAGGACCACGGCGGCGGCCCCCTCGTCGGGGCTGCAGAACATGTACTGGGTGAGTGGGTGGTTCAACATGCGGGATCCGAGGATCTGCTCTTCCGAGAGCGGCTTGCGACGGAAGGCGTTCGGGTTGCGCGCCCCGTTGCGATAGTTCTTCGCGGCGACCCGGGCGAGGGTCGTCGCCGAGATCCCGTGGTCGTGCATGTACTTGTTGATCTTCATCCCGAAGTACTTCGTGGTGATGAAGTGGCCGAGCTCGCCGTACCACGCTGGACAGGCATACAGCCGCGGGTCGGAGCTGAACGCGCCGGGGAGGTGCTTGTCCATGCCCACGGCGAGGCCAAGCTCGTACTCGCCCAGCCGGATGGTGTCGGCGGCCAGCTTGAGGACGCTCGCCGCGGTCGCGCAGCCGTTGTACACGTTGTTGAACGGAATTCCCGTCAGTCCCATGAGCGCGACCACAGCGTCGGGATTGTCGATCTCGTAGCTCCCGGCGGACGCGAACTGGATGTCGCGCCACTCCACGTTCGCGTCCTTGAGGGCACGACGGATGGCGATGGCCCCCATGTCGATCCCCGTCCGATCCCCGAAACGGCCGAACGGATGCAGCCCGACTCCCACGATCGCAACGTCCACTTCCTGTCTCCTCTCAGGGGGATTGTCGATCTTTTCGTCCATGCCCAAGAAACTGGGAAACCGGAGACCGAAAACGGGAAACCGGAAATGAAAAACGAGTGCGAAGACCGACAATGGCCGGGTTTCCGTTTCCGGTTTCGTGTTTCCCGTTTTCCATTCTCATTTGTCGACAGTCCCCAATGTTCACGCGCCGGAGCCCGCTGCGCCGACGGGCCGGAATGCAAACGTCACGACCTCGTTGCCATCGTCGTCGGTACGGAACGGCACCAGCACGAGTTCCATCTCCATGCCTGGCTTCAAGCCCGCCGTCTCCGTGAGGCGTGTCTCGACTCTCACCTCGCCGGCGAGCTCCACGTAGCCGACTCCGTACGGTACGAATGCATCACCCGTGGGCCCGGCGTACGGCGGCGAGGGCGGCGGGAACTCCTGCGTGGTCCAGGCCCACAGGCGGCCGCGCCGCGACAGCAGGTGCTGCGCCATTTCGGTCGACGGGCAGCGCGGGCACGAGTCCTGGACGGGGAACGTCACGATCCCGCACGCGGCGCACCGGCTCCCGATCAGCCGCGGCTCCTCCGACGGCCACGTGAAGACGCCTTCCGCAACTGGGACTCGAACCATCCGAAGCGCTCCTTTTCGAGAAATTAAATTCTCGCATAATGAGAGCGATATTATCAACAGCTGAAATGGGGATGGATCGCGGGCCAGCTCCCGTCACCCTTCAGCCGCCCCCGGCGATTGCGGCCAATGACCAGCGCCCGGATGTTCTGGACGCCGTCGGGGGCAGAGGTTCCGCAGGAAGCGGGCCATGTCCTGGAAATAGGCTCGCGCTCAAGCTCGTAGAGCGCGGGCGAGATCGACTCCTCGAATGAGACGGGCCCCGTGCCGAGCTCCGGATAGTGCTCGGTCCACGTGCCCTCCGCCGGTCTCTGGAAGGGAGCCACAGACTGTTCCTCCACGTTCGCAGGCGTCGCCCGGGCCCCGCCCGGAAATCGCATTATCATTTATCGAGAAGCCTATTGCAAACAACGCCAGGCTTGGTCCATAATCGCGTCCCAGGGTACAGCAGAAGCACCGCAACGATGGGAACGACGGATCGAGTCGCCCTGGTCACCGGAGCGGCGTCGGGGATGGGGCTGGCGATCGCCCGGCATCTGGCGGCACGCGGCGACCGCGTCGGCCTGCTCGACCTGCGGGGCGAAGCGGCGCTTCGGGCCGCTGAGGACCTGCGCGAGGCGGGCGCCACCGCGATCGCCGTGAAGGCCGATGTCACCGATCGCACCGCCGTCGACGCGGCCCTCGACGAGGTGCGCGCGCAGCTCGGGCCCATCAAGATCGTAATCACCGCCGCCGGTCTCGACTCGTTCGAGCCGTTCACGGACATTAGGATCGAGAGCTGGGAGCGCATCCTCGCCATCAACCTCACCGGTACGTTCCACTGCTTGCAAGCCGCCGTTCCCGACATGCTCGCGGCCCGCTGGGGCCGCATGGTGACGATCTCGTCGTCGAGCGCGCAGTC
>DATKOY010000061.1:0-3573 GCA_035524415.1 Solirubrobacteraceae bacterium | reverse complement strand
CAGCTCCGCCTCGCTGATCGTGCCCTTCAGGCCGAGCAGCAGACGGTCGTTGATAGAGCCAGGGTCATAGAGCCCGTCCTCGTCGCAGATCAGGGTGCCCGACAGCGAGCACAGCTCAAGCAGCCGGTGCCAATCAGCGTTTTAGGCCCACCCCGCGGGCATGCCGACCCCTCTCCTGAGCGCTCGCATGGGACGTGGCTGGCGCCGGGGAAGAGTCGGCATAACCGCGCAAGTGTCAAAGGCCGTTGAGGAAGTCGAGCAGGGCGTGTGGGGGTCGGTAGCGTCCGGGGCGACTGTCCGGGGGTGTGGTGCGGTCGAGCACGCGTTGTTTGAGTTCGAGATCGGCGTGGAGGTAGACGCGGGTGGTGCGTTCCTGTTCGTGGCCGAGCCATAGCGCGATCGTGGCGGTGTCGATGCCGACTCTGAGCAGGGTCATGGCAGCGGTGTGCCGGAGCGAGTGCATGGTCACGTGCTTGGCGCTCAATGTGGGGCAGGTGCGTTGCGCGGCGGTGAGGTGTTTGGCGAGCCGTCGTTCGACGGCGTCGCGGGTGAGCGCGCCGCCGGTGCGGGACGGGAACAGCGGGTTGGTCGGTTCCGGCGCGAGTTCGCGGATCCAGACGCGGAGGACGGCGACCGTTTGCCGGGTGAGGGGGGCGACGCGGTGTTTCCTGCCTTTGCCGAATGTCCGGAGGTGGGGGCCGGGGCCGAGTTGCACATCGGCCAGGGTCAATCGCAGCAGCTCGGAGATGCGTAGACCGGTTTGAGCGGCGCAGAGCAAGAGCGCATGGTCGCGGCGTCCGGCCCAGGTGGCGCGGTCGGGGCTCTGCAGCAGCGCTTCGAGCTCCGCGGGGGTGAGGAATGTGACGATCCGCCGTTCGGAGCGTTTGGTGGGGATCGCGAGCACTCGTTGGATCAGGCTGGCGTGCTCGGGGTGCCGCAGCGCGCAGTAGTGAAAGAACGAGCGGACGGCGGCCAGGCGGATGTTGCGGGTCCGGGCGCTGTTGCCGCGGTCGTGCTCGAGGTGTTCGAGGAACGCGCCGATCGTGGGCGCGTCGAGGTCGGTGATCTGGAGCTTTTCCGGGGGTGTGCCGGTCCTCTGCTGCAGGAAGGCGAGCAGCAGCCGGAACGCGTCTCGGTAGCAGGCGATCGTGTTCGGGCTGACGTTGCGTTGGCAGAGCAGCCTGTCGGTGAAAAACGTTTCGAGGTCGGGCGCGAGCGTGGTCATGAGATTGCCTCCAGGGCGGGCTCGAGCCGCTCGGCGACAAGGCTGAGCAGCTCGGGCGTGGCGGTCAGGTACCAGAATGTGTTGGCTGGCTCGGTGTGGCCCATGTAGGTCGCGAGCCATGGCAGTCGGGCTTGCACGTCGACGCCGGCGCGATGCATGTCGAGCAAGGTGCAGATCGCGAACCGGTGACGGAGATCCCGTAATGTCGGACGGCAGCGGGTCGAGCCGGGTTCCAGGCCGACCATCCGCACGAGCCGGGTGAAGATCCGGCGGACGTTGGCGGCGTGCAGCCGGGTACCGGCAGTCGAGAGCAAGAACGCCTCGCAGGCGGGGCGTGGGCACAATTGATCGCGTCGCTGACCGTATGCGATGAGCGCTTGCATCGCGGTCGGGTGAAGCGGGATCTCGCGGCTCTTACCAAACTTGCCGTTGATCACCCGCACCACGCTGTCGCGGTCATCGATGTCGCCGCGATCCAGGCCGATCGCCTCCCCGACACGCAGTCCGCTGACCGCCAACAGGCCGATCAGCGTCCGGTAGGTCGCGGCCTGCAGCGGCAGTGGCAGCCCGTCGGTCGCGCGCATCAACGCGACGATCTCCTGCGGCGTGTACGGGTACGGGATCGCGCGCCTGGGCCGGTAGGGCAGCAGGCGCGCGGGCGGGACCTCGCAGCCGGGATCGATCGTCTGCAGGTAGCGGGCGAACTGCCGCGCGACCGACAGTCGCTTCGCCCACCACACCGGATCAGCAGCGGCCGGTTCGCTCGCCCATCCGACCGCCAGCTCGACCGTCACCGTCGCAGCCTGCGCCCGTTCAAGATATGCGATGAACGCGAACAGCAGCTGCCCCTGGCTTGCGAGCTTGTAGCCGAGCGCGCGGCGCATCTGCAGGTAGTCCTCCGCGGCGGCACGGAGCCGGCTCATCGGACACCGCCTGTCTCAAGCGGCCACGGGCGCGCCAGCGTCCGCAGCGAGGCCCGGTCGATCTTCGCGTAGACGGCGGTGCTCGCGACGCTCGCGTGACGTAGCACCTGCGCGATCTCGTGAAGCGCGGCACCCGCACGGAGCAGATCGCTGGCGACGGTGTGACGCAGGCGATGAGCGCCCACCCGCGCCAGCCCGGCACGGTCGCAGGCGTGATGTACGACCGACCGCACCCCCGCGGCCGTGATCGCACGCTGCGGCGCGCGAGCACGGAGGAACACCATCCGGCAGCCGCCGCCAGCCCGGCCCGCGTGCAGATGATCGACCAGCGCGCGGCCAACGTCGTCGGGCAACGGCAGCCGCTCACAGACCGCGCCCTTGCCGCGAATCGTGAGCTCACCCGCACGCCAATCGATGTCATCCAGCGACAAACCGGCCACCTCAGATGACCGCAAACCCAACCGCCACAGCAGCATCAGCATCGCGAAATCGCGACGGCCAACAGCCGTCCTGCGGTCACAGCTCGCCAGCAGCCGCTCGACCTGCCCGGTCTCCAGAGCGCGCGGCAGCGAAGCGAGCCGCCAGCCCGCGACGCTCGGCACCGCCGCCGCCAGCCCGACCGGCACCCAGCCCGTCAGGTGCAAGAACGACAGCAACGACCGCAGGCCGCTGGTCAGCGTCTTGGCCGACGCGACCCCGCGCCGCCCTGAGCGGCACTCGGCGAGCACGAACCTCGTCACATCAGCTGGCTCGAGCCGCTGCAACGCGAGCTCGAGAGGTACAGGCTGCTCGACGAGGAACCGGTGCGCGACCTGCTCGCGCAGACGCACCGTGCCGGCCGCCAGCCCGCGCTCGCGCACCAGATACGCCCGATACTCGGCCAACAACCGCCCCACCGCCGTAGAGATCTCGACCGGCGAGTCCGGCAGAACACCCAGTCCGTCCAGGTACTCCAGCAGCGGCGCCAGCGCCAGCGGGCTTCTCAGCTTGACGTAGCTCTCCCGCCGGTGGGCAACGAACCGTCCAACCAGCTCCGGCGTCAACGACCCCGGCTCCTCCCGCTGCTCCTCCAGCCAGCGGCTGAGGTGCGCCACCAGCCGCAACTGGTCCTCCGCCGACGTCAGCGCGTAACCCCGCTCAAGCAGATACGCACCGAACCCCGATGCATACGACGCCAACGGGCCCTCCACCCGCACCACGGATGGTCCTCTCACGATCAACTCCTCTCTGTGGATGAATCAAATCCACAGAGCAAGCTCGGTCACGGACCCGCGATCATGAAGACCTCCAGCACGGCCGACCACCCAGTTTGCGGGGACTTTCCGGCGGGGGTCGGCATGCCCGCGGGGTGGGCCTAAAACGCTGATTGGCACCGGCTGCTTGAGCTGTGCTCGCTGTCGGGCACCCTGATCTGCGACGAGGACG
>DATKOY010000060.1:0-2746 GCA_035524415.1 Solirubrobacteraceae bacterium | reverse complement strand
CCCCGAGAGCTCATCCCCCGGCGGACATCGAGTCTCCGACACGCACCTTGCGTCACTCTTACGAGACGATGAAACCTTCAGTCGCTTCCGTGACCGACGGCACCGCCGCGGGAAGCGTGAAGGAGACGCTCGCTTCGCCCTCCCGGCGGTTCTCCGCCCAGATGCCGCCGTCTGCGCCTCGACAGCAGCCACGTCGCGGTGTGCTGCTCAGCGGCCGCACCTGGAACTCATGGGCCGACCCCGGGGTAGGGGCGCCGCTCAACCAAGCGGATGACTCCGAACAAGTCTGCTCGTGGCCGTCGCGACAACGTGGAATCGCCGGTCGAGCGCCGATATCTGATCCGCTATTCCGGCTGGTGTGGGGTGGCGCGGCGGCGAGCGCAGATCACCTGAGGACATGCGCTCCTCACGGAAGCGCGGTCGACCGTTCAGCCGACGGCGAACAGGCAGAGCGTCGAGAGAAGAGCCAGGACATGACGGCTGCGAGAGGCGACCTGCGTCAACGCCAGAAGGTTCATCGAGTCGATCGTAGGCGGCGCTCGAAGGGCCCGGTGTGAACTCTCTCTTAAAGCGTCAAGGCCTGCTGATGTCCGGGCGCCGCGCGGTCTAGGCTGGGATCGTGCCTGTTGCGGGAATCGGGCTCATACGGCGCGCGCGATCGAGGCTGCGAGCCCTCGCCGGTCCGACTCTAGCCGCCGCTCTGTGCCTTGGGCTCGCCGCCTGCGGCGGCTCGGGCGCAACCGGAGCCGGCACGTGGGTCCGTGACTTCCGCGCGATCGAGGTCGGGAAGACGCGGCTGCAGATCGCCGCCGACGGAAGATCGGCGGTCGTGCAGGTGCAGACCGATCCGCCGACGGTGTGCGCGATCGCCTATGGGAGGACGAGATCGCTCGGGTCGATCGCCGACGATCCCAGCATGGGCGGCACCGCGATCTCCCACCACATCGTGCGGCTGAGCGGCCTGACGCCGAACACGACCTACCGCTTCCGGCTCACCGCGACCGACGCGCAAGGGAGGGTCTTCCAGACCAGGCAGCTGACCGCCTTCACCACCACGCCGAGCACAGCGGCCGCCCCCGGCGGAGACATTGCAGTGGGCGCGACGATCGTCGCCGTGAGCTCTGAATGGAGCGACTCCTACCGGGCGGCCAACGCCGTCGACGGTGACCTCTCGACCGAGTGGGCCTCGGCCGGCGACGGCGACCGCGCGTTCATCACCATCGACCTCGGAAGAAGACGGAACATCACCGGCGTCTCCTTCCGCACACGCGAGATGTCGGACGGCTCAGCGATCACTCGCACGTTTGCCGTCGTCGTCGACGGCGACAAGCGATATGGGCCCTTCCCCGCCGGCAACCGCCTCAACCCGCAAACCGCGGCCGTCAACTTCACCGGCCGCCGCCTGCGCTTCCAGGTCGTGAAGTCCACCGGCGGCAACACCGGCGCCGCAGAGATCCAGGTCTTCGCCCGCCGCCGCCAGTAGCCGAGCCACCCGCACGAGCGGGTCCGACTCAGAACGCAACCTGTCCGCGACGCCGGCACGTTCCATCCTGTGAGCGCTGTGGAGTGCGAGCTGTCAGGCCCACCACTTACAGGTGTCGGTCCTTGCCCGTCAGCTCCTCCTTAGCTAGAATTTAGGCATGCCTCAAGAACTAGTTCACTCGGACGAACTGTCGGTCGCGGTGCAGGACTACGCGAAGGCGATCTACTCGCTGGAGACAAACGAGGAAGGCGCGTCCACGAACGCGCTGGCGGAGCGGCTCAACGTGCGGCCCGGCTCGGTCTCGGGGATGCTGCGCAAGCTGACGGCGCTTGGGCTCGTCGCGCACGAGCCGTATCGCGGGACCCGGCTGACCGAGCGCGGCCGGGCGGTCGCGCTCGAGGTGATTCGTCATCACCGCTTGCTCGAGCTGTTCCTCGTCGAGAGCCTCGGGATGGGCTGGGACGAGGTGCATGCCGAGGCCGAGCGGCTCGAGCACGTGCTCTCCGAAGAGCTCGAGCAGCTGATCGCGGCCAAGCTCGGCAACCCGACATTCGACCCGCACGGCGACCCGATCCCGAGCCCCGAGCTGACGATCGCAGCTGACGAGAGCCGCAGCCTGTACAGCCTCGAGCCGGGCGAGCAGGGAACCTTCGTGCGCGTCTCCGACACCGACCCGGCCATGCTTCGGTTCCTGAGCGAGCGCGGCATCGCTCCCGGCGCCCGGCTCGAGGCGATCGAACGTCAGCCCTTCGACGGGCCGATCTATGTCCGCGTCTGCAACGACGTACACGTCCTCGGTGCGCTCCTTGCACGCGCGATGCGCGTCACCACCGGAGAGCAGCGTTGACGCCTCCCGCCGACGTCGCAGCGATCGACGTTCCGCTCGAGATCAGCCCGCTCGAGACGCTCCTCCTCAAGGGCAGGCTGCGGGCGACGCTGGCAATGCTCGGGCCGGCGTTCGTCGCCGCGATCGCCTACGTCGACCCCGGCAACTTCGCCACCAACGTCCAGGGCGGCGCCAAGTTCGGCTACCTGCTGCTCTGGGTCGTGCTCGCCGCCAACGCGATGGCGATGCTGATCCAGTACCTGTCGGCCAAGCTCGGCATCGTCACCGACAGCGACCTGCCCGAGCTCTGCCGCGAGCACTACCCACGGCCGGTCTCCTGGGGACTGTGGATCCAGGCCGAGGTGATGGCGATGTCGACCGACATCGCCGAGTTCCTCGGCGCCGCGCTCGGGCTCAACCTCCTCTTCCACGTCCCG
>DATKOY010000059.1:0-5084 GCA_035524415.1 Solirubrobacteraceae bacterium | reverse complement strand
TCCCTCCGGGACAGGATCCTGGACCCGAATCGCTGGGCCGTTGCGTTTCGCGAGTTCTCCCGCCTCTCCCCTGGAATGCACATCGGGGTGCCCTGTCTTGCGATTGGGCTCGCGATCCTCCTGGGCGTGCGATCGCGGGCGCTCGTGGTCTCGATAGCGCTATGGACAGGGGTAGGACTCTGGATTGGAGTCGCGATCTTCTTCGCCCTTACCCCATGGCCGCTCGAGTGGCATCTGCGGACCGCCGCAGAGCGGCTGGCGCTACAACCGTGGCCGGCGATCCTGCTGGGACTGTTCGGGTCAACCCGCGTGGATCGCTGAGATCCCGGTCGTCTCCGCAGGATCGGCCTGGCGCGGAGCGCAGTGGCCCCTCGATGAGCGGGAATCGCCCGGTCGGCGGTTCGCCGGGTCTTTCGTTTGATCACCCCCTAGAGACGGCGGGGACGATCGGCGTCGCCAGCCTGAGTCTTCTCGAGGCCATCCGGTCATCGAAGCGCCCCATCCGCCTCCCCTTGTGCCCCGGTCTGCGACCCAACCCCAAGCCAAAAGGCCGGACCCGGCCAGCGCCGGGTCCGGCAGGTGGGCGACCTGCGATTGTGCATTACGGAGGGCAGTTCACGGGGACGGACGCGAAGCTGTACGTGCTCGAGGCAGGATAGCCGTAGAGTTGCGTGGTCATCTGCACCGTGACCACGAACGGCTGACTCCCGTGTAGGGACCCGCAGTCCGGTATCGTCGCAGTCGCGTTCCCGGTGTAGATCGCGGTCGGACTGTTCGACAGCGGCTGGTCGGCGATCTGGACGGGGCTACCGGCGCCAAAGGTGTAGTACCACGTGAAGTCGATGCCGCCGTCTGGCGAGTTCTGGTCCTGCGCGGTCACGTAGAAGTCCGTCGCGCTCCCCGGTGCCTGGGCCGGCGGCGTCGGCGACGTCCACGTGCGCAGGACCACGGGAGCAATGACCTGTGTTGGCGGGCCGACGGCAAAGTAGATATCCCCCATGATGGACGTGCCCTTCGGCTTCGGCGCGCACACGCCGGCGTTGCAGTAGTTGCTGCAACACTGGCTGCCGTTGGTGCAGGAACTCCCGTCGTTGTCGTGGGTCGCGTCGCAGGTCACTCCCGGAATAGAAGGAGGCGGGTTGCAGACGTCGCCGTCCTGGTAGACGTTTTGCGCCACGACCTCTACGTCGCACACCCAGCCCGCGGCGACGTCGCTGGGAATCGTCAGATAGACGGTCGTGTCTGAAGGCCCGGGTGCGATGCTGCCGCTCGGGGCGGTGGAGAGCGTTCCGCAATTGGTCGACCAATCGACAAGCTGGATCGGGTCACAATCCTGATCGACCAGGCCCGTCGAACCCGTGCACCCCTGCTGCGCCGGAAGGCTGACATCGACCTCGACGATGTCCCCCGGGAGGTATCCCGGACTGGTGGGGTTCGACTTGTCCGAGACGGTCATCGACTGAATCAGCGGCTGGTGGTTGATGCAGGCCAAGACCTCCTGGCAACCGCCGACCTGTATCGTCAAGCCGTACCCGTTGGAGACGTTCGCCACCTGGCCGCCGTTCTGGCTGACGTCCTGCGTCAGGAGGAGGTTGACGTTGTAGGAGCCCGGCGTGGAGGGCGCCGTCCAATCCGTCGAGACCGCGTTCAGATACGGGTCGGTGAACGTGCCCGAGCCGGCCGACGTCGAGGGGCCGATCAGCCCGGAGAGGGCCGACCACTGGTAGTAGATCGGCGTGAGGATGGTCGCGTAGCCGAGGTTTTCCCAGTAGTTCAGATTGTAGATGTATGCCGTGAGATGAGCCGTCCCGCCCGTCGGGACGCACAGCGAGTCGGCGGTCATCGCGGTGATCTGCGGGGCCCCGGCGTAGTAGTTCGTGATGGGCTGGGTGGGGTTGAGAATGAGGATGAGGGCCTGATCGCTCGGCGACATCGGTTGAGACCAGTCACTCTGGTAGACGACGTTCGAGCTCGAGTCGAACACCTGGGCCTGGAATTTGTAGAGCGTCGCCCCTTGCAGGCCGCCCACCAGGAATGAGTAGGAGTGGCTCGCGGCCGAGTAGCTCATCACCTGGTCCGTCACCGGACTGCACGACGGCATCGGGCAGTAGGATAGGTGGACCGTCTCGGGCGGGCTCTGCGTGGTGTTCACCGCAGCCGCCACGCGGATGCTGTAAATGGGAAGCTTGTCACCAGCGGTGCTCTTCTGAATGCCGCACGAGGTCAGCACCAGCGCTGCGACGATCAGCATGCAGCCTGCGAGTCTCATCGGTTCCTCCTCCTGGTGCCCGAAGTGCCCTTCGCGGCGTGGCCGACCCGGCTCTTGCCTTTGGTGTCGAGAGTCCCTGGGACGATCAGTGACGGGAATCCGAGCTACTTCTCGCACAATTCCCCCGGCGAAGGCGGTTGCGCACGACGTTAGCCTTCGGTGCGCGCACTACAAGAGCGGGCTGTGTCCCAAGTCACGGTGACCCTATTGAGTGCAAACTAACGCGTTACGTGGCGTGAGCGGCCAACATATTACTTCACTAGTTACAGGATCTTGCTGATTGCGTGAGCGGTCCCAAAGAGGACCATCTACACCCTTAATGGGTATCTTGGCTCTAGCCGAAACGACCAGGCGCGCGGCGTATGCCACTAAAGTACTAGCCCAACTTCCGCAGTTCGAAGGGTCGACACGTGTGATGTCGCACGGTTAGGTGCTGCCGTCGGCACTACATTTTGGTCGGCGATATGGGCGAGCGAAGACGCTCCGGCAGGCGCAGTCCGAGCCTGTCCAAGAGAGCGGCCTGTGCCTTGTCGGGGCGGACGACGCAGCGGATCCGCAGTTCGCGAGCGGCGTTTTCGGCGAGGGGGAGCACGACATCGGTGCTCTGGATGCGACCGAGTTCCTCGAGGATGGTCCGGGGGCTGTTGCCGAGCCCGGCGCGCTTCTGCCACTGCTCGAGAGTCTTCCAGAGCACGTAGGCGAGGAAGCAAACGAGGATGTGGGCCTGGGCTCTCTCGGCCTTGTGGTGCCAGACAGGACGCAGCGAGAGGTCGCTCTTGTGGATGCGAAAGGCGGCCTCGGCCTCGGTGAGCTGGACGTAGGTGCGCCAGAGGTCCTCGGAGGTCCAGTCGGTGACGTTGGTGCGGAGCACGTAGCAGCCCTCGCTGTGGCGTGCCCAGTCGTCCCACTCCGGCCGCGCGGACCACTCCAGGCGAAGTCGCGCAGGGAGAGTCTCGTCCTCGACGAGGCGCACGAGGTAGCGGCCCGCGGCGCGGCTGTTTCGGCCGAGGAGACGCCCGAGTTGGCGTTCCAGCGGGCCGCGGTCGAGAGGAGCGCGAGAGTGCTCGATGCGGCGCCCCAAGCTCGTCAGCCCCTCCTCGATGCGCGCCGCGAAGCGGCCGTGCATGGCCCGCTCCTTCTCGCGGCGCTCGACGGAGCGGCACAGGATGAAGGTTTCCGTCCCGTCCGGGCTCTCGCAGAGCTTCGCCTCGATTCCCTCGCGCACGGCCTTCCAGTCGCGCGCTTCCGCGATCTCCCGGCTGAAACGCTTGAGCTCGCTCTTGGATGTCCCGATGAGGTAGCGACGGCCCGTCTGCTGTAGCCACGCCACGTTGTCGGCACTCGTCATGCCGCGGTCCATCACCCAGATCCGGTTCGCCATCCCGTACCTGGCTTCCATCGTCCCCACGATCTCCTCGACCGTGGTGACGTCGACGCGGTTGCCGGCGAACACCTCGTAGCCCAGCGGGATCCCCTCCCGCGTCACCACCAGCGCGATGCAGACCTGTTTGCAGTCGGGCCGATGGTCGCGGCTGTGGCCGCGCTGGGCTTGCGCATTCCCCGCGACCTGGCCCTCGAAGTAGGTGCTCGTCACGTCGTAGAGCAAGAGGTCGTAGTCCAGCGAGAAGAGCTCGCCGAGACGCTTGCGAATGTGCTGCTCGAGCCGGACCTTGTGGGGCAAGAGCTCGTCGAGGGCTCGGTAGAGCCGATCGTCGTTCACCACGCCCGCCGGGACGCCCAGCATGTCTTCGAGCGCCGTTCGCCGATACCAGTCCTCGGCGATGTGCAGCTCGCTCGATGGCTCGCACAGCCGCGCCAGCACCAGGACCGCCGCCATGGTCGACCAGGGCACCGCCTCTCGACCCTCGGGCATCAGCTCCTGGCACAGCTCGTCCAGCCGCAGCGCGCGCCACAGCGTCCAGCCGAGCCAGACGTCGCCAAACGTCCGGCCGCGCTCCAGACGGACCCGGTCGAGGCGTACCGCGACCGTCTCCGGACCAGTCTCCACGGCCTCGAACAGCTCGCGCTGCTCGGTTCGCCCCGTCATCTCCCTCAGAAGCTGCTTGGCCTTGGCTCGTCCCTGGGCATCGAGCTCGCCCAGGTTCGCTATCGTCTCCTGCACGACCTTCCGGCCCCGCCGCACCGACCGCACCAGACGCCAGTACGTGTGCGTCTTGCCGTCTTTGCGCTTGATCGAGTGGCGCAGGTACACGCCCACTGTTGTGCCTGCACTGCCCGTGATCAACAAGAGGGTTGGTCGGCACTACACGCCACTTCGGCCACCGCCAGCCCAGTCCTCTCGCGCCATTGGCTAACGACGAAATCGCCCTCAGCCGCCTGCCCGACCCCGAACTGCGGAAGTTGGGCTAGCAGGCTGTTGAAGAATCCGCCCTGACGGCCTCGGCTGCCCCCTCAGCGGGGTTGGGCCGGGGCCGAATCATTCTGCTCCTGGCTGCCGCGGCAGCTTCGGGGCGGCCCTCACGCCGGCGCGGCCATCAATCGCGCCATCCTGAGGAGGTTGTAGGCGGCGGCGACCAGATGCGCGGCGAACTGCGTTCGGGCCTTGCCTCTGAAGCGGGTCTTCCGGAAGCAGGCGACTGTCTTCGCCCAGCCGAAGATCTCTTCGACCCTCTTCCGGATGCGTTGGCTGATGGCGTAGCCGGCGTGCCGAGTCGTGCGACCATCGACCGCCGAGCTGCGTCGCTTGTCGCGGGTCTGGGCGATGTGCGGGGTGACGCCCCGCTCGCGGACCGCCTCGACGAAGGACGCGACGTCGTAGCCAGCATCGCCGCCGAGGGTCACGCCCTCGCGGCCT
>DATKOY010000058.1:0-2935 GCA_035524415.1 Solirubrobacteraceae bacterium | reverse complement strand
CAGGCCGACGTGGATCTCGCGGTCTCGTGCCTCGGCCAGGAATTTCCGCTCCCCACCATCACCTACGACTACGGCGGCTGCCCGCTGCGACCGCCGGCCGACACGACCGGCTGCGCCGCCGCCGACGTCGACCGCGACGGCGTCGTGACGCAGCAGGACGTCGACGCCGTGGCCGCCCATCTCGGCGAGCGGGTGTGCAACGGCGCGACTGAGCTCTGCGATCGCCGCTTCGACGAGGTCGCCTACGCGACGACGCACAACGCGATGTCGGCGCGCTTCGATCCCTACGACTACTCGATCGTCGTGAGCAATCAGTGCTCCGGCGTGCCGACGCAGCTCCAGGATGGCATCCGGGCGCTGATGCTCGACTTCCACCTCTACGCTCCCCCCGGAACCGACACCCCGGATCTCTATCTCTGTCACGAGGACTGCGACTTCGGCGCGCAGCTCCTGGTCGACGGGCTCGGCGAGATCCGCGACTTCCTCGCCGCGCATCCAGCGGAGGTGATCTCGCTCATCATCGAGACCGACGCCGATACCGGCGACATGGAGGACGCCATCCGCGACGCGTTCGACGCGAGCGGGCTCACTCCCTACACCTACGTGCAGACGCCGGGCGCTCCGTGGGCGACGCTCGGAGACATGATCGCGTCGAACCAACGCCTGGTCGTGCTCACCGACGACTCGACTCCGCATGCCCGCTGCGACGCCGACGGCAGGCCGTGTCCCTGGTACCAGTATCTCTGGGCGAGCCTCGCCTTCGAGACTCCCTACACGTTCCTGCGAGCGTCGGACTTCACGTGCCACAACAACCGCGGCCAGCCCGGCAACGATCTCTTCATCCTGAATCAATTCATCACGAGGAACACCGGCGCCCCGAGCTACGCGCGGGTGGCGAACGGCGACTTCCTGCTCGACTCGCGCGCGCGCGACTGCTGGGCCTACCAGGGCCGCATCCCGAACTTCGTGACGGTCGACTTCTACGAGATCGGAGGCGTCCTGCGCAGCGTGAACCTGCTGAACTATCTCTGGGGCCAGACGGGAGGCATCGCCCCCTAGGAGGAGCCGCGGCGACTCCGGGACCGCATGCCAGCCGCGCGCTGGACGTTCGGCCGGGGGCTCCGTTAGAGTCACCCCTCCGTGGCCCGGTAGCTCAGTTGGTAGAGCACCGCACTGAAAATGCGGGTGTCGCCAGTTCGATTCTGGCCTGGGCCACCACAATCGCCCGCATCGTCCAGTACTTACGCGACCTCACTACCCACCCTTTGCGCCGCAATCCGTTGCCCACCGTTGCCCATGGGCAACGCTACCTCTGATACCCGCACCCAGCCAGCGCGGTGACCACAGTGATTTAGCTTGGCCGCAGTTAGTGTGGGCCGGCGAGCTGCTCGCCTTAGGTGTCCAGCGCCGCGCGCGCCTCGAACCAAGGCGCTCGAAGCCGGCGTGCCGGTGCGCGTCGTCCGGTGCATTGCCCGCCACGCGGCCGTGCAGACCACGCTAGGGCACTACGCGCACGTTCGCGATGCCGCGCTCCGGGAGGCGGCGGTTCTCCTCGCGAGGCGCCGTCGACGCGGTGGATAGCGAGGAAGCGTTGGCCGGGCCGGCAATATCAAGCTGACGATCTCATCGACAGCAGCGATGCAATGGGGAGCGATGATATAACGAGCGTTAGACGTTGATCGTTCCCGGACACTGTACGCGGAGTCTCGACTCGAATCGTTGACTGTGCAGAACAGCAAGGCTATACGGCGAACGTTTGTTGGGGGTCGAGACCCGTGGCTTCGCCCGACACGATCGCAGAGCTTCGCACCGTGCTTCACACGCGCGAGTATGTCGGCGGGCTAACGCACGGATTCTATAGATACCCCGCCCGTTTCTCGCCGGCGTTCGTTCGCGCCGCAATCTCCTCCTTTTCGCGACCTGGTGACACAATCCTCGATCCCTTCGTGGGAGGTGGGACCACGGTCGTCGAAGCTCTCACTGCGGGGCGCCGAGCAATAGGCGTTGATCTCAACTCGCTGGCGGTCTTCCTGGCTCGTGTAAAAACCACTCCCTTGACGGCCGCAGAAAAGGGCGACGTCCTCGATTGGCTCCACGAGTATTCGGCTTGTAGTGATCAGCTCGAACGATCCAATCAGTGGTCCGATGGCTACGGGAAGGCCGTGCCGCGGCGAATTCAATCATTGGTTCGCAAGGGGCTCCTACTAGCGAACCGCCTTCCTCCTCGCGCGGAAGGCTTCGCGAGGGCTGTTCTTCTACGGGTAAGCCAGTGGGCGCTGGATGGGAAGGAGAAGCTGCCGACCACCAAGGGATTCGTCCAGGCAATTGATGACCGGGCTCGCGAGATGTTGACGCAGTTGGACGAGTTCACGGGTCAGCTTCGAGAAACGGGCATCGAGTCGCCATCTCGTATCTCTCGCGCTCGGCGTTTGGTGCGTCGGGACGCGGCAGAACTGGGCCGCGAGGATTTGCCCCTCGGCTGGCGACGACCGAGGCTCGTGGTCACCTCACCCCCCTATATGGGCGTCCACGTCCTCTACAACAAGTGGCAGGTGCGCGGCCGGCGCGAGACCAAGTTCCCGTACGCGGTGTCCGGCACCGTAGATGGCTATCACGCGAGCCACTACACGTTCGGAGCACGCCACCGGGAGACGGAGTTCTACCAGTCGCGTCTCGTAGCCTCGTTCCGAGCCATTCGAGGTTTGATGGCGAAGGAAGGGCTCGTGATCCAGCTCGTCTCGTTCGCGCGTCCCGAAGCTCAGCTTCCATTGTTTCTTGCGGCCATGGAAGACGCTGGTTTCGAAGAGCAGCTGCCGCCCTCTCGGCGTCGAATCTGGCGACCGGTTCCCAATCGCAAGTGGTATGTCAGAACTCGTGCCGCTGCCGTGCCGCATAGCCGCGAAGTCCTGCTGATGCACCGACCTGTCAGCTAGCG
>DATKOY010000057.1:0-12677 GCA_035524415.1 Solirubrobacteraceae bacterium | reverse complement strand
GTACACGGCGAGCGACACGACCCCGAACATGATCAGGGCCAGCGGGAGCACGACCGCGAGCACGCCGCCGTACATGATCGCCGGGGTGGCGGCGCTCTCTCCGTCGTCGGCGACCTCGTACAGGTGCTCGACCTCGTGCTCCGCGGATCGAATCGGATGCGGGACGTGGTGTTCGTGCGCGTCGTCGGCGCTCTGCACGGCAGGCTGCGCCGCCGCAGGGACGGACGTCGCGGCAGCACCATCCGTTCGCTCGACCGTTTCGGTCAGGTGCTCGACCTGCGTGTCGAGCCGTTGAACTACATCGGTCAAACGGTCGAGCCGGTCGTCGAGCTCTTCGAGGGCAGCGGGCCGTGAGTCGGGCTCGAGCAACGCGGTCGCGAGCGCCTCCGCGCGCTCCGGGGCCAACCCCTCGTCGATCAGCCGTTTCCTCACGAGCCACCACAGCTCGTCGTTCGACTGCGACGCCTGCGGCGCGTCAGCCACGATCGCCGTCCGGGGTCATCTCTTCTTCTTTGCCGTCGCGCCGAGGCCGGCCGCGATCTGGCGGATCAGTCGCGCGACCATGCGGGGGCTGATCACCATCGGCGCCTCCTGCCCGGCCGCGCCTCGATGCTCGACGCGCGTCATCGTCGCGATGGTTCCTCAGCGGTGGGCGCCCCACATCGGCGTCCTGACGGATCGGTTGCGGAATTCTGCGCGTGCGCGATAAGGGCGGTGCTGCGTGCTTCCCGCACGCGATCCAGGCGCATGCCGATTCGACCCTGACCGGCGTCGACCAGAGTCGGACTGGTGACCTGGCTCGTCGTCATCCTCGGTCTCGCGCTCCTCGTCTTCCTGCACGAGCTCGGGCACTTCGCGGTCGCCCGGGTCGTCGGGATGAAGCCGCGCGCGTTCTACATCGGCTTCCCGCCGGCCGTCGTGAAAGTTCGGCGGAACGGGATCGAGTACGGGATCGGCGCGGTCCCGCTCGGCGGCTACGTGCGCATTCCGGGGATGCAACGGCCGGCCCCCGGCGATTTCCAGTCGCTCATGTCGTCCGCACGCGAGGAGGACCCGGCGCTCGCCTCTGCCGCGGAGGCGGTGCGGAGCGGTCTCGAGGACGAGGACTTCCAGGCCGCACGCGCTGCGCTGCCGGCGCTGAGCGCCGCGCTCGAGCAAGCGCAGCTGACGTCGTCGGCGCGCCGCTCCGCCCAGCAGGCGGTGCGCGGCGTCGACGAGGGCACCGCTGCCGACGCCTACTGGTGCCAGTCGACGTGGAAGCGCGTCGCCGCGGTGGCGGCGGGACCCGGCATGAACATCCTCGTCGCGTTCCTGATCTTCTTTGCCGTCTACGCGACCGGCGCACCGTCCCGGACTCCGAGCAACGAGGTTGCGCAGGTCCAGGCGAACACGCCCGCCGCCGCCGCCGGGCTGCGGCCCGGCGACCGCATCGTCGCGGTCGACGGCCGTCGCGCGAGCACCTTCCAGCGAGTCTCCGAGCTGATCGGCGCCAGCGACGGTCGTGCGATCACCGTCACGGTCGACCGTGCCGGACGGAGCGTCACGCTCGGCCCGAGCCGCACGATCGAGGAGCAGGGTCGCTGGATCTGGGGCTTCGTGCCGGCGCCGCAGCTCGTCTCCCATCCGCTGGGTGCGAGCGCCCGGCTCGCCGCCGTCGACTGCTGGGCAGTCGTCACCGGCTCGGTGGCGAGCGTCGGCAACCTCTTCCGCGGAAACAAGGGCGCCGAGATCTCGGGGCCTGTGGGAATCGTCCGCACCTCGGCGCAGTACCTCCAGGTCGGGTTCCAGTGGTACCTGATGCTGCTCGGACTGATCAGCATGTCCGTCGCGCTCTTCAATCTCCTGCCGCTGCTCCCGCTCGACGGCGGGAACATCCTCTTCTCGATCGTCGAGGGGCTGCGGCGGCGGCCGGTGCCGCAGGCGGTCTACCAGCGCTTCTCGGCGATCGGGATGGCGCTGATCCTGCTCGTCACCGTGATCGCCTTCTCGAACGACATCGGCGCGACGCCGCACTGAGGCGCGATCCGGACATGACTCTCGCCGTCGTCAGCCACGACTTCGCCGACGGCCTCGACACGGTCAGCTTCGTCCTGCCTCAGCTGAGTGGAGCGACGGCGGCGAAGTAGCGCTGGGCGAGCTCCAACACTTGCCGGTCGTCCAGGTGATCGATGTCGACGCGCACGTCGGCCACCAGCCTCGCGGCAACGTCTCTGCGGTGCTTCTCGACGTAGGCGACCCAGTGGTGAGACGCGTTCGCCTTCCCCTTGCCGTGTCCCAGCACCAGGATCGCCCCTGCCGGGACGAGGGCCTCGGTGATCTCCGCCCAGTATTCCGGGCTGTCGGCTTCGTAGATGCCTTCCGGGTTTCCCGCGTGGTGATGGATCTTGTGGAAGTGGCCGTGCGGATCGGCGGGGACGATCTGCTCCGGCCGTTGCCCGGGCGACGCATCAGTGGGGTAGATCGACGCATGGTGGAAGTCGATCACCGCGACGACGTTCTTGCCTCGTACGAGCTCGATGTCGGTGACCATCGCCCGCGATCGTCGACGAGATGCACGTGCGTGGAATCGGCGTATGCGCGGATCGTGTGCGGGCACCACGCAACCGCTGCGACTACCACCCCCGGCGTTCGAGGACCCGCGAGGTAGCCTGCGCGAGCGTGGTGCCGATGAAGGCTCCGGCGATCGCGTCGCCGGGGTAGTGCACGCCCGTGTGCACGCGCGAGTAGGCGACAGCGGCGGCAAGCGCCCTGATCGGAACAGCCTCGCGAGGCAGGACGCTGCCGACTCCGGTCGCGAACGCAAACGCGGAGGCCGAGTGGCCCGACGGAAACGAGGTGCTGCCCGGCATCGGCGCTTGCCGGGCAGCAACGACGTCACTTCGATCCGGCCGCCGCCGCCGGCTGAGCGGCTTGATCACGAGATTGACGACCGCGGACGAGACGGCGACCGACGCGAGCCCGGTGAACGCAGCGCGGCGGCCGGGCGCACCTCGGGTCGTGGCGAGAATCGCGGCGGAGGCCAACCAGAGCCGCGAGTAGTTTGCCGCCTGCGTGAGCCGGCTCATCGGCCCGTCCAGGCTGGGCGTGGGAGTCCGGGTGATCGCCTCGTAGACGGCGAGATCCAGGCGCCGGGCGTCGCGCAGCCACGCGGAGAGCTGCGGCGTGTGCGAAGCCGGAGAGCCGTCGATGGTGGCGCCGGTGGACATCACCGTCAATCCTATGATCGACGACCGTGACGCACCGAGATCAGCCCATGTCCTGGCGGGGGACCGCGCGGCTTCAGGCCTTCGCCGCGATCGCGCTGGGCGTTGCCACTCTGGCGCTCGCGGTGATCGCGGCGGTGGTACAGGTCCCGCGCGGCCTCGTCGCCCTCGCCTGCGTGTCTGTGGCGTTGTTCGCGGCGGTCTTCGGACTCGTGCATCGCGGCGTCCGCCGCCTGGTGGGGCTCGCCCTGGCGGTGGCGCTGCTGGGTACGTCCATCTGGCTCCAGGCCGATCGCGACGGCATTCTCACTGTTCTCGTCATCGTCGGCGCGCTGCTCACATTCGCCGCCGCGCGTGCCGCCTTTCGTGTTCGGGTCGCCCTCCCTTGTCCGCCGCGCCCGCAGCGGCCGGTGCTCTTCTACAACCCGCGTTCCGGGGGAGGGAAGGCCGAGCGCTTCGCGCTCGCGGCGGAGGCGCAGGCCCGGGGGATCGAACCCGTCGAGCTCGCAGCAGGCGAGGACCTGGAAGAACTCGTGCGCGACGCGGTCGCGCGGGGTGCCGACGCGCTGGCCATGGCCGGTGGCGACGGATCTCAGGCGATCGTCGCGGCGATCGCGGCGGAGCATTCGCTCCCGTACGCCTGCGTGCCCGCGGGCACCCGCAACCACTTCGCGCTCGATCTCGGCGTCGACCGTGACGACGTCGTCGGCGCGCTCGACGCGCTCGTGGACGGCGGCGAGCGCGTTGTCGACCTGGCGGACGTCAACGGCAGGGTGTTCGTCAACAACGTCTCGCTCGGGATCTACGGAGACGCTGTGCAGCGACCCGAGTACCGCGACGCGAAGTTGCGAACGCTGCTCGATGCCATTCCGGATGTGGCCGCCGGCGATGCACCGGAGGGAGCACTCCGCTGGACCGATCCGGACGGAACGCAGCGCGAGCTTCGGGCTACGGTGCTGGTCTCGAACAACCGCTACCGGCTCGGCACGATCATCGGCTCGGGAACACGGCCGCGCATGGACGAAGGGCTGCTCGGCATCGTCGTGATCGGCGAGCCGAGGCTCGCGCATCGTGCGAGGCCGTCGCCACCGCACGAGTGGGCGACCCCGTCCTTCACCGTGGAGGCAAGCGCCCCTGTAGCGGCGGGCATCGACGGCGAGGCGGCCCAGCTCGACCCGCCGCTGCGCTTCGGCACACGGCCCGGCGCGCTGAGAGTCCGCATCGCACGAGCGCACCCCGGTGCCTCACCGTCGGCGATCGAGCCCGAAGGCGTCTGGAACGGCCTGCGCGCGCTGGCGATGATCGCCGCCGGCCGAGCGCCTGATCAGGCGAGGGTCCAGTAGACGACAAACAGGCTGAGAACGACGATGACGAGAGCGACGACGCCCGACACGAGCGTCGTCAGCCGCCGATTCACGAGCGACCCCATCAGTCTGCGGTCGTTGGAGAAGATCACGAGCGGAACGAGCGCGAACGGAATCCCGAACGAGAGCGCAACCTGGCTCATGACGAGCGCCTTCGAGGGATTGACGCCGAGCGCGATCACCGCGAGCGCGGGCGCCATGGTGATCGCTCGACGGAGGAAGAGCGGGATCTGTCTCTCGATGAAGCCCTGCATGACGATCTGGCCCGCCATCGTCCCGACCGACGACGACGACAGGCCCGAGGCGAGGAGCGCGACGCCGAAGAAGGTGCCGGCATGCCCGCCGACGATCTGGCCGAGCGCAACGTAGACCTTCTGCAGGTCGTCCATGCCGCTGAGTCCCCGCGAGTGGAAGACGCCGGCCGCCATCACGAGCATGCTCATGTTCACCAGGCCGGCCAACGACATCGCGATGACGACGTCGATTCGCTCGAAGCGGAAGATCTTCCGTTTGTCCAGCTCGTCGGCGCCGACCACGCGTTTTTGGGTGAGCGCCGAGTGCAGGTAGATGACGTGCGGCATGACGGTCGCGCCGAGGATTCCGACTGCGAGCAGGACGCTGTCGCCGCCCGCGAACCTCGGCTCGAAGAGGCCGTGCGCGATGCCTGCACCCGACGGGTGCGCGTGCACGACCTCGACCACGAAGCCCGCCATGATCACGCCGAGCAGCACCACGATCACGGCCTCGAGGTGCCGGAACCCGGCGTGCGTCTGCAGGCCGAGGATCGCGAAGGCGGCGACGCCGGTGATGATCCCGGCGGCGAGGAGCGGGACGCCGAAGAGCATGTTCAGTCCGAGCGCGGCGCCGATGAACTCGGCAAGGTCGGTCGCCATCGCGACCAGTTCCGCCTGGATCCACAAACCGAACGAGACCGGCGGCGAAAAGCGCTGCCTGCAAACCTCGGCGAGATTCAGGCCGGTCGCGATGCCGAGCTTCGCGCTCAACGCCTGGATCAGCATCCCCATCAGGCTGGCGGCGAGGATCACCCACAGCAGGACATACCCGTACTCCGACCCCGCGGCGATGTTCGTCGCGAAGTTGCCCGGGTCGACATACGCGACGGAGGCGATGAAGGCGGGACCGAGGAACGGCCAGACGGCACGCAGGCCGTGCCGCCCGCCGTGCAGCGAGCGCTCCGCCTCCGCGAGCACGCGCGCCTCGCCGGGTAACGCCGTCGCCGCCTCGTCGGTGGGCTTCTCGTCTGCCACCGCGATTGTCACTTGCCTCAGCCTGCAAGAGGCTGCGCCCCGAGGAATCGGGCGTATTGCGGAGCCGGTGCGTCTATTCCGCGTGTGAAGCGACGGCGCCGCTTCGCTCAGTGATCCGCCGCAGGGAGTGGTGACCGTCGCCGATGTGTGTCGGCCTCCGAGGCGCGATCGTGATTCGAGTCGAATGGTCAGCCCAGCAGTCACCCCGATGAAGGACTTTCCGCTCGCTCACTGCCGCACCCGTTGGGACGACGACGCGGCCTGGACGACTCGCTGAATGGGCGCCGCGATGCACGGCATCAGACGACGCTCGATCGAGATCTTCCTCGTCGCTTCGCTCACGCTGGCGGCGGGCGTCGCGTGCGGCGGGGAGGGTGGGACCAGCCGGTTGGCCGCCGAAACGAGCCCGCAGCACGGCGTCACGGTCCGGACGCCGGCGACGTCGCAGCCGGACGACCAGAAAAGCCTGCCCGCCGACGGGAGTGGATCCGCCGCCGACTCCACCGGCGCCGTGGCGCCGGGCGCGGAGAGGGCCCCTGTTCTCGCGTGGTACGTCAATCCCGACAACGGAGGCCAGACGGCGATCGCCGCCCGCTGCACCCAAGCCGCCGCGGGTCGGTACCGGATCGAGACCCAGCTTCTGCCGCGGAGCGCGAGCGACCAGCGCGAACAGCTCCTGCGCCGGCTCTCGGCCCAGGACTCATCGATCGACCTCATCAGCCTCGACGTCGCGTATGTGGCCGAGTTCGCGGCGGCCGGATTCCTTGCGCCCATCCCCAACACCGCCGTGCCCGCGCTCACCGACGGCGTGGTCGGGCCGGCCGTCGCCGGGGCGACGTGGAACGGCCGCCTCGTGGCCGCGCCCATGTGGACGAACACCGAGTTGCTCTGGTACCGGAAGTCCGTCGCCCAGCAGGCGGGCCTCGACCCTTCGAGCGAGCCCGTGACCTGGGACCAGATCATCGGAGCGGCGAAGCAGACGGGCACCACGGTGGCCGTTCAGGCCCTGCGCTACGAGGGATATGTCGTCTTCATCAACGCGCTCGTCGAGTCGGCCGGGGGCCATATCGCGGAGAATCCGGGAGCGACCGCCGACGACCTCGAGCTCGGCCTCGACTCGCCGGCCGGCGATCAGACGGCGTCCATCATCCAGGAGCTGGCGAGCAGCGGCGTTGCCGGCCCATCGTTGTCGACCGAGGACGAAGAGGCCTCGCGCGCGCTCTTCCAGGGCCAGGACGGTGGCTTCATGGTGAACTGGCCGTATGTCTGGCGGGCAGCCGAGGACGCCGTCGACCAGGGGGCGCTGAGCGCCGACGTCCTGGCCGACATCGGGTGGGCCCGCTACCCGCAGGCGATCGCGGGGATCGCGAGCCGCCCACCGCTCGGCGGAATCGACCTCGGGATCAGCCCGTGGTCGAAGCATCCGGACCTCGCACTCGACGCGATCCGGTGCATCACCTCCGCGGCCAACGAGCGGTACTACTTCCTGCACGACGGAAACCCGGCGGCCCGGGCCGCGGTGTTCGACGATCCCTCGGTCCTGCACGCGTTTCCGATGGCGCCGCTCATCCTCGCGTCCCTCGAGGCGTCCGCTCCCCGTCCGCAGACGCAGTACTACAGCGACCTATCGGAAGCGATCCTGGAGAAGTTCCATCCGCCGGGATCGGTGAACCAGGGCACGCCGGCAGCCGCGCAAAGGTTCGCCACAGCCGTGCTCCGGGGCGATCGGTTGCCGTGATGTCCGCGCTCGCCCGCGCCTCGGCCACGCAGACCCGGCGACTCCCCGGGGAGAAGCCGCACCTCAGCGAGCGAGCGAAGGCGGAGCGTCGCCTCGGCTGGCTTCTGTCCGCACCCTCGGTGGCGGTTCTCCTCCTCGTGGCGGCGTATCCGATTCTCAACGCTGCGTACCTGTCGCTCTTCGACTACCGGCTGACCGACCCGGGCACCCGCGCCTTCATCTGGTTCAAGAACTACCGGGTGATCCTCACGGACAACATCTGGTGGAGCGATCTCGGCACGACGCTCCTCATCACCGTCGTGACGGTCACGGCGGAGTTCGCCATCGGGTTCGCATTCGCGATGGTGATGAACAAGACGTTCGTCGGCAGGGGAGCCATCCGCACTGCGATCCTCGTCCCGTACGCGATCATCACCGTCGTTGCCGCGTACGCCTGGCAGTACGCGTTCGCGAACAACACCGGCTTCGTCGACCACTGGCTCGGAACCAACCTCGACTGGTTCGGCGCGCGCTGGTCGGCGCTGTTCGTGATCTGCCTCTCGGAAATCTGGAAGACGACGCCGTTCGTCGCATTGCTGCTGCTTGCCGGACTCGCCCAGGTCCCGGGGAGCCTCAAAGAGGCGGCAGTCGTCGACGGAGCGAGCTGGTGGCAACGGCTCTTGCGCGTGACGCTGCCGAACATGCAGGGGGCGATCATGGTGGCGCTCCTCTTCCGCACCGTCGACGCGTTCCGCATCTTCGACAACCCGTTCGTCATGACCGGGGGTTCGAACGGGACCGAAACGGTGTCGATCCTCGCGTACCGCCAGACGATCGGCCGCACGGAGATCGGCCTCGGCTCGGCGATGTCGATCCTCCTGTTCCTCGGCGTGTCGCTCATCTGTTTCATCTTCATCAAGCTGCTCCGCACCGACGTGGGACGGGTGACGGACTCGTGAGGACGGGCACGCGAGCTCGGATCGGGATGGGCGTCGGGGCGATCGCCATCGTCGTGTGGGCGCTGGCGCCGGTCGTGTGGATCGTCTCGCTCTCGTTCAAACAGGGAGACGACATCGACAACCAGCAGTTCTGGCCGACCCATTGGTCGTTGGAGAACTACAAGACCGTCTTCCAGACCGACCTCTTCACCTCCGCGCTGCGCAACTCGCTCGGCATCTCGCTCATCACCACCGTCATCTCCGTCGTGGTCGCGATGTTCGCCGCGTATGCAGTCTCGCGCCTCGAGTTCCCCGGCAAGCGGTACGTCCTCATCAGCGCGCTGGCAGTGTCGGTCTTCCCGGCGATCTCGATCGCAACACCGCTCTTCAACCTCTGGCGGTCGATCGGCCTCTACGACACGTGGGTCGGCCTCATCATCCCGTACCTCGCACTCACGCTTCCGCTCGCGATGTGGACGCTCACGTCGTTCTTCCGCCAGATACCCCGCGACCTGGAGCTGGCCGCGCAGGTGGACGGGGCGACGACATGGCAGGCGTTCCGGCGCATCCTCGTGCCGCTGGCCGCCCCGGGCGTCTTCACGACCGCCATCCTCGCCTTCTTCGTCGCCTGGAACGACTTCGTCTTCGGCATCACCCTCACCTCCACCGACAGGGCGCGGCCGGTCCCGGCGGCACTCGCCTTCTTCAGCGGCGCATCACAGTTCCAGCAACCCACCGCGGCCATCGCCGCCGCGTCCGTGGTCGTGACGATCCCCGTCGTCGTGCTGGTCATGCTCTTCCAGCGCCGCATCGTCGCCGGGCTCACCAACGGTGCCGTCAAGGGCTGACAGGAAAGGAGCGACAGTGACCGCCATCTCCATCAAGCACGTCTCGAAGCGCTACGGCGACTTCGTCGCCGTCGACGACGTCAACCTCGAGATCGCCGACGGCGAGTTCATGGTTCTCGTCGGCCCCTCGGGGTCGGGCAAGTCGACGCTCCTGCGCATGATCGTGGGGCTCGAGGACATCTCCGACGGGGACCTGCTCTTCGGCGACCAGCGGGTGAACGATCGAGCTCCCCGCGACCGGGACCTGGCCATGGTCTTCCAGGACTACGCGCTTTATCCGCACCTGACCGTGTACGAGAACATCGCCTTCCCGTTGCGCCTGCACAAGGTCGCCGGCGACGAGGTCGACAAGCGCGTGCGGAGCGTCGCCGACCGGCTCGAGCTCACCGAGTTTCTCGACCGCAAGCCCGCCAACCTGTCGGGCGGCCAGCGTCAGCGCGTGGCGATGGGCCGCGCGGTGATCAGAGATGCACACGCGTTCCTCTTCGACGAGCCGCTGTCCAACCTCGACGCCAAGCTCCGTGTGCAGGTGCGCACCCAGATCGCGCGGCTCCAGAACCAGCTCGGCACCACCACCGTCTACGTGACGCACGACCAGGTCGAGGCGATGACCCTCGGCGACCGTGTGGCGCTCCTGCGCCGCGGCGTGCTGCAGCAGGTCGGCTCCCCGCGGGACCTCTACGCGAAGCCGTCCAACCTCTTCGTCGCGGGCTTCATGGGATCACCGCCGATGAATCTCCTTCCCGCCGAGATCCGTCCCGATCACCTGAGCTCGCCGTTCGGGGACATTCCCTTCGACGCCGCCCGGCTGCCCGCGAGCCTCGCCGGCAAGGACGTGGTCATCGTCGGGATCCGTCCGGAGCAGCTCGTCGACGCCTCCTTGCTCGACGACGACCAGCGCGGGCGCGGCGCGAGGCTCAAGGGGCGCATCGACGTGCTCGAGTGGCTGGGGAACGAACAGCTCGCCTATCTGCCGTTCAAGGCGCCGGATGCGATTCACCAGCAGCTCACCGACCTCCAGAAGGAGCTCGACTCGGAGTCGGACCAGACCCAGCTGATCGTCGCTCTCCCCGACGCCAGCAAGGCCCACGAAGGAGCTGAGATCGAGCTCTGGCTCGACCCGGGCGACCTCCATCTCTTCGATCCCGCGACCACGGAGAACGCGACGCTCGGGCAGAAGGCCACGGGCTGATCGGGATGGGAGACGACGCGATGGCAACGCCCGGCAGCACCGTCATCCAATCGGGGGCCGCGGGAGGCGGCAACGTCCTGAGCCGCGCGCGCCTCGGGGCCGCCGACCTGAAAGAGGCCATCTTCGGATCGTTCGACGGGATGACCTCCACCCTCGGCGTGGTCGCCGGCCTCCTCGCGACGCACGCGTCCGCGCCCAAGATCATCGCCGCAGCGATCGGTATCGCCGTTGCAGCGACCGTCGGCATGGGCGCGGGGCAGTACCTCTCCGACGGACAGCGGAACGTCCGGAAGGCAGTCGTGATGGCCGTCGCGACGCTGGTCGGTTCGGTCATCCCGGCTGTGCCGTTCTTCTTCGGGGACTCGCGAGCGTGCATCGCGGCGTCGATCGTCGTCACGGCGCTCGCAGCGGCGGTCATCGGTCACTACCGCGGCTACCTCGTGACGTACTCCATCCTGATCGTCGTCTCGATCGTCACGGTCGGCTTGTCCGTCGCCGTCGCGTAGCGATGGCGAACCTCATCGACGCGCTGGTCCGGCATACGGGTCTCGGGCGGCCGCTGTCGACGCTGCTCGCCATCGTCGCGGTCTTTCTGCTCGCCTGGCTGGTGAGCCGGATCGCCACCCGCATCGCCGCCGCCTTCGTCGACCGAAGCGAACGGCGGCGGGGCGCGGGAGCGACGGCCGACTCCGGTGTGATCTCGAGCCTTCGCCAGCGGGAGACGGCCATCTCATTGATCGAGACCACGATCCGCTCCGTCGCCTACCTACTCGCGTTCCTGCTCTCACTCGCCGCTCTGACGGGCGCGCACCGCCTGCAGGCGATCGTGGGAGCGTCGTTCATCGCGATCCTCATTGCGTTCTCGGCACAGCGGTTCCTCACCGACGTGATCGCGGGCCTGCTGATGTTCTTCGAGGGCTGGTTCCGGGTCGGCGACACCGTTGCGGTCGACGCATTGCAAGTGAGGGGAGTCGTCGAATCCGTCTCCCTGCGCTCACTTACGATCCGTAGCATCACCGGCGAGATCCAGCACATCTCCAACTCGCAGGTGGTCGCATTGCGCGTGACCCCGCGCGGCTTCCACGAGGTGGAGGTCGAGTTCTTCACCAGCGCACTCGTCCCCGGGCGAGAGCTCGTCGATCAGGTCGCACGCATCGTCCCCGCCGGGCCGACCCGCTTTGTCCGCCGCCCCGAACTGGTCGACACCGAGCAGCTCGACGACGACCTCTACCGGATCACCGCCCACTGCGCCGTCGCCGTGGGGCGCGAGTGGCTCGCCGAGGATCTCCTGCCCAACCTGATCAAGGAGCGGGCGGCCAAGGGCCTGCTGGTCCACGGCCCGATCGTGACGTACATCGACGAGCAGGCCGCAGAGAGCTTCCAGCGCGCGCTCATGCCCGGACCCGCCGGCACCCACTCCGCCGACGGCAGTCCGGTCTCCTCCGGCGCGGCCGCATCCCCACATCCGGCGGTCGCAGCCGAGGTTCGGTGATCCGAAAGCACGTAGGCGTCAGCCGGTATCGCGGCGAGCGCCGACGTCGAGCGGCAGCTCGACCTGGATCGAGGTCCCCGCGCCGGGCGGGCTCTCGACGAGGATCCGCCCGCCGAGCGCCTCGACCCGGTCCTTCACCCCCACGAGCCCCGAGCGGCGGGCGAAGACCGCTCCGCCGATCCCGTCGTCTCGCACGTGCACGCGCAGGGCGCCGCCGGCGACCTCGACGTCGACCTCGACGACGGAGGCTTCGGCGTGTTTCGCGGCGTTCGTCAGCGCTTCCGACACAACGTAGTACGCGGCCACCTCGATCGGCTCGGGCAGCCGCCCGTCCGCACACACCTCGAGCTTCGCCGGGACGGACGAGCGTCGGGCGAGCATGCTGAGCGCCGGACCCAAGCCACCCTCGGCCAGAACGGCGGGATGGATCCCCTGCGCCAACGCGCGGAGCTCGTCGACGGCGTCCGTCAGCCCGACCGCGGCGCGCTCGAACTCCGCTGCGAGCTCTCCGAGGTCGGGGGGCACCGTCGCCTGCGCCGCACGCAGCTGCAGAACGAGCGAGACGAGTTGTTGTTGAGCACCATCGTGGAGGTCGCGCTCGATTCGACGCCTCGTCTCGTCGGCCGTGGTGACGATGCGCGCGCGCGACGCCGTC
>DATKOY010000056.1:0-125056 GCA_035524415.1 Solirubrobacteraceae bacterium | reverse complement strand
TTGTTGAAGCCGGCCTGCTTCGCGTACACGTTGCACATCAGCGCGACGTCGTTGCAGATCGCCGGCCCGGCGCAGTCCCGCCAGGGATACGGGCAGGCGATCGCGCAGAACTCGTTGCTACAGCATGAGAGGCCGTCCGGGACGCAGACCCGGGTGCCGTGCGGGCCGGCGCAGACCGTCGGTCCACCGCCCGGGCACTCGCCCGCCGCGCGCGCCTGCCCCGCTCGCAGCAGCGACGCTGCCGCGACGGCCCCGCCGGCGGCCGCGAGCACGCGCCGGCGCGACACCGGCGTCACGAGCGCGCGGGCGAGCCCGTCGAACGCCGACTCCGTGCCGGCCGCGGTCGCCGTCGGCTTCGAGCGGCCGGCGGGCGGACGGGCCGCTGCCTGGAAGATGCCGGGCTCCTCGCCCGCCAGCCGGCGGGCGAACCGATCGACGCGGCGCTCGATCGTCCCGCTCACGTGCCGGCGCTCCTGATCGGGACCCGCGCGCCGGCCAGCGCGAGCACCGCCTCCGCACCGACCGCGACGCCGGAGGCCACCCGGCCGTCCGTGCGGAGCAGAACCGCGGATGGTGTCCCGGCGGCGCCGAACGCCTCGCCGGCCGTGAACTGCGGATCGAGCAGCACCGTCGAGCGGAAGCCGTCCTCGCGGGTCCGCTCGCGATCGCCCGAGGACACAACGAGGAGCCTCGGTCCGCTGCCGTTCGCCGCCGCCTCCCACGCGAGCAGATCCTCATGCATCCTCCGGCAATAGCCGCACCCGGGATTCCAGAACAGGACGAGCGTGTCGGTATCGGGAGCGGCGGTCAGCGGGGCCCGATCGCCGTCGAGCGAGGCGAGCTCGAGCGCCGGCACCGGCGCACCGATCGGGAGCCCGGGGACGTCGAGCACGCGGTGGACGAGCGCCTCGATCGCGTCGCGACCGGCGGCGATGTGGCTCACGATCGTTCCGTCGGCGCCGATCAGCACCGCGCTCGGCGTGCCGCCCGCCTCGTACGCGCCCTGCAGCGTGGCGCCCGTGTCGAGCAGGACGTGCTCGAGCGCGAGCTCCTGCGTCTCGGCGCGGACGTCCCGCGCCGCGCCGTCGCTCGCGATCGCAACGGTCAGCCACTCGGCGTGCTCGCGCTGCCACTCCACGAGCTCGGGCAACAGCGCCGCGCACGGAGCGCAGTGCGGGCTCGCGAACACGAGCATCAGCGGAACCTGCGGCGCGAGCAGATCGTCGAGCGAGACCGCCTCGCCGTCGACGTCGATGACGGCGAACGCCGGCGCCGGCGTCCCGAGCGCCAGGCCGGACTGCGGCGGGATGACCTCGAGCGTCGACGGTGGATCGGGTGGGACGTCGACGCCTGCCGAGCTGAGCGCCTGCTCGAGCCGGTCAACCCGGACGAGCACGCGCCCGTAGGAGCGCAGCAGCGTGACGAACGCGACGGCCCCGCCGGCGGCCAGGACGGCGATGACGATGCCGGCCACGGCCGCGACGAGGGCGGTGCCATGGAGGCCGGCGACCCACGCGATCGCGCTCGGGCCACCGCCGCCGAGGATTGTCGCGAGCGCGATCGCGGCGAGCACCGCATTGCGTACGAGCGTCCGCGGGCCGGCCGGCGCGGAATGGAGCTGGCCGAAGCAGTGGCAGTCAGGCGCGCGGCCTCGCGCGAGATTGAGCGCGATCGCGATCTCGAAGCCGACCAGCAGACCCACAGCGAGGATCGCGCCGGCTACCGCGGTCGCCGCTGGGAGCAGCAATGCCGCGGCGGCAAGCTCGGCGAGCGGAATGACCAGCGCCAGCGGGGCCGCGAGCGCCGCCGGCGCGCCGAATGCGGTGACGGCCGCGCGCGTGCCGGCGCGATCGGTCAGCTTTGCGAAGCCCGCGACGGCGAACACGGCGCACAGGCCGAGTCGAGCGATGAGGAGCAGTGCGTCCGTCATCTCATCGGCCGATCCGTGCCCCGCGCAGCGTCTTCATCGCACACCGTCCGCGGGCAGGACCGGCCACTCCTCCTCCTGCTCGGCCCGGATCGACTCGAGCGTCGCGATCAGCGACGCGTACCCCGTGAACTCGTGCGGTTGCGCATCGACCAGCCCGACCTGGCCCGAAACCGGCTCGCCGTCGACGTCGAGGTCGAGATGCAGGTGCATCCGGCGGTCCCCCATGTGCGCGGATCGTCGGTCAACGGGACACCCGTTCGCATCGGCGCCGACCACCAACATTGCCACCAACATTTCGTCGCTCACACCCCCGCCGGCGCGCGGGGCACCTCCGACAGCATGCGCTCGAGCTGATCGCGCGAGGCGATGCCGAGCTTCTGGTACGCGTGATGCAGGTGCGCCTCGACCGTTCGGACGGTCACGAACAACGCCTGCGCGATGTCCTTGTTCGCCATCCCGTCGGCCGCCATCCGCGCCACGCGCAGCTCACTCGAGGTCAGCGCCTCCACGCCCGCCCGGACGATCTTACGCGGCCGCGCTCCGGTCGCGGTCAGCTCCGTGTGTGCGCGTTCGGCGAGCGGCAGGGCGCCGCACGCGCGCGCTGCGGCGAGGCCGTCGCGGAGCGGCGGGCGGGCGTCGGCGAGCCGACGCGCCCGCCGCAGGGCGCACCCGAGCTCGACGAGTGCGCGCGCATGCTCGAGCCGTGCTTCGGACGCGCTCAGCAGCCGGACCGCCTCGTCCAGCAGCTCCAGCGCGCGCCCCGTGCCATCGAGCTGACCGGCCGCACGAAGCGCGATTCCGAGCGACCGGCCGGAGCCGTAGCGCCGGCACTGCCGGAGCTCCGCCTCGATCAGCTGCCGGGCCTGGTCCCGCTCGCCGAGCGCGAACAGCGCCTCGGCGGCCGGCGGGCGCCATTGCAGCGGTCCGGGGGTGCAGACGCCCCACTCGTCCATGACGCGGCCTGCCTCGAGCAGGTGCTCGCAGCCGCGCTCGAGCGATCCACGGCGGATCGCCAGGATCCCGCGGGTGAGAAGCAGGCTGGCGTAGAAGAACGACCACTCGACCTCGACGTCGGCACGCCCGCCGAGCGCGAGCGCGTCCTGGGCCTCGTCGAGCTTGCCCTGGTCGATCAGCGTGTCGGCGAGGAACGACGGACCCAGGCCGACGGCCTCCGGCATGCCCTCCATGAACGCGCGCGCGTCGGCCTCGGCCTCGACCAGGTCGCCGCTCCAGTACGCCGCGCGCGTGCGCAGCGACGACGCCAGGCTGTACGCGCGCAGCGAGCCGTAGCGGCTGGCCTCCCGAATCCACTCGTCGGCGAGCGCCCGCGCCTCCGACAGCCGGTGCGCGTAGAGCAGCGCGAATCCGGCCGTCCACACGGGCGGAGAGTCCGGGCCGCCGTCCCGGAGCAGCCTTCCGCCTCCGACGGCCCGGCGGGCGAGCGAGCCGGCTTCCTCGGCGCCGCCTCCGTACAGGGCGGCGGTCATCGCGGCGCGGGCGAGCATCCGCGGGTCGTCCGGGTCCCGGAAGCGCCGGCGCCGGCGCTCCGCGCGCCGCTTGGCGCTGAGACTGAAGAAGCTGCCGGAGTCGATGTCGCTCTCCAACCGCAGGCCGAGCTCTCGCTCTGACTCGGGGAGGGCCGCGATCGCCTCGTCGAGCAGATCGACGGCGCGCGCCGCCGCGCGCGAGACGAGCATCCCGGCGACGACGATGTCGACGATCTCAGCCCGCTGCCGGGGGTCGTCGGTCAGCTCGAGCGCCTCGAGTAGTCGCCTGATCGAGCCGCGGGGATCGCGGAGCATGAACAGCGCCCGCCCCAGACCGACCAGCGCATCCCGGCGCTCCGCGGCCGGCGGGTTCTCCGCCAGAAGCCGCTCGAGATACGCGACCGCCGCATCGGGGGCTCCGCTGGAGAGGGCGGCGGCGGCTGCGGCGCGGAGCTGGACGACGGCCCAGTCATCGCGCCCCGGCGGGGTCGCGACGATCTGCGCCGCGACCGAGTCCAGTCCCGCGTCGCGGTCGGCGAGCAGCCGTGCTGCGCGACTGTGCGCCGCCCCGCGCTCGGCCGCACCAAGATCGGCGTACACCGCCGCACGCACGATCGGGTGCACGAATGCGATCGGCTCGCCCGGGAGCAGCAGCTCGAGCGCCACCAGCGCATCGACGGCGGCTCCGGCGTCGTCCACTTCGAGGCCCGCGAGCTGCGCCGCCTGCTCGAGCGTCGCCTCTCGCCCGAGCACCGCGATCGCCTGCGCAACCGCGACCGCCGAGCGCCCCACGCGCCCGAGCCGCGCCAGCACCGACCCGGCGATCCGGTCTGCCCGGAACCTCGCCACGTGCTCCGCGCCCGACGGGGTCGGCTCGATCCCCTCCGCCGCCAGCGCGGCGAGCAGCTCGCGGATCAGCTGGGGATTGCCACCGGTGGCGCGATGGCACGCCGCGGAGAATCCGGGCGCCGGCGGCCCCGACAGCCGTGAGCGGACGAGCGCGTCGGTCCCGGCTTCGCTCAGCGCCGCGAGCCGTCGCTCGTGCGCTGTGTCCTCGGCGGCGAGCGCCGCGATCAGCTCCGTCGGGCTTCCCGGTTCGAACCGCCGCAGCCCGACCACCACGATCGCGCGCAGACCCTGCAACCGACCCGCGAGATACGCGAGGAACCGCAACGACGCGGCGTCGGCCCAGTGGGCATCGTCGACCGAGATCAGCACCGGCGAGCGCTCGGCGATGTTCGCGGTCAGCCAGTACAGCCCGTGCAGCACGGCGAACGACGGGTCCCGAGACGGCGACGCCGCGGACGGCTCAGGCTCGACACCGACGTCGAAGGCGCCGATCGCCGGCTCGGCCAGGCGCGCCGCGCCCGAGAGCAACGCCGCGCGCTCGCCGGCGGAGACCGCGGCGAGCGCCGGCTCGAGCAGCTGGCGCACGACGCCGTACGAGAAGTCGCGCTCGAGCTCGGCGCCGCGCGCGCTCAACACGGCGCAGCCATCGGCGACGGCGTGCTCGCGGAGCTCGCGGATCAGCGCCGACTTGCCGATCCCCGCGGGACCTTCGACGAGCAGCAGGCTTCCCCGGCCGGCGCACGCCTGGCCAAGGAGCGTGCGCGCCTGTCGCAACTCATCGCCCCGTTCGAGCAGCACCGCCTCGCCCCCGGTGATCATCGAGCGCAATCGTGCCGCGGTCGCGCGGCTCCGTCAACAGCGACCCGGCCGCCCCCGGGGGTGGGGGCGGCCGGGTTGCGCTGAGGCGCCCGCGCGAGCCCGACGCTCACGCGCGCCGTGATCGCCTCAGACGGAGGGCGGCGGGCCCGTATTCGAGCCGGTTGTGGAGCCGGTGCCGGAGCCCGAGCCGGATCCCATATGCGTGCAGTGATGCGAGCCGCTTCCGGGGGCGCCGCCGGGGCCGTACGAGCGGCCCTGGCTCTGGCCCGGCGCAGCGTTGCCGGGACCGGGCGTCGTGCTCTTGGTTGTGGTGGTGCTGGTGCTGGTGGTCGTTGACGTCGACGACGACGATGCCGCGCTCGCGAGTGCGGCGCCACCGCCGGCGACGGCGCCCGTCACCGCCAGGGTCACCATCAGGGGTTTGATCCGGTGTCTTATGTCCTTCACCTCCTTGGTTCGACGGGGCAGACGATGACCCGCGGGTGTCGGACGGACGTATGAGAGCCGTAAGAGTTGCCCGGAGGCTTCGTTAAGCCGGGCCTGACGCCGTCGCGCCTGGGGCGTCTGGATGTTTCTGCACTGGGAGCGACAGAAACATCCAGGGGCCGGACCGATTACCTCGCGCGTAATCGACGGGAGGGCAGGTCAATGGGACCGTGCCCGTCCATGAGCACACACGCATTCACAGACACCGCTGCCCCGCCGGGACTGCTCGCGGGCCACGAGCCGTACCCGGCCATTGCGGTCGACCGCGGCTGGAACCTGGTCGCGTCGAACAGCGCGCTCGGCCCGCTGATCGACGGTGTCTCCCGCAAGCTCCTGCAGCCACCCGTCAACTGCATGCGGCTGTCGCTTCATCCGGACGGGCTCGCACCCAGGATTCTCAACCTCGGTGAGTGGCGCACGCACCTGCTGCACCGGCTCGAGCGCCAGATCGGGCTGACCGGGAACGAGCTGCTGCGGGAGCTCTACGACGAGCTGGCGAGCTACCCGGGCGCGCGCGCTCCCGCCCGCGACGCCGCCGGCGGGAGCGGGTCGGGCGCGGGGACCGAGATCATGGCCGGACTGCGGCTCGCGACGGAGGACGGCGATGAGCTGTCGTTCTTCAGCGCGGTGACGACGTTCGGAACCGCCGTCGACATCACCGTGTCGGAGCTGTCGATCGAGGCGTTCTTCCCGGCGGATGCGCGCACCGCCGAGCGGCTCAGTCCGCTCGCCGCCGTCACCTGAGAGGCTGTGACATCCCGCATCACCCGTCGGAGGGAGCGATCGAGTGTCACCACTGTTCGGCAACAGGGAGGACAAGGCCGCCGAGGAGGCCGCGGCGGCAGCGGCGCTGACCGCCGAGGTTGACCGGCTCGACGCTCTGCCACTGCACCAGCTCGCGGTCGAGGTGATGACGAAGGGGTTCAGCCCCGGCGCCCCGGGCGCCGCCGAGACCGTGACCGTCGGCGGGCCCAACGTCGATGCAGGCACGACCGTTGGCTGGATCGCAACCGAGCTTGCACCCGGCGGCTCCACCGCGGGCGCGGACGAGCAACTCCGCTTGCGCCTGTTCCGACTGGTCGCCGAGGCCCTTCAGGAACTCGAGCACGCATCGCTGATCCGCGCGCAGCTACACAGCGCGATGGGCACCCTCGACTACGCGACCACGCGCCGCGGTCGGGCCGCGCTCGAGGCGGGAGCGGTCGACCGGGTCCTCGCCGGCGACGACCTGTGAGGGCTGCATCTCCTAGCTCGTGGCAGCTCGATCGGTGAGCTGCCAGGTGCGCCCCCACGGAGCCAGCGTGGAGACCCATGAGCGACGGCCAGTACGCGAACCCAAGGTTCTTCTGCGACCGACGCGGAATGAACCCGCCAGCCGACCCGGAGTGAGACTCCTAGCGAACCCGGAGCACGATCACGCTTGCGAGCGTGCCGGCGCTGTCGCGCCCGCCGATCACGGCGATCCCGCCGTCGAACGCCACCGCGCCGGCATCGGCGATCGCCCATGGCAGCCGGCCGGCCGGATGCCAGCGGGTCTCGCCGGGAGCCCACGACAGGATGGCGGGCGTGAACGACCCGTCGCGCAAGCCCCCGATCAGGTAGACGCGTCCGGCCAGCGCCGCGGCCATCCCGTGGTCGGTCGCCGCCGGCAGGTCGGGCAGCCTCGTGACCTTGCCGCTCGCGGGATCGAACGACCAGGCCCGGCGCGTCGGACGGCCGGAGGTCGTCTCCCCGCCGGCGACGATCAGCCGACCGTCGAGGGCGACGGCCGCCGGATAGCGCACGCCAAGTGGCAGCTGACCGGCGCGCGCCACGCGTCCGCTGGCCGTGGCCGCGTAGATCGCCGCGTTCGTGACGGTGCCGTTCCAGCCACCGACGACATACGCGCGGTCGCCGATCGTGACCGCAGAAAGGTCGGACAGGGCATGCGGCAAGGAGCCGATCACGTGCGGCGTGCCCGGGGCCACGGCGACGATCCGGTTGCTGCCCTCGAACGGGCCGCCGCCGAACAGCAGCAGCCGGCCGGCGACCTCGGTGGCCGCGGCGTCGTGGACAGGGCCCGGAAGCCCCGTCGCGGTCCGGGTCGCGCGGCCCGGGACGAAGACGAATACGGTCGGCGTCGACACGCCTGCACTCGAGAGGCCGCCGCTCACGACGACGGTCCGCCCGAATACCGCGGCCGCGATCCCGGATCGTGCCTCCGGTAGCGTCCCGAGGGTCCCCGCCTGAGCGAGGATCGCGGCCCGTGGCCGGGCCGTTGACGTGGGCGAAGAGCTCGCCGCGGTGGTCCTGGCGGTCGTCGACGGGTGCTGCTGCGGTGACGATCCGCAGCCCGGCGTCGCGACGGCCGCAGCGGCCGCAACGAGGAGCCCTGCGATCCCGGAGACCCTGGCGTTCACGGCCGGCGATGATCGCAGGCAGTCCGCGCCCGGGCCGGCTCACACCGGCGGGACAGACCGCAGCACCGACGGCAGCCGTGGAACGCCTTCGGCATCGAGCGTCAGGCCCGCCGTGTCCCACGCCGTGACCGTGCCGAGTAGGCGGCGGTCGTCTCCAGCGCGAACGAGAGCAACGGCCCGGCGAGCTCGGAGGGCCGGGCCGGTCGCCTGGGCGACGCGGGTCGGCTGGGGGTTCACTGCGGGTCGAGGTTGACTGCGCTCCGCCCACAGACCTCCCAGTAGAACGTTCGATCAAGCGAAGGCCTCTCGAGCGCGCCGCCGACGCATGCACAACGTGAAGATCTCCGCGCCCGGCCCCGATCTTCGCCACATAAGCACCGCCACGGTGCTTATGTGCAGGAGCGTTTCGCAGCCGGCGGACTTTTTCACGTTGTGCCGCCCCGCGGACCCCGGACCCCAGACCGCCCCCGGACCCCGGACCGCCCCCCGGACCCCGGACCCCCGGCGACGTCACGTGACCCGCCGCCCCGTGGGCCGATCCCGAACGGCGGGGTGCGGCTCAGGCCGCGACGCGCGGATCCCCCGCCGGCAAGGCGCAGCGGAGGCTACGGTCAGGCCGTGGCGCGCTGCCCGACGGCCCCGCGGAGGAACGCGACGATCGTCTCGGTCGAGGCCCCCGGAGTGAACACCTCCGCCACCCCAAGCGCCTTCAACTCGTCGACGTCCTCCGACGGGATCGTCCCGCCGACGGTGACGACGACGTCGTCGATCCCCTGCTCGGCAAGCAAGCGCATGATTCGCGGCACGAGGGTCATGTGCGCGCCGGATAGGATCGACAGGCCGACTGCGTCCGCGTCCTCCTGGATCACGGTCTCGACGATCTGCTCGGGCGTCTGGTGCAGACCGGTGTAGATGACCTCCATCCCAGCGTCGCGCAGGGCGCGGGCGATGATCTTCGCACCCCGATCATGGCCGTCGAGGCCCGGCTTTGCGACGACGACGCGAATCCGGGTGTCCATCAGAACACCGGCCGCTCGCGGTAGTCGCCCCAGACCTGCTGGAGCGCATGGACGATTTCGCCCTCGGAGGCATGTACGCGGGCGGCGTCGAGCAGCAGCGGCATCAGGTTCTGTCCCGACGCCGCGGCCCCCTTCAACGCCACGAGCGCGCGCTCGACCGCGTCGGCATCCCGGTCGGCCTTGGCCGCGCGCACGCGCTCGACCTGCTTGCGCTCGAGCGACGGGTCGATCCGCAGGATCGACGTCTGCGCATCGTCTCCCTCGGTGTGCGAGTTGACCCCGACGACGATCCGCGTGCCGGCGTCGATCTCCTGCTGGAGCTCGAACGCGGCATCGGCGATCTCGCGCTGCGGGAAGCCCTGCTTGACCGCCTCGACCATCCCGCCGAGCTCGTCGATCCGGCGGAAGTAGTCGTACGCGAGCTCCTCCATGCGGTCGGTCAGCGCCTCGACAAAGTAGGCGCCGCCGAGCGGGTCGATCGTGTTGGCCACGCCGGTCTCGTGGGCGATGATCTGCTGCGTGCGCAACGCGATGCGCACGGCCTCCTCGGTCGGCAGCGCGAGCGCCTCGTCAAACGAGTTCGTGTGCAGCGACTGAGTGCCGCCGAGCACCCCCGCGAGCGCCTCGATCGCGGTTCGCACGATGTTGTTCAGCGGCTGTTGCGCGGTCAGCGACACGCCGGCGGTCTGACAGTGAAAGCGCATCAGCCACGAGCGCGGCTCCTTCGCGCCGAACGTATCGCGCATCTCCCGAGCCCAGATCCGCCGCGCCGCGCGGTACTTGGCGATCTCCTCGAAGAAGTCGATCTGCGCGTTGAAGAAGAACGACAGGCGCGGTGCAAACGCGTCCACGTCAAGCCCCCGTGCAACCGCCTGCTCAACATAGGTCAGGCCATCCTTGAGCGTGAACGCAAGCTCCTGCGCCGCCGTCGAGCCGGCCTCGCGAATGTGGTACCCCGAGATCGAGATCGGATGCCAGCGCGGCATGTGCACGGAGCACCACTCGATCATGTCGCCGACGAGACGCATCGCAGGATCGACCGGGAAGCACCACTCCTTCTGCGCGATGTACTCCTTGAGGATGTCGGTCTGGATCGTGCCGCCTAAGCGCTCAGTGGGAACGCCCTGGCGCTCCGCCGCGACGACATAGAACGCCAGCATGATCGCCGCCGGCGCGTTGATCGTCATCGACACGGTCACCTGATCGAGCGGGATGCCGCGAAACAGCGTCTCCATGTCAAGCACCGTGTCGACCGCGACACCCTCGCGCCCGACCTCGCCGAGCGACCGCGGATGATCGGAGTCGTGCCCCATCAGCGACGGCATGTCAAACGCCGTCGAGAGCCCGGTCTGCCCGTGATCGAGCAGGTAGCGGAACCGCGCGTTCGTCTCCTCGGCGGTACCGAAACCGGCGAACTGCCGCATCGTCCACAAACGCCCCCGGTACATCGACGGGTACACCCCGCGCGTGAACGGGAACTGTCCCGGGAGCCCGATCGGATCCTCTGGCCCACCCGCCCCCGCCGGCAGGTCCCGCACTGTGTACAGCGGTTTGATCTCCTCGCCCGAGAGGGTCGTGAACGGCACCTCGCGCTCCGGCGAGAGCCCGTACGCCTCACGCCACTGCGCCTCCGACACCGGGATGTTGTCGACGAGCGCCATGCGCGAAGATTATAGGTTTCCGGATATTAGGAAGTCAAACTATTCACTCGGCGAGTTGACCGCTGCGACAACCTCATCCTCCACGAAGTCGCCCGCCGAAACACGGACCTGCCGCAACACGTCGGTCAGGGTCTCGAGCTCCTGGCGCCGCAGCGGCCCGGTGCCGAACCGGATCGCGTGAAGCGCCTCGGTTGCACGCTCAGCGGTCGCGCGGCCGGAGGCGGTGATCACGGCAAGCGTGGTGCGGCGATCGCGTGGATGCGGTGCGCGCTCCACATAGCCGCGTGTCTCGAGTCCGTCGACCAGGTTCGTGACGCTCGTCGGGTGGACCTGCAGCCGCGCCCCGATCTTGCCGAGCGGCAGCGACCCGGCGCGGCTGAAGTACAGGAGCATGAGCGCCTCATAGCGCGCGAACGTGAGCGCGAACGGCTCGAGCGTCTCGTTCAGCCGCGCGAGCCAGATCTGCTGCACCCTCATCACCGACGTGACCGCCATCATCGGCGTCACCGGCGCGGCGCCCCAATGCGTTCGCCATTGCCGGCCGGCCTCCTCGATCGGGTCAAAGCGCAGCGGTTCTGCCATCGCGGCGCAAGCTTGCCACGACCGCCGGATCGTGAACCTCGCCGTCAGACCCGCGTCAACCGGACCTCACCCGCGAGCGCCATCGCCGTGTCGCGCTCAAACCGCGCCGGTCCGGGGACGAGCGCGTTGGCGGTCGCCGCCGCGAGTCCGAGTCCCAGTGCGTCGACCCAGCGCCCAGGCGCCGCTTGCAGCGACGCGACCATCCCGCCGAGAAACGCATCACCGCAGCCCGTCGAGTACGCCCCGCGTGTGTCGAGCACGCCGTGCCACAGGTCGGACCCGTCGAGCAGCAGCGCGCCGTCGGTCCCCATCGTCACGACCACCCGCGCCCCCGCCGCCCGCAGGCGCAACTCGCGGACGGCACCACGCGGGGCGAGGCCGGTGAGCTCGTGCGCCTCCTCCTCGTTGACCTTGATCAGAGACGGAGCGGCGCCGAGCGAGGCCGCCAGCCACGGGCCATGCTGATCGACCGCGACGTTCGCGCCCAGACGCCTGCCCTCAGCGGCGAGCTCGCCGGTGAGGGCGGGGTTGACCCCGGCGGGCAGCGATCCGCTCAGCACGAGCCATTCACCGACACCACATCGCTCCAGCACGCGCTCGCGGAACCGCGAGAACCCTCTGGCGGCCTGCTCGGTCCCACGCTCGTAGAACTGCGTGAGCTGCCCGCTGTCCCGCGCGAGCACCGCGAGCGTCTGGCGCGTCTCGCCGCCGGTCTGCACCGGGTCGAACGGAATCCCGTCGGCCTCGAGCATCGCGCTCACGCGCTGCCCGTTCAAGCCGCCCAGCAGCGCCACCGCGTGCACGTGGGCGCCGAGCACATGCGCGCTGCGGGCCACGTTGAGCGCCTTGCCGCCGGCGACCTCGAGCGCCCCACCGGGCTCGTAGATCTCTCCCGTGACGAGACGGTCGAGCTCGAGCAACCGGTCGATCGCCGGGTTCGCGGCCGCGACGATCATCCGGCGCGGTGCGTCTCGCTCAGCTGCCCGCGCACGATCTTGCCCATCGCGTTGCGCGGCAGCTCGTCGGCGAACTCGAACCGCTTCGGCACCTTGTACGGGGCGAGCTCGCGGGCAGCGTGGGCGCGCAGTTCGTCAACCGGGATCACCTGCTCCGCGACGATCACAGCCGTCACCTCCTCACCCCAGGTCTCGCTTGGGCGCCCGACGACCGCAACCTCGCGCACGCCCGGATGCGTCGCGAGGACCTCTTCGACCTCGCGCGGATAGACGTTGTAGCCGCCGGTGATGATCAACTCCTTGCTGCGCCCATTGAGCGTCAGGTAGCCGTCGCCGTCGAGCTCACCGAGATCGCCGGTGCGAAACCAGCCGTCCGCGGTGAATGACTCCGTGTTCGCGTCCGGGCGGTTGTAGTAGCCGGCGATCACGTTCGGTCCGCGTACCTCGATCTCGCCTGCATCGCCTGCGAGCCGCAGCTCCACGCCCGGCAGCGGGAACCCGACCGTGCCGGGCTTGCGCGGCCCGTCATACGGATTGGAGGTGAGCATGATCGTCTCGGTCATGCCGTAGCGCTCGAGCGGGATCTGGCCTGCCTGCGCCGCGACCTCCTCTGCGAGCGCAGCGGGCAGCGGCGCCGATCCCGACACGATCAGGCGCAGGGAGCGCAGCGATGATGCGTGCCCGGACGACACGAGTCGCTGGTACATCGTGGGGACCCCGAAGAACATCGAGACCGTCCGAGCGTCGCAGCATTCAGCGATGTCGGCCGGATCGAAGCGCGAGCGCAGCACGACCGAGCCGCCCGCGCATAGACTGCCGTTGAGGCCGACCCCGAGACCGTGGACGTGAAACAGCGGCAGCGCCAGGAGCAACGAGTCTTCGCGCTCCCAGCGCCACGCGATCTCGACCGCCGTCGCGCTTGCGAGCAGATTCCCATGCGTGAGCAGCGCGCCCTTCGGCTGCCCCGTCGTCCCCGACGTATAGACGAGCAGCGCGGGATCGCTCGGACCCGCTGCGTCCAACGCATCACCGCTCTCGCCGGCGCCGCCTTGGCCTCGGGTGTGAAACCCGAGATCGAGACTCAGATCGGCGATCGCCACGTTCCCCTCCGACGCTTCGCGAATCCAGCGCGCTCGCTCGTCGTCGTCGACTGCGGCGGCCGCCGGGGCCGAGTCCCGCACGAGCCGCTGCACCTCGGTACGCGTGTACGCGGTGTTGAGCGGCACGACCACGAGACCGGCGCGCAGCGCGGCAAGGTAGGCGACCACGAGATGCGCGGAGGTTCCGGCGCACAGCACGAGCCGGTCGCCGGGCGCGAGTCCGGCCTCGCGCAGCCGTCGAGCAGCCCGACCGGTTCGCTGTTCAAGCTGCTCGCTGCCGATCCAGGTTCCGTCCACGTCCTGCAGCTGGGCCCAGAGAGGACGCTCGCTCCAGCGCCGGACGATCCGCCCCGGGAGGCTCGAGTCCTCGAGCAGGTCTGCGGGCCGGAAGTCCGAGCCCGCACGCAGGTGCCCCGCCCACGCCGGCGTGTCCGCAGCAGACACCATCAACGCTAGATCGTCTCACCCGGCCGCTGGAAGACGATCTCCGGAACGACGCAGTTCGGGGAGACCCGCAGCAGGAAACGCAGCGCTTCGGTGATGTCGGTCGGGCGGAGCATGTCCTCCTGGCGGACGGAGTCGCGGATGAACTCCGACATGTCGGTGTCGACGAAACCCGGCGCGAACGCGACGGACTTGATCCCGTCGCCGTTGAGCTCCTTGTTCATCGCCTGCGTGTAGGCGAGGACGGCCGCCTTCGTCGCGGAGTACACCGAGAGCCACGGCTGCGGCGACTTCGCCGCAAGCGACGCGAGATTGACGACGAGGGCATTGCGGTGCTCGGCGCCCGCGGCCTTCAGCAGCTCGAGACACTCGCGATAGAAGAGCACGATCGCGCGCAGGTTGACGTCGAGCTGCATGTCGACGAACTTCGTCTGGTGCTCGCCCGCGGGCGCGCCGATGCCGACGCCGGCGTTGTTGACGAGCACGTCGAGCCGTCCGAACCGCTCGCGATGGAGCCGCACGACCTCGTGGATGCCGTCCTCGTCGGCCATGTTCACCGCGAGGTGCTCGACCTCATAACCCTTGTCGCGGAGCCGTTCCGCGGTCTCGTCGAGCGTCTGCGGCTTGCGAGCCGTGATCGTCAACCCGTACCCCTCCTGCGCCAGCGCCTCGGCGATGGCGAGCCCGATGCCTCGCGAAGCTCCGGTGACGATGGCGGCGCGGTCAGGCATTCAGGACGTCCTTTCGATCGAGGTCAGCACACGATGTGCCGAACGAGCGTATTGGACTGCACCCGAACAGCGATGGTACACTCGCGTACCGTGAGCACCGCGACCGCCCGAAACGCGCCGCCGCCTGAGCTCTTCACCGAGCGGTCTGCCGCCCCGTCGCCGGCAGGGCCGGTCGACGACGGTCGACCGACGCGGATGCCGCCGGGAAGCGGCCAGCGCCGGTTCGTGCAGACGATGCGCTTCGTCGCCCGGCCGATGGACACGAGCCTCGCCGCGCATCGCGCGTTCGGCGACGTCTGGCAGCTTCACCTCCTCTCGCGCCGCGAGCCGTTCGTCGTCACGTGCCATCCGAACCACATCAGGTCGCTGTTCAAGGCATCGCCGGCCGACGCGCCGTCACTCACCGGCGAATCGCCGTTGCGACCGATCCTCGGGCCGAACTCGGTGCTCACCTCTGTCGGCGAACGCCACATGCGCCAGCGCAAGCTCCTGTTGCCGCCGTTCCACGGCGACGCGGTCCAGCGCTACGCCGAGATGATCGCCGAGGCCGCCGAGCGCGAGATCGACCGCTGGCCCGTGGGCGAGCCGTTCGCGCTGGCGCCCCGGATGTCGGCGGTCACGCTCGACGTGATCATGCGCGGAGTCTTCGGCATCACCGGCGTGCCGCCTCGCGGTACCGCCGAATACCGGCTGCGCCAGACCGTCCGGCGGATGCTGCTCGCGTCGACGAAGCCCTTGTACCAGCTGGTCGAGCTGTACAACGCCGGCCGGATGGAGCCTCGCGGCGTCCTCAAGGCCGTGCTCGCGCTCGCCGACCGCCACTTGTACGCGGTGATCCGCACCCGCCGCGATGAAGGCACGAGCTCCGACAGGCACGACGTGCTCTCGCTGCTGCTGCAGGCGCGCGACGACGAGGGTCGCGGCCTCACTGACCACGAACTGCGCGACGAGCTGATGAGCCTCGTACTCGCCGGGCACGAGACGACCGCGAACTCACTCGCGTGGACGTTCGAGCGGCTGACCCGCACGCCGGCCGCCTACGACCGGCTGCGCGAGCTGACGCGCGGCGGCGACCGCCACGCGGCCGATGCCTACGTCGAGGCGACCGTACACGAGGTAATGCGGGTTCGTCCGGTGATCCCGATGATCGTGCGCATGGCCACGCGGCCGTGGCAGCTCGGCGAGTACGTCGTCCCGGCGAGGACGCCGGTCGCCGTCAGCATCGTCGCGCTGCACCACCGCGACGACGTCTATCCCGACCCGTTCGCCTTCCGCCCCGAGCGGTTCGTCGAGCAGAAGCCGGGGACGTACACGTGGATCCCGTTCGGCGGCGGCATCCGCCGCTGCCTCGGCGCGACGCTCGCGATGGCCGAGCAGCGTGTCGTGCTCACGGCGATCGCCCAGCGGACCGATCTCGCCGCACCCGATCCCGCGCCTGAGCAGCCGCGTCAGCGCAACGTGACGATGATCCCGCGGCACGGTGGGCGCGTGGTCGTGCAGCGTAAGCGTGCGGCCTGAGCGCGCCGGCCATCGCGAGCGGCTGATCGAGGCGATGGCGGCGTCGATCGAGCAGAAGGGCTACCGGGAGACGACGGTGGCCGACGTCGTCCGGATCGCGCGCACATCGCGACGCACGTTCTACGAGCAGTTCGAGGATCGTGAGGCGTGCTTCCTCGCGCTGTTCGACGCGACCAACACCGCGATGATGGAGCAGATCGCCTCAGCCGTCCGTCCTGACGAGCCGCTTCCCGACCAGGTCGACCACGCGGTCGACGCGTACATCGATGCGGTCACCTCACAACCGGCGCTGTATCGCAGCTTCGTCCACGAACTGCCGGGACTCGGGGAGGCGGGAGCGGACCGTCAGCTTGCGGTGATCGAGCGTTTTGCGCAGTTGCTCGTCGAGCTCGTCGAGTCCGGTCGTGCCGCGCAGCCGGAGATCGCCGCCCGGCCGCTGTCGCTTGACACGGCGGTCATCATCGTCGGCGGCCTGCGCGAGCTCGCGGTCATCTCACTGCAGCGGGGGCGCAGCGTGCGCGACCTGCGCGTCACCGCGAGCGAGACGGTCAAGGCGATCTTGACCGGCGCGCTGCTGTAGCCGGCCGGCCTCGGGCACAATGCAGGACCACCGATGATCGAGGCACAGTCCAACCAGGAGCTCGTCGACGTCGGCCAGGGCGTGACGCTCTGCTGCGAGCGCCTCGGCAACCCCGCCGATCCGCCGCTGCTGCTGATCCCCGGGCTTGGGCAGCAGCTGCTCTCCTGGCCCGACCCGTTCTGCGACGCGCTGGGCGACCGCGGGCTGCACGTGATCCGCGTCGACAACCGCGACATCGGACGCTCCTGGCACGCGAGCACGCACCCGCCGAGTCGCGGCCAGCTGCTCACACGCCGCTTCGATCACGACCAGTACACCCTCGCGGACATGGCCCGTGACATCGCCGGCCTGCTCGACGCGCTCGAGCTCGCGCCCGCCCACGTCGTCGGCATCTCGATGGGCGGGATGATCGCGCAGACGCTCGCGGCGAGCTCGCCGCGACACGTACGCAGCCTCGTCTCGATGCTGTCCTCGACGGGCGCAGCGAGCGCCGGCTGGGCGGCGCCCTCGACGGTGCGGTTGATGCTCACGCCGCCGGCCCGCACCCGCGAGCAGGCGCAGGACCGCGCCCTGCGGATGTGGCGTCACGTCGGGTCGCACGGGTTCCCGTTCGACGAGGACCGCATCCGCGATCTCGCCGGGCGCTCGTTCGATCGCGATCCGCGAGCCGCCGCCGGCACGGGCCGCCAGCTCGCGGCTGTCCTCAAGTCAGGCGACCGCACGCGCTCGCTTCGTCAGATCACAGCCCCGACGCTTGTGATCCACGGCGACCGCGACCGGATGGTGCACCCGTCGGGCGGACGGGCGACGGCCGCCGCGATCCCGGGCGCACGCCTGACGACGATCGCGGGTCTCGGCCATGACCTCCCCGCGGGAGCGTTCGACGGGCTGATCGAGCTGATCGCGGCACACGCGGGCGAGGCCGACCGGGCCCAGTCCGCGCCCGTGCCGGCATGATCTGCCGCCAGCGCCGGCGCGCGCGCGTCGCGGTCGACGGCCGGACGGCGTTCGTGTCCGGAGCCGCGTCCGGGATCGGGCGCGCGGTCGCCAGGCGCAGCTCACGTTCGCGGCGGAGGTCGCGGAGTGGGCACCGACGCCGATCGGGATGGTGTTCAACAACGCCGGCGTCGCAACCTCGCAGGGCATCGCGGACGGCGCGATCGAAGATGACGAATGGGTCTGGAGCATCAACCACGAGGGCGTCGTCAACGGCACGCGCGCCTACCTGCCGATCCTCCTTCACCAGGACTCGGGCGTGATCGTCAACACCTCGAGTGTCTTCGGCCTGCTCGGAATGCCTCACCAGAGTGCCTACTGCGCCTCGAAGTTCGCCGTCCGCGGCTTCACCGAGTCCCTGCGCCACGAGTTGCGCCGCACCGGCCTACACGCCGCCACGGTCCACCCCGGAGGCGTAAAGACGAACATCGTCCGCAACGCCCGCTACGACAGTGACCACCTGGGCTTGTTCGAGACCAAGGAGGAGGCCGTGGCGCAGTTCGACCAGCTCGCGGTCACGACGCCCGAGCGGGCGGCGGAGATCATCCACGAACGCGTGAAGGCCGGCAAGAGCCGGATCCTCGTCGGACCGGACGCGTACATGTTCGAAGTGCTCGCCCGGCTCGCGCCGTCGCGCTACTACGACGTGTTCGCGCTGATCGAGCCGCTCGCGCGGCGCGCCGCCTCGCGGTAGTACGAGTCGGCAGGTCTCAGCGCGGCGCCGGCTGCTGCTCGCGCGCAACGCGAAGCAGGTCTTCGGTGCGCGTGAGCTTGACGCGCGGCCGACCCTGCTGCTCGCCGAGCGCGCGCTCGTGTGCGTCGATCGCCAGCCAGCCCTCGTAGCCGATTCTGTCGGCGCGCCGTTCGGCGAGCAGGTCGGCGAAGTCCTCGGCACTTCCACTCGGCTCGGGCAGCCTGCCGGCGGTGAGATCGCCGAGCAGCAGCGCGACCGTCTCCTGCGCGCACTTCTTATTGGTCCCGATCACGCCGCTCGGGCCGCGCTTGATCCACCCGGCGGCATACACGCCCGGCATCGGCTCGTCCGTCTCCGGGAACGTGACCCGCCCGCCGTCGTTGTGGATGACCGCGCGGCGCTCGTCGAACGGCAGCCCCGGCACCGGACTGCCCTTGTAGCCGATCGAGCGCAGCACCAGGTCGGCCTCGATTGTCTCGGTCACCTCGGTCTGGCGGGCCGTGATCGCACCGTTCGGTCCGCGAACGAGCTCGTTGCGGGCGATCGTGATCGCCTCCACGCGGTCGCTGCCGACGAGCGCGATCGGCGAGGCGAGGAACCGCAACAGCAGCCGCTTCGGCTTGCCCGCCGGAGCGCGGCCCGCGTAGTCGGTGACGATCTCGACGTTGCGCCGGGCGGTGATGTCGGCCGCGTCGCTCTCGAGAAAGGCCCGGCTGTGCTCGTCGAGCTCGACGTCCGCCGGATCGACGATCACGTCCGCCGCCTCCAGCTCGCCGAGCTCGCGCAGCTCGGGGTTCGTGTAGGCGGCCTGCACGGGACCGCGCCGGCCGAGCACGACGATCTCCTCGATGCGGCTGTGCGCGAGCGCCTCGAGCGCGTGGTCGGCGATGTCGGTCGTGCGCAGCTCTTCGTGGGTCAGCGCGAGCATCCGGGCCACATCGAGCGCGACGTTGCCGTTGCCGATCACGACCGCGCGCGAGCCGCTCAGATCGAACTCGTGGTCGCAGTACTCGGGGTGGCCGTTGTACCAGGCGACGAACTCGGTGGCGGCATGGCTGCCGGCAAGCTCCTCGCCGGGGATCGCGAGCCGCCGGTCGGTCGGCGAGCCGATCGCATAGAGCACTGCGTGATGGTGCGCCGCGAGCTCCTCGTGGCTCACGTGCACGCCGATCTCGACGTTGCCGTGGAAGCGGAAGCCGGGCAGCGCCGCCGTCTTCTCGTAGACCCGCGTGACCGCCTTGATGTTCGGGTGGTCGGGCGCCACGCCCGCGCGGACGAGCCCCCACGGCGTCGTCAGGCGTTCGAACATCCCGACCTCGGTCACGAGGTCAGCCGCCTTCAGCAGCCGGTCGGCGGCGTAGAAACCGGCCGGACCGGAGCCGACGATCGCGACTCGCAACGGGTTCTCTGAGGTGCCGGGCGCTGGGCTCATCTCCCTCTGAGGGTAGTGGGAGCTGGACCCAGCCGATGCGCGATCGAGGTGGCCCCGAGGTTTGCCGCCGGTGGCGGGCGTACCATCGCGGAGCGGTCGCACCGGCGAGGTGTGGAGGTGAGAGAGACGAGAGCCACCGTCGAGACCACCGCGAGGTTCGTGGAGTTGATCTACGAGCTGCTGGATGCGCACGACGACACGTCGCGGCTGGCGGCGGCGTACTGTCGCGAGCCGGACTGGGCCGCGCACCTCGATTACCTGCAGCGGCTACAGCGGGTCGGGCGGGAGCTGCTCGCGGCCGGCGACGAGCGCTGAGCGGGAGCTCCCCGTCGCGCCGGCCCGGTCCCGCCGGTCCCGGTCCCGCCGGCTCGGTCCCGCAGGTCCCGGTCCCGCCGGCTCGGTCCCGCAGGGTCGGTCCGCCCGCATGTTCATACGACCACACTCACCCGCTCCGGGCATGTGAATGCGGATTCGCGCCCCCGAAAGGGCCGTCGAACCGCACTCGGCACTCCGGCATCGACGAGTGTGGTCCTACGAACCCAGCACCGCCCGGTCGACGAGTGTGGTCGTACGATCCTACCGCCGCCGCGCCGCCGGCTCGAGCGCCGGGTTCGCCCAGCCGCCATCGGTCGGGTTGACGTTGACGCCCGGCGGGACGATCGCGTCGATGCGATCGAGCACATCGTCGCTGAGGACGACGTCCGCCGCCGAGAGCTGTGACTCGAGGTGCTCCATCGTCCGCGGACCGATGATCGCCGCCGTGACAGCCGGGTGGCGGATCACGAACGCGATCGCCAGCTCGATCAGGGTGATCCCGGCCTCCGAGGCCAGCTGCGCGAGCGCGTCGGCCGCCTCGAGCTTGCGCTGGTTGCCCGGCAGCGACATGTCGTACCGGCTCGGGATCCGCTCGGCGCGCCGGGACTGCGGGATCTCGGAGCCGAGGCGGTAGCGACCGGTCAGCCAGCCGCCGGCCAGCGGGCTCCAGGGGATCACGCCCATCCCGTAGCGCGCGGCGGTCGGCAACACGTCCGCCTCGACGCCCCGAACGAGCATCGAGTACGGCGGCTGCTCGCACACGAACCGTTCGCGCCCGCGGCGCGCGGCGACCCATTGGGCCTCGACGATCTGCGACGCGGGGAAGGTCGAGGAGCCGATGTAGCGGACCTTGCCGGCGTGGACCAGGTCGGTCAGCGCGCCGAGCGTCTCGTCGATGTCGGTGTCCTCCTCGGGGCGATGGATCTGGTAGATGTCGATCCAGTCGGTTCGCAGCCGGCGCAGGCTGTTGTCAACCTCGCGCACGATCCAGCGGCGCGAGTTGCCGAATTCGTTCGGATCCTCGCCCATCGTGCCGTGCACCTTGGTCGCAAGCACAACCCGATCCCGGCGGCCGTCGGCGAGCGCCTTGCCGACGATCTCCTCGGACTCGCCCCGCGCATAGACATCGGCGGTGTCGATGAAGTTGATCCCCGCGTCGAGCGCGCGGTGAATGATGCGGATCGAGTCGTCGTGATCGGTGTTGCCCCAGCCCCCGAACATCATCGCGCCGAGACACAGCGGACTGACGCGAACCCCAGTGTGGCCAAGCGTTCGGAATTCCATTCCCGAATCCTACGGGCGGCCAATGAACAAATTGCGCCAAAGAAGCACGGACAGTAGATTCGTGCTCCGGCGGGGGCGCCGCCAGACACAAGCCAGAACCGGCCAGAGACAAGCCAGCACCAGCCAGGAGCACAGATGAAGAGCAGCCTCGAGATCGCGCAAGAAGCCGAGCTGGAGCCGATCATCTCGCTCGCCGAGCGGATCGGACTCGAACCGGACGAGATCGAGCCGTACGGCAACTACAAGGGCAAGATCGCGCTGTCCGTGCTCGACCGCCTCAAGGACGCACCCGACGGCAAGCTCATATGCGTGACCGGCATGACCCCGACGAAGGCGGGCGAGGGCAAGACGACGACGCTCGTCGGCCTCACCCAGGGGCTCGGCGCGATCGGCAAGCGCTCGGTCGCATGCCTGCGCGAACCCTCGCTCGGCCCGGTGTTCGGGATCAAGGGCGGCGCGGCCGGCGGCGGGCTCTCGCAGGTCGTGCCGATGGAGGAGCTCAACCTCCACTTCACCGGCGACATCCACGCGATCGGCGCCGCCAACAACCTGCTCGCGGCGATGCTGGACGCCTCGATCCTGCACGGCAACCCGAACAAGATCGACGCGCTGCGGGTCGAGTGGCGTCGCGCCGTCGATATGAACGACCGCGCGCTGCGCGACATCGCGATCGGGCTCGGCGGCCGCGCCAACGGCTACCCGCGCGAAACGGGCTTCGACATCACCGCGGCGTCCGAGGTGATGGCCGTGATGGCGGTCGCGCGCGACCTCCACGATCTGCGCCGGCGGCTCGGCGCGATCACGGCCGCCCGCTCCTATGACGGCGGGCAGCCGATCACCGCGGACGACCTCGGCGCGGCCGGCGCGATGACGGTCCTGCTCAAGGAGGCGATCAAGCCGAACCTGATCCAGACGCTCGAGGGCCAGCCGTGCATCATGCACTGCGGCCCGTTCGCCAACATCGCGCACGGCAACAACTCGCTCGTCGCCGACCTGATCGCGATGAAGCTCGGCGACTACGTCGTCACCGAATCCGGGTTCGGCTCGGACATGGGGATGGAGAAGTTCTTCGACATCGTGTGCCGCTTCGGCAAACTGACGCCGGGCGCGGCCGTGCTCGTCACGACCGTGCGGGCGATCAAGCACCATGGCGCGATCGCCGTGGACCCGCGCGACACCGACGACGACGGCAGGCGGGCCATCGAAGCCGGGATGGCGAACGTGCGCCGCCACCTGGGGATCGTCAGGGAGTTCGGGGTCCCGTGCGTGGTCGCGGTCAACCGCCGGCCCGGGGACAGCGACGAGGAGGTCGAGCTCGTCCGGCGCCTCGCGCTCGAGGCCGGCGCGTTCGGCGCCGAGATCAACGAGGCATTCGCGAAGGGCGGACCCGGCGCCGCCGACCTCGCCGCGGCCGTCGTCGAGGCGTGCGAGCAGCCGACCGGCTTCAACCAGCTGTACCCCGACGACGCTCCGATCCAGGAGAAGATCGAGACGGTCGCAAAGCGCATCTACGGCGCCCGCGATGTGTTCTTCTATCCGGCAGCGGAGCAGAAGATCGCGCAGTTCGAGCACGACGGCTTCGGCCACTTCCCGGTCTGCATGGCGAAGACCCACCTGTCGCTGTCGGCCGACCCGGAGCTGCTGAACGCACCCGAGAACTTCACGCTCACGGTCCGCGATATTCGCGCGTACACGGGCGCGGGCTGGCTCGTGCCGCTGTGCGGCGACATCACGCAGATGCCGGGTCTTGGCAAGAGTCCCGCGGCGCTCAAGGTCGACATCGACGAACAGGGACGGACCGTCGGTCTGTTTTGAGTACCGCCGGCCCATCCGAGAACCCCCTCGTCGATCGCTCGCTGCGGTCGCTGCTCGAGGCCGTGGCCGCGGCGACGCCGGCTCCCGGCGGGGGTTCGTCGGCGGGCTGGGCGTGCGCGCTTGCCGCGGCGCTCGTCGAGATGGCCGCCGGCTTCGCCGTCAAGCAGCGGGACGGCGGCGAGGTGCGCGCGCGCATGGTCGAGATCGCGACGCGCGCCCGATCGCTGCGTGAGCGCGCGATCGAGCTCGCCCAGCGCGAGTTGCACGCCTACGAGCCGGTGCTCGCGGCGCTGCGGCTGCCGAGCAGCGATCCCGGGCGTTCGGCGCGACTCGACGCGGCGCTGTCCGAGGCCGCCGAGTCGCCGTTCGCACTCGCGCGCACCTGCGCCGACGTGACGTCGCTCGCGCTCGAGGCATCGCGCAGCGGCTCGCCGCAGCTGCGGGGCGACGCGCTCGCCGGCCTGCACATCGCCGAGGGCGCGTGCCAGGCCGCTGCGCGCCTGGTCGAGATCAACCTCGCGGGCCGCCCGCACGACGATCGCCTCGCCGAGCTCGCCACCGTCACGGAGATCGCTGCGGCAAACCGCGACCTGGGGACGGGCAGCGACGGCCGAGCTGGGGACTAGCAGCGACGGCCGAGCTGCACTAGCAGCGACGGCCGAAGTCCTGGGTGAACGTGGCGCCGCGCACGTTGCGGATGCCCGGGAATCCGTACGCCACGCCCATCCCGGTGTCGCGATAGGCGCCGTTGAGGATGTTCGCGCGGTGCTCAGGCGAGTGCATCCACATGCTCACGATCGCGGCCGGAGTGCCAGAACTGCGGACGCCGGCGGCGATGTTCTCGCCGAGCGCGCACGCGCGGCCGCGCCCCGGGTAGCCGAACTGTGCCATTCGCTGGAACGGGCTGCCGCCGTCGAGCGAGTTGTGGGAGAAGTAGCCGTGGGCGACCATGCTCACCGAGTGGCTGCGGGCGCTGCGGTCGAGCGCCGCGCTCTCGCGCAGTGGCCGCAACCCATGGCTGGTGCGCTGGCGGTTGATCAGACAGAACGTGATGTGCGCGAAGAAGACGATGTTTCTCCGCGTCGGGATCAGGTGCGCCGGTCCGCAGCCGCCGGCCTGATGCGCGACGGGACGCGCGGAGCTGGTGCTGCGCTGGACGCGGGCAAGGGCGCTTCCCGAGAAGGCGAGCACGGCAGCGCACAGCAGGGCTACGGGGGCAGGACGGAACAGGATTGTGGGACGTCGTCGGGGTCGGCGTCTGTCCGGAGGCAGGGGTTCCCCCAGGGCGTCTTGACTAAACACAATTGGCGGATGCGCGTGCGTGCTGGTCGTCTAACGCACGAAAATAGGGGACGAAATCGTGGCGATCACGCACCGCCCTCGTTTCAGACATCACGTTGAATCCCGCTGCAGAGACGAGTTTTTCGGCATGGCCGAAAAATGGCGCGGCGGGATAGACATCGCGCCACTCCGCCCCCGGCGGCAGCCACGATGGAGCCTGCGGGCAGAGGACGAGGACCGTCGCGCTCGAGCTCGCCTCCCGCAGCCGTGTGGCGGCGCGGCGTGCCAGCGCGACCACCTCGGCGTCGGGCCCCGAGTGGACCACGAGCCAGTGTGGACGATCGAGCAGGGGCTCGCCGCCGGCGCAGTCCGGCGGCCGCAGGTCGAGTTGCGCGAGCCGCTCGGAGCACAGTCCCAGTCGCTGGGCGTGGCGCTGCTCGAGCTGCTCGAGCACGCGCGTGACCTCGTAGCGCGGAAGCGGGCCGTCGAGGCGCTGCGCGTACACCGGCCAGCGCAGGCGGCGGGCGACGTGCTCCGCCGGCGGGAGCTCCATCCCGCACAGCTCGCCGAGGATCCCGCCGGGGAAGCTGTCGACCAGCAGCCGGTCGGGCGCAAGCGCGCCGAGCAGATCGACCAGCCAGCGCCGGAACGCCGCGGGGTCGCGCCCGAGGGCAGCCGGCACGTGAACGACCGGCAACCCGTCGGTCACGCGCGGATCGCGCGCGTAGTCCGAGGCGCTCAGCAGCACCGCACGGTCTCGGTACCCGAGCGCCTCCAGGACCCGTGTGGCCCGTGTCAGGTGCCCGAGCCCGCCGCCGAGGGCGTAGTAGAGGACCACCGTCAGGCTCGCGCCGTGCGGGCGGCGACTGCGACGGCGCCGGCCGCCGGTCGAGAGTCCGAGAGCGCCTCGATGTAGCGGGCGATCTCGAGCTCGGCGCTCAACTCGGCGTGCGCCAGCTCGCGGCAGGCGGCGCTCATCGCGAGGCGCCGGGGCTCGTCGAGGTGGGCCGCCCGGTGCAGCGCCCAGCCACAGTCGGCTTCGTCCCCCGGCTCGAACAGCAGCGCAGTGCGGCCGTCCTCGAGGACGTCGGCCATGCCGCCCGCGCGCGCCGCGAGCAGCGGCACCCCGAGCGCGGCCGCCTCGATCAGCACGTTCGGCAGGCCGTCGTAGAACGACGGGACCGCGATCCACTCACACGCCGCGTACCACGGCATCAGCTCGAAGCGGTCGAGAAACGGCAGCGCGGTGAACCGCGCCTGCCCCGCATGATCGGTGAGCCACGCGTCCATCTCGGGCTCGATCCACCCGGCCAGCAGCAGATGAAACGACTCGATCGCGCCCGAGCGCCGCAACGCCTCGAGCAGCAGCACCCCTCCCTTCTTCGCCTTCAGCGCTCCGAACAGACCGAGGACGCGCGCACCGGGAGCGACGGTCGCCTCGCGCCACGCCCGCGCGCGAGCGAGGTCGCTCGGCGCGAATGCCCAGTCGCGAAGCTCGATGCCGTTCGGGATCCGCCGCACACGCACGCCTGGGTGCAACGCGGCGATCTTCTCGACCTTGTCCTGCGAGACCGCGCACACGATCGCGGAGCGCGTGAGCGCGTCGTCGAGGATCGGCCGGCGCCGGATCGAGAACACGGCAGCGTCAAAGTCGTTGCCCCGGATCAGCGTCAGGAGCGGGACGCCGAGCCACGCCGCCAGCACCGGCGCGGTCGCGATCGGGCGCGACCCGCCGAACGCAACCACGTGCGTCAACGCGCGGGTGTCGGGATCGGCCGCCAGCACACTCCAGGCACGATTGAGCGCATGGGCAGGGTCATGTTCGATCGGGCAGCAGAGGTAGCGGCCGCCGGCCTGCTGCTCGATCGTCCACGGGCGCCCCCGCGGACGCGCGGTGAAATGCAGCACGTCGACGGTCACCCCGTGCCGGCGCAGGCCGCGCACGATCCGGTCGCACGAGTGCGCCATGCCACCGCGGCTCGGCGGATAGGTCTCGGTCAGCCAGAGGGCGCGCAGCCCGCCGGCCGGGCCGGGTGATTCAGGAGTCGCCGAACCTGCCGCCGTCGTCGTCATCGTCGTCGCCGTATGACCGATACGCCCAGTTGTCCCAGTACGGGTCGTACGTGCCCCACCACATCGGCGAGTAGTTGCGGGAGCGGTAGTAGCGCGTGCGGAAGCGAACGGCGCGGCTCGTCGGATCGAGCCGCTCGAGCGGCGGGCCGAACGCGGACGCAGCGCCCTCCCCCGAGGTGGCGGTGGCGGGCGGGATCGCCCCGGCCGTCGTCGTGCCGGTCGCACCCTCCTCCTCCTGCCGCGCGGCGCACTCGACGCACACCTTCACGTCGACCCGCGGTGCGAGGTGCTGGTCGCACACGCGGCGCGAGCAGATCGAGCACGTCGTCGTCGCGGGATTCTCGCAATCGCGCAGCGTGAAGAAGCCGCGCTTGCACGCGCACCGGTCGAGCCCGCCGAGGCTCACAGCTTCTTCCTCCGCGACGGGTCGACCTTCGCGTAGGCGCCGCCGATCAACTCGAGCAGCAGCTCCACGTCCGGATATGCGTAGAAGCTGTCGAGCTGGACGACGCGAGTCAGCCGCACGACGGTCCGGTCCTCCGCGGGGCTGACCGATTCCTTGCGGATCCCGAGCCGCGGCCCGGGCGCACGCGCGACCTCGTAGTTACGCGCCGGAAACGAGACCGTGACTGCCAGCTCGGTCTTCTTCTTCGACTTGATCTTCGTCTTGATCTTCCCGCGCGCGTTGCGCTTGGTCTTGCGCGAGGAGCGCACGTGGTCGACGACCTGGAAGCGGATGTCGGCGCCGTCCACGAAGCGCGCACGACCCTCGATCCATGGGTCGTCGTAGAAGGTATCGATGATCTTGTGGTAGCGACCCTGCTTGTACGGCTCCCCCTTCCCGACCCGCTTGGAGTCCTGCTTGAACCCGCTCAGATCGAGCCGCAGCTCAAGCGGCTGCGACGGATCCTGGTCCTCCCGGAGGATCGGAAGCAGCGGCAGCGTGAACGACCGCAGGCCGTTGGGGACGTCGTGCTTGCGCGCGAAGCGCCGTACGAAGAACCCGGCCTTGCTCACCCGCAGCGCATCGGACTGCACGTCGAACTCGGCGACCGGCGTCAGCAGCTCGAGCCATTCGTCGGGCGAGCGCCGGCCCTCGACGCGCTTGCCGTTGACGATCGCCTGCTGCTCGGGCGTCAGCGCCTTGAAGGCAGATTTCAGAACGTTCACGCGAGCACCTGCGACGGCGACCCCATGGCGGGGAATCCAATCAGTTTTCAGGGCGCCGGTGGAGCTGCCCGCCCGACCGCCCCGTACACAGCGCGCAGCTGCGCGACGCTCGCCGACCAGCTCAGCTGCGCCGCGACGCGCGCGCGTGCCCGCGCGCCCATCTCGGCGCGCCGCTCGGGGTAGTCGAGCAGTACCCGGATCGCGCGGGCGAGCTCGGCGGGCCGGTCGGGCGCGACGAGGCGGCCGTGCTCGCCGTCGACGATCAGCTCGCGCACGGCCGGGAGGTCGGACGCGACGACGGGCACGCCCGCGGCCATCGACTCGATGATCTTCAGCGGCGCACATCCCTGGACGGCGTTGCGCGAGCAGTCGCGCAACGGCGCCAGCGACAGCAGTGCATGGTCGCGCCAGGGCGCGAGCTCGTGCTCGGGCAGCGCGAACTCCCAGCGCATGCGATCGGCGACGCCGAGGTGCTCGGCGAGCTTGCGGTAGGGCTTGGCGCGGCGGCGGTGTTCCGACGCGCACACGACGAGCTCGAGATCATCGAGATCGCTGAGCCGGGCGAGCGCTCGCAGGGCCGTGTCGACGCCCTGCCACGGCTGGAGCGCGCCGAAGTACAACAGGTAGCGCGCCGGCGCGCTCGCGGGCGCCGGCGCCGGGCGCTCCGGGACGTCCGCCCCGTTGCGGATCACGTGCAGCCGACCCGGGTCGACGCCGCGGGCGCGCAGCCGCCCGGCCGTGACCGCCGAGGGCGTGATCACGACGTCGGCGCCGACGAGGCAGCGGTGCTCGAGCTCGGCGACGTGCTCGAGGATCGCCGGGGCCATGCCCGGGTAGCGGAACGGCAGCTCGATCGACGGCAGCCCGTTGACCTCGTAGACAGCGACATACGAGCGCCGCTGCGCGTGCTCGACGATGGGGATCCCGCTCCACGGGTCGCGGAAGTGGACGAGCTCGAGCGCGGGCGCGACCCGGTCGAGCAGCGCGCTCAGCCGCGCGCCGAAGCCGGCGACCCGCTCGAGCAGATGGCCTGGTGGTCCCTCGTAGCGGACGATCTCGACGTCGTCCTCGCGCTGGTAGGGAGGCAATCCGTCGCCGCCGAGCACGTACAGCAGCCCGCCGCCTGCCTGCTCGAACAGGGCGCGGGCGAAGCGGTCGATGTGCACGGCGCTGCCCTTGCGCGACGGGAACCGGTCAAACGCCGCGTACAGGGCACGGTGGCGCAGTGCCGGGAGCACCGGGCGATCCTATAGATTGGCTGCGTGGCCGGCCGGTGGCTCCCGCTCCTCGTGATCGCAGCGCTCCTGAGCGCCTGCGGCTCGTCGTCATCGTCCTCGTCCTCGTCGCCGCCGCAGAACACGTCATCAACGGCGTCGTCGTCGTCCGGCGGCTCGACGACCGTCACGCTCCAGCTGCTCGGCGGCACGCAGAACCTCAACGACATGGCGTGCGGCAAGCAGGAGCCGTTCGAGGACTACCCGGCCGCCGCGCAGGTGCGCTACACCGGGATGGTCACGCCGACGCCGAGCGGTCGCTGGAAGGTCAAGCTGAAGCTCAAGTTCTGTAACGGCAAGAGCTTCGTCGACACGGCCTCGCAGAAGATCGTCGGGCAGCCGAGCGGACGCTTCGACGGACTCTTCCCGGTGACCAAGACGGGCTACTACTCGCTCCGGGCCGAGCTCGAGGGCGCGACGCCGAAGCCCGAGAGCGACAAGGTCTACCTCAAAGTCGGCTGACCGCAGGCTCAGAACACGATCGTGCGGCCGTCGTGCGCGATCACCCGGTCGTCGAGGTGACTGAGCAGCGCCCGCGCGAGCACGACCCGCTCGAGGTCACGGCCGACCCGGACGAGGTCGTCGACCGTATAGCCGTGCCCGACGCGCTGCACGTCCTGGTCGACGATCGGCCCGGCGTCGAGCTCCTCGGTGACGTAGTGGGCGGTTGCGCCGATCAGCTTCACGCCGCGCTCGTACGCCCGGCGGTAGGGGTCCGCGCCCGCGAACGCCGGCAGGAACGAGTGATGGATGTTCAGGACCGGGCAGCCGACCGCGTGGAGGAAGTCGCCGGTCAGGATCTGCATGTAGCGCGCGAGCACGACGAGATCGGCCTTGCCCGTGAGCAATTCGAGCTGGCGCGCCTCCGCTTCGGCCTTCGTCTCGCGCGTCACCGGGATCACGTGGTAGTCGATCCCGAGCGTCTCGACCTCGCCGCGCAGCAGCTCGTGGTTGGAGATCACGCAGATCACGTCCATCGGGAGCTCCCCGCGGCGGTGGCGCCAGAGCAGGTCGAGCAGGCAATGGTCCTCGCGGGAGGCCATCAGCGCGACGCGCTTGCGCTCGTGGGCGTAGGCGATCCGCCAGTCCATCGCGAAGCGCGCCGCGAGCTCGCCGAACGCCGACTCGAACCCGGCGCGCGCGTCGTCGGTCTCGAGCACCGGCAGCCAGAACGCCACGCGCATGAAGAACGTGCCCTGCTCGGGATGCGTCGAGTACTGGTCGGAGGCGACGATGTTGGCGCCGCGTTCGAACAGGAAGCTCGAGACCGCAGCGACGATCCCGGGGCCGTCGGGGCAGGAGATCAGCAGTCGCGCGGTGTGGTCCGCGCCGCGCGCCACGTCGGCGGAGGAGTAGGACATCAGTGGCTGACGGCGGCGGCCGCGAGCTCGGAGACGAGCTTGTCCTCGTAGAAGCGCTCGAGCGCGAATGGGGCGATCAAGTTGGGCGTGCGCCCGGTGTGGACGAGCTCGGCCATCGTCCGCCCGACGATCGGGGCAGCCTTGAACCCGTACGTGCCCCAGCCGGCGCTGACATGGAAGTTGTCGACCTCGGTCTTGCCGAGGATCGGGCTGTAGTCGGGAGAGAGATCGCACAGACCGGCCCAGCTGCGAAGCAGACGCGCGTGCTCGAGTTGCGGGAACAGCTCGAGCGTGTGCCGCGTGAGGTCCTGGAGGAAGTTGAGCGTGCCCTGCATGCGGTACGTCGTCCACGGCTCGATCTCCGAGCCCATCACGAACTCGCCGCGGTCCGATTGCGAGATGTAGACGTGCATCTGCGAGGAGACGATCACGACGTCGAGCAGCGGCTTGACCGGCTCGGTCACGCACGCCTGGAGGATGTGCGTCGTGATCGGCAGCGGCACCTGCGCCATGTCGCAGATCAGCGTGCTCCAGCCCGCGGTCGCGCTCACGACCTGGCCTGCCTTCACGGTCCCGCGGTTCGTGTGGACAGCGCTCACACGCCCGTTGGTTCGCTCGAACCCGGTCACTTCCGTGTACGGATGGATCTCGACGCCGGCGCGATCGGCCCCTCGCGCGTAGCCCCAGACAACGGCGTCGTGGCGGATGATCCCGCCGGGCGGGTGGTACAGCGCGCCCATGATCGGATACGTCGCGTCCTCGGAGACGTTGAGCTCGGGGCACAGCCGCTTGACCTCCGCAGCGTCGACGAGCTGCGAGTCGATCCCGTTGAGGCGGTTGACCTCTGCGCGGTTGGCCATCACGAACATCGCGCGATCGGAGTGTGCGAGCGTGAGGTGCCCGCACTGCGAGAACAGCAGGTTGAAGTCGAGCTCGGCGGACAGGCGCTCGTACATCTTTACGCTCTCGTCGTAGAAGCGGGCGCCCTCCGGCGTCTTGTAGTTCGAGCGCAGAATCGTCGTGTTGCGCCCGGCCGCGCCGGAGCCGATGTAGCTCTTCTCGAGCACCGCGACGTTCCTCACGCCCAGCTGCCCGAGGTAGTACGCGGTCGCGAGGCCGTGCGCGCCGCCGCCGACGATCACGACGTCGTAGCTGTCGCGCAGCTTCTCGGGGCGCCGGCGCCACATCCGGCGCGAGCGGAAGATCTCACGCATCCGCGCGCCCGTTCACGGCCTCGGCGCCGACCGGGCCGCCGCCGAGATGCTCGGCGGCATCGGCGACCACTTCGTACAGGTACTGGCCGAGCGCCCACCCGACGAGCACCGTCAGCCGGTCCCCGGCCTCGACGAGCAGATAGCCGGGCGTGCGGGCGACCGAGCCGGGCCGGAAGCTGCGCACCGGGCTGACCGTCGGCCGCACGTCGATCGCGCAGAAGCGGGCGAGCAGCTCGCGGCACAGCGGGCCGATCATCGTCAGCGCGGCCAGACCGCTTGTCATGTCGACGACGCCCACTCCGTCGGGCAGCTCCGGCACGCCCGCGCCGCCGAGGCGCAGAACGCGCGAGGGAGTGACGGGGCACCACCATGCACCATCGCGCTGCTCGGCGAGCCCGGGCGTGAGCCCGAGGGACGCGAGCGCCTCGCCGTGTAGCTCCAGCTTGCGGATGTGACTGAGGTCGGCGACGCCGACTGTCGTTGTCAGCCGCTCCTGCTCGACCGCCGGATCGCCGAAGGAGACGGCGACATTCCAGCCGTCGCGAGGCTCGAACCGAGCGCCGGCGGCCTTCGCCAGCCGCTCCATCGGGCTGCGCGCAAGCGCCGTGCCCGCGTCCGCGTCCGGGGTCATGAACGCGAGCGTGCTCACGAGCGCAGGAGCTCCCCTTGCGGGTCGTAGAACGGCTCGGTGATGACCGACGCCTCGAGCTTCGCGCCGTTGTCGGCGATCGTGATGCTCGTGCCATCGCTGGCGAGCGCGGCGGGTACCCACGCCATCCCGATCACGCGCCCGAGCTTGAGCGAGCGTCGCGCGCTCGTCACCTGCCCGGCGGCGGCGCCGGTCGCGTCGAGCACGACCGAGCCCTCGGTCGGGACGTGGCCGTTGGCGAGCGTGAAGCCAACGAGCGCCGTCTCGGCGGGGTGCTCGGCGACGCGCGCGAGCGCCCACTTGCCGATGAAGTCCTCGTCCTTGTCGAGTTTGACCGCCCACGGCATCGCGGCGCCGAACGGCGTCGACTCCGAGTCGGTGTCCTGGCCGACGATGATGTGCTGCTTCTGCAGGCGCAGGATGCGTTGCGGCTCGAGTCCGAACGGGCGGATCGCGTGGGGCTCGCCGGCCGTCAGCAGGGCGTTCCACAGGTCCTCGCCGTACGCGGCGGGGAAGTGGATCTCGTACCCGAGCTCGCCGACGAAGCCGATCCGCAGCAGCAGGCACGGGACGCCGGCAACTCTCGTCTGCTTGGCGTCGAGGTAGGTGAACGCCTCGGGGGAGCAGTCGAGGTCCGTGAGCGTGCTGAGGATCTCGCGAGCCTTTGGTCCTGCGAGGTTGACCGCCGACAGCGCCTGCGTGATGTCGGTGAGCACGACGTCCATCCGCCAGTCCGCAAGCCACCACGAGAACCACTGCTCGACGGCGCCGGCCCCGCTCGACGTCGTCGTCACGTAGAACGTGTCGTCGTCGAGACGGCTCGTGGTGCCGTCGTCCATGATCCGGCCGGCGTCGGAGGTGAGCACGCCGTAGCGGACGCGGCCGGGCTTGAGCGTCGACATCCGGTTCGGATACAGGCGGTCCAGGAACTCGCCCGCCTCCGGGCCGTTGACGAGCAGCTTGCCGAGCGTCGAGACGTCGATCAGACCCGCGCCGTTGTGGACGGCGAGCGCCTCGCCCTCCGGGTCGCCGTAGTCGTACGGCCGTCGCCAGTCGCCGGCCCACCTGATCGTGGCGCCGAGCTCGCGATGGCGCGCGTGAATCGAGGACCGCTTGGCGGGCTCGATCGGCCGGCCGGCAAGCGCCCCCATCGGCACCGTCGACCACGGCGGGCGCGCCGTCGTCGTCCCGACCTGCGAGAGCTTCTGGCCGGTCTCCTTGGCCATCAGCCGGATCGACGTCAGCTGGCACATCCGGCCCTGGCACGGTCCCATCGTGACCGTCGTGTAGCGCTTGCACAGCTCGATCGAGTCGTAGCCCTCTTTGACGCCGCGCGCGATGTCCTTGGCGCTGACGTCCTCGCAGAAGCACGTAAACGCCTTGGCGCCGCCGTCGCTCGCGACCGCCGGGGGCACCGCAGACTGTCCGCGGGCCGCGGCCTTCAGGCGAGCGGCGATCTCCGTGCGGCGAGTGGCCGCGCCGTTCTCGGCGAAGCCGAGCGCCCGGGCCGCCTCGAGCCCGGCGAGCTCACCTGATTCCGCCGCGATCCCCCAGTCACCCTCGCCGGCGAGCTGGCCGGCGACGGTGACATGAGGGGGAAGCTCGCCGACGCGGAAGTGTCCGGCCGCCTCGTCGTACACGGTCGTGGCGCCGGCCTGGCTGACGAGCGAGGTGGCCGGTGCGTCGCCGCCGGAGACGATCAGCAGATCGCACTCGAGCTCGCGACGGCCGCTCGGCGCCGACGCGTCGGTGACGCGGGCGACCGGGGCGAGCAGCGCGCCGGTCACGGCCTTGCGGCCGCGGGCCGCGATCACGGTCCAACCCTGGAGCGACTCGATCCCGTTCGCGCCCAGCCGCGCCGACGCGCGCGACGGCTGCGAGCGCAGGTCCGCGACGACGGCGATCTCGACGCCGACCGACTGCAGCGCGAGCGCGGCGCGGATCCCGCGGTCCGAGGTGGTGACGATCACCGCGCGCGTGCCGGGCGCGACGCCGTAGAGGCTCGCCAGCCGCCGGGCGCCGCCGGACAGCATCACGCCCGGGAGGTCGTTGCCGGAGAACACGAGCGGTTGCTCGATCGCGCCCGTCGCGTAGATGTGGTGGCGCGCTCGGATTTGGTGCAGCGTCGAGCCCTGCCACACGGGGACGAGGCCGTCGAAGTGTCCGAGCGCCGGCGCGCCCGTCAGGATCTCGACGCCCGCCTGGAGTGCCTGCTGGGTGAGGGTCCGGGCTTGCTCGTGGCCGCCCTCCCACAGCAGGCGCCCTCCCGGATCGGGGCCGTCGTCGACGAGCACGACGTCCACGCCGCGCTTGGCCGCGGCAAGCGCCGCCGACAGACCTGCGGCGCCGCCGCCGACGACGAGCAGATCGACGTGACGGCGGCGGTACTCCGTCCGCCAGGTCCGCTCTGCCTGGGTCTTCGGCAGCTTCCCGAGCCCAGCGGCGTGGCGCAGGACCCACTCGTACGCCGGCCACAGCCGGCGCGGCCGGATGAACGTCTTGTAGTAGAAGCCGGGCGGCGTGAACGGCCCGCCGAGGGTGTCGGTCACCGCCATCACGTCGTGCTCGAGGCTCGGGGTCGCATTGAGATGCTCGACCTTCGCGCCGTCGCGCGCCGGCTCGGTGCACGCGCGGATGCCCGGTGCGCCGTCAACCGCCACGAGGCAGTTCGGGCAGTGGCCCTGGCAGCACATCAGGCCGCGGCGGCGGTGGTACTTGAAGCTGCGCGAGAACGTCCGCTGGCCGGCGGCGTACAGTGCCGAGCCGATCGTGTCGCCCTCGTGGGCCGACACCTTCTTGCCGTCAAAGGAGAACGTGATCGGCTTGTTGCGATCGATCACCTCGGCCGGCTGCTGCGGAAGCCGTGGCATCAGTGGTCTCCGACGTGAGTACGGTCGCACCGAGAGGTGCGACTGGTGGATGCCGGGCGCGGACGCAGAATGCGACGTGCACTGGAGGTGCACGAGCATTCGAGGACGAAGCCCGGCGCCGCCAGGCGTGCCTCGAATGCGAGCGGACTCGCGTTGGGGACCACTACTCCAGCTCCCCGGGGAGACCGACCCTGAGGACCGCGTTCGTGCGCGTGTCGCGCTCGGCTTGGAACCAGGTCCGGCAGCCGGAGCGGTGATACCACCACTCGCGCTGGACGCCCGCGACGTTGCGGCGGAAGTAGTTGTACTCGCACAGCTCGCGGAACGAGGGGTTGCCCCGGGGGCGCACGCTCACCTCGCCGCCGAACGCGAAGTCGGCCACTTCCCGGACGCCGCAGTGAGGGCACTCAAGAACGAACGACATGGGGCGCGCATCCTAGACAATCGTCGCGCAGAGCGCAATACTGTTGCCTATGGCGCAATCGACGTCGGAGGGAGGCGGGCGGCGTGTGGGGTCGGGCGGCCGCCGGCCGGTGGCGTCGGTCGCGCGAGCGCTCGCGCTGCTCGAGGAACTGCGCGACAGCGAGGCGAGCCTCGGAGTCAACGAGCTCGCCCGGCGGATCGGCGTCAACGCGAGCACCGCCTCGCGGCTGCTCGCGACGCTCGAGTCGGCGGGGCTCGTCCAGCGCGATGACACGATCCCCACCCGACCGTTCCGGCTCGGTCTCGCGCTTGTGACGCTCGCCGACCGCGTGCTGTCCCGGCTCGATCTGCAGACGCTCGCCCGCCCGGTGCTCGTCGAGTTGATGGAGAGCACCGGCGAGACCGCGACCTTGTCGCTGCCGGGCGAGCGCGAGGCGATCACGGTCGACTCCGCGCCGTCGCGGTCGAGCGTGGTCAGCATGGCGCGGCTCGGCCGCCCGAGCATCGCCCACGCGACCGCCGTCGGCAAGGTGATGCTCGCCTACGGCGGGGGACCGCTGCCGCGTGAGCGTGATCTCGTCGCGCTCACCGATCGCACGATCACCGACCGGGCGCGCCTTGCGGCCGAGGTCGCGACGGTGCGGGAGCGCGGTTATGCGACCGTCTTCGGCGAGCGCGACGTCGACGTCAACGCGATCGCCGCGCCGGTGCTCGACCGCACCGGCCAGCTCGCCGCGATCCTCGGCCTGCAGGGCCCGAGCAGCCGCCTGGAGGATCCGGCCCGGCTGCTCACGACGTTGCTCGACGGAGTCGCGACGCTCACGCGCGCGCTCGGCGGAGCGTTCAGCCGACCCGCCGGTAGTACTCCGCGTTGATCTTGATGTACCCCTGCCACTCCTCGGGAAGCTGGTCCTCGGCGAAGCACGCGTCCACCGGGCAGGCCTCGACGCACGCGTCGCAGTCGATGCACTCCTCGGGGTCGATGTACAGCTGGGGCTCATCATCAAAGCCGGGCTCATCCTGAGTCGGATGGATGCAGTCCACCGGACATACTTCGACGCACGAGAGATCCTTCGTCCCGATGCACGGCTCGGCAATTACATAGGTCATGGGTGAAAGAGGGGTTAGTTGGGTGCTGGCGGGGCGCGCTCGTCGCTGCGCTGCGGCGCGCCACTCCCGACAAGCCTAACGCCCGGCTCGGAGCGCCGGTCCCGGGCACGAGAGCGGCCGTGTCGCGGAAGCGATCTTCCCCACCTCGCGACGATCGTGAGGGTGTGAGCATCTGTGTCTGCCTGCGGCGAGAAATCGCGCACGCTCCGCCAATCCCGCACGACTGTGGCAGATTGCGTCCGCGCGGACGGTCGCCCACGAGCGCAGGGCCGACGACCCGACCCGGGCGGGCCAGACACGCGCCGCGCAAGCAACCGTCAGCCCGAGACGAGCCCGGGGATCCAGCTCGTGCCGGCGAGCGGCACCCGCGCCATCGCCGCCGCCTCGATCGTGAGCGCGACGAGGTCCTCGGGCTCGAGGTTGTGCACGTGCGACTTCCCGCAGGCGCGCGCGAGCGTCTGCGTCTCGAGCACGAGCGTGCGCAGGTAGTTGGCGACGCGCCGCCCGCCCTCGACCGGGTCGAGCCGCGCCGCGAGCGCGGGCTCCTGCGTGGAGATCCCGGCGGGGTCACGGCCGGCCTGGTAGTCGTCGTAGTAGCCGGCGGCCGACCCGATCTTGCGGTACTCGGCATCGTGCTCGGGCGCGTTGTCACCCATCGCCACCAGCGCCGCAACTCCGATCGAGACGGCATCCGCGCCGAGGGCCAGCGCCTTGGCGACGTCCGCGCCGGTGCGGATCCCACCGGAGACGATCAATTGAATCTCCCTGTGCATCCCGAGATCCTGGAGCGACTCAACGGCCTGCGGGATGGCGGCGAGGATCGGGATCCCGACGTGCTCGATGAACACTTCTTGGGTGGCGGCGGTGCCGCCCTGCATTCCGTCGAGCACGATCGCGTCGGCACCGGCCTTGACCGCGAGCGCGACGTCGTAGTAGGTGCGGGTCGCGCCGACCTTGATGTAGATCGGGATCCGCCAGTCGGTGATCTCCCGAAGCTCCTCGATCTTGATCTCGAGGTCGTCTGGTCCCGTCCAGTCCGGGTGCCGGCAGGCGCTGCGCTGATCGATTCCCTTCGGCAGGTCGCGCATCTCCGCGACGCGGTCGGAGATCTTGTGGCCGAGCAGCATCCCTCCCCCGCCCGGCTTCGCTCCCTGCCCGACGACGACCTCGATCGCGTCAGCGCGGCGCAGGTCGTCGGGATTCATCCCGTAGCGGCTCGGCAGCAACTGGTAGACGAGCGTGGTCGAGTGCTCGCGCTCCTCGGGCGTCATGCCGCCGTCGCCGGTCGTCGTCGACGTGCCGACTTCCGAGGCTCCCCGCCCGAGCGCCTCCTTCGCGGGCCCCGAGAGCGCCCCGAAGCTCATCCCCGCGATCGTGATCGGGATGTCGAGATGGATCGGTTCGCGCGCGAACCGCGTGCCGATCGTCACGTCGGTGTCGCACCGCTCGCGGTAGCCCTCGAGCGGGTAGCGAGACACCGAGGCGCCAAGGAACAGCAGGTCGTCGAAGTGCGGAACACGGCGCTTGGCCCCGAAGCCCTTGATCGAGTAGATCCCTTCCCGGGCCGCGCGCTGGATCTCGGCGATCGTCGTGCGGTCGAAGGTCGCGGATTCGCGCAGCCCGGGGGGGATCTGAGCGCCATTGCCGGCGGCCATCAGTAGCTCCCGAGGTTGTCGACGTGGAAGTTGTACAGGCGCCGAGCGGAGCCGTAGCGGCGAAAGTCGCTCGCCGCCACCCCGTCCACCCCGGCGCGCCGGAGCAGGTCGGCGATCTGCTCGCGGTGCTCCTCGCGCATCTCCTTCTCCACGCAGTCGGCGCCGAGTCCGGCAACCGTCCCGCGGACGTACAACCGCGCCTCGTACAGCGAATCGCCGAGTGCCTCGCCGGCGTCGCCGCACACGAGCAACGCACCGCGCTGCGCCATGAACGCGCTCAGGTGCCCGACCGAGCCCTGGACGACGATGTCGGCGCCCTTCATCGAGATCCCACACCGCGCCGAGGAGTCGCCGTGGATGACGAGCAACCCACCGCGGGCGGTCGCGCCCGCCGACTGCGAGGCGCTGCCCTCGACGATCACCGTGCCCGACATCATGTTCTCCGCCACGCCGACGCCGCAGTTGCCGCGGATCCGGACCGTGGCCTGCTTGTTCATGCCGGCGCAGTAGTAGCCGACGTGTCCGTCGATTTCGACCTCGTAGGGCGCGTCGAGACCGACCGCGATCGCGTGCTTGCCGCCGGGATTGAGAACCTTCACGGGCCCACCGGAGCCGTCGTGCAGGCGCTGGTTGAGCTCGCGGACGCTGTCGCTCGCCAGATCGAACGACAGCGCGTCGCGGGTCGCGTCGGTTGTCGCCATCACAGCACCGCGGCCGTGCCCCAGCTGTAGACGCGGCCCGGCTCGGGCTCCCAGGTCGTCGCGTCCTCGGCTCCGGGCAGGACCGCGATCGCCCGGTACTCGGACGCCATCGCGACCCACTCGTCGGTCTCCGCCATCACCGCCGGCTTGCAGGCGATCGGATCGCGCAGGACCGCGAAGCCGTCCGCAGTGCCGACCGCAAACGTGTAAAAGCCGTCGAGGTCCTCGAGGCAGCCCTCGAGCGCCTGCTCGAGCGTTGCGCCCTCGCGCAGCCGCCACGTGAGGTAGCCGGCCGCGACCTCGCTGTCGCAGTCGGTGCGGAAGCGGATCCCCTCGCGCGTGAGCGAGCGGCGCAGGCGGTTGTGGTTCGACAGCGAGCCGTTGTGGACGAGGCACAGGTCCAGGCCCGTCGAGAACGGATGGCTGTGCTCGGTGGTGACGCGGCTCTCGGTCGCCATCCGCGTGTGGCCGAGCGCGTGGCTGCCGTCGATCCCGTCGAGCGCGAACCGGTGGACGAACTCGGTCGGCAGCCCCGCCTCCTTGAAGATCTCGATCGTGCGGCCGGCGCTCATCAGTGTCAGTTCCGGGTGGTGCTCGGACAGCCACGCCTGCGCGTCCTCGGCCTCCGCGGCGATCACGAACGTGGCATGGCTTGCCCGGACGCGCGGTGCTGAGGCGCCGCCGAAGACCCGCTCGAGCTCCGCGCCGATCCCATCCCAATGCGGCTCGAGCGAGGGGGAATGCAGTGACACCTTGCACGAGCCGGCGGGGGCCGGCTCGCGGTAAAACGCCACTCCGGCGCTGTCTGGACCGCGGTCGGACAGCTGACAGAGCATCCGTGACAAAAGCTCACCAAGCTGGTCGTGCAGCGCGGCGGATTTGGTGTAAAGACCGGCTATCCCGCACATGGCTGCGGAGCGTAGAGCGTGCCCGATGCCCCTCCAATGGCGCCCACGGGCACACTTTCGCACGCAAATGTGGTTGCGCGCCACAGCCACCCGTAGAGATTCCGTTAACGCCTACTTGCCGGCCGGCGTCCACACGCCGAGTTGCTTCTGTGCCCGGCGCACGACCTGCAGTGACTCGCGCAGATCACCGGTCGCGATCGGTGGCAGCGCCCCCGGATCGATCATGTTGTCCGGCGGCTGACCCGCCGCGATCAGCGCGGCATGGTGGTCAAAGCGCACGCGCGTGATCAGCTCGAAGGACTCGCTGAGCGCATCCGCGAGCGCGCGGTCGATCCCGCCGATGCTCGCCACGGCCTCGATTCGCTCCTGCGTCGGCGAGATCGTGACGCCGCCCGCGAGCGCGTGAAAGCGCACGAGGTTGACGAGCGGGATGATCGCGCCGCGCTTGAGGTCGAGCCGCCCGGCCGCGGGGCCGGACTTCTCGACCGCAAACTGACCGCGGAACCCGAGCGCCACCGGATAGCCCGTCGCGGTCCGCGCCATCAGGCGCATGAAGTTCGGGTAGTCGCGTGCCGCGCGCATCCGCTCGGTCAACTCGGAGACCATGCCGAGGCCGCCCGCGGCCGGCCGGAAGTCGAACGCGACGGTCGCCCTGATCAGATGCGACTCGTCCGGGATCTGCAGGCACTCGTCGAACGTCTTCAGCCACGCCGCCTTCGACATCCGCCACAGCCGTTTGCCCGCCAGTACGCCGTTGTTGTCGATGCCGATCCCGCACCGCGCAAGGCCGTCGTTGACGTCGGCGCCGAGCCGCTCGAAGTACGCGTCCACACCGTCCTGCTCGCCGGCGTCGGGATTCCCGTAGGCGAACGCGTTGTCCTGGTCGGACGCGAGCGTGAACTCGCGGCGAGCGGCGCTGCCGAGGTCGAGCCAGGCCCACGGCAGCGGCGCGGCCCCGCGCTGGAGGATCGAGAAATCGATCAGGCGAGCGACCACTCCATCGTGCTGGAGGCTCAGCACTCGGCCGACGTCTCGCGGGGGAACTCCGGCGCGCATCAGCAGCAGAAACAGCTTCGGCAGATGGCTGACCGCGCGGATCAGCTCGTCCTCGTCGGCGGCGCCGAGGATCATGTGCCGCAGCGCGATCGGGCTGCGCGCGTCGAGCCCGAGCAGGTCTCCAGCGGACAGCACCCCGCAGACGCGCCCGCCGTCGATCACGGCGACGTGCTCGGTGCCCGCCGCCAGCATGTCGACGGTCGCCTCGACGGCCAGTTGTCGGACCGGCACGGTCGGCACCGGTGCCCGCGCGACCGCGCGTACCGGACCGTCCAGCACCGCGCCGTCGCGCGCGGCGGCGGCGCCGCGGATCTCGGCGTCGGTGACGATCGCGGTCCCCGCCGAGCCGAGATCGACGAGCAGCGCGTGCGCGCCGGTCTCTGCGAGGCGGCGCGCCGCCTCGCGGACGGTCGCCTCCGGGTCGCAGAACTCGGGCGGCCGCATGATTGCCGAGATCGGCGTCGTCCCGACGTCGAGCAGCCCGTGGACGGTGTGACCGGCCCGGGTCAGGCGCTTGCGCATCGAGCGGGCGACGTACGCCGCGCCCGCCTCGGTGCCGAGCACGCGCCGGCCGTCCTGGGCCGAGAACAGCGCGCACGCGCTGCGCTCCCGCGCGCGGATCGTGAACGCCGGCGCCATCCCCGTCAGGAGCGACGGATGGCCGAAGCACTCCCCCGGCTCGAGCACCTGGATCACCTCGCCCTCGTGGACGACGTCCATCGAGCCGCTCAGGACAACCGACAGGCCCGTGGCCGGCTGTCCGTCCTCGATCAGCGCCTCCTCGCCCGCTTCGTATGTCCTCTCCACGGCTGCGGCGGCGATCGCATGGACCACATCTGGGTCGATCCCGTCGAACGGCGGTTGCTTGGCGAGAAATGTGTCCAGGTGCTCCATGTCGACCCCCGTAATTGTGTTCGCTTCGCGACTGGGACACGTCCGGGGCACGTGAGAGCCTAGTCCCGCTTCTGCTGCCGGCTACATAAACCTGGAGGGCTCATGGCGGACGACTCCGCGCCGGAATACGACGAACTCACCTACGAAGCTGCCGGACTGCCGCGGACGACGAACTGGTGGGGGGCGTTCGTGATCGGCCTCGCGGGCACGATCCTCGTGACGGGGATCGCGCCGGTGATGGTGACCGAGTTGGGCGCGTCGTCGGTTCCGGTGATCGTGGTGATCACGATCAGTGGGTATCTGGTGTGTCTGTTGTTAGCGGAGCTCTCGGCGATGATGCCGGATCGCGCGGGAGGGCTGCCCGCGTATGCGTATCCGGCGTATAAGGATCGCTGGCCGCGGTTTGCCGAGCATGTGAACGGGTTCACGGCGTGGGCGTATTGGTTGGGGTGGTTCCCGGTCGCGCCGTTGAACATGATCCTGGCGTCGTTCTATCTGGTCGATCGCTTCCAGCTCAGCCAGGCGGGGTTCACGCCGATTCATACCCCGATCGCGTGGTGGACGCTCGGGATCTCGGTCGTCGGGATCTTGTTGTTGTCGATCCCGGCGGTGATGGGACTGCGGTTCGGGACGGTGTTCGCGACGACGCTGGCGCTGCTATCGATGATCCCGCTGACGTTCTTGGCGATCTCGTGGATCTTCAATCCCTCGGCGGTTGACTTCAACTGGCTCTGGCATTTCCGCCACACCAACGGCTCGAGCTTCTTCTCGCCGCTGTTCGGGCACGGATGGCTGACGTTGTACATCGCGTTCTCGTTCCTGTTGACGTGGAACGTGATCGCGATGGAGGCCGCCGCGTGCTACATCGGCGAGACCAAGAACCCCGATCGCGACGCGAAGATCGCGATGAACCTCGAGGGGCTCTACGGCCTGTTCATCTACACGATGATCCCGGTCGCGTTCATCATCGTGCTCGGGCTCCCGGCGCTCGGGAACGCCGCGCTCGTTGACCCCAAGACGATCTTCGTGCACTACGCGGCCGCGGTGTTCGGCACCGGCGCCGGGAGCAACATCCTCGAGTGGCTGATCGCGATCATGCTGATCATCGCGCTGGTGCTGTCGGCACTGAACGCGATCACCGGGACCGCCCGCTCGCTGCACCAGATGTCGACCGACGGGCAGTTCCCCCGGTTCTTCCAGCACGTCAACAAGCACGGCGTCCCGAACCGCTCGATGTGGTTCAACGTCGCGTGCTCGATCGCGGTCGTGTTCATGGGCGGTGCCGTCGAGATCTACACGTTCTCAAACGTCGGCTACCTCGCCGCGTTCATCCCGGTGCTGATCGGCTACTTCCTGCTGCGCCGGGATCGTCCGAACGTGCGCCGGCCGTTCAAGCTGCCCGAATGGATGGAATACGTCGCGCTCGTGATCGCCGGGATCTACGCGATCATCTACTTCTACGGCGGCCCCGTGTACGCGAGCTGCACCTGCAACGCCGCCGGACGCAAGACCCTGCCGTACTACTTCATCGGCTGGGTCGTGCTGCTCTCCTACCTCGGGTTCTACTGGTACCGCAAACGCGTCGAGGACAAGCGTCCGGAGCACGCCGCGGGGGCGACGAGCACACCGTCGACAACCGTTCCCGCGGCGCCTGACGGCAGCGGCCCGTGAGGGCGGCTGCCGCCCCGGTGCGCGATGATGCACTGACGGACGACCACCAGTACAAGCGCATCCTGCTCGCCTCCGAGGGTCGGCCGTTCTCGCAGGCCGCGATCGACCTCGCGATCGAGCTGGCCAAGCCTTCGGGCGCGAGCGTCCATGTGTTCACGATCGCGCGGATCCACGGCGTCGCCTTCGGCATGCAGTCCCCCGGCCTATTGCCGAACAAGCGCGAATGGCAGGAGCAGCGCGACATCGTCGGCAAGGCGATCGCGCGGCTGAAGCGCAAGGGGGTCGAGGCCGACGGCCACGTGCTCGGCACCCGCAAGTCAACGAAGAAGATCCTCGAAGAGGCGAAGACGCACGGCTGCGACGCGATCGTGATGACCGCCGACCCTGACCGCCACCGGCTGATCCGCGACATGATCTGGACCCAGGAGCCCCAGCGTGTCCGGAGCAAGGCGAAGCTGCCGGTGTTCCTCGTCGAGGCGGAGTAGCCCGCGCGGCTACGCCCCACCGCCCGGCCGGCCGTGCAGGCGCGCGAGCTTGATCGCCAGCTCGAGCGAGAGCAGGTCGTCCTGGTCGAGCGCGAGGCCGGTCAGCTCCTCGATTCGGGCGAGCCGCTGGCGCAGCGTGTTCGGGTGGATGTACAGCGCGCGGGCGCTCTCGATCACGCTGCGCCGTTCGGCGAGGTAGCGCTCCAGCGTGTCGAGCAGCGCCGTGCGGCGCTTGTTGTCGTAGCTGATCAGCTGGTCGACGGCGGCGCGCATCCGATCGTGCGGCGCATCCTCGGGGGCGATCTGGACGAGATAGCGGTATGCACCGAGCTGCGAGTAGGGGATCGCGCCGCCCGTGCCGAGCAGTGCGCGGCCGATCTTGGCCGCGTCCAGCGCCTCCCGATAGGCGCGGGTCGCGGCCGCCGGAACATCGCGCAGCTCGCTGATGCCGATCGCGGCGCCGGCGTCCTGGCCGAGCTCGCGGGCGCTGCGCAGGATCTCCTCGACGCGCTGCGCGCGCCGAGTGCCGATCGCAAGCAGCGCGCGCACGGGACCCGGGCCCGCTTCGATCGCGACCCGGGGCGCGAGCTCGGCGAGGCCGCGACCGACGACGTCGGCCGCCTCGCGCCATTCGCCTGAGCCCCGCTCGCGGCCCGCGGCCGGCTCGGCGCAGACCATCAGGTACGGGGCGCTGAGGTCGCAGCGGACCTCGGCCGCCTTGGACGCCGCGAACGCGGTCGCGCCGGCGGCGAGCGCCTCGAACAGGTCCTTGACGATGTTCGCGTTGGTCAGGCCCTCGATCAGCTCCGCGCGCTTGATCGCGATCGCGGTGAGGTGTGCGATCGCGCGCGCCATCTCGGTGTCCTCGTCGCCGAAGCTCTGGCCGTGCCCGGAGCCGGCACACAGCAGCCCGACGCGCTCACCGCCGACCGACAGCGCGGTGACGAGCACGTCGGCCACGTCGAGCTCGGGCCACAGCGACTGCGCCGCCGGGCGGGCGCCGCGCCCCTCGAGCGCGGCGAGCAGCAGGCCCGATGTCGACAGCGTCGGGGTGAGCACGGTCTCCGGCGAGGAGGCGAGCAGCTGCAGGCCGCTGCCGTCCGCGTCGAGCCGGTAGATCTGGCAAACCTCCGCGCCGAGCAGCCGCCGGGTCCCGCGCGCGACCGCCGGCCCGAGCTCCGCCGTATCGCCGGCCGCCGCGACCTGCTGGGCGAGGCCGGAGAGGTCGGTGAGCGCGTCGACGCGCCGGCGCTCGCGGTCATACAGCTGCGCGTTCTCGATCGCGCCGCTCACGAGCGAGGCGATGTGGACGAGCAGCTTGACCGTGTCCTCGGTGAACGCGTGCGGCGCGCGGGTGTGGAGCACGATCACGCCGATCGTGTCCCCAGAGCGCGCGAGGATCGGCACCGCCACCATCGACTGGAAGCGCTCCTCCTGGAGCATCGGCACGTACTTCATCCGCGGGTCCTCCATCGCCTGGTCGCGGATGAACTCCGGCGTGCGATGCCGCGCGACCCATCCGGTGAGGCCCTCGTCGACGGAGAACTGGACCTTGCCGACGGCGTCGGCAAACACCGGGGAGGCGGCGCGGATCGTCAGGCGGGCGTCCTCGAGCAGGTAGATGAAGCAGGCGTGACAGCCGGTCGCCTCGGTCGCGAGGTCGACGACCCCCTGAAGCATCGGCAGGACCTCGAGCGAGGAGGAGACGAGCTTGATGACGCCGTACAGCGTGTGGTTCTCCTCGCGGAGTCCCCGCAGCTCTGAACCCGTCTCGACGTTCACTGACACTGACACTGACCCGGTGCTCCTCCTATGTGCGACTCGAACATGCTAGCCGCCGGTTAGCTGTGCCCCGAGCCATTGCCGCGCGCCCTCGTCCACGGATAGCCTCGCACACCATGAGCACGCAACCACAGAACGCTGATGATGTCCGGCGGATCGTGAAGGACAAGGGCATCGAGTTCCTGTTCGCCCAGTTCGTCGATATGCACGGGAAGCCGAGCGCGAAGCTCGTTCCCGCCCACCACCTCGACGACCTGCTCACCGACGGCGCCGGGTTCGCCGGGTTCGCCGCCGGCGACGTCGGACAAGGCCCGCACGATCCCGACATGATCGCGATGCCCGACCCGACGAGCCTGACGATCCTGCCGTGGCAGCCGAACGTCGCGCGGTTCGCGTGCAACATCACGGTCGAGGGCGAGGAATGGCCGTTCTGTCCGCGCACGATCCTGCGGGGCGCGCTCGCCCGGCTCGCCGAGCGCGGCTACGAGCTGCGGATCGGCGCCGAGCTCGAGTACTTCCTGGTCCGTCGGACCGAGGACGGCAGGATCGAGATTGCCGATCCGCTCGACACGCTCGAGCTGCCCTGCTACGACATGCGTGCGCTCACCCGCAACCTCGACTTCGTCTCGACCGTCTCGAAGTACGTCACCGAACTGGGCTGGGACAACTACGCGACCGACCACGAGGACGCCAACGGCCAGTTCGAGCAGAACTTCCAGTTCGACGAGGCGCTGAAGACCTGCGATCGCGCGATCTTCTACCGCTACATGGTCGAGTCGCTCGCCCAGCAGCGCGGGCTGATCGCGACGTTCATGCCCAAGCCGTTCGCGAACCTCACCGGCAACGGCTGCCACTTCCACGTCAGCCTGTGGAAGGGCGACGAGAACGTGTTCGACCGCGATCCCGCCGAGGATCCTCGCGGGCTCGGTCTCTCCGAGCTCGCATACAACTTCGTCGGCGGCCTCAAGAGCAACGCGAAGGCGTACATCGCGCTGACCGCGCCAACGGTCAACTCATACAAGCGCCTCGTGATCGGCGCCCCGACGAGCGGCGCCACCTGGGCGCCGGCGTACATCAGCTACGGCTACAACAACCGCACGCAGATGCTGCGGATCCCGGACCGCGGACGGATCGAGGACCGCACCGTCGATGGCTCGTGCAACCCGTACCTGGCCGCCACCGCGATGCTGACCGCCGGCCTCGACGGCGTCGACCGTGGACTCGACGCCGGCGATCCGAACACGGCGAACCTGTACACGATGAGCCCCGAGCAACGGGCCGCGGGCGGGATTGAGCTGCTGCCGGCAAATCTGCTCGACGCGACCCGGGAGCTCGAGCGCAACGAGCCGCTGCGCGCCGCGCTCGGCAAGACGCGCGACGGCGACTACGTCGACTACTACATCGAGGTCAAGCGCCGCGAGTGGCAGCTCGCCCACGAGCAGATCACGCAGTGGGAGCTCGACCGCTACCTGCAGCTGTACTGAGCGTCTGACGCGACGAGCTAGTGCCGGGCCGCGCGCTTGGGCGCGGCCCGTGCGGCGCGCACGATCCCGCTCGGCCGCGAGATCGCGCTGACGTTCGCGTCAGGGTTGCTCGCGGTGATGCTCAGCACGAGCCGGTGGCCGGCATCGGCGCTCGTCAGGCGGTAGCGCGCGGCGTGTGCACCGCGAATCACGCGGCACGCGGTGCCGCTGCGACGGCACCGCTTCCACTGCAGCGAGACCGTCGTGTCGCGCGTGAGCGCCCGCCAGGTGGCGCCGCGGTAGCTGAGCGAGCGTCCGACCCGAAGCGTGCCCGTGATCACCGGCGCGGTCCCGCGCACCGGCGGGTTCCAGGCGACGGGGCCGACGGCGCCGCTGACCGCGGTCACGGCGCCAAAGGCGTTGCGCGCGGTGACGACCACACGCAGGTCGTCGCGCTCGTCCGCAGTCACGGGCACGTACGTCGATCCGGTCGCGCCGGGGATGTCGGTGAACGTGCCGCCGGCGCCCCGCTGCCACTGGACCGCGAGGCTGCTCGGGGACGGACTCCACGAGCCGAGCGTGACGCCGAGCACGACACCGCGCCGGGGCGCGCCGGTGATGCTCGGTGCGCGGATGTTCACCGGCACGGTCGGCGTGGCGGACACGGTGCTCACCGTCTGGCTGCCGCTCGTGCTCGTCGAGGTCGAGTCCGTCGGGGTCGTGAACACGTAGTCGTAGCCGTAGCTCGTGCCAAGGCTGTTCTGCGCGACGAGGCGGTAGTGGTAGGTCATGCCGGCGAACAGGCCGCTCAGCGCGTCGCTGACTGCGACCGGAGCCTGCCCCGCGCCGATGTCGGCGGCCGGGCTCTGCTGTCCATAGTCGGTGGTCGTCCCGTATTCCCACCAGTACGTCGTGTCGAGCCCGTTCGGGTAGACCCCGCCGCGCAGCGATGCGGACTGCGCTGTGAGCGCGGTGCTGTACGTGCTCGTGCCGTCCGGAGCGATGGTCGGTCCGCCGATCCCGGGCGCGCCGGGGACGACCGCGCCAGAGATGCTGCCGGTGCCGGTCGGGCCGTCGTAGCCGGGACCGGCGTTGCAGATGTAGAAGATCGTCGTGGCGCACGTGCCGACCGAGCCGCTGATCGGATCGTTCAGCAGCGCATGGCTCGTGTACGCCCATTGGGCCGTCGCGGCGCTGATCCCGCCGGCCGCGTAGAACGCGGCGATCAGCGGCGAGGCGAGGCTCGTGCCCCCGAGGACCGCCCAGCCGCCGTGGGCGCTGTCGTACACGAGCAGGCCCGTGTTCGGGTCGGCGGCCGCCGACACATCGGAGTACGCGCGTCCGGTACAGCCGCTGTCGGTCTGGTAGGAGGGCTTTGTCACCTTCAGGTCACACCCGGAGCCCGCCCCCGAGCCGTCGGTTCCGAGCGACCACGCGGTCTCGTCGAATCCGCGCGGGTTGGTCGCGTCGCTCGTGGCCGCCAGGCTCGTCCCGCCCGCCGCCGTGACCGCCGCGAATGCCGCCGGGTAGTTGCTGAAGCCGGAGTCGACGAAACCCTCGTCGCCGCTCGCCGCGACCGTCGCCACGCCCGCAAACGTGAACGAGCCCTGTGGCGCCGACTTGCTCGCGACGCTCCAGCTGTTGGAGATCTGCGTGGCCCCGAGCGAGGCCGCCTTCGCGAGCGCCGGCTGGAGGTCCGACAGCGTGTCGCTGTTCGCCTCCACGAGCAGGATCTTGCACCGCGGACACAGGGCCGAGACGGCATCGAGGTCGAGCGAGGTCTCGGTCTCCCAGCCGTCGTCCTCAGCGGGCAGCGGGGACGCGGCGCCGGCCTGGTTGACCTTCTTGAAGCAGCCGTTCGCGGTCGTGCAGGCCGGCAGTCCGAACGTGGCGCGATATGTCGCAAGATCCGCTTCCGCGTTCGGATCGTCATACGCGTCGACGATCGCGACGGTCTTGGCGCTGCCGCCGGTCGTGGACAAGTAGGCCATGTCGTACGCCTGTTGGACGTACGCGGGCGTGCCTGGCTCGGGCGGGCTCGCCGCCGGCGCGGCGATCACCGCCGCGTGCGCGCTCCGCGGTCCGCGCGCCGCGGGTGAGATCCGGTTCGGGCGGCTGGCGCGCACGCGCGGTCGCACGAGCGTGCCGGTGGTGCGCAGGACGAGCGACAGCGCGTCGCAGCGGGCGTGATTCGGGCGGGCGAGCCCGCACACATCCGTCGCGGTGAGGACCGACTGCGGGAGTCCCGTCATCTCGGTGACGGTCGCGCCGAGCGCTGGTGGGACCGGCCCGCCCACGTGGACGGACGCGCTCGCCGGGGATGCACCCGCGAGCGGCAGCGTCAGCAGCCAGACCAGCCGCAGTGGACGTACGCGCATACTGAAGTTAACAACGGCGAAATCGGACGATCACTTGAGTGTTTCGGCGTCACCGGGGGCGGCGGACGACGACAATCCGAACTTTGCCACGTGCGACGGCGCCGGTCAGCGGCACGATCACAGTCGATCCGACCGAGACGGCACGCGTGCAGGGCGGTGGTGGGGCTCCGCCCTGCCCGTTGGCCGGGCACGCCCATGCGCGCAGCCGGCCGCGCACCCCCGGGGCCCGCCTGAGCGTCAGCGTGGCGCGTGCCGTGGTTCTCGCCGCGCTCGCTGCCACGGCCGTGGCGGCACGCGGCTCGCTCAGCGACGCGAATGCGATCGCCGCGCCGCGTACGTTGCGGACCATCACCGCGGCGCCGGCGGCGAGAACCGCGGAGCCGGAGGCGACGGAGCGCACCGGGCCGACGTACGACGAGGACCACGCAACCGTTGAACCGCCGGCGTTGCTCGCCGTTTCGGTCGCTCGCATGACCGCGCCGATATCGGCCGCGGTGATCGTGTACGAGCTCGCTCCGGCCGGCCCGACCGGGACGCAGGCGGTCGTGCAGCGCTCGAACTGGTCGGCCGTCGTGCTCACGAGGCCTACCCAGGTGGCCGGCGTCACGGTCAGGACGTCGCCGACGTTGCCCGCGTCCTTGCCGACGAGCGGAAGCGTCGAGACCGTCGGCGGGGCGGGCAGGACGACCGCGCTCGTCTTCGAATCGGCGGCGACGGCCGCATCCGGGTTCGTGGCGGTGACCCGCACCATCAGGGTCGATCCGGCGTCGGCCGCGGTCAGCAGATAGATGCCGGCGTTCGCGCCCGGGATCGGCTGGCACCCGGTGCCGTCGGCCTGGCAGCGGCTCCACTGCGCCGCCATCGTCGTGTCGGGCGTGATCTTCGTCCAGGTGATTCCGTTGTAGCCGATCCACCGGCCCTCGCGGGCGACGCCGACGACGACCGGGGGCGATCCGAGAACGGGCGGGTTCGCCGCGATCACCGGGGTCCCCGGCGCCGTCGCCTGGGCCGTGCCGGAGGAGTTGGCGGCGGTGAGGTGCGCGACGAGGACGTGACCGACGTCGGCCGCGACGGCGAAGTAGAAGACGCCGGTCGCGCCGCCGATCGGCTGGCAGTTCGCGCCGGCGGCGTCGCAGCGCAGCCACTGGTAGGACAGGGTCGGCGAGTCGGTCCAGTTGCCGGCGTTCAGGTGCAGCCAATTGAGCCGCTGCGCGATCCCCGTGATCGCCGGCGCCGTCGTCTCGTGCGGGAGCGGCTGGTCGATCACCGTCACCGCGGCGCTCGACGCGGTCGCGGAGGTCCCCGGGCCCGTCGCGGTGGCCGTCACCATCAGGGTCGATCCCTTGTCCGCCGGGCTGAGCGGGTACCGCTGGCCGGTCATCACCGCAGCGCAGTTCGCGCCCGACGCGTCGCAGCGGGACCAGACAAACGCGACCGTCGTCACCGGTCCGCTCCACGTTCCGGTCGTCGCCGTGAGCTGCTGCGGGATCTGCGCGAGTCCCTGGATCGCCGGGGGCGTGAGGTTCGTGAGCGGCTTGGCGCTGATGACGCCGGTGAGCGCGCTGACGGCGGAGGTCGAGCCGCCGGCGGTGCTCGCCGTGACCTTCACCGCGATTCGGGCCCCGATGTCGCCGACTCCGAGCCGGTAGCTCGAGCCGGACGTGGTCATCGTCGCGCACCCGGTGGGAACGGTCGCGCTCGCGGGGCACCGCAGCCACTGATAGCCATAGCTGACCGTCGAGGGACCGGAGCCCGTGTACAGCGTGCTGTCCCACGTGCCGTTGTCGGCGGTCAGGGCATAGGTGTCCATCAGCGTCCCGGTCGGCGCGGCGGGCGCCGTCAGGTTCACCGGCGGCTGGCCGACGGTGAGCGAGGCGGGCGGCATCAGCGACTGCGTCCCGTCGATGTTGGTCGCGGTGACGACGACCCGCACCGTGTTCCCGACGTCAGCATTCGTCAAGACGTACGACCTCGCCGTCGCGCCCGCAATGTCCTGGTAGCCGGCCGCGCTCGAGCGCTGCCATTGGTAGCTGACGACGGAGTCCGTCGGCGTCCACGTACCGGGAGTCGTCGTCAGCGTGGCGCCGACGCGCGGGTCGCCGGTCAGCCACGGCGCGGAGACATTCGACGGCGGCGCCGGCGCGATCGTCGCCGTCGGCGCGCTCGAACGCGACAGGGTGCCGTCGGTGTTGGTGGCTGCCACGACCGCTCGCAGCGTCGTGCTCTCGTCGGCGAGCGCGACCGTGTAGACCTGCGCGGTCGCGCCGGCGATCGCGACGCAGTTCGCGCCGCCTGTGTCACAGCGCTGCCACTGGTAGGTGAAGACATCATCGGAGGGCAGCCACGTGCCCGGATACACGGTCAGCGCGTACCCGCGCTTGGCGGTCCCGGCGATCGTCGGCGTCGCGCCGGTCGCGGGCGCATTGGCAATCACCGGACCGACGGCTGCGCTCGTCGCGCTCGCCGAGCCGAACGCATTGCGTCCGGTCAAGACGACCCGCAGCATCGCACCCTCGTCGGCCTTGACCGGCACGTACGAGGAGCCGACCGCGCCGCCGATGTCGGCGAAGCCGCTGCCGGTGTCGCGCTGCCACTGAATCCCGTACACGGTCGGCGCCGGATTCCAGGTCCCGCCGCTGAGCGTGAGCGTCGCCAGCCGCTGCGGCGTGCCGCTGATCGACGGCAGGGCGGTGTTGACGGGCCCGCCCGACAGGACCGGACCGACGGTCGCGCTCGTCGCCGTCGCGGTGCCCGACCCGTTCGACGCGGTGACGACCACACGCATGTTCGCGCCGAGATCGGCGCTGCCGAGGACGTAGTTGTAGTTGGTCGCGCCCGTGACGTCCGTGAATCCGCTGCCGGTGTCGCGCTGCCACTGGTAGCAGAACGCGGTCTGCGCTGGGGTCCAGGAGCCGGTCGCGGCGTTCAGCAGTTGCCCCTGGCGGACGGTGCCGCTGATCGTCGGCGGGCTCGTGTTGGCGGGCGGCGGGACGGCCGACGTCAGCGCGTAGTCATACCCGTAGCTCGTCCCGAGCGCGTTCTGCGCAACGAGCCGGTAGTGGTAGACGGTCCGCGGGGCAAGCCCCGTGAGCGTATCGGTGACGGTGACCGGCACCCGCCCGGAGCCGATGTCGGTCGGGGTCGTCTGCTGCCCGTAGGCGGTGGTGGGGCCGTATTCCCACCAGTAGGTCGTGTCAGCCCCGTTCGGGTAGACGCCTCCGAGCAGCGTGGTCGCCTGGAAGGTGATCGACTGCGCGTAGGTGTTGCCGGTGCCGGTGCCGACGCTCGGTCCGCCGATCCCGGGAGCCCCGTCCGCGACCGCCCCCGAGATGCTGCCGACGCCGGTCGGGCCGTCATAGCCGGCCCGCGCGGTGCAGATGTACGCGATCGTCGTGCCGCAGGTCCCGTTCGAGCCGCTGACGGGATCATTGAGCAACGCGCTGTCGGCGTATGCCCACTGGGGCGTCGTCGCGCTCAGACCGGTGGTGGCGTAGTAGGCAGCGATCAGCGGTGCCGACAGGCTTGTCCCGCCCGCGACGATCCATCCATTCTTGCCGCTGTCGTACACGACAAGACCCGTGCTCGGGTCGGCGTCGGCCGAGACGTCCGCGTAGGCGCGGCCGGTGCAGCCGTTGTCGGTCTGGTACGGCGGCTTCGACAGGCTCACGTCGCAGCCGGAGCCGGCCGACATGCCGTTGCGATCGACCGACCACGCCGATTCCGCGAATCCGCGTGCGCCGGTGGCGCCGCTCATGGGCGTCAGGCGGGTGCCGCCGGCAGCGGTCACGCCTGCGAACGCCGCCGGGTAGTTGTCCTGCCCGACTCCGGCGTATCCGGAGTCGCCGGTCGAGGCGACGGTCGCGACCCCGGGGAACGTGAAGCCCGCGGCCGGCGGCGTCGCGGCGGCCGAGGAGAAGCTCAGCGAGATCTCGTTCGCGCCCATCGCCGCGCCGGTGCCGGCGGCCGTCTGGATGTCGCTCCACGCGGTCGTGTTCGCCTCGACGAGCACGATGGTGCACCGCGGGCACAGCGCCGAGACCGCGTCGAGGTCGAGCGAGATCTCCATCTGCCAGGCGGTGTCGCCGGCCGGCAGTGGCGTGGCCGCGCCGGCTTGATTGACCTTCTTGAAGCAGCCGTTCGCGGTCGTGCACGCGCCGAGCCCGTACGTGCTGCGATACGTGGCGAGATCCGACTCGGCGGTCGGATCGTCATACGCCGCGATCACCGCGACGGTGTTCGCGGCGCCCTGGGTCTGCGACAGATAGGACATGTCATAGGCCTGCTGGATGTATGCGGGGGTTCCCGCCTGCGGGGGCGCGGTCGCAAGCGTCGCCGCAGGGGTGACGCCGCTCGTGTCCTGCACGGCATTCGGCAGCGCCGTCTGCGGACGGCGCCGCGTACTCGCGCCGAGATGCGGACGGACGAGCGCGCGCGTCGAGCGCAGGATCATCACTTGCGCGTCGCAGCGGACGTGTCCGGGCCGTGCCGCCCCGCACGCGTCTACGGTTGTCACCTGCGACGGCGCCAGGCCGGTCATCTGCCCGACCGTCGCGGCGAGCGCCTGCGAGGTCGGCGCGGCCGACCGTTGCCCGAGTCCGCCGAGCGGCGCGCCGCTGCGTCCGGCGCTAAACGAGAGGACGGTCCAGTTCGCGGCAACCGACGCTTGGGCAGGCGTCGCAAACGCTGCCATCAGCGTCGCCAGCGATACGGCCCGCAGCAAGCGTCCGTGCATCCTGCGCTCAAGAACGGCCGCTCGTTGCCGAACCCCGAGCGATTTGCCTGGAAATAGGCAAAAAGCTGACGGCCGGACCCGGTGCGGCTCAGCGGCCCGTGGGTCAGCCTGCGCCGAAGCGGCGAGGGCCTTGCGTTCGCGCGTCCGTCGCGACAAGCGAACCGACCGTCTGGGGGGCGGGCGCATCGAGGTGCGTCGCAAGCGCGATGAATGCCTTCGCCGTCGTCAGCGCGTCGCCGAGCGCGTGGTGGGGCGTTTCGACCGGTTGGCCGAGCAGGCTCGAGAGGTACTCGAGCGAGAGCCCCTGCGGGGCGTGCCCATCACGCGCGCGCAGCCAGACCCGGCCGAGCACTTCGGTGTCCGCGGGAGCCGGCAGCCGCACGCGCCGCTTGCGCAGCAGCGGGCCGAGGAAGCTCTGCTCGACCCAGGCGGTATGGAACACGGGGACGCTGCCGCTGAGCACCTCGAGCACCATGTCGACCGCCTCGTCGAGCGGCGGTGCGTCGACGAGATCGGGGACGCGCAGCTTGTGCACGAGCACCGCCTCGTGCTCCGAGCGCTTCGTGGTTCGGACGAGCGTGTACATGCAGTCGCCAAGCACGACCCGGCCGTCCTCGATCGGAACTGCGCCGATCGCGATGATGTCGTTCTTGCGCTGGTCGAGGCCCGTCAGCTCGAGATCGAGCGCGCAGAACCGGGCTTGCCGCCAGGGCAGATCCTCAGGCGGCCTGCCGGCGCGGGCGAACTCGGCCGCGGCCCCCTCGCGTGGCGCGAGCAGCTTCATCCGCGCAGGCCCCGCTGGACCGCCGCGACAGCACGGAACACGTCGCGGAGGTGATCGCGCATCAGCGGGCTGATCGCCGCAGGAGCGAGCTGATCGTCGGGGCGCTGGCCCGCGGACAGCTGCTCCATGTGATGGCCGATCCGCAGCTCGAGCGCCAGCTCGAAGGCGTCCGTCAGCGTGCGGGCGTCGGCGTCGCTGAGAACGCCGTCGGCGGCCGCGGCGGTCAGGCGCTCGGGCGTCGATCCCTCCGCGAGTCCCGCGGCCGCGCCCGCCCACCGCGCGAGCTCGATGATCGGGATCACGGCCGCCCGGCGGATGTCGAGCAGCTCGCTGCGCCGCCCCGCCGCATCGAGCACGCCGCCGGCGTCGAACCCGGTCGGGGGGTCGAACGCGAGCGCGCGGCGCGCGAGCGCGTCGACGACCTGGTCGCGGACGCCGTTGCCCGCGACCGGAAGCGGCTCGCGCGGCGTGCCCCACAGCGACCGGCGCTCGACGAGCACGGTCAGGCCGAGCTCGTCGTCGGGATCGACCTCCGTCCAACCCGCGGGCGTGCGCGCGACGATCTCGTCCGTGAGCCCGCACCGCTTCAGCGCGTCGGCCGCCGCGTCGCGCCACTCCTGCGGCGGCGCCTCGCTGCACACGAGCGCGCCGCGCGCAATCGACGCCGGCGTCAGCTCGCGCCGGGCCTGGCTGCCGACGGCGACCCACACGAGACCGTCCCCCGGCAGCTGAAAGCCGGCGCTGACGACCTCGAGCACGCGGATCGTGAGCGCGTCGGCGAGCGCCGACAGCACGCGCGCCACTTCGAGCGCGCGCATCTGCGCGGCGTGGAGGTCGATGACGATCTCGGCCAGCCGGCCGGCGACCGCGACGAGCGCGTCGAGGTCCCCGGCGCGAGCGATCGCGCGCCGCGTTCCGAACCACGACCGTGGCTGGACCGCGAACAGGTCGGCGTCCTCCACGACGCCGACGAGCTGGCCGTGCTCCGTCACCACCGGCGCGTGCCGGAACCCGCGCTCGAGCATCTCGAACAGCACCTCGCCGCCGAGCCGGTCGGGCGTCACCGTGAACACCGGCGTCGTCATCACGGTCGACACCGGCGCCGACAGCGGCAAGCCGGCGGCGACGATCCGCGTGCGGATGTCGCGGTCGGTGACGATCCCGAGGCCGCGCCCGCTCGCCTCGACGATCGCGGAGGTGGCCCCGGCCGCGGTCATCCGCCGGGCCACCTCGCGGATCGCCTCCATCGGCTCGCAGCGCACCGTCGCAGCGCGAATCAGCTTGGCGACCGGCTGGTGCCCCGGCTCGCGCACGCCCACGGCCAGCTCGCGGGTCTTGGCGCGCTCGAGCAGCGGGCGGGCGACCGTGGCGGGGATCCGGTAGCAGAGCGTGTCCTCGGCCGCCTTCGCCTCGAAGCCGGGCGGCAGTCCCGACAGCATCGCCGCGTGACCGAACGTATCGCCGGTGCGCAGGAGATCGAGCAGCTTGCCCTCGTGCGAGATGTCGACGACGCCGCTGTGGATCACGCGCAGGAACGTCACCGGCCCCCCGTCCTCGCTCAGGATCACCGCGCCGGCCAGGTGAAACTCGATCTGGGTCTGCTCGACGACCGCCTCGAGCTCCTCCGGTGCCAGCAGGTCGAAAGGTGCCCGCTGGGCGAGGAACCGGGCAATTTCGCTCCGGCCGGCGTCCGTGACCATGCAGCAACGTTAGACGACCAACCCCAAACGCTGCGCCCGCTGGACCGCCTCGGTCCGGTTGCGCACCCCGAGCTTGCGGTAGACGGCGCTCGTGTGCTCCTTGACGGTGTGCTTTGAGAGGTGCAGGGCATCTGCGATCTCGGGATTGGTCGAGCCTTCCGCCATCAACTCGAGCACGGCCCGCTCGCGGTCGGAGAGGCCGAGCGCGCCGCGATGATCCTGCTCGTCCTGGCGCGGGAACACCGTCTTGCCGAGCCCGACGAGCCGGACCGCCTCGGCGATCCGCCGCGCCGGCCAGTCCTTGTATGCGAACCCGGACGCCCCGGCCGCGCGCGCCGCCTGCGGCGAGATCTCGCCGGCGCCCGAGAACAGCAGCACGCGGGTGATCGGCTGGGTCGCGCGCAGCTGCTCGCAGACCTCGGCACCGGACTCCTCGCCGATGAACAGGTCGACGAGCGCGACATGCGGGCGGTAGCGCGTGGCGAGCGCGATCGCCTCGTGGCCGGTATGCGCGCTCAAGCACCGCGCGACCCACGGCTGCTGGGTGAGCATCAGGCGAAAGCCCCAGTGCACGACGTCGTGGTCGTCGACGACGAGCACGGTGAGGCGGCCGGGGCTGCGCGTCGCCTCAGGCATCGTGGGGAACCACCAGGCGCACCTGCCAGGTGCCCGGCTCGCGTTCGCCGAACTCGATCACGCCGTTGGAATGCAGCGCCTCGAGCGCCGCGAGCCGCAGTCCCATGCCCGCATGCCGGCGGTGACCCTTGACCCCGTCGTTGGTGATCTCGAGCACGAACGCGCCGTTGAGCCGACCGGCGCGCACGCTCACACGGCTGGGCGTCGCGTGCTTGTGCGCGTTGCGGACAGCCTCGGCGAGCACCGATTGCGCGAGCGGCTCGAGGCTCGGCGGGACCTCGGCGGCGCCGTCCTGCTCGAGCGTCACGCCGAGATCGGGATGCTCTCGCGCGAGACGCTCGACCTCTTCGCGCAGCGTCGTCTGGGTCGCCCGCGGGGCGCGGCCGAGCGGCCGTTGCAGCGCCGTGCGGAGGTCCGTGAGGGCGAGCTGGGTCTCGGTTGCGCAGCGCTCGCGCGCGGCCGCCGGCAGATCGCCGTCGCCGTCGAGCGCCATCGAGACGCCGAACAGCCGCTGGATCACGCCCTCGTGGATCTCGCGCGCGAGGTCGATGCGGTGCTCGAGTTGCACCGCCTTCTCCGCCTGGGTGGCGACGATCCGCGCGACGGAGGCGAGGGCCGCCGCCTTGCCGAGCGTCCACAGCAGATGCTGCTCGGCGTCGTCGAGCGGCGGGGCGGACATCAGGCGGTCGGCGAGGATCACGCCGACCGCGCGCCCGGCGGCGACCATCGGCACGCACACGAGCCGGACCGGCTCCTCGAAGTACGCCATGTACTCATCGGGGATCTCGCCGGTGACGTCGCCGGCCACTTCGACGATCATGTCCTCGCGCAGCGAGCGCGCCGCGATCTCGGCCGACTCGACGGTCACGTGTGCGCCGGCGAGCGGCTGCAGGTCGAGTCCGTGGGCGCCGGCCGCGCGCACCCGCCGGCGGGCGGAGTCATAGCGGAAGATCACGGCGCGCCGCATTCGCGCGAGCCGGCAGATCGCCTCGCACAGCCGCGCGTAGAAGTCGTCGCCAGTCAGCCCCTGCTCAGGCCCGGAGAGCACCTCGACGAACAGCTCGAGCGCCTCGACGCTGACCGCCCCGCCGCCAGCCGCGCCGGGCGTGCTCATCCTGACGTCCGCCATCCGGATGGAGGACCTACGGCGTGCGGACGGTCATCAGCCCCAGCCTCAACGCCTGGTCCGGCGTGAGGTACACGCGCCAGGGCTCCTCGCAGCGTCGGCACACGCATCGCGCTGACGGATCGTACCCGTCGGTGGTCTCCAGATCCCAGGCGACCTCGCCGCTGTGCAGGCAGATCGGGCACGCGAGCGACGCGATCACGAGCTCGTCGGGATCGTCAGCGCGGAAGCGGGCGGTGTCCGCAAGGCGGCTCACCGGCCCAGCATGACCCGGCGGGACTGCGTCGGGCAACCCAAGGGCCCCGACAACCCCCCGGTTGGGGGGACCTTCAGCTGAGGGCGTTGATGCCCTTGGCGATCGCGTAGACCCCGCCGATCAGGGACAGGACGGCGGCCAGGGTCCAGCCGTGGCGCTTCAGCCAGTCGTCGAACCGTTTGATCCCCGCCGCGACGCCCGCGGGCCTCACGAACAATGCGACCAACGGGATTTCGACGAACAGCATCACGGCGAATGCGCAGATCAGCACGGCGGCCACGTCGCTGGGAGTCGAGCTGTGGCTGTCGGCGATGTCCTTCACCGCCAGGACGTACAGCGGCGAGGGGAGGAACATCGCGAGGCCGAGGACAAAGGCCCACTTCTCGCTGGTCGTTGCGCGCCGCGACCACGTCGCGATCCGCCCGCTCGCGCCACCGGCCTCTTTCGGGGTCTCGCGTGGGTCACGCGCCCTGCGTCGCCACGCCCACGCGGCCACACCGAGCAGCACCACCCCAAGGGCGACGTCGAACGAGCCGCTCGCGGTCGTCGAGCTCTGATCGTTGACACCCGTTGCCTCGAGCACCGCGAACACGATCAGCCCCGCGCTGATCGTGAGGATCGCGGCCCCCGCGTAGAAGGCGAGCACGAGGCCGCGCGGATGCTCGCCGGTCAGGAGCAGCAGCAGCACGAGCAGCGCCGGCGGATACACCGCGGCGCTGACTGCCACCGGCAATGCCTGGGGAAGCGCGCTGATGCGCGGAGCCTAGTCGCCGACACCGCGACCGCCGGAGTCGAGCTACACCGCCAGCGCCTCGGCCCGCCCGATCGGGCGCTTCCCCCACCGGCTGCGCGTCGCGAAGTCGAGCAGCCGTTCGAGGTAGTCGCCGAGCGGCGACACGCGCAGCCCGAGCGGCTCGAGCCGCGCCCGGGTCGCGGCGTCGTCGAACACCGTGCCGACCGAGAAGTACGGGAAGTAGACGGTCGAGCCCTCGAGCGCCGCGCGCTGGGTCTCGCCGCCGGCCGACGACGCCGCCCATTCGCCGGGCGAGAGCACGCGCGGCAGCGGCCGCTTGAAGTACCGGCTGGCGGCGTGCGCGATCTCTTGGATCGTCGATGCGTGCGATCCCGCGGTCAGATGGTAGGTGTCGCCGGCCTCCCCGCCGCCCTCGCACAGCGCGTAGATCGCGTCGGCGACGTAGTCGACCGAGACGACGTCGACGGGCGCCGACGGAATCCCCGGCACGGCCGTGAACAGGCCGCGCGCGAACGCACGCAGCGGCCAGTACAGGACGTTGAACGCGGCGGTCCAGCCGCTGCGCCGGTCGCCGACGACGATGCTCGGCCGCATGATCGTCGAGGGCAGATCGCCGCGGGCCCGCACGAGCTGCTCGGCCTCGAACTTCGACTGCTCGTAGGAATTGCGGAACCCCTGGCCGACGTCGAGGTCGGTCTCGCAGAAGCGTCCGTCGTGGGTGCCCGCGACATATGCGGTCGAGATGTGGCCGTAGCGCTCCAGCCCGCGGCCTCGCTGAGCGGTCCGCTCAGCAAATTCGAGCATCCGCCGCGTCCCGTCGACGTTGATCTCGCGCGCTTCCCCGAGCGGCAACGCAAACGAGACCGACGCCGCGCTGTGGACGAGCGTCGTGACCTCCTCGGCGAGCGCGTCGAACTGCCGTGGCGTGAGCCCGAGCCGCGGCGCGGTCAGCTCGCCGGGCACGGCCGTCACGCGATTGGCGTAGCGCCCGGCGTCGGCGCCGAACAGGTTCTCGATCACGCCGTCGACGCGCTCCTGGGCCTGCGCCTGGTCGCGGGCGCGCACGAGCGTGACGACGCGGCGGCGGCCGCGCTCGAGGTAGCGCGCCAGCACCTCCATCCCGACGAACCCGGTCGCGCCGGTGATCAGCACGCCGGTGCCGGCGCCGCGATCGCTCATGCGTTCCCCCTCAATGTCTGGAAGGCGGCTTGCAGGCGCGCGCGCGTCTGGCCGGGCGCGATCAACTCGTCGACGTAGCCGGTGCTCGCGGCGACCTCCGGCCGCAGCTGCGCGTCCTCGTACTCCGCCGCGAGGCGCTCGCGGGCGGCGTCGGGGTCATCCGCCGCCGCAAGTTCGCGCCGGTGAATGATCCCCACCGCCGGCCTGGCGCCCATCACTCCGATCTGGGCCGAGGGCCACGCGAACACGAAGTCCGCGCCGAGATCCTTCGAGTTCATCGTGATGAACGCGCCACCGAACGCCTTGCGCAGGATCACGGTGACGCGTGGCACGGTCGCCTCCGCGAACGCGTGCACGAGCGTCGCGCCGAACCGGATCACGCCGGCCGATTCCTGGCGCGTCCCCGGCATGTAACCGGGTGTATCGACGAGCACGAGCAGCGGGATCCCGAACGCATTGCACTTGGAGACGAAGCGGGCGCCCTTCTGCGAGCTGTCGGCGTCGAGCACCCCGCCGAGATGCTTCGGCTGGTTGGCAATCACGCCGACCGTGCGGCCGTCGATCCGGGCGAGACCTGTGACGATGTTGCGCGCCCACCCGCCTGACACCTCGAGGAAGTCGCCGCCGTCGACGAGCGCTCCGATCACGTCACGCACGTCGTACACGCGTCGCGCCTCGCGCGGCACGGCCGCCGCGGGATCGCGCCCCGTCGCTGGACGGCTCGGCATCACGGGCGGTGCGCTGCTGCGGTTGCTGGGGAGATAGCCGAGCAGCTCGCGAGACAGGAACGCTGCGTCCACATCGCTCGGCGAGACGAAGTGGCAGACGCCGTTGCGCTCGTGGACGCGCGTGCCTCCGAGCTCCGCGGCGGTGACGTTTTCGCCGAGCGCGTCGCGGACGACCGCCGGCCCAGTCAGGAACATGCTCGAGTCCTCGGTCATCACGGTCCAGTCGGTGAGGGCCGGCGAGTACGCGCCGCCGCCCGCCGAGAGCCCGGTGATGATCGAGATCTGCGGGACCCGCCCGGAGAGCTGCACGATCCGGTGGAAGATGCGGCCGTAGCCGCCGAGCGCGGCGACGCCTTCCTGCATCCGCGCCCCGCCCGAGGCGACGAATCCCACGACCGGTGCCTTCGCGCGCTCGGCAAGCTCCATCACCCGGACGATCGTATTGGCGTGCTGCTCGCCGAGCGAGCCGCCGGCGAAGCTCGAGTCCTGCGCATAGCACAGCACCGGGCGGCCGTCGACCGTGCCCGCGCCCCCGACGACGCCGTCGCCGGCACGGGCCTTCTCACCCATCGCCGGCGAGATCACGTCCGTGCGAATCACCTGCAGCGATCCCGGGTCACACAGCGCCTCGAGCCGCTCGCGCGCCGTCAAGGGCCGGGTCGCCTCGGCCGGGTGTGGAGCAAGCGCGAGCGTGCTCACGCCGCCGCCCCGATGCACAGTACGGCGTTGTGCCCCCCGAACCCGAACGAGTTCGAGATCGCGGTCGCCGTCGTGCGCCCGCTGCCGTTCTGGCGGGTGCGCAGTGGCCGCGGCCCCTCCGGCACGTAGTCGAGATCGAGTCCCTCGTCCTGCTGCTCGTAGCCGAGCGTGGGCGGCGCGATCCGATCCCGGAGCGCGAGCACGGTCGCGACCGCCTCGACCGCCCCGGCGGCGCCGAGCAGATGCCCGATCGCCGACTTCGTCGAGGACACGGGAACCGAGTGCGCATGCTCCCCGAGGGCGAGCTTGAGCGCCTCGGTCTCAGAGCGGTCGTTCAGCGGCGTCGAGGTGCCGTGGGCGTTGACATAGTCGAGATCCTCCGGCGAGAGATCCGCGTCCGCGAGCGCGCGCGTGATCGCCAGCGCGGCCGACGCGCCCGTTGGGTCGGGCGCGGTGAGGTGATGCGCGTCGGACGTCGCCGCATAGCCGAGCAGCTCACCGAGCACGCGTGCCCCGCGCTCGCGCGCGAGCTCCTCGTCCTCGAGGATCAGCACCGCCGCGCCTTCGCCCATCACGAAGCCGTCGCGACGTGCGTCGAACGGACGCGAGATCCCGGTCTCGGACGTCGCGTCCATCGCCGCAAACGCCGCCTTCGCGAGCGGCGTCAGCGTCGCCTCCGCGCCGCCGGTGATCACGGCCCTCGACTCCCCCGACTCGATCATCCGCGCGGCCGCGCCGATCGCGTGCGCGCCCGACGCGCACGCGGACATCACGCCGAACACCGGCCCGCGGACACCGTGGCGCATCGCGAGCAGCCCGGCCGCGGCGTTGCCCATCAGCAACGGGATCGACAGGGGCGAGACGCGCTCCGGGCCGCGTTCGCGCAGGGTGTTGCACGAGTCCTCGAACGTGCTCATCCCGCCGATCCCCGAGCCGATCACGCAACCGATCGACGTCGGGTCGCACGGCGGCTGCAGCGGATCCCAGCCGGCATCGCCGACCGCCTGCGCGCTGGCGGCGATCGCCAGCTGCGAGAAGCGGTCGCTGCGCCGCGCCTCCTTCGTGGACATGAATTCGGTCGGCGTGAACTCGGCGCACGCGCCGACGCCGTGCTCGATGCCGGACTGGCCCGCGAGCCAGCGCTCGTGCATGAGGCGGGCGCCGACGCCGAGCGGGGTGACCGCACCGATACCTGTGATGAGGATCCGCTTCCTCATCGCGCGCCCCACTCGACGACGGTCGCCCCCCACGTGAACCCGGCCCCGAACGCGCCGAGCAGCACGTGGTCCCCGGCCTGCAGGCGCCCTTCCTGCTCGCTGTAGGCGAGCGCGAGCGGCAGCGTCGCAGCCGACGTGTTTCCGTGTTCCGCGATGCAGTCGACGACGCGGTCCCGCGGCAGGCCCAGGCGCTCGCCGACGGCGCTGAGAATCCGGCCGTTGGCCTGGTGGTAGACGAACAGGTCGATGTCCTCGATGCCCTTGCCGGCGGCGCGGACCGCCTGCAACGTCGCGACGCTCAGGCGGGCGACCGCCTCGCGGAATGTCTCATGGCCGCGCATCCGCACGAGCCCCTCGGCACGCTCGACAAAGATGTGGTCGCCGCCGGCGCCGTCGGCGCCGAGCACGATCGGGCCGATGCGGCCGGGATCCTCGTCGGCACCGAGCAGCACCGCGCCCGCCCCGTCGGCGAACACGGCCGCCGTCGAGCGGTCGTCGGGGTCGGTGATCCGCGACATGAAGTCGGCTCCGATCACGAGCACGCGGTGAGCCCGGCCCGCCTCGATCTGCCCGCACCCGACCGCGAGCGCCGACAGGAAGCCCGTGCACGCGGCGCCGATGTCAAACGCGCCGGCGCGCTCGGCGCCAAGCGAGTGCGCGACGAGCGGCGCGGCATTGGGGAGAACCTCGTCGGCCGTCGTCGTCGCGACGAGCACCAGATCGACGTCGGCCGCGCGCGCGCCGGCCGCGCGCAGGGCCTGCTCACCGGCCTGCGTCGCGTGCGTCGCGAGCCGCTCCTCGGCCTCGGCCACCCGACGAGAGCGGATTCCCGTGCGCCGCTCGATCCAGCTCTCCTCGACGCCGAGCCGGGCAGCGATCTGCGCATTCGATACGACGTTACTCGGCAGGCTCACGCCGACCGAGGCGATCGCCGCGCCCGCGCGCGTGCGGATCGGCATCGAGGGCTCTGTCAGCGTGGCGCTCTGATGTGCTGTCGCGGTCATGGACCACACCCTTGACGAATGGGTCGCCCGCTACCACCGCATCACGGCCATAACCCGACAGGCGGGGGGTTGGGCGGCTTGATGCCGATAGCGCTGCAAGCCGCCGTTCAAGCTCGGCGCGCTCGACCGCGTTCGCGCTGAGCTCGACCGCACGCCGGTACGCCCGCGCCGCGTTGGTCCGGTCGCCCGTGCGGTACAGCAGCTCGGCGTGCGCGGCGTGCAGCGGCTGGTAGTCACGCAGTGCTGCGTCGTCGATCAGCTGTTGCAGCAGCGCGAGCCCGGCCTGCGGTCCGTCGGCGAACGCGACGGCGACCGCGCGGCCCAGCTCGACGACCGGCGAGGGCGCGATCTGCGCGAGCACCTCGTATAGCTGTGCGATCTGCTCCCAGTCGGTCCCCGTCGCGTCGGTTGCCTGTGCGTGCAGTGCGGCGATCGCCGCCTGCACTTGGTACGGGCCGGGATGCCTCAGGCGCAGCGCGCGCTCGAGCATCCGCAGGCCCTCGCGGATCCGACCATGGTCCCACCGCGAGCGGTCCTGCTCGTCGAGCGGGACGTAGCGTCCGTGCTCGTCGACCCTCGCGGCGCGGCGCGAGTCGTGCAGCAACATCAGCGCGAGCAGTCCGAGCACCTCGGCGTCGTCGGGCATCAGCTTGACGAGCAGGCGTCCGAGGCGAACAGCCTCGCTGCACAGCTCGCCGCGGTGCAGCCGCTCTCCGGAGCACGCGGCGTACCCCTCGTTGAAGATCAGGTAGACGACCGCCAGCACGCCGGCCAGACGATCGGGCAGGGCGTCGTCGGCGGGGACGCGGTACGGGATGCGCGCGTCGGCGATCTTGCGCTTGGCGCGGACGAGCCGCTGCGCCATCGTCGTTTCGCTCACGAGGTAGGCCCGCGCGATCTCAGCCGTGCTCAGGCCGCCGAGCGTCTTCAGCGTGAGCGCGACGCGTGCCGGCATCGCGAGCGCCGGGTGGCAGCAGGTGAAGATCAGGCGCAGCCGGTCATCGGTGACTGCGCTCTCCTGCGCCTCCGGCCGGTGCTCCTGCGCGTCGAGCCGCGCGAGCTCAGCCAGGCGCGCCGTCCGGTCGGCGGTCGTGCGCTCGCGGCGCAGCCGGTCGATTGCCTTGCGCCGCGCGGTGACGGTGATCCACGCGCCGGGATTGCGGGGGATGCCGTCACGCGGCCACGTCGCGACCGCGGCCGCAAACGCGTCTTGAACCGCATCTTCGGCGAGCTGGACATCACCGACGTGGCGGATCAGCGTCGCGAGGACGGCCGGCCGCTCCTCGCGAAACGCGCGTTCGACGGTGGCGGCCGGGTCCGGCCCTCCCGGCGCCGAGCTGCCCCTCGGCGCTCCCCCGGCCCCCGACCGCCTCACGTCGTTCACGCGCGTGCCTGGGCCTGCTCCATCGCCGCCGTCATCTGCGTCATGTCCCAGAGCGGGCGCACCTCGACCGAGCCGTAACGCACGTTCGGGACGCGCGCGGCGTGCTCGAGCACCGTGTCGAGGTCGGCCGCCTCGAGCAGGTAGTAGCCGACGAGGAGCTCTTTGGTCTCGGCGAACGGCCCGTCCGTGATCTGGGTCTCACCGTCGCGCACGCGGACGGTCGTCGCCGACTCGCCGCCCTGCAACGGATCGCCGGCGACGAACAGGCCGGCGTCCTTCAGGCTCTGCGTGTACTGCCCCCACAGCGGGAACTCCGCCGTTGCCTCCTCGCGCGTCGGTCCGCCCTCCACCGGGCTGTAGAGCAACAACATGTACTGGGGCACGTGGCCTCCTTCTGCTCGCATGACTCGCCGCTGCTTGTGTGCGGCCTTCAGCGACTACGACGGATCAGGCTGGGCGATTTCGACAGCGCCGCAAGAAAAGTATGAACCGCAGCGCGCCGGGGGATTGCTGGCCGGGTCTGCCCAGCAATCCCCCAGGGCCTATGGCGTCAGTGCCTGCGGCTTCGGGCCCGTCAGCTGCCGGGCAGGACAGCCGTCCCCTCCTCGCGCACCGCCTGCAGCTCGAACGGGTTCAGTCCGAGCAGGCGCAGGATCGTCGGCGCGATCTGCGTCGTCTCGACCCGCTCGTCGACGACGCCCGGCGCGACCTTCCGCGGCGCTAACACGATCAGGAGCACGTGCCGGTTCTCCGCGCCGGTGCCGCCGTGCTCGGCGATCTTCGAGCCCTTCGTGTACACGACGCCGTGCTGGACGGGCGCCCACACGTCGGGATACGCAGGATCGCCAAACGGCACATGGAAGTACGCCGCCGCGTCGTGGCCGGCGAACACCTTCGCCACGCCCGACTGCTGCAGCGTGCGCGAGGTTCCGTTGATCGTGACACCCGTCGCGGTGTTGGTCAGCAGGTAGTGCTTGACGAAGTCGGCCGCGGCCTGCGTGTGCTCCGACAGGTATGCCTGGAAGGCATCGTCGTTGGTCCCGGCGACGATCAGGTCTCCCGCGCCGGGATGCGCCGCCGTCCACGCGGCGTTGATCGCATCGACGATCGGACCGTCCGGAATCCGGGTCAGCGCATTCGGGTCGATCGGCGACTGGCCGTGCTTCGCCGAGATGATGATCGCGGTCGAGCCCGACAGGCCCTGCGTCTTGAGCTCGGCCACGATCAGCCCCAGCTCCGTGTTGATGTAGTCAAGCGCCTTGCTGAGGAGCGGTCCGGGCGTGTCCGTGCCCGGCAGGTAGCCACCGGCCAGGCCGTCGGACGAGTGGAGCTTCTGTGCCGTCGAGACCGTCTGGAAATTCATCCCGAAGATCGCGGGGACCCCAACCTGCGTCGTGCGGCTGTGGTCGTAGCCGTCGATCTCGTTGAGCACCGCCTGGACCTTGTAGGAGTCGTATTGCTGGGTCGCCAGGTTGTCGCTCGTCCAATCGTCACCGGCGGGGAAGCCGATCGCGTTGCTGTTGATCTCGGGCGTGAACAGATCCTGGATGCCGGCGCCGGACGGCCCGTTGAGGATGTCGTAGGCCGGATGCTTGTCCGACCACGCGGTCCGCAGGCCGTGTGTGCGCGCAACCTCAAACACGGTGTTGACGCGCAGGTACTGATGCGGATACACGGGCGTGCACGTGTGCGGATCGACCGGCAAGGCCGCCGGGTTGATCAGCGTCTGCGGTGCGCCCGTCATCTGCAGGATGCTGCCCGGCAGCCCCGAGAGCCCCTGCCCCGCATCGATCGAGCTGGAGTCCTTGTCAATCGACTCGTCGTAGTTGACGGCGGTTCCGGTCGGAGCGCCCGGCGGGCAGCTCGTCGTTCCCGGCGGAAGCAGGTTGCGGTTGTAGCTCGCGTCGTAATACACGCCGGTCACGCTCGGGTCACCGCCGGTGACCTGGCCGACCATCCCCGGGAACGAGTCCGACGGCACCGGGGTCCGGGCGCGGAGATACTGAACGCCTCCCTCGGCAAGCTGGGCAAGAGTCGAGCCCGGATGGTTGCGGACGTACCAGACCAGGTCGGATTGGTGCATGCCGTCGACCGAGATCAACAACACGTGCGAGATCGCGCGATGGCCGCCGTGATCATGATCTCGCCCGGGGTGAGCGGAACTTGCGGCGACCGGGATCGCGATCGCCGCGGCCGCCGCGGCTGACGCGCCGAGCACGCGCAGTGTCGAGAGTCCACGCATAACAACTCCTTCTCTCTGTACTGGGTTCGCAGACCGAGCCGGACTTATATGGACGCGACCCCGCCTCGGCGTTGCTCAGTTGTTGCCGCGCCCGTTGGCGTTCGATTAAGCGTCCGGGCCCGCTGCAAGCTCGTCGATCAGACGGGCGATTCGCAACAGCAGATCCGGAGCGAGGTCGCGCTCGTGCGCCGGCAGCGCCTCGTAGAACGCGAGCTGGCGGCCGCGCAGCCATTCGTGCTGGCTCGACAGCACGCGCTGGCCCTGCGCCGTGAGCGTGATCGTGACGCCGCGGCGATCCTCGCGCGCGCGGGTTCTGCGCACGATGCCGCGGCGCTCGAGCGCGTCGAGGATCCGGGTCGCCGTCGACGGCGCGATCGCGGCCTCGTCCGCGAGCTCGCGCACCCGCGCCGCGTCGCGGTCGGCGAGCGACTGCAACAGCGCGTACTGCGACAACGTCAGTGCAGCCTCGGGAGCCTGGCCGGCCGTGCCGCGTGCGCGCCGGACGGCCTGGGCGAGCGCGTCGAACGCCGCCAGGAAATCGTCGGCCGCGGCACTCGCGAGGACGTCGGGAGCTGTGCTCGCCATACCCACAAGACTAGCAAGTTGGCATGCTAGTCTTTAGCTTGCTAATCAAATCTTCTTCTGACCACGAGCAGCCATGTTCCGTAACATCCTTGTCGCAGTTGACGGTTCGCGTCACGCCGAGCGAGCGCTGGCCGAGGCGATCGATATCGCGGCGTCGGGGAACGGCCGCCTCACGATCCTGACCTCGATTCCGCGTCCGCCGTCGTGGGCCAACACGCCCGCCACCGTCGCCGCATGCCAGCCGCTTGCAACCGAGCTCGAACGCGAATCCACCGACATCATCCGCAACGCGATCGACCACGTTCCGGACTCGGTGCCGGTGACGAAGATCCTCACGCACGAACCGATCCGGACGGCGTTGATGAGCCGGATCAAAAGCGCCGACCACGACCTCCTGGTGATGGGGTCTCGCGGGCGCGGCGCGGTGTCCGCATCGCTGCTGGGCAGCGTCAGCCACTACGCCCTGCACCACAGCCCGATTCCGGTGCTGGTCGTGCACGTCGAGGGTGACGACGAGGAGGGGGGCTCCGAGGAGCAGGACGACGTCGCGCTGGCGTCGTAGCGACCGACGCCGGCCGCTCGGTCAGTACTCGAGCTTCGGGCGGAAGTCGTCGCGCCCGCCGGGGACGCGATCGAGCACCGCCCAGATCGGCCACATGAAGTCGATGTGGCGGGGGTCCTGGCCCTCGTCGCCGCCCGCGAAGAACATCTCGCTGCTCCAGGCGTGGTGGATCGTCCCGTCGCGCCGCACGAACACCGTCGCCAGCGGCCACTGGTTGCCGGCCTCGTCCTCGGCTCGGTAATCGCGGCTATAGCTGCTCGGCGCACCGGACAGCAACCGCGCGTTCCGCCAGCCGCGGCGCTCGCCGTGTCCCCGGAACTGCTCGATCGGCGCCGCCGATGCGAACGCGACGTTGATCCGCTGGGTGATGTGGGGCAGCGCCCCATCGATGCTGTCGACGATCGACGTGCAGAACGGGCACGGGCCGACAAACGGCGCGCCCTGCGATTCCGGGACCCACATGAAGCTGTACAGGAACAGCGTGTCCTTCCCGTCCGCGAACAGCTCGGAGATGCGCACGCGGCGAGCCGCGCCCGCTCGAGCGTCCCATCCGTCGAACTCGTAGTCGGTCGCGATCGCGCCGCCGAGCGGCAGTGCGCGGCGTCGCTCCGCGACCGCTTCCTCTTGGCGGCGTAACTGGACCTCCGCGTCGAGCAACTCGTCGCGCGCCCGCCGGTACTCGTCCGATTCACCCGGGAAACGAATGGCGTCCTGCGATCCCATCGTCCTCAGTCCTCCGTTTCGTTGTCCTCGACAGGCGTGGCGACCGCGAGGACCTGCTCGCGAGTCGGCACGAGGTCGTGCGCGACGCGCCCGTGTTCCTGCGCCGCGGCGACGAGTTCGTCCTCGGTCCCGCGGGCGCTCCAGCCACAGTCGCATACGATCTGCTTGAGCATGCGAGCGGAGCCTACGCCGTCGCGGTTGCACAGCGGTTGGAACGCGGCTGCCGTCCGGATGCGCGTCTACGTGACGGGCGCCGTCTCGGTCGAGGACGGGTCGTGCCTGCTGACCGAACGCGCGCTGCCGGGCCCCCTCGGACGGCACTTCCTCGCATGCCTGGCCGCCAACCATGCGCGCTCGATCGGTCACGAGGAGATCGCCGAAGAGCTGTGGGCCGGGGTGCCGCCGGCAGCGTGGCCGGCCTCGCTGAAGTCGATCGCCAGCCGCGTCCGGGCGGCGATGTCGTTCGCGGGACTCGACGGCGCAGCGCTGCTCGTCGGCGCCCCCGGCGTGTACCAGTTCAGACTCCCCGCCGACGGCTGGGTCGACCTCGACGCCGCGATCACCGCCATCCATCGCGCCGAAACCCAGCTCACGCGCGGGGCGCCACGTGACGCCGCCGCCGACGCCTTCGTCGCCAGGCTGATCTCGGCGCGGCCGCTGCTGCCGGGCCGCTCCGGACCCTGGCTCGAGCACGCGCGGCGCAGGCTCACGGACGTCCGCCTGCGTGCCTACGCATGCTCGGCGCGCGCGCAAGTCGCGCTCGGCAACGCCGAGCAGGCCGTCCGCGACGCGGAGGCCGCCGTCGAGCTCGCGCCACTGCGCGAGCCCGGCTGGCGCCTGCTCATGGACGCCCACGCTGCCGCGGGCGATATCTCCTCCGCCCTTGACGCGTACGAACGCTGTCGCACGGTGCTGACCGACTCCCTCGGGGTGGGTCCGTCGGCGACGACGCGCGAGTCGCACCAGGCGCTGCTGGCGCGTACCGGCTGACCCAGACCGGCGAACTGCGCGGACTCAAGCTGCCCGTGCGGGTCCTCGCGGCCCGGCCCGGCGCGGCCCGGCGCCGGCACAACGTGAAAAGACCCGTCTTCGCCACAACGTTCCTGCAGATAAGCACGGTGGGGGTGCTTACTTGGCGAACCGTTGAAGGCGGCGCGGACCCTTTCACGTTGTGCATGCCCGTGGGAACGCCGCACCCCCGGACGCCCGTGTGCACCCCCAGCCCAGACCCGCCTCCCGCACCCACCCGGCCCGATCTCCGAACGGTCCCCCGCCATACAACCCGGCCCCACGGCCGGCGACGCCCGACACCCGCCGTGGAGTCACCCGTCAATGGGCGTGAGCGGGGCCGGCGTGCCCGTGCTGCTCGCCACCCTCGAACGCGTTCATGCAGTGCTGCGAGCAGAAGTAATACGTCGTGCCCGCGACCTCCTTCTTGAACGCCTTCGCACGGTCGACGGTCATTCCGCACATCGGGTCGGTCGCACCCCGGCGCCGCGTGATCCAGAACATGGTCGCGAAGATGGCGAGCCCGACGACGTTGAGGAACAGCTTGTAGTTGACCTGCAGCGAGCCGAAGATGTCCGCACGACTCGGCCGCGGTCCGGACGGGATCGCGCCGAGCACGCTGAACAACGCGTTGATCAGCAAACCGGCCAGCACCATCGTCACGAACATCAGCGCGGTGATCCGGACCGTGAACGAGAACCCGTAGTACTTGCGGTAGATCGCCAGGATCGGCAGGACGATCAGGTCGGCGAACAGGAACGCGAGCACGCCGGCGAAGCTGATCCCGCCGGACCACAGCACCGCGGCGAGTGGGACGTTGCCGACCGAGCACACGAAACTGAGCACGGCGATCAACGGGCCGATCAGGACGTTCTCGATCGTCGGAATCGGCTCCGGCGCGTTGCTGACGAACAGCGACTCGAAGAACCCGTTGCCGAACTGGGCCACGAACCCGGCCAGCAGGAAGCCGATCGAGATCTCCTTCCACAGCATCTGCCAGTCGCCGCGGAAGTTGTGCGCAACGTCGGACCAGGCCGCGAACGAGGTCACCCGCTGCCGCCAGGTCAGCTCGGAGCCGACCGAATGATGCTGGTGCCCCGTGTCGGCCGCCACCGCGTGCGCGCGGGCCTCGCGCTCGAGCGAGTGGCTGACGAACAGCCGCAGCAGGACCGCCATCAGCACGATCATCACCATCCCGCCGACGTACTCGGCGACCGTGAACTGCCAGCCGATCAACACCCACAGGACGAGCCCGAGCTCCCAGACGAGGTTCGTCGAGGCGAACTGGAAGGCGAGTGCGCTGACAGCGCTCGCGCCCTTCTGGAACAGCGACTTCGCGATCGCGATCGCGGCGTATGAACACGACGATGACGCCGCGCCCAAGCCGGTGGCCCACGCGACCGACCGCGGTCCCCCGCCGCTGAGCGCTCGCTCGACCCGCTCGCGAGGGACCCAGGCTTGCACGATCGCGGAAATCGCGAATCCCAGCACCAGTGCCCACCAGACCTCCCAGGCCATCAGGAGCGCATCGCGCAGGCCATGCCAGATCACGTCGAGGACGGCGTTCATGACGGTCCATTATATACCCCTAGGGGGTAGTGGTATGATCCGGAGCATGGCAGACACAGACACACCCACGCGCGGGTACACCGCGACCAAGGACCAGCTCCTCGCCCGGCTGCGGCGGGTCGAAGGCCAGATCCGAGGCATCGAGGGCATGGTCGAGGAGGACCGCTATTGCATCGATGTCCTCACCCAGATCAGCGCCGCACAGGCGGCCCTCGACAAGGTTGCGCTTGGCCTGCTCGACGACCACGCGCATCACTGCGTGATCGGCGCCGGCACGCCCGGCGAGCGTGACGAGAAGACGGCCGAGTTGATGGCCGCGGTCGGCCGGCTGATGCGCCGCGGGTGATCCCGCGGTTCGCACGCGAACACCGCGATCGCGCTCCTTCGCCGCACCGACCTGTCGGTGGGGTAGCTTCTGCGGTTATGACAACGTCAGAAGAGCCAGTCGAGCAGGGACTGGACGCGGCGGCAGCGCCAATCCGGATCGTGCTCGCTGACGATCACCAAGTCGTACGGCGGGGCCTTGAGCTGCTGCTCAACGGCGAGGACGGCTTCGAGGTGGTTGCCGAAGCCGGTGATGTCGATACGGCGCGCCGGTACGTGCGCGGTCACCACCCGTCCGTGCTCGTCGTCGATTTGCAAATGCCGGGAGGGTCGGTGCTGGAGGCAATTCCGCAGCTGCGCAAGGAGGCCCCGGACACTCAGATCGTCGTGCTGACGATGCAAGAGGATCCCGCGTTCGCCAGGGAAGCGCTGCGCGCCGGAGCGCTCGCCTACGTCCTCAAGGAGGCGGCGGAGACCGAGCTTGTCGAGGCTGTGCGGCGAGCGGCGTCGGGCGAGATCTACCTCAATCCTCAACTCGGTGCGAGGATCGCGGCGGAGCCTCCGCCGGGACCGCCCGACGACCTCACCGACCGCGAGGTGGACGTGCTCAGACGGATCGCGCTGGGCCACACCAACCGCGAGATCGCCGATCAGCTGTTCCTGTCGGTCCGCACGATCGAGACCCACCGCCAGCACATCCAGCAAAAACTTCGGCTTGCGACGCGCGCGGACCTGGTTGACTACGCCTTGTCTCACGGGCTGTTCGATTCGCGGTAGAGCCCGGATAGGCTCCGGGAGGGGTGATGGACCAGTCAGTGAGGGGTGTCGTGGGTGTCGTCCGAGCTGTTCTCGATGAGCTTGACCTGGACGTCGTGCTGGGGCGCGTGCTCGCAGCCGCGCGCGATCTCACCGGGGCCCGGTATGCCGCGCTCGGCGTGCTCGACGAATCGCGCACGGAGCTCGGCCGGTTCCTCGCGCTGGGCGTCGACGAACAGACGCAGCGGGATATCGGCAGCCTGCCTCGCGGCCGCGGCGTCCTCGGCGAGGTGATCCGACATCCGGTGCCGCTGCGGCTCGACGACGTCGCCAGCCACCCGCAGTCGTACGGCTTTCCGTCGGGGCACCCGAAGATGCGATCGTTCCTCGGCGTACCGATCATCGTCGCCGGCGAGACGTTCGGGAACCTGTACCTCACCGACAAGCAGGGCGCGAAGAGCTTCACCGACGGCGATCAGGACTCGGTCGAGCTGCTGGCGGCATTCGCCGGTGTGGCGATCGACCACGCCCGCCGGTACACGAACTCCGAGCAGGCCCGGCTCGAACTCCAACGGGCGGTGGCCGCGTTCGAGGCGACTGTCGAGATCTCGCGCGCGCTCGGCGGACAGACCGACCTGCAGGCGATCCTCGAGCTGATCGCCAAGCGAGGCCGCGCACTCGTCGGCGCCCGGCTGCTCGTGATCGAGTTGCTGCGCGACGGCCAGCTCGTCGTCGCCGCCGGCGCCGGCGAAATTCCCGAGGGGCTGCTCGGGACTCCGCTGCCGCTCGAGGAGTCGGTCGCCGGTGCGGCGATCCGCACAGGCCGCACGCAGCGGCTCGCCGATGAGCTCAACCGCAGCCGCTACGAACTGCACGGGCTCGGCCGTCTCGGCGTACCGGCCCGCGACGCGCTCGTCGTCCCGCTCGTGTTCCGCAACGAGACTTTCGGCGCGCTCGTCGCCCTCGACCCGCTCGGCGGCGGCGCCCAATTCGCGCCCGAGCCACGGCGGCTGCTCGAGGCGTTCGCGACGAGCGCGGCTGCCGCGGTCGCGACGGCACGCTCGGCTGCCGCCGAGCGCCGCCGTCAGAGCATCGCCGCCACCGAGGCCGAGCGCGGGCGCTGGGCGCGCGAGCTGCACGACGAGACGCTGCAAGCGCTCGCCAACCTCCGCCTGGTGCTCTCCGCCGCGCGCCGGTCGGGCCGTCCCGAGCAGATCCAGCTTGCGATGAACCAGGCGATCGAGCAGCTCGAGTCAGATATCGCGAGTCTCCGCGCGCTGATCAGCGATCTGCGCCCGGCCGCGCTCGACCAGCTCGGCCTCGAGGCGGCGGTCGACGCGCTCGCCGATCGCATGCGACGGGCCGGGGTCGAGGTCGACGTCAGCATCGAGCTCGACGAGACAGATGGGCGTGCGCAGGACCGGATGGTCCCGGAGCTCGAGACGACGTTGTACCGGCTCATCCAGGAGGCGCTCACGAACGCGACGAAGCACGGCGACGCCACGCGCACGGTCGTCGAGGTCAGCTTGCAGCGCGGCCGGGTCCGCGCGACCGTTCGTGACAACGGTAGGGGCTTCGATCCCACGGACGACACTGAAGGCTTCGGCCTGCTCGGGATGAGCGAACGGGTCGAGCTGCTCGACGGCACGCTGACGATCGAGTCCGCGCCCGGCAGCGGAACCACGATTCGCGCGTCGCTGCCGGTGCGCCGCCGCAGCGACCCGACCCGCGGCCCGGACCGCGTGTCGGTCTCGGCCGTCGACTGGTCACGCTGAGCCGGAGAGAAACCGAGCCAGCTGCGCCCGAGCTGCGACGTTCGCGGGCCGGAGCTGGACAGAGTGGCCGGCGCTCGGCACCACCACGAGCCGCGCACCGCGGGCGTACGCGGCCTCCGCGCGCGCCCATGCAAGCGGCGTCGAGAGGTCGCGCCCTCCGGCGAACAGGAGGATCGGCACGGCCGGGAGCATGCCTCGTGGATCGCCCATCGCCGTGTCGGGAGGCGTCGTCGGCGGCCACTCGAGGCACCCGGCGGCGATCCCGTTGCCGATCGCGGTCGCGCGGTCGAACGGGAAGAACGCGGACGCCGGCAGGCGCGCGGCTGCGGTCGTGAGCGCGGCCGCGCGGGCGGCCGCGGGACTCGCGGGGTTCCACGGCGGCGCGAGGTCGGGGCACAGCGTCGACTCGTGCAGCGCCTGGCTGAGCTCGGGCGCGGGAGCGGCCTCAGCCCGCTCAGCGGCGGTGAGCAACACGTTCAGCTTGACGGGGTCGCCGCGACGCGCCGCGCTCAGCGCGTCGGCGAGGTGTGGGAAGGAGGGATCCGCGATGCTGTCGGCGACGATCGCGTTCTGCAGACGCGGGCCGTTCTCACCCGCGTGGATCACGGCCGCCAGGTCGCTCGCGGGATCGGTTCTGCAGCGCTGGGCCGCGCACGCGCCGCGCAGCACCCCAGCCGTCGCCTGGATCGACGCGAGGTACAGCGGATCGACGCCGGTCTGCGGGACGACCGAGTCGAGCACGAGGCGTGCGACCCGCTGCGGATACGCGAGCGCGTAGCGCTCGGCCACGAACGTCCCGTACGAAACGCCGTCGAGCGTCAGCCGCTTGGCGCCGAGGGCGACGCGCAGGGCGTCGATATCGGCGACCGTCTCCGGCGTGGTGAAGTACCGCCGCCGCGCGCCGACGCTGCGCCCGCACGCGGCCACGACGCCACGCGGAACGACGACGAGATCGGAGCTTCCGGCGGCCCGCTGCAGGGCAGGGCAATCGAGCGCGTCCGCCCCCGTTCCGCGCTGGTCGAACATCACGAGGCGGTAGCCGGCCAGGGCGGCCGCGAGTCGCGCGTGGACCTTCCGGATCAACGCGACCCCTGGTTGGCCCGGACCTCCGGTCAGGAACAGCAGCACTCCCCGGGGCGCCGACGCCGTTCGCTGCGCCGCGACGGCGAGGCGGAGCGTGCCGCCGGCCTGGCCGGCGTGGTCGAGCGGCACCGTCAGGGTCGCGCAGTCGAAGTCGGGGAGCCGCGGGCATCCGTGTTGGCCCGTCAGCCGCTGTGGAGCCGTGGGGTTACTCGTGCGGCCACCCGTGGACCCGTGGCCGCTGCGACCACAGCCGGCGGCCGCCAGCGCAAGACATGCCACGACCGCCAGGCCTCGCACCGGCTCAGGCTACGAGATGCAGGACGCGATCGGCCACCGCGAGCTCCGCGAGACCGGCGGGCGGCCCGCCTCGCTGCACGCGTATACCGATCATGCCCCGCGGTGGGGCGAGGGCGGGCGCAAGCGGGTGCCAGTCGATTGAACGTGAGCGTTACGTCGAGGCGCGCGCCGCGCGCCTCGACGGGCGCTGACTCTCGGCCGGATCTCGGAGCTCCATCACGAGGTGCGGTCCGATCTCCGGCAGCTCGAACTCCTCCGAGACGACCGCGAACCCGGCCCGTTCGTACAGCGAACGCGCCGGGGTCCGCGCGTTACACCACACGCGGGTGGCACCGTGGGCGCCGGCGTAGTGCACGAGCGCCGCCAAGATCGCCCGGCCGGCACCCTGGCCGCGCGCGTCGGACCGGGTCGCCATCCCCCGTACGCGCCACCCGCCCGGCGCGGTGCCGTCCGGCCCGACAAACCCGACCGCGATCAGCCGATCGTCGTCCGCGAACGCTCCCACCGCATACGCACCGGGCGGCTCGTGCGCCGCGAGCGCGTCCAGTGACTGATGCGGACGCAGCACGGCGTGGCGCAACGGCCGCGTCTGCTCGATCGGAACCTGTCGCACGATGAAATGTGCCACGGCAGGGAGGATGGCAACCGGGTACGTCCGATGACATTGAGCACCAGCACCTCCTCGCCGCCAGCCTCACCCACACCATCGCCGTCGCAGTCGGCGCCAGCCGTACCCCAGGCGGGCTCCAAATCGCCGCCTGACAACGATCGTCCATGCGGAGTCGTGCCGGCAAGCCGGGTGCGGTTCGGGCGCTGTCGGCTGGCGCAGAGTAGGGGCCTACGGCCCGGGTGGAAGAACCGCTCGGTGATGTGCTGGGGAAGGGGGTGGGGGTGCGGGGCGCGACGGCCTGCACAACGTGAAAAGCCCGCGCCGCGTTAAACGCTTTGCCAGATCAGCACCGTGGCGGCGCCTTTCGTGAAAACCGTTGCGGCGGTGGGGAGGTTTTCACGTTGTGCCGGGCCGGGCGGGACCTCGGTCGGTTCCGGGCCGATCGGAGCGGCGCCTCCGCCAGCCTAACGGAGGGCTACTCGGACTCCCGTCCAGCGATTCAGCTCGTTTCGGCGGCGTCTGGACGGGGGTACTAGCCTGGTCGTGCTCGCAAGCTGGCCGAATTAGTTGGAGCCATAGGCAAGCACAGTCCCGCTCACCGGAGCCGCGCCGGCAACGTCCGCCGGGAGCGCGAGGAAGAACGTCGCCGCGGGGACGCTGAACGCTGTCCGTGTTCACACGGCGCCAATCTTCGGTACGCCGCGGCGCGCCGACAATGTCAGCTTGGTCTCGACCCAGTCTCACCGAGGTTGTGGCCGTTCCGTGATCGGCGCAGCACGCGCCGCCGCCGGGTCAGCCGTCGCGTCGCTGCGTCGGTGCGACCAACTCCGCAAACAGGGCGTCGAGGGTCGCAGCCGGATCCTCCGAGAGCCCTGTGTGTACCACGGAGGGCTGGATCATCGTGCTCGACGGCGCGACGAGCCAGCCGAAGCGCTCCGACGGCGGCATCGCCGCAATCGGCCCGGCATCGGGATCCGCGCACGCGACTCGGACGAGCGCCTCGAGGTGCGGCTCGATGTCCTCGGCGCTCAGATCGGGCGCGAGCGCTCTGAGCCGCCGCTCGTCGACGCCGATCCGGATGCCGAGGAAATCCCGCTGGCGACAGAACAGCACGACGCCGACGTTGAACCGCTCACCGCGCTCCACCCTCGGGACGACCCGCAGGATCGCGTACTGAAACGGCTTACGACTCGGTTCGGGCACGCTCCGCCTCCTCTGCGAACCGACCGCCGCCCACTCGCCGCACCAGGTAGTCGACGTACGTCTCGGGGTCGCTCTGCGCGTCCGCGAACCAGCCGCCCGGCACGAGCGTCACGATCTCTTCGAGCATCTGCCTCGTCACGCGCGGCGCCAGCCGCGCGTGCGCGTCGGTGATCGATCCCGCCCGCGGCAGTAGCACGTGTTCGGAGATCAGCGGGAACGCCCGCTCGGCATGCTCGGCCGGGATCAGGCCTGCGTGGTGCAGGTACAGCGCCGCGCCGTGGTCGATCAGCCACATCCGGCCGTGCCACAGCAGCAGGTTCGGATTCCGCGGCGTGCGGTCGACGTTCGTCGCGAGGCCGTCAAGCCACACGACGTCGGCCGCCAGCCGGGCGTCCGGCACCCACGCGCCGCCGGGAACGTACGGCAGCGCCCCGGGCAGGAAGTCCACCCCCAGGTTGGAGCCGGCGCTCGCCCCGATCAACTCCTGGATTTCCGGGTCGGGTTCGGCCGCACCGAGGACCGGGTCGATCTCGACCGTCACGAGCTCGGGCACGAGCAGCTCGAGCCGCCGCGCGAGCTCCCCGACGATCACCTCGGCCACAAGCGCGCGCAGTCCCTGCCCAGCGCCGCGGAACTTCGCGACGTACAGCCCGTCGTCGTCGGCTTCGACGAGCCCGGGCAGCGACCCGCCCTCGCGCAGCGGCGTCACGTAGCGCGTTGCGCTCACATCGCGCAGTGCGGTCGCGATCGACATGCCCGGCACGGTATCCGCCGGTGGGGCCGTCGCGCATCTCTACCATCGACCGCATGCGCCTGTCCGTCCTCGACCAGTCGCCGATCTCCGAGGGGTCGTCTGGCGTCGACGCGCTGCACAACACGCTCGATCTCGCGCGCCTCGCCGACGAGCTCGGCTACCACCGCTACTGGGTGGCCGAGCACCACGGCGGTCCGATGCTCGCGAGCGCAAGCCCGGAGGCGCTGATCGGCCCGATCGCCGCGTCGACCGAGCGGATCCGCGTCGGCAGCGGCGGCGTCATGCTCCCCCACTACAGCCCGCTGAAGGTGGCCGAGACGTTCACGATCCTCGCCGCCCTGTACCCGGGGCGGATCGACCTCGGGATCGGCCGCGCCGCCGGCACCGATCCGCTGACGACGTTCGCGCTCCAGCGCGACCGCCGCCAGGCCTCGCCCGACGACTTCCCCGAGCAGCTCTCCGAGCTGCTCGCCTACCTCGACAACGACCTCCCGGCCGAGCATCCGTTCGCCCGGCTCGCTGAGACCTTGCCGGGCTTGCCGGAGGTGCCCGCCGCCTGGCTGCTCGGATCCTCCGCCCAGAGCGCCGTCTGGGCCGCCCAGCTCGGGTTGCCGTACGCATTCGCCGACTTCATCAACCCCGGCGGGGACGCGATCGCGGCGGCCTACCGCCAGCGGTTTTCGCGGTCCGCACGCCGCCTCACGGCTCCGTTCACGGCCGTCGCCGCCTGGGTGCTGTGCGCAGACACCGACGAGGAGGCACAGCACCTCGCCACCAGCAGCCGGATGACCTTGACGCTGCTGCGGCGCGGGCGGCTGATCCCGGTGCCGCCGCCCGAGCAGGCGATCGAGTTCCTTGCGCGGGAGGGCAAGCCGGTCACCGGGGCACTCCCGGGCCGGCGCGGCATCGTCGGCTCGCCGAGCACCGTGCGCGCAGGGCTCGAGCAGCTCGCGAGCGAGTACGGGGCCGATGAGGTGATCGTCGTCACGATCACCCACGACCACGCCGCCCGCCGGCGCTCGTACGAGCTGCTCGCCGAGGCGATGAGTCTCGAGCCGGCCACTCTCACGTCCGCCCCACCTGGCACGTTCTACCCCACATGACCACGATCTACACGACGATTGACAGCCCGATCGGCGAGTTGCTGCTCGCCGGCGACGGGCACGCGCTCCAACGCCTGTCGATGCAGGACGCACCCCGTCCCGTGCGCATCGATCCTGCCTGGGAGCGTCGCAAGCAGCCGTTCGGCGACGTGATCGCCCAACTGCGCGAATACTTCGACGGGAGCCGGCACACGTTCGACGTCCCGCTCTCACTGGGCGGCAACCCGTTCGAGCGTCGCGTCTGGCAGGCACTGTGCGAGATCCCGTACGGCGAGACCGCCAGCTACGGCGAGATCGCGGGGGCGGTCGGGGCGCCCAGTGCCGCGCGCGCCGTGGGTCTTGCCAATGGCCGTAACCCGGTCGCGGTGATCGTTCCGTGCCATCGCGTGATCGGCGCCGACGGCAGCCTCACCGGCTACGGCGGCGGGCTCGAGCGCAAGCGCTACCTGCTCGACCTCGAGTCCGGCGTGCTCTCGCTCGGCGCGGCCTGAGGCCATCGCTGCGCGCAGCGGTCGAGCGGGAGCAGCAGCTCGATCAGCTCGTGGCCGCGCCCCGTGAGCCGGCAGCCGTTCACGTCCCGCGCGACGATCCCGGCGGCCCGCAGCTCCCGCAGGCGGTCGTTGAGGACGCCCGCGCGCTTTCCCGCATAGGATGCCCCCGTGCCCGACTTGCTGCTCGTCGACGAGCCGGCCCCGCATGTCCGCCGGCTGACGCTGAATCGCCCCGACCAGCTCAACGCGATGACCTCGGAGCTGTGCGAGGCGCTCCACCTCGACCTGCGCGCGACCGCCACCGAGCGGTCGTGCCGAGCGGTGATCCTGACGGGCGCCGGGCGCGGCTTCTGCGCGGGCCTCGACCTGCGCGGCTACGGCGACGCACCGGGCAACGATGGGTCAGACGAGGCGCGCGACCGGCTCGCGAACCAGCAGCGGATGTCGACCCTGATCCTCGGCCTGCGCACGCTGCCACAACCGGTGATCGCCGCCGTCAACGGCCCGGCGGCCGGCCTCGGTCTCGCGCTCGCGCTCGGATCGGACATCCGGTTCGCCAGCCGCAACGCCGTCTTCCGCGCGGCATTCATCAATATCGGCGTGTCCAATTGCGACATGGGGACGAGCTGGCTGCTCCCGCGCCTGATCGGTGCCTCGCGCTCGCACGAGCTGATGCTCACCGGGCGCCGCCTGAGCGCGGAGGAGGCGCTGACGATCGGGCTGGTCGCGGATGTCGTCGAGCCGGATCGGCTGGCCGCGCGAGCGCTCGAGGCGGCCGAGCAGATCGCCGCGCTCGCGCCCTGGGGCGTGCGCCTCACCAAGCAGGGCATGTGGGCGGCGCTCGAGATCCCCTCGCAACACGCCGCGACCGAGTACGAGGACCGCCAGCAGATCATGGCGACGTTCGGCGCAGCGCCGCCGGAGGCGATCGCCGCGTTTCTGCAGAAACGTCCCGCCGACTTCGCTGACTGAGCCGCGAGCGGTGCGCGTTGAGCGACCTGTTTGACATCTCCGGCAAGACCGCGCTCGTCACTGGCGGCTCGCGCGGGATCGGCAAGATGATCGCCGGCGGGCTCGTACGGGCAGGGGCGCAGGTCATGGTCTCCTCGCGCAAGGCCGAAGATCTGCAGGCGGCGGCCGCCGAGTTGGCCGAGCTCGGCGAGTGTCATGCCGTCCCGGCAGACCTGTCCTCACCGGACGGAGCCGAGGCGCTCGCCGATGCCGTGCGCGCGCGGGTCGAGCGCCTGGACATCCTCGTCAACAATGCCGGCGCCACCTGGGGCGCCCCGCTGGACGAGTTCCCCGCGACCGGCTGGGACCGCGTGATGCACACCAACGTCGAGGGCATCTTCCACCTCACCATCGGCCTCCTCCCGGCCCTTCGCGCCGCGGCGAGCGAGACTCAGCCCGCGCGCATCATCAACATCGGGTCGATCGACGGCCTCCGCCCGCCGACGATGGACAACTACAGCTACAGCGCCAGCAAGGCCGCCGTCCACATGCTCACGAAGCACCTCGCCAAGCGCCTCGCCTCCGAGCACATCACCGTCAACGCGATCGCGCCCGGCCCATTCGAGAGCAAGATGACCGCCTTCATGCTCGACAGCCTCGAGGCCCGCGAGGTGGTCGAGCAACTCGTGCCGCTCGGCCGGATCGGCCGCCCCGATGACATCGCCGGCTTCGTCATCTTCCTCGCCTCGCGCGCGGGCTCGTACCTCACCGGCACCGTGATCCCGCTCGACGGCGGCATCACCGGCTGCGGCTAGCTTGGCCGGCTCGTACAAGCCCGCCTGCAGGTGGGGCGGTTGGGCGCTGCCTCGAGGGTCGGACGCGTGGTGCGCATTGTCTTGCCGGGGGTGCGTTTCGGTCTGCCGTCGGCTGGCGCCGAGCAGGGGCCTTCGGCCCGGCCTGGGTGGAAGTACCGCTCGGTATGTGGCTGGGGAAGGGGTGGCTGCCGGGCGCGACGGGCCTGCAAAACGTGAAAAAGTCCGCGGTTCGATAGACGCTTTGCCCAATAAGCACCGTGGCGGTGCCTTTCGTGAAAACCGTTGCACCCGGCGCCGACGTTTTCACGTTATGCCGCCCGAGCCAACCGCACCCACCCTTCAATGCCCAATACCGGGCAGAACTCCCACCAAGGCCGGGCCGAAGGCCCCTGCTCGGCGCCAGCCCGTAACGCCCCGAACCACAACCCGCCACGACACTCCGTCAGGCGAGGACGCGGGATCCGAGCCGTCGCACCCGCCGGCCGTTGTGCCGTGGAATCGGTCATCTCACCGCGGCCGGCGGTCATCTCACAGCGGCCGCCGCGGCCTCCACGAACGCGCCCGCGGTCGCGTCGCCGATCCCCGCCAGCGGCAGCAACCGCGGTACGGCCAGGAGCGCCTCGATCTCAACGCCGATGCGCGTCGCGCCCCCCTGCGCTTCCAGCGACCATCGCACCTCGAACTGCTCGTCGTCGGACGGCTCGTTCGCCACCCGCGTGAGCGTCACGCTCCGCGGCGCGACGGCCGCCACCGCGACGACCATCTCGAAGTCCCTCGACACCGGCCCGCGAGAGACGTGCAGCGTCGTCCACGCGGCGCTCGCCCGACCCTCGCTGTCGCGCTCGAGCACCTCGACAGACCGTACCGCCTGCGGATGCCACTGTGGGTAGTGCTCGACCGACTCGAGCAGCGCAAAGCAGTCCTCGATCGAGGCCTCCGCCACCACCGACGCCGCTCCACGTAGCTGCTTCACGCGCACCAATCATCCAGCACCCCCGCGGAACCGCGTCGTCAATGACACACGGCGCAGTGCCCGCTCGCACACGAGCAGACGGGAAACGGGTTCTCGCACGCGCAGACGACGAGCTGGAGCAACCACGCGCGCGCCACGGATGCGGCTTCGGAGCCGGTGCTCGCACACTGAGACGGTGTTTGGGGTGGGCATGCCCACCCCAAGAATCGCTCCGGCCTTGCAGAAACGCGGCTTTGCTCCGATTACCCGGGGTATGAGGCGTCCGACGTCATGACCCGCCCTGCCATGACCATCTGGCGCACGACCCCCGGACGACTGCTGGGGGCCGCGGCGTGCCTGCTGGCCGTGCAGTGGATCCACGCGGTCGCGCAGGTCGGGGGCACGAGCGTTGCGGACTTCTTCGGCAACTGGGTGTATGCGGCGATCGTGCTGCTCGCGGGTGCCGCCTGCGTCGCGGGCACAACCGGGTCGCAGTCCTCCCGCGCAGCGTGGACCATCCTCGGCATCGGCCTGCTGTCGTTCGGCGTCGGCGACGTGATCTACGCGACGGCGCCACGGCCCGACGCGGTCCCGGTGCCGTCGATCTCAGATCCGTTCTGGCTGGCGTTCTATCCGTGCGCGTATCTCGCGCTGCTCCTGCTCGCCCGCCGGCGAGCCGCCGACACGCTCGCCGCCACACGTCTCGACGGGGTCATCAGCGGCGTCACGGCCGCGTCGGTGCTCGCGTGCATCACGCTTCCGGCGGCGTTCTCGAGCAGCGCCGGAGCGCCATTCTGGGAGCAGGCGACGGATCTCGCCTATCCCGCCGGCGACCTCGTGCTGTTCGGGGCGGTGATCAGCTCGATCGCGCTGGCAGGGTGGCGGCTGGACCGGCCGCTCGCGATCCTCGGCGTCGCGGTCATCGCTTGGGAGGTGGCCGACGTCATCTACATGTTCGGCGTCAGGGGCCGGTGGTCGGATATGACCGACGCGCTCGTGCTGACGGGCGTCGTCGCGATGGCGCTCGCCGCGACGACGGACCGCAGGCGGCCGGTCCCGGTCGCGTCCGGCGACCGGGGCCTGTTCGTCCCGGTCGGGTTCGGCGCGGCAGCGCTCGTCGTGCTCAGCGTCGGCGTGATCCTTGGACTGAACGTCGTCGGCCTGCTGCTCGCCGCCGCCGCGCTCGGCGTGGTGCTGCTGCGGATGGCGCTCGCGCTCGGGGAGAACCGCGCGCTGCTCGGCGAGAGTCAGGTGCAGGCGAGCACCGATCAGCTCACCCGGCTCGGCAACCGCCGCAAGCTCAAGCAGGACCTCGCGCGCGTGCTCGACACCGGCGTGCGCTCCACCTACATGCTCGTGCTGCTCGACCTCAACGGCTTCAAGGCCTACAACGACAGCTTCGGCCACGCCGCCGGTGACGCGCTGCTCGCGCAACTCGGCGGCGCACTCGCCGGCGCCGTGCGTCCGTACGGTGAGGCATACCGGCTCGGCGGCGACGAATTCTGTGTGATCGCCGCGAGCTCGGATGATGCGCTCGACGAGCTGCCGCCGATCTTCGCGCGCGCGCTCGCGACGCGCGGCAAGGGCTTCTCGATCAGCGCGGCGTACGGCGCCGCGCTGCTGCCGGCCGAGGCCCGCGACGTGTCGGCGGCGCTTGCCCTGGCCGACGCGAGGATGTACAGCAACAAGGCGAGCGGCGGTCGGGGCCCGGCGGCCGATCAACCCGCGCGCGTGCTCACGGCTGTCGTCGAGGAGCACGCGCCGACGCTCGCGGCGCACCAGCGAACCGTGCAGAGCCTCGCGCTCGCGACCGCCGCCGAACTCGGGCTCTCCGACGAGGAGCGTGAGGCCCTGTCGCACGCAGCCGCACTGTACGACCTCGGCATGATGGCGATCCCCGAGTCGATCCTGCACAAGCCGGGCCCGCTGTCCGACGACGAGTGGGAGCTGGTCCGCCGCCACCCGCTCGTGGGCGAGCGAATCCTGGCGACTGCGACGGCACTGAAGTCGAGCGCACTGCTCGTGCGCCACAGCCACGAGCGCGTCGACGGCCGTGGGTATCCCGACGGCCTCGCCGGCGAGCAGATCCCGATCGGCGCGCGGATCATCGCCGTTGCCGATGCGTACGAGGCGATGCTCTCACCGCGACCCTACCGGCCGCCGCGCTCACCACTCGAGGCGCTCGAGGAGCTTCGCCGCTGCGCCGGCACGCAGTTCGACCGGGTCGTCGTCGTCGCGTTCGAGCACGCCGCGATGCGCGAGCCCAGCGCCGGCGAACGGCACGGGACGGCCGCGCCCGGGTGACCCGGACGCGGCGTGCGACGCTGTTATCCCCCGTGCGCGATCTTCGCCTGAGCTGCGGCGATCCGCGCGATCGGCACGCGGAACGGCGAGCAGGACACGTAATCGAGCCCGGACTGATGGAAGAAGTGGATCGAGTCCGGGTCGCCGCCGTGCTCGCCGCAGACACCGAGCTTGAGGCCCTGATGGGCCTCGCGCCCGAGCCAGCTGGCGAGCCGGACCAGCCACCCGACGCCCTTCTCGTCGATCGTCTCGAACGGGCTGCGGTCGATGATCTTGCGGTCGAGGTACATCGGGACGAACTTCGACTCGGCGTCGTCACGTGAGAACCCGAGCGCGGTCTGCGTGAGGTCGTTCGTGCCGAACGAGAAGAAGTCGGCGTGACGAGCGATGCGGTCGGCCGTGGTGCACGCCCGCGGCAGCTCGATCATCGTCCCCACCGTGTAGTCGTCGCCTTCCGCCAGACCCTCCTGCGCGCCGATCCGGATCACGAGCTCGCGCATCAGCTCGAGCTCGTGCTCGTAGTTGACCAGCGGGATCATGATCTCGGGGTGCGGCTGCTGCTCGGCGGCCCGCGCGGCCCGCATGATCGCCTGAACCTGCATCTCGTAGATCTCGGGATAGAGGATCCCGAGCCGGCACCCGCGGGTCCCGAGCATCGGGTTCTCCTCGTGGATCTCCTCGACGCGCTTGAGCAGGACCTCGAGCTCATCGAGGTCGTCGTCCTCCGCCATCCGCGCGTGCTCGACCTGCGCGGAGAGGTCAGCGAGGTTGGGCAGGAACTCGTGCAGCGGCGGGTCGAGCAGCCGGATCGTCACCGGCAACCCCGCCATCACCTCAAACAGGCCCTCGAAGTCCTTCTGCTGCAGCGGGAGCAACTGCGCGAGCGCCTCGCGGCGCGCGTGCACCGTCTTGGCCATGATCATCGCCCGCATCTTCGGCTGGCGGTCCTCCTCCATGAACATGTGCTCGGTCCGGCACAGCCCGATGCCCTCGGCGCCGAGCTCACGCGCGCGGTGCGCGTCGTGCGGCGTGTCGGCGTTGGCGCGGATGCCCAGGCGACGGACGTCATCGGCCCAGTCCAGCACGGTCGTGAAGTTCGCGTCGACCTGCGCCTCGACGAGCGGCACGTCCTCGATCGTCACGCACCCGCGGGTGCCGTCGATCGCGATCCGGTCGCCCTCGTGGAGGATGGTGCCGTTGACGCGGATCTCCCTCGCCTTGAGGTCGATCGCAAGCGCGTCGACGCCGACGACCGCTGGACGGCCCATCCCCCGGGCGACGAGCGCCGCATGCGAGGCCTTCCCGCCCTCGGAGGTCAGGATGCCCTTCGCGGCGTGGAACCCCGACACGTCGTCCGCATCGGTGAACGGCCGCACGAGGATCACGTCGCGCCCCTCCTCGGCAGCGAGCACGGCGTCGGCGGCGGTGAACACGACCTCGCCCTTCGCCGCGCCGGGCGACGCGTTGACGCCGGTCGCGAGCACCTCGAACTTCGCTTTCGGATCGAACGCGGGATGCAGCAGCGCCGCGAGGCCCGAGGCATCGATCGTCATCAGCGCCTCTTCGCGCGTGAGCAGCCCCTCGTTGACGGCATCGACGGCGAACCGCACGGCGGCCTGCGCCGGGCGCTTGGCGTTGCGCGTCTGGAGCATGAAGAGGCGCCCCTCCTCGACCGTGAATTCCGTGTCCTGCATGTTCTTGTAGTGCTTCTCGAGCCTGCGCAGGATCTCCATCAGCTCTGCGTGGAGCTCCGGCATCCACTCCCTCATCTCGGCGATGTCGCGCGGCGTGCGGGCCCCCGAGACGACATCCTCGCCCTGCGCGTTGGGCAGAAAGTCGCCGCTCGGCTCGGGCGCGCCGGTGACCTCGTCACGCGAGAACGCGACGCCCGATCCGGACGTGTCGCCCTTGTTCCCGAACACCATCTGCTGGACGTTGACGGCGGTGCCCCAATCGTCGGGGATGTGGTTGTAGCGCCGGTAGGCGACCGCGCGATCACCCATCCAGGAGTCGAACACCGCCCGGATCGCGAGGCGCAGCTGCACATTCGGATCCTGCGGGAAGTCCTCGCCGGTGTGCTCCTTGTAGATGTGCTTGAACGTCCCGGTCAGCTCTCTGAGCGCCTCGACGTCGAGCTCGGTGTCGAGCTTGACGCCGCGTGCGTCCTTGGACTCCTTGATCGCGTCCTCATAGCGCTCGCTCGGAATCCCGCGCACGACGTTGCCGAACATCTGCGTGAAGCGGCGGTAGGAATCCCACGCGAACCGATCGTTGCGCGTCGTCTTCGCGAGTCCCATCACCGACTTGTCGTTGAGCCCGAGGTTGAGGACGGTGTCCATCATCCCGGGCATCGAGTCGCGCGCGCCCGAGCGCACGGACACGAGCAGCGGATCCTCGGTGTCGCCGAGCTGCTTGCCGCTCTGCTGCTCGAGGCGCAGGAGCGCCTCGGCCACGTCCTCGCCCATGCCGTCAGGCTCCTGCCGGCCGCGGCGCATGAACTCGACGCATGCCTCGGTCGTGATCGTGAACCCGCCCGGAACCCGCTCTGACCCGAGCACGCGCGTCATCTCGGCGATGCCCGCGCCCTTGCCGCCGAGCAGCTCGCGCATCTCGCGCGACCCGTCCGCAAAGTCATATACCCACCGTGTCGACACCATGTTCGTCTCCCGTTGTGCGTGATCCTAATCGTGGTTGAACGGGACGTCTTCGGCCGCGCCCCTTTCGGCCCGTTGCTTGATGCCTTGGAGCATCTTGCGCTCCATCACGAGCGATCCGAGCTCCATTGCTGCCATCCCGAGACGCTGCCCGGGGGTCCGCACGCGGGCACGGGTCCGGCTGATCAGCCGGGTCGAGCCGTTGTGCGGGCGAAGCGCAAACGACCACACCCACGCCCCGTCCTCTGAGCGCGAGGACATCGCCCGCTCAGGATCGAGGACCTCGATGCGCATCCCGGGATCATCGGGGCGCATCGGCAGGACGTCGCCGACCCGCAGGTGCTGGAGCTCGGGGATGATGCGGTCGGCGCTGTGCATGTCGAGGCCGAACAGCCGCTCGATCCAGTCGTACGTGTACGCGCCTGCGCGGCCCACGCCCATCTGCACGAGCCACGGCCAGATCGCGGCCGGCGGCGCCTCGACGGTGATCGCGCGGGTCGCGACCATCTCCGCGTCGGCGAGCAGCTCGTCGCCGGGGATCGCGGCCGCGACCTCGTCAGGCGTCGCGCCCCAGTTCACCACGCGCGCGCGCAGAACCGTGTTGTAGGCGACCGTCAGCAGCGCGAGTGAACTCGCGCCGATCAGCCCTGCCGTCACCCTGCTGCGTGGACGTGAGCAACTCATCGCGTACGTGGTAAGTGTCGGGGGACGGTGGCACTGACGCATCCGCGCCGATCCGCGGTGTGGATGCGGGTTTGCCGCAATGACGGGCCTGAATGCAATGTCGCATTCTGTCCGACGGCGCTCCTAGCGTGTGAGAACGGATGTTCGACACGCTTGCGGCCTGCACTCGACCCGACCCGTCGGCTCCCGCACGGGCGTGGCTCGATCAACTGAATCCCGAGCAACTCGCGGCCGCGACGCATCCCGGCGGACCGCTCCTGATCCTGGCGGGCGCCGGCACCGGCAAGACGACGACGCTGTGCTCCCGGGTCGCGTGGCTCGTGAGCGAGGGCGTCGCGCCGGAGCGGATCATGTTGCTCACGTTCACTCGCCGCGCCGCGCGCGAGATGCTTCAGCGCGCCCGCGCCCTCGTGGCGATGCCGGCCGGGTCGCGCGGCGTCCTCGGCGGGACCTTTCACTCCGTCGCGCACCGGTTCGTGCGGATGCATGCCTCCTCGCTGGGGCTGACGCCCGGGTTCGCCGTGCTCGACTCGGGCGATGCCGCGGACCTGATCGACCTGATCCGCGAGGAACACGGGCACGCACAGAGCAAGCGGCGCTTCCCGCGCAAGCGCACCCTGCTCGACGTCTACTCGCGGACGGTCAACTTCCAGCGTCAGCTCTCGGACGTCGTCGCCGATGCGTTCCCGTGGTGCGAGGAGCACGTCGAGGCGATGGCGATGCTGTTCAAGGCCTACACGGCCCGCAAGCGCTCGCTCGGCGTCCTCGACCTCGATGATCTGCTCCTGTACTGGCGGGCGCTCGCCGCCGACGACGTGACCGGCGCGGCGATGCAGGCGGGGATCGATCACCTGCTGATCGACGAGTACCAGGATGTCAACGGCCTTCAGGTCGACATCGTGCGTTCGCTGCGGCCCACGCCGTGCGAGGTGACGGCAGTGGGAGACGATCTGCAGGCGATCTACGGGTGGCGCTCGGCGTCCGCCGAGCACATTCTCGGCTTTGCCGAGCACTTCCCGGGGACGACCGTGGTCACGCTCGAGCACAACTACCGCTCCTCGCAGCCGATCCTCGACACGGCGAACGCGGTTGGCGAGCAAGCGTCGCGCGCCTACCGCAAGCGGTTGCGCTCCGACGTGCACACCGGCCGCCGGCCCGAGCTGCTGTTCGTCCGCGACGACGGCGCGCAGGCGGTCGAGGTCTGCGAGCGGGTGCTCGCCGCCCGCGAGCAGGGGATCGACCTGCGCCGCCAGGCCGTGCTGATGCGGACGTCCCACGACAGCGACCTGCTCGAGCTCGAGCTCGCGCGCCGCCAGATTCCGTTCGTCAAGTACGGCGGGCTGCGCTACCTCGAGGCGGCGCACGTCAAGGATCTGATCGCGCTGCTGCGCCTCGTGGGCAATCCCGGGAACGAACTCGCGTGGTTCCGGGTGTTCCAGCTGCTCGAGGGCGTCGGTCCGGTCACGGCACGGCGGGTGCTCGACGCGCTCGTGAGCGGCGGCGTGTCCGCCGATACGCCCGGGGCGGTTGCGTGGGCGCGGGCACGCGAGCATCTGCCGGCGGGCGCGCGCGAGGCGGCCGATCGCGTGATCGAGGCGCTGCGGGAGGCGCGGGACGGTGCTGCAGGGCGGCCTGGCGTGCAGGCGGAGCGGCTGCGCGACGCGATCGCGCCGCTGATCATCGCCCGCTATCCCGACGGGGCGATCCGCCTGCAGGATCTCGACCAGCTTGTCGCCGCGGCGCGGGAGGCGAATGACCTCGGCCATTTCGCGGCCGAGCTCGCACTCGACCCGCCGCAGTCAAGCGCCGACCTCGCCGGACCGCCCCATCTCGACGAGGACTACCTCGTGCTCTCGACGATCCATTCCGCCAAGGGGCTCGAGTGGGACGGCGTCCACGTGTTGGCGCTGTACGACGGCAACTTCCCCGCGTGCATGTCGGCGGGCACGAGCGAGAGCATCGACGAGGAGCGCAGGCTGCTGTACGTCGCGCTCACGCGCGCGCGCCGGCAGCTGCACCTCTACGTCCCGGTTCGGTATTACCACCGGCCGAACGGGATCGATGACGCGCACGGCTACGGAAAGCCGTCGCGGTTTCTCAGCGAGGAGGTACGACAGACCTGCGAGGTCGTGCGTGCGGCCGGCGACGACGCCGGCGCGGTCCGCATCCAGGCATCCCCGCGCCGGATCAGCGTGTCGGTGGATTCACTGTTCGACTGACGGCTCCGGCGACAGCAGCTCGTCGAGCGGCGTGTCGACGTCGGTGAGCGGGCCGACGTCGATCGGGCGGCGCGAGCGGATCAGCGCCTGCACGTGCTGGTTGACATCCCACACGTTGACGTTCATCCCGGCGACGACGCGCCCGTCACGCAACCAGAAGCAGACGAACTCGCCCGCGCCGCGGTCGCCCCTGAACGCGACTTCGTCCCAGCTCGTGGCGTAGCCCGAGTACTCCATCCCGACGTCGTACTGGTCGGAGAAGAAGTATGGAATCCGGTCGTAGCTGACCGGCTCGCCGAGCATCGCGCGCCCTGCGGCCGGCCCCTGGTTGAGCGCGTTGGCCCAGTGCTCGACGCGGATCCGCTGCTCGTAGAACGGATGCCAGGCGTTGGCCACGTCGCCGGCGGCGAAGATGTTCGGCGCCGAGGTCTGCAACTGCTCGTCGACGACGACGCCGTTGTCGATCGCGAGTCCGGCGCCGGCGGCCAGCTCGGTCCGGGGGACGACGCCGATCCCGATCACAGCGAAGTCGCAGTCGACGGTCTGGCCGCCGCTCGTGCGCACCCGGGACACCGCGCCGTCGCCCTCGAACGCCTCGACTCCCTGGCCGAGCATCAGCTCGATCCCGTGCTGGGCATGGACGTCACGGTAGAACGCGCCGATCTCCGCGCCGAAGATCCGCTCGTTCGGCAGCGCGAGCGGGTCGATCAGCGCGACCTCGAGTCCGCGCTGGCGCGCCGACGCCGCGAACTCGCTGCCGATCCAGCCCGCGCCGACGACCGCCACCCGGCCGCCGGCGGCGAGGCGCTCGCGCAGCGCGTCGCAGTCGGCGAGCGTGCGCAGGTAGTGGATGCCGCCGAGATCGGCCCCCGGCACGGACATTCGTCGCGGCTGGGCCCCGGTGCTCAGCAGCAGCCGGTCAAAGCCCAGCTCGCTGCCGTCGCCGAGGGTGATCCGCGAGGCGCCGGGGTCGAGCGCGGTGACGGTCGTGCCGCTGCACAGCTCGATCTGGCGGCTGTCGTAGAAGTCCGCGGGATGGACGTAGGCCTTCTCGCGCTCGGTCTCGCCGCGCAGGTAGTCCTTCGTGAGCGGCGGGCGCTCGTACGGCCGTTGCGGATCGTCGCCGATCAGAATCACCCGCCCGTCGAAGCCCCGCTCGCGCAGCTCCTCGGCCGCCTTCGCGCCGGCGAGGCTTGCGCCGGCGATCACGAAAGTCTGCTCGCTCATCCTGTCTCCTCCTCGCCGCTGCCTCGTCCGCCTCGCCACTGCCTCGTCCGCGCCGCCGCTTCGCGGCGCACGAGCGACACGCTAGCAGCGACGCCTACGCGCGCAGTTTCGTTCGCGACGCGACGTACCGCACGGGATGCTTGCCGCCGACGGTCACCATGATCGTGAGCGGCGCCTGGGACAGGGAGCGCAGGTACTGCTTCGAGGCGTGGGCGATCCGGAGCGTCAGCCGCTGGCGGGCGCCGGGCTTGAGCTTGAACGCCGCCTTCGTGACCGTGACGACCGCGGGCACGGCGGCGGCCCGCACGGCACTCGCGCCGGCGACGTCGATCGCGAGCGCGACGGTGCCGCTGCACCCCGGCTTCTCGCCGCTTGGACACGTGATCGGCACGCCGATCGAGCCGTCGGAGCCGACGCGCTCGCTCGTGACGTTGCCGAGCACGATCGTGGGCGTGACGTACACCGGCACGAATCGCAACGTGAGGTGCTCGTTCGCGCTCGCATCGATGTCGGCGTCGTGCTGGTCCGTGCTCGTCTCGCCGTGCAGCTCGACGGGCATGCCGTGGCCGGCGGCGCTGCCGATCGGTGGGCCGGGACCCCAGCCGCTCGGCGGCAGCAGGACGTCAACGGGCAACCACGTGGGCGCCAGCCCGGGTCCGAGATACGGGCAGTCCGTGAATGGATCGTCGGGCACCGAGCCGTCGGGCTGCTCGAACTGGAGCAGGTTCGTGTGCTCGCTGAACCACAGCTTCAACGTCATCGACTTCGTGCCGCAGTCGGGTGTCGGCGGCGTGCCGCCACCATCTCCCGATGGGCACTGCGTCGGGTCCGGGGGTGCGCCCTGCTGCACCGATCCCTCGCGCATGACCGCGGCGCTCGCCGTGAGCAGCGTCTGCGGCACCGACAGCGGGTCGCCGGGCACCGGCACATCGACTCCTGCGGCGACCATGATGCTCGTGAGCGTCGGCCCGACACCGGTCGCGAACACCGGCGTGGTCCCCTGCGGTCTGAGCGTGACGTCCTCGTTTCCCGAGCCGGTCTCGCCGCCGTCGCACCCGCCCGTTCCGTGGCGATGCTCCGTCCAGGACCCGGTCTGAGAGCCGCTCGCCTCAACCGTGTACTGCGCCACCCAGGGCACTGCGGCGGCCGGCAGCTGCCCGCGTGCGCCGGCGGCAGGCGCGAGAAGCGCGGCAGCAATCGCGCTGATGACCAGGACTTGGACGCCCCACGTTCGCGCTCTCTCCATGAGCAGACGCGACAGACTAGCGCGATGAGCGGCTATGACGCGGTTGTCGTCGGCGGCGGCCACAACGGCCTCGTGGCGGCGACGCTGCTCGCGCGGGCGGGCCGCTCGGTGCTCGTGCTCGAGCGGCGCGACGAGATCGGCGGCGCGGCCGTCTCAGGCTCGCCGTTCCCCGGCGTCGGCGTGCGCGTCTCGCGCTACGCGTATCTCGTCAGCCTGTTCCCGCGCCCGCTGCTCGACGCGCTCGGGATCGACCTCGAGCTGCGGGCCCGGCGCGTGTCCTCGTACACCCCCCACGGTGACAGCGGCCTGTTGATCGGCGAGGGCCACACGCCGTCGCACGCGTGGCGGGATTTCCACGCGATGCTGAGCCGCCTCGCGCAGCGCGTGTTCCCGACCCTGACCGAGCCGCTGCGCTCGCGTGACGAGCTGCGCGCGATCGTCGCTGACGACGTGTCCTGGGAGGCGCTGTTCGAGCGGCCGCTCAGCGAGGTGCTCGAGCGGACGTTCGACTCGGACCTGATCCGCGGGATCGTCCTCACCGACGCGACGATCGGCACGTTTGCTCCGGCGGCCGATCCGCTCCTGCGCCAGAACCGCTGCTTCCTGTATCACGTGATCGGCAACGGCACGGGGCGCTGGGACGTCCCGGTCGGCGGCATCGGCGCGCTCACCGCCGCACTCGGCGACGGCGCCCGCCGGGCCGGCGCCGAGATCCGCACGAACGCCGAGGTGACCGGGATCGCGACGGACGGCAGCTGCGCCGAGATCACCTGCGCCGACGGCACCGGCACCACGGCCCGGCACGTGCTTGCGAACGTCGCGCCGCACGTGCTCGCGCGCCTGTTACGGGAACCGCAGCCCGGCGAGCCGCCGGAGGGCTCGCAGCTCAAGGTCAACATGCTGCTGAAGCGGCTCCCTCGCCTGCGCGACCGCTCGGTCGCGCCGGAGCTGGCGTTCGCCGGCACGTTCCACGTCAACGAGTCCTACACGCAGCTTCAGCGGGCGTACGCGCAGGCGGCCGCCGGCGAGATCCCAAGCCTGCCGCCGTGCGAGCTGTACTGCCACTCGCTCGCCGACCCGAGCATCCTCGCCGACGGCCTGCGGGCTGCCGGGGCGCAGACGCTGACGCTGTTCGGGCTGCACATGCCGGCGCGACTGTTCACCACAGCGGATCTCAAGGCGCGTGCGGTCGCCGCCACGCTGCGCTCGCTGGGCTCGGCCCTCGCCGAGCCGATCGAGGACTGCCTGTGGACCGCCCCCGATGGGACGCCCTGCCTCGAGGCGCTCACACCCCCTGAGCTCGATCGCGAGCTCGGCATGCCGAACGGGCACATCTTCCATCGCGATCTTGCGTGGCCGTTCGCCGAGTCCGCCGATGACGTCGGGCGCTGGGGGGTCGAGACGGCGCACGCGAACGTGTGGTTGTGCGGCGCCGGCGCGCGGCGGGGCGGCGGCGTCAGCGGGATCCCCGGCCACAACGCGGCAATGGCGGTGTTGGCCGGCGGCTAAGTGCTGCCGGCTGCGGTGCTGGCCGCGGGCTGAGAGACAGCCCGCGGCCACCCGCCAGACCCTGCTACTTCACCGAGGAGACACGGCGGTGATACGCGGCTTCCGTGACCTTCGGGATGTCGTGGATGAGACGCATCCGCAAATCCGTGTGGAGGTCCGGGTCAACCATGACCGCGTGGAGCAGGCGATCAACTCGCTCGTGCTCACGTGCGAGCTGATCGTGTGCCTCGCGCCCCGCATCGCCGTGGACGTCCTGATGTGCCTTCCGCAGCACACTTGCGATCTCCCTATGGAGCCGCATCCGCCGGTCGGTGCTCAATTCCGGGTCTTCCAGTGCTGCACTGACCAGGTCCACCAGCTGCCCGTCCTTGCCAGAAATAGTCGCGCTTGTCATGACACTCACTTCCCGATCACGACTGAGGGTCGGCAGCAAAACCGGCCATTTTTGTTCGACGCTAAACCTGCGCCGGTATTTGGTCATCGGGTCTAGCTACCGACCTCCATCCGCACTTTCGTGCTGACTTCAGGCTTGTGATCGTGCCCGGGGTGACCGTCGACGCCGAGCCGCTTCTCCAACTCGAGGATCCGCTGCGTGGTCTTGATCACCGTGTCCGGGTTGAGGCTGATCGAGTCGATGCCGAGCTCGACCAGGTATTCCGCCATGTCCGGATAGTCGGAGGGCGCCTGGCCGCAGAGTCCTGAGTGAATGCCGTTGCGCGTGCACCCTTGGATCGCCATCTTCAGCATCAGCTTCACGCCCTCGTCACGCTCGTCGTAGTCGAACGCGACGATCTCCGAATCCCGGTCAACGCCGAGCGTCAACTGGGTCAGGTCGTTGGAGCCGATCGAGAATCCGTCGACTGTGTGGGCGAACCGGTCAATCAGCAGGACGTTGTTCGGGATCTCGCACATCGCGTAGACCTCGAGCCCGTTCTCACCGCGCTTGAGCCCGAGCTCGGCCATCTGAGCGATGACCTTCTCGGCCTCCTCGACCCGGCGCACGAACGGGATCATCAGGATCACGTTCGTGAAGCCCATCTCCTCGCGCACGCGCTTCATCGCGCGGCACTCGAGCGCGAACCCCTCGACGTACGCCTCATGGGCGTAGCGAGAGGCACCGCGGAAGCCGATCATCGGGTTTTCCTCGTGCGGCTCGAAGTCGGCGCCGCCGGTCAGGCTCGCGTACTCGTTCGTCTTGAAGTCCGACATCCGTACGACGACGGGCTTCGGCCAGAAGGCCGCCGCGATCGTGCCGATCCCCTCGGACAGCCGCTCGACGAAGAACGTCTCGCCGTCCGGATAGAGGTACGTCAGCCGATCGATCTCGGCACGCGCATCAGGGTCGGTGACGCGATCGGGATGCACGAGCGCAAGCGGGTGGCACTTGATCGACTCGCTGATGATGAACTCCATCCGCGCCAGCCCGACGCCGTCGTTCGGCAGGAACGACGTCTTGAACGCGAGGTCGGGGTTTCCGAGGTTGATCATGATCTTGGTCGTCGGACGCGCGATCTCCGCCACCTCGGTCCGCTCGACGCTGAACGGGACTTCGCCGCTGTAGATCCGGCCCGTGTCGCCCTCGGCGCACGAGACCGTGACCATTTCACCGCTCGGCACCGACGTCGTTCCGTCGCCGGTGCCGACGACCGCGGGCACGCCGAGCTCGCGTGCGATGATCGCCGCGTGGCATGTGCGCCCGCCGCGGTTGGTGACGATCGCGGCCGCGGTCTTCATCACCGGCTCCCAGTCGGGCGTCGTCGTGTCGGCGAGGAGCACCTCGCCGGGCTTGAACTCGTGCAGGTGCGCGACGTCCTTGATCAGGTGAGCGCGGCCTGAGGCGATCTTCTCGCCGACGGAGCGCCCCTCGGTCAGCACCGGAGCGCTGCTGTCGGTGAGGATGTAGCTCTCGATCGTCGTCGCCACGCGCTGCGAGGCGACGGTCTCCGGCCGAGCCTGGACGACGTAGATCTTGCCGTCGGTCCCGTCCTTGGCCCACTCCATGTCCATCGGGCGGTTGTAATGGCGCTCGATCTTGATCGCATAGTCGGCGAGCTCGAGCACGTCGTCGTCGGTGATGCAGTAGCGCTCGCGGTCAGCCCGCGCGGTCGGGATGTTGCGCACCGTCTGCTTGGTCTCGCCCTCGACGAGCACCATCTTGATCGCCTTCTCGCCCAGCATGCGACGCAGCACGGCGCGATGGCCGGTCTCGAACGTCGGCTTGTGGACGTAGAACTCGTCGGGGTCGACGGCGCCCTGGACGACGTTCTCGCCGAGGCCGTACGCGCCCGTGATGAACACGACATCGCGGAATCCCGATTCGGTGTCGAGCGAGAAGAACACGCCCGACGCCGAGATGTCAGAGCGGACCATCTTCATCACGCCGATCGACAGCGCGACCTGGAAGTGGTCGAAGCCTTGATCGATCCGGTAGTGGATCGCGCGGTCCGTGAACAGGCTCGCGAAGCACCGCCGGCACGCATCCAGGAGGCTGCCGGTCCCGCGGATGTTGAGGTAGGTCTCCTGCTGGCCGGCGAAGCTCGCGTTCGGCAGATCCTCTGCGGTCGCGGAGCTACGGACCGCAAGGCTCACGTCCTCGCCGTACTCCTCCTGCAGCTGCTTGTAGCCGGCGACGATCTCAGTGACGAGGTCGTCGGGCAGTCCCGCGTCATAGACGATCTCGCGCGCCCGGCGCGCGCGCCGGGCGAGATCCGTGACGTCGTCCTCCTTGAGCCCCTCGAGCGCCTCGCGCAGCGGCCCCAAGGCGCCGGCCGCATCGAGCATGTAGCGGTACGCCTCCGCGGTGATCGCGAAGCCGTGTGGGATGAGCACTCCCTCGCCGGAGAGCTCGCGGTACATCTCGCCCAGGGAGGCGTTCTTGCCGCCTACGAGCGGGACGTCATCAATGCCGACTTCTTCAAAGAAGCGGACGTATTTCAACGGTGTCATGGCTGGCCCCTTCTACTTGTCTCGAGGGTTGTCGAGAGTCGTCACTCGACGCGCACCGAGCACCCTCGTCAGCCGTCGAGCCGCCGCCATGTCGTAGCCATCCGTGCGGACCGACCCAGCCCGCCGAAGTCCCTTGCCGGAACGCGGGATGACCATAGACATTGGCACAGCCAGCCTGACACGGGCCGCCCGCAAGGGCATCGGTACAGACCCGAATCCTCGCTGCGGTCTTCCACGAACGCGCATAGGATGCGAACGCCGTGGAGTCGAGCACGGGACCGGAGCAATCATCTTCCAGGCTGCCGTCCTGGCCGCGGCGCAATGCGCGCGGCGGCGGCGCTCGACGCCGGCCGCGGACCCGGATGCTCCTGCTGATCGCCGTCGCCGCGTTGCTCGTGGTGTACGTCGTGCCCACCCCCTGGGCGCTCCATATCGGCGGCCGGTTCACGCTGCTGCGGCAATGGGACGGCTACGGCACGGTGCGCGCGACCAACGGCGGCCGCTACGTGCTGTTCACCCACTTCTCGGCTGGGCTGATGGGCGGTGGTTACCCCCACTCCTCGTGCAGCTTCTTCGGGTGCGACACCCTGCACGGCAACGCGAAGCTGTGCACCGAGGACGGGGTGACGTACGCGTTCGGCCTGACCGGCGCCGTGCACAGCTGGTGGAGCACCGACGGCGCCCACACGAACGTCGACCTCACCGGTCGCGAGCTGCCCGAGGGCTGGGTCGTCGCCTTCGCCGGCGCGTGGCAGGGTCCGCTGTTGCGCCTGGCCGACACGGACAACTCGTTCACCGAGGTGTTCACGCGGGCCGGCGTGATCCGCCACATCACCTCGACCGCTGACGCCGGCACAGCCGGGCTGACGTTGCGCAACGGCAGCGAGGATGCGTTCAAGGCGGCGTGCGCCGCGCTCACGTCGGCCCGCGGGCGGAGCTGATCGTGCGTGGGGGGGTGCAGCCGGCCCGGATCGCGTGGCGCAGCGGGGATGAGCGTCCGGGGGGCGCGGGGCATCCAGACCGGGATCAGCGCCGGCGCCCACGGCCGTCAGCCTGCGTGTCCGGTCCGGGCTGCCCAACCCTCAGACAGAAGCGATCTTCCCCACCTCGCGCGATCCGGCTGAGCCCGGTCAGGTCCGTTCGCCGGAGGCGAGCGATCGCCCGCACCCGTGCGGCACAGCGCAGGTGCGGTTGATCGCGTTCGCGACCGAGTGCCGCGCAAGCCAACGGTCATGACGACCGCGTCGTCACGGGGGCGGGCGCGGGGGCGGGAGCCGGTGGCGGGGCGGGCGCCGCAGCCGCCGGTGCGGGAGCCGGAGCGCTCTGGGCAAGCGGCGTGGGCGCCGCCGAGGACGCAGCCGCTGCTGCCGCCGCGGTCGCGGCGCTCGACGCGCCAGAACCGGCCGATGCCGCAGCCGCCGCCTTCGAGCTGGCGACCGCAGCCGCGGCCTGGCGGAGCTGACCGGCCGCCTGCGCGAGCTGCCGGCGCAGCCCGGCGTCACGCCGGCGCAACTGTGCGTCGAGCGACTCGGCCTGTTGCAAGCGACGTTGCAGGGCCTGCGCCGCGGTGAGGCGCTGGGCCGCAATTCCCGCCTGCCGCGTCCCCCACTCGGTCATCTGCGAGAGCTCGGCGCGCAGCTGCACGGCATCCCGCGCCTTGCGGCGCTCGAGCGCATGGCGCAGCGCCGGGTCGTTGCCGGACGCCAGCTGGACGAACACGACGAGCCACATCGCCGCAAACAGCGCGACCGACATCAGCACGATCCGGCGTCGCAGCCGGCGGTCGCGCCAGGCGCGCTTGCGCCGCCGGGTCCGTGCCGCGTAGTCGACCTCGAAGCCGTCGAAGCGTGTGCGTGGCGAACCAGCCATCGAGCTCGTTGGTTCTAGCAAACCCCTGCAAGATAGGAGTTTCCTCATCAGCGGCAAAGGCGGAACTTAGGCGCGTTTGGGGAAACTGGCGCCCCACGTGCACTCGATCTCCGACCCTGGGCCCCACCTCTTCTGGATCACCAGCCGCGCCGCCGGCAACTTCGCGCTGATCGCGTCGAGCCTGTCGGTCGGGCTCGGGCTGGTGATGGTGACGCGCGAGTTCTCCAAGCGCGGCCGCGACCTCAGGATCGTCCACGAGTCGCTGTCGCTGGTCACGCTGATCGCACTCGCGGTGCATGGGGTCGCGCTGCTCGGCGACGGCTTCATGCATCCCTCGCCGGCGGACGTGTTCGTGCCGTTCGTGTGGTCCTACCGCTCGACCTGGACGAGCGTCGGGATCATCGCCGGGTGGATGCTGCTGCTGCTCGGCGCGACGTTCTACGTCCGCGACAGGATCGGCCCGCGCCGCTGGCGCGCGCTGCACCGCTTCGTCGCGCTCGCCTGGCTTGCGGGACTCGTCCACGCGTTCGGCGAGGGCACCGACGCCGGCCAGACGTGGTTCATCGCGATGACGGCCACGGTCGTCGTCCCCGCCTGCGTCCTGCTCGCACTGCGGCTGCTGCGGCGCTCCCCGCCCGCACAGCCTGCACGGCGGCCTGCACAACCTGCACAGCCCGCACCGCCCGGGCAGCCGGCGCGGGCCGGGACGCCGACGCGCCCCCGCCCGCGCCCGCAGACTCACCCCACCGGCGCCTTCACCGACGCGACGTAGCCGCGGACATCCGCGGCCGGCTCGGAGTACGCCTCGCCCAGCGCGGACTCCATCGCGCTCATGTACTCCTGGGCCCACGCCGGCAGCTCGTAGTCGATCGCGGCGAGGAACTCGAGCGTCGCGGACAGCCGGATGTCGGCGATCGACGGATGGTCGCCGCCGATGAAGCGCCTGCCGTCAAGGAAGAACGAGCGGTAGGTCTCGAGCGGCATCGCGATCGCGGCCGACGCGTCACGGGCCGCCTGCGCCTTGAGCTCGTCGTCGGCGCCCGAGGAGCCGACCTCGCCGGCGTACTGGGGGAAGCCGAGCACCGGATACGTCGCCCGCGCCACAACCGGGTAGAGCGTGCCGATCAGGTAGAACATCGCGCTGTCGACCATCGCGCGCTGCGCCGGATCGGTCGGGTAGAACTGCGTCAGGCCGTGCGTGTTGCAGAGGTACTGCATGATCGCGCAGCTCTCCCACATCGAGCCCTTCGGCAACCCACTCTCCTCGAGCAGCGGCGTCAGATCGGCGGGGTCCTTTGCCAGGAACTCGGGCGTGCCCTTCTTGCCCCAGACGTCGACCTCCTCGAAGTCGAGGCCCGCGGCTCGGACGAAGATCCGAACGGTCAGGTTGTTGACGCTCGGCTTCAGGATGCTGATCGTGTTGGCAGCCATGTGGTCCTCTCCTCGCTGCGTGTGGATGACTAGTGGTGCTGCTGGTAGGGCTGCTGCGGCGAGCGATCCTCCGACAGCGAGCCGCGCGAGCGCCTGACGAGATCCTCGATCGCGTCGGCCAGGTGGAGCTGGTCGATGTTGTAGTCATCGCGCTCGACCCGGAGCTTGTGTGCCTCGAACAGCACGTCCGCGTGCGTGAAGCCCGGGGGTGGCACGAACCGGTACGAGGACAGCTCGATCAGCAGCCCGAGCGGGTCATCGAAGTAGATCGAGTCCATGAACCCGCGGTCCTTGACGCCGCTGTGGCGGATCCCGCGCTCGTCGAGCCGCGCGACCGCCTGGTTGAACGTCGCCTGTGAGACCGAGAACGCAATGTGGTGCACGCAGCCCTGATCGGTCGGCGTGCGGGTCGCATCCGGCACACGCTCCTCGTTGGTGAACACCGTGATCAGCCGGCCGTCGCCTGGATCGAAATACAGATGGCTCTCCGAGGCCCGGTCGAGGTTGGGCTGCTCGAACACGAACGGCATCCCGAGCACCCCCTCCCAGAAATCGATCGACGTCTCGCGGTCCGCACCGACAAGCGTGATGTGGTGCACACCCTGGCTCTGGATCTTTCTGAACTCCGTCACGTCGCCCTCTCCTTGCCACTCATTTAGCGCTCAACAAGTTTGGACTTGTACTCGCTCCGTTGCAAGCTTCCCCACGGAACGAGCTCGACGTCCGTCTGCACGACGAGCACGCTGCGCAGCCGCTCGCGGATCGCCGCGGCGAGCGCCGCGTCCGCGCCGACATCCCGTGCCAGCTCGACCGCCACCGGCAGCGGCGGCTCCTGCTTGACACCCGGCGCCTGCGGGCGCACGAGGATGTGACCGCTGACGTCGGGCGCGAACGCGCTCACAACCTCGCGGACAGCCGACGGGAACACGTTCACGCCGCGCACGATCAGCATGTCGTCCGTCCGCCCGATGCAGCGCACGCGCGGACCCGTGCGCCCGCACCGGCACGGGCTCGTCCGCACCTCCACGTGGTCACGCGTGCGGAACCGCAGCAGCGGCGCGCCGCGATGCTGGAGATGGGTGAGCACGAGCTCACCCGAGGCGCCGTCCGCGAGCGCCACCGCAGCCCCGCTCGCCGGGTCGATCAGCTCGGCGTGCACGAAGTCGCGGGCGCCGAGGTGCATCCCATCGCGGTGCTCGCACTCGCCCCACAGCGACACGCCGATGTCGCCGATGCCCATCGCCTCGGTCACGCGAGCGCCCCACCCCTGCTCGAGCATTGCCCGGAACGCCGGCTCACCGCCGCCGGGCTCGCCCGCGACGAGCACGCGCTCGACGCTCGAGCCGGCGAGGTCGACGCCGCGCCGCTGCGCCGATTCGACGAGATACGCCGCATACGACGGCGTCAGCACGGCGGCCTCGGGCGCCAATCGCTCGATCGCGAGCAGCAGCCGCTCGGTGTTCCCGGTGCCAACCGGGATGTGGCACAGGCCGATCCGGTCAAACGACGCCAGTGCCGCACCCGCCGCGAACGGACCCGCGTTGTACGTCGAGACGATCCGCTGGCCGGCCACCACGCCGGACGCCGCGTAGCTGCGGGCCGACCCCGTGATCCAGTTCTCGAGATCGCCGGCGGTCAGCGGGATGTAGCTCGGCGTGCCGGTCGTGCCGCTCGTCGAGTAGATCCGCACGATCTCCGAGCGCTCCGCGCACAGGTGCGACCCGATCGGGTTCTCGTCCGTGCAGCTGTCGCGCAGCTCCTGCTTCTCGGTCAGCGGCAGGCGTCCGATCTCAGCGAGTCCGCCCGCATCGGCCGCCGTTTGCACACCCGCGGCCGCGAGCTTCTCGCGATAGAACCGCGAGCGCGCAAAGAGATATGCGAACTGCGTCCGGTAGCGGATGTCGTCCAGCTCCAGCTGCTGCTCCCACGGTCGCGTCTCGACCTCGGGCGCCAGCATCACGACGGCGCCTCGTAGTCGATCGCCTCCTCGGCCTGCGCTGCCATCAGAAACCCGATCGGGCGCTGCTGCTCTTCGGCGAGGTGCGCGAGCAGGCCGGCCGTGCGCGCGAGAATCGGCACCGACTTGACGCTCGCCGGCGAGAAGCCGAGGTCGAGCATCACCGCCGCGATCGGCATCGAGACGTTCATCGTCAGCGGCCTTCCCCACGCCGCCGCGGCGGCGTCCCTCAGGCAGCGCGCGAGCAGCACGTGCGCCGCGCTGACCCCGCGGGCGTCGGCGAGCTCGAGGATCCGCTCGGCGCGCGGGTCGAGCGGCTTGTGGACCGGGTGCCCGAAGCCGGGCAGCTTTCCTCCGGCCGCCCGAACTTCGTGCGCGGCGCCAGCCGCGATCGCCGCGGGGTCGGCGCCGGCCGCGACCTCCCCCTGCGCGCGTTCGAGCAGCTTGGCGCATTCCTCCGCTGTGCCGAGGATGACCGGACCGCACCCGAGGATCCCGGCGGCAACCGCGCCGTGCAGCGAGCCCGGATCGGCCGCCAGCGTCATCCGCGCCGCGACGTTCGTGGGCATCATCCCGTGCTCGGCGATCGCGATCAGCAGCAGGTCGAGGAAGAAGCGCTGATCGTCCGTCGGCTCCTCGCCCGTCAGCAGCAGGTGAAAGTACTCGGTGAACGTGAGGCGGCCCATCAGATCGCCGCACAGGTCGCGGCCGCGGACCTCGACCCGGTCCGGGTAGGCCTGGCTGATGTGACTGACGGGACTGCTCGACTTGCCGATCTGCACGCGCGCGCATTCTTGCATCGGGCCGAATCTGGGTAAGGTCCGCGCGATGCTCGCCGTCTACGCCTCCGAGATCAACCGTGAGGACCCGTTGCGCGGCCTGCAGGTGGGTGACCGCCCGCAGCCGGACGCGCCACCCGGCTGGACGATCGTCACCGTCAAGGCCGCATCGCTCAACCACCACGACCTGTGGTCGCTGCGCGGCATCGGTCTGAGCAGCGACCGGCTGCCGATGATCCTCGGATGCGATGCCGCCGGGCTCGACGAGGACGGCAACGAGGTCATCGTCCACTCGGTCATCAGCGACGACTCGTGGCGCGGCGATGAGACGTTTGACCCGCGGCGCTCGCTGCTGTCCGAGCACCACCAGGGAAGCCTCGCGGAGAAGGTCGCGGTGCCCAAGCGCAACCTCGTCCCCAAGCCGAGCGAGCTGTCGTTCGAGGCGGCGGCGTGCCTGCCCACCGCCTGGCTGACCGCCTACCGGATGCTGTTCACGCGCGCGCGGATGGTGCCCGGGATGACCGTGCTCGTCCAGGGCGCGGCCGGCGGTGTCGCCACAGCACTGACCGTGCTCGCAAGCGCCGCCGGGATCCGTGTGTGGGTGACGAGCCGCTCCGAGGACAAGCGCCGGCAGGCGCTCGAGCTCGGAGCCGAGCAGGCGTTCGAAGCCGGCGCCCGGCTGCCCGAGCGCGTCGACGCGGTGATGGAGACGGTCGGCGAGGCGACCTGGGGTCACTCGATCCGCTCGCTCAAGCCCGGTGGGACGCTCGTCGTGTCCGGCGCGACGACCGGCGATGCCCCGCCGGCGGAGCTGCGGCGCGTGTTCTTCCTCCAGCTCTCCGTGATCGGCTCGACGATGGGCACGCGCGACGAGCTCGAGCGGCTCGCGCGTTTCTGCGCCGAGCGGGGCGTCCGCCCGCAGATCGATCAGACGCTGCCGCTCGCCGACGCGCGCCAGGGCTTCGAGGCGATGCTCGCCGGCGACATCGTCGGCAAGATCGTCTTCACCGTCTGACCGCGCGCTCGGGTCGCGAAGAATGCCAATCCACCGCCACCCCCCGGCGGTGAATTGGCATTCTCCTCCTCGGGCGAGCGGGGGCGAGACCTCGCGGGTACGACTGGCGTACCTATGAGGTACATTCCCGCGGGCGTGTCGTCGCTTGTCGCCAGCCACCCGGACGTCCAGCCGCTGCTGAGCGAGCGCCCGCAGCGCGCGAAGTTGCTCGACGCGATGGTCCGAACGGTTGCCGAAAAGGGTTATGAGGCGGCGACTGTCGCGGACGCGGTGCGGCGAGCCCGCGTCAGCCGCGGCACCTTCTACGAGCTGTTCGCGTCCAAGGAGGCGTGCCTCGCGGAGGCCTACCGCGTCGGTAACGAGGTACTCGAGCAGCGCGTCAGCGATGCGACCCGCGGCGCCGCCGACTGGCGCGACGAGCTGCGCCTCGGAATCCGCGCCTACCTGCGAACGCTCGACGAGGACGCGGTGTTTGCCCGCGTGTACCTGCTCGAGTGGTCGGCGGTCGGCGAGGAGCGCGAGCACGCACTGCGCCGCTTCGCCGGCAGGTACGGAAAGAGCTTTGCGAAATCCGGCGCGCCGGTGCCGCCGGACGACGCGTTGTACGTGCTCGCCGCGGGCGTGCACCAGTTGGCCTGTGCGCGCGTGCGTGCGGGAACGAAAACGATCGACCTCGAGGATGTGCTGGTGGGTTGCGCGGAGCGGCTCGTCGGCAAGGAGGAGCACCCATGGACCTGACCTTCAGCGAGCGCGAGCTCGAGTTCCGCGACGAGCTGCGCGCGTGGCTCGCGGAGAACCCGGCGGGTGAGCCGCCGGCGGGCGAGGATGCCAACTATGCCTGGCGGCGCGATTTCCAACGGCGACTGGCCGCGGGTGGCTGGGCGGCTGTGCATTGGCCCCGTGAATATGGGGGTCGCGGAGCGACCCTGACCGAGTCCGCGATCTTCTTCGAGGAGCTCGGGCGATCGGGATCGCCGCTGCCGGCAAACGCGCTCGGGCTGCTGCTCGCCGGCCCGACGATCATGGCGTGGGGCACGCAGGAGCAGAAGGACCGCTACCTCGCGCCGATCGTCACCGCCGACGAGATCTGGTGCCAGGGGTTCTCGGAGCCCGAGGCGGGCTCGGACCTCGCAAGCCTGAAGACGCGTGCGGTCAAGGACGGCGATGAGTGGGTCGTGACCGGTCAGAAGGTGTGGACGAGCGGCGCGCAGTACTCGAAGTGGTGCATGCTCGTCGCCCGCACCGACACCGCGGCGCCCAAGCACAAGGGTCTCTCGTACTTCCTGCTCGATATGGAGCAGGACGCGGTGCAGGTGCGCCCGCTCGTGCAGATCACCGGCGAGTCCGAGTTCAACGAGCTGTTCATCGAAGAGGCCCGGATCCCCGACGCGAACCTGCTCGGGGGCGAGGGCAACGGCTGGAAGGTCGCGCTGACGACGCTGATGAACGAGCGCGCCGGACTCGGGTTCTTCCTCCAGGTCCGCCTGCGCCAGCTGCTCGACGCGCTGCTCGTCGAGGCGAGCGAGCGCGACCTGCTCGACGACCCCGTGATCGCCGACAGGCTCGGCGAGTTGCACATCAAGGCCGAGGTGCTGCGGCTCACCGCCTACCGCGGGCTGTCGATGATCGAGAAGTACGGGCAGCCGGGGCCGGAGGGATCCCTGGTCAAGTGGATGTGGTCGGAGACCAACCAGCAGCTCACGCAGTTTGCCGCCGACCTGCTCGGCCCCGACGCACTGCGCTCGGAGAACCGGTGGTCCTATGAGCTGCTGCGCGCGCGCGGCAACTCGATCGAGGGCGGCACCACCGAGGTGCTCAAGAACATTGTGGCCGAGCGGGTGCTCGGGCTCCCCAAGGCGCGCTAGGAGGCTGCCATGGATTTCGATCTGACAGAGGACCAGAGGGAGATCAAGCGCGTCGCCCACGAGCTACTCGCGAGCCGCTCGTCGTGGGCGAAGGTGCGCGCGGCCGCGGAGGCGGGCGCGTATGACCAGGCGCTTCGGCGCGAGCTGGGCGAGCTTGGCTGGCCCGGGATCGCCGTCGCTGAGGAGCGCGGCGGACAGGGTCTCGGCATCGTCGAGCTGTCCGTGCTGGCCGAGGAGCTGGGATACGCGTGCGCGTCGACGCCGCTGCTTGCGAGCGCCGCCGCGGCGGCCGCGATCCAAGCCTGCGGTAGCGCCGAGCAGCAGGCGCGGTGGCTCCCGGGACTCGCGTCCGGCGAGCTGACGGCGGGGATCGGCACGCGGGAGCTGATCGCCGACGGCACCGGCAGCGATCTCGCGATCACGCTCGACGGCGACGATGCCCAGCTGATCGCGGGGCCTGACACCAAGCCGTTCGACGCGATCGATCCGACCCGGCGCTACGCATCGCTCGACGGCGAGGCCGGCGGGGACCCGCTCGCTCAGGGCGCCGCCGAGCGCATCCGGATCGTGCTCGCGGCCGAGGTCCTCGGCATCTGTCAGCGAGCGCTCGAGATGACCGTCGAGTACGTCAAGGACCGCAAGCAGTTCGGTGTCCCCGTCGGCAGCTTCCAGGCGGTCTCACACCGCTGCGCGGAGATGCTGCGCTACACCGAGAGCGTGCGCTCGTCGGTCTACTTCGCGGCGTGGGCCGCGGACGCGGACCCCGAGCGGCTGCCGGAGGCGGCCGCGCTGGCCGCGGCCGCGGCCGCGGAGGCCGGCCGCGAGGTCACCGCCGGCGCGATCCAGGCCCACGGCGGGATCGGCTTCACCTGGGAGGCCGACGTCCACTGGCTGTACAAGCGGGCGCAGCTCGATGCGGCGCTGCTCGGCGGCGCGCGGCGCCATCGCGTGGCGCTCGCGCGGATCGCCGCGGGCCGGGCGGCGGTGCCGGCGCTGAGCGGGGGCTGATCCAGCCCCCGCCGCGCGGCGCTACTTCACCTCGCGCAGGCGCCCCGTCTCGACGTCGTAGACGAACCCGCGGACCGAGTCCGTGCGCGGAATGAACGGCGAGGCCTTGATCCGCGCGATCGACTGGCGCACGTCGGCGTCGAGGTCTGCGAAGGCCTCGGCCGCCCATTCCGGCTTGATCCCGGTTTCCTGCTCGATCGATGCCTTGAAGTCGTCATCGCTGAACGTGAGCATCCCGCAGCCGGTGTGGTGGATGAGGATGATCTCCTCGGTGCCGAGCAGCCGCTGCGAGATCGCGAGCGACCGGATCTCGTCGTCGGTGACGACGCCGCCCGCGTTACGGATCACGTGCGCGTCGCCTTCCGTCAGGCCGAGGATCCCGTAGACGTTCAGCCGCGCGTCCATGCACGCAATCACGGCAAGCTTTTTCGCCGGGGGCAGCGGCAGATCGCCCTTGTCGAACGACGCTGCGTAGGCCTCGTTGTTCGCGAGTAGCTCATCCGTCACGCTCACAGCCGCTCCTTTGTTCGCTGGGGGCAAAAACCTATCAAACCGATCAGGATTAGGGAAAATTGGCTGGCATGCAAAGTTCTTCCCGGATAGCGGGACAAACTTTGCGTCAGCCCGCTGTGCAGCCGCCAAGCGCCCGCAGCTTCGCGCGGTAGACGTCCATGTCGGCCCGGTTGAAGTCGTTGTGCGTCTGGGTGCGCAGGGCCACCACGTTTTCATGGTGATACGGACTGGACAGGCTCTCGTTGTGCCCGATGACGTTGGCGACCGCAATCCCGTAGCGGCATCGCAGCCAGTGCACGAGCGCGAGGCTCGCGCCGAGCTCGCGCGGGTTGTCGAGGATCTCCTGGTCGCTGTAGCCGACGTGCTCGATCCCGATCGCGGTCCAGTTGAGGCCGACGGTGTGCCGGCACATGATCCCGAGCGGGACGAGCTGGTGGATCACCCCGTCGCGGTCGATCACGAAGTGGGCGCACGCGTTCGGCAGCTCGTGCAGCTCGCTGTCGGGCGTGTCCGGCGCGAACGTGTTGAACGTCGACTGGAAGTCGGGCGATTCGGTGAAGTGGATCACGATCACGTGCGGGTCGATCAAGCGATACGTGTGCAGGCCGTAGTGGCGCTCCGCATACGCCACCATCTCGGCCTTGCGCTCGGGACCGAACGGGATCGGATCCCAGACGATTGGCGGCTGCGCGACGGCCGTCGGCGGGTGTGACCGCGTGGTCGTCGCCGTCGTCGCGCTCGTCGTTGGCGTCGCGGTCGTCGTTGGCGTCGCGGTGCTCGTCGGTGCCGTCGCCGCGGCGGTCGGCGCGGGTGCAGCGCTGGTGGCACTGCTCGTCGAGCTGGCGATCGTCAACGACGACGTCGCCGTGGGGGAATGGCTCGCGGTCGCGCCGCCGCAGCCGCCGAGCAGTGGTGCGGCAAGCACCACAATCACAACCATCACGCATCGCATCACGATCGGGCTAGCGTGCCAGACCGGCGACGTTGGCGTCACCGGCGGAGCGCTCGGGACGTCAGCTCCTGATCGAGCTACGCTGTAGCTAGTCGGAGATGTCTCCAGCCATCGTGCACCTCTCCTCTCTGGCCGGCAGCCCGCTGCTCGACTCGGAGGGCGAGCGCTTGGGCAAGGTCGAGGACGTCGTTGCCCGGCTCGGCACCGGCGAGGAAATGCCCCCGGTCGTCGGCCTCAAGGCCCGGATCGGCGGACGAGAGTTGTTCGTGCCGATCGGAAACGTCGAGCGGCTCGAGCCGGCGGCCGCGCGCCTCGGGACGACGACGCTCAACCTCGCGCAGTTCGAGCGGCGCCCGGGCGAGGTGCTGCTGCGCGCCGATGTGCTCGACCGCAGCCTGATCAACGTCAACACCGCGCGCTTGGTGAGCGCGCACGAGGTCGAGCTGGTGTGCGAGGACGGCATCTGGCGAGTGGCGGGGATCGACCCGACGCTGCGCCCGCGGCTGTGGCGCCTTGCCCCCCGGCGCTTCCGCGGGCACGACACCGAGCACCGGCAGTTCGTCGCCTGGAGCGATCTCGAGCCGTTCGTCGGCCACGTCCCGACCTCGCGGCTGAAGCTCGCCGCCCGGCGGATCGTCCGGCTGCATCCCGCTCAGATCGCCGATCTCGTCGAGGCCGCCTCGCACGAGGAGGGCGAGGAGATTCTCGAGGCGGTCGGCCACGACAAGGAGCTCGAGGCCGACGTGTTCGAGGAGCTCGACGACGAGCACCAAGTCGAGTTCCTGCGCGAGCGCTCCGATGAGGAGGTCGCGGCGGTCCTGTCCCGGATGGCGAGCGACGACGCGGCGGACCTCCTGCTCGAGATCGAGCAGGAGCGGCGGATCCCGATCCTCAACCTGTTGCCGGCCGCGACGCAGATCAAGATCAGAGGGCTGCTCGGCCACAACCCGTCGACGGCCGGCGGGTTAATGAATCCGGACCTGATCACCGCGCCGTCCGCCGCGACCGTCAACGACGCGCTGGCGCGGGTGCGGGCGAGCGGGCTGTCCGCGCAGCAGGTGTCGATCGTGTGTGTGACCGATGACGCCGGAGTGCTGATCGGCGCGATCGAGCTTCCCGAGCTCGTCCGGGCCAGCGGCGAGGAACACCTGTCGAGCCTGATCGACGCGGCGACACCGACGGTTCCGGCCGAGGCCGATCTGCCCGACATCGCGCTGCTGATGACGGACTTCAATCTCATCGCGATGCCCGTCATCGACGCGGAGGGCAAGCCGATCGGCATCGTCTCCGTCGACGACGTGCTCGAGCAGGTGCTGCCCGAGGAGTGGCGCCGCCGGGCCGGCTTAGCGCGAAGCTAGCCACCGCGTTGCTACCCTCATCTCGGCCACAAACCGTGGTCGTTTACACCGGTTTCACACGATGAGCAGCGCGAGCGAATATCAGGACACCGAGCTACCCCGAAGTAGCACCTCGCCGCTGGGCGTCGTGAGGCGTTGCTCGCGCGCCGGAGCGTGATCTCCGGCCACTGACACGGCCTCCCACGACACCGCGGCGCGGGCTCGCGAGCGGGTCAGGAAGGAGGTCGAGCAGATGGCGAACAACCCGGCCACCGGGACTGTCGGCGGGACACCCCAGCCGCCGCTGCCGCCCGTGCCCGCCGCCACGCCCACGCCCACCTCCGCACCGCACGATCGCTTCGTGCTCGACTCGGCCCACGTCGGGGACATCAAGGGCGCGTTCGGGACGATCAGGCAGCACGAGGAGGCCCACCACGGTCTCCGCGCGCGGCTGCTCGCGCTGCTGGCGATCGTCGGTCCCGGGCTGATCGTGATGGTCGGCGACAACGACGCCGGCGGTGTCGCGACGTACTCCCAGGCCGGCCAGAACTACGGCACGAGCCTGCTGTGGGTGCTGCTGCTGCTCGTCCCGGTGCTGATCGTCAACCAGGAGATGGTCGTCCGCCTCGGTGCGGTCACCGGCGTCGGCTACGCGCGCTTGATCCAGGAGCGCTTCGGACGGTTCTGGGGGTTGTTCTCCGTCGGTGGTTTGGGCGTGTTGAACTTCCTCACGATCGTCACGGAGTTCATCGGGATCAGTCTGGCGCTCGGCTACCTCGGCGTCTCGGACAACCTCGCCGTCCCGGTCGCCGCCGTGGCGCTGATCGCAATCACCGCCACCGGCAGCTTCCGTACGTGGGAGCGCGGGATGTTCGTGTTCGTGTTCGCGAACCTGTTCGTGATCCCCCTGTTCTTCATGTCGCACCCGAACGGCAGTCAGATCGTCCACGACTTCTTCGTCCCGAGCATTCAAGGCGGCGCGAACTCGACCTCGGTGCTGCTGATCATCGCGATGGTCGGCACGACGGTCGCGCCGTGGCAGCTGTTCTTTCAGCAGTCGAACATCGTCGACAAGCGAATCACGCCTCGATGGATCAACTACGAGCGGTTGGACACGTGGATGGGCGCTGTCGTCGTCGTCGTCGGAGCGGCGGCGCTGGTGTGCGCATCCGCGTTCGCGTTTCAGGGCACGCCGTACTTCGGTCACTTCACCGACGCAGGCGGCACGGCCGTCGCATTTGAGCACACGCTCGGGCACGCCGCCGCGGCGTTCTTCGCGATCGTGCTTCTCAACGCCTCGATGATCGGAGCCGGCGCGCTCACCCTGTCGACGAGCTACGCGGTCGGCGACGTGTTCGGCATACGCAGCTCGCTGAACCGCAGCTGGCGTGATGCGAAGCTCTTCTACGGATTGTTTGCGGGGCTGATCGCAGGCGCCGCAGTCATCGTCCTGATCCCGGGGGCACCGCTTGGTGTCATCACCGAGGCGGTCCAGGCGCTGGCGGGCGTGCTGCTCCCGAGCTCCACAGTGTTCCTCCTGCTCCTCTGCAACGATCGTGAGGTCCTCGGGCCCTGGCGCAATCCACCGTGGCTCAACGGGCTCGCCTCGGTGATCGTGGCGATCATCGTCCTGCTCTCGCTGATCCTGATGGCGACGACCGTGTTCCCGACGATCAACGTGACGACGTTCGCGCTGATCGGAGGCGCGATCCTCGCCGCGGGGCTCGTCGTCCTCGGGCTGTTCGCGCTGCGCTCACAACGCGAGGCCGCCAAGGCCGGGATCGTCGAGGAGGCTCCGACGGTCCCTCGCGAGCAGTGGACGATGGCCCCGCTGGCCCTGCTCGGGCGGCCCGAGATGTCGAGCGGCCGCCGGATCGCGATGCTGACGATGAGCGTCTATCTCGTCGTCGCCGTCGTCCTGCTCGTCGTCAAGGCCGTCCAGCTCGCCGGTGGGTAGCGCCGACGCGGCAGAAGGTTGTGGGATCTCAGTATCGCTATGCGTTACGGAGATCCCAGAGCTCGTCTAGTCGAGCTCGCGGTCCTGCACGCCGGTTTCGATCGCTTGCGTGAGGCGCTCGAGCGGCTCGATCAGCTCGTCGCGATCGGCCTTGTGCTCGAGCGCGATCCGGATCGCGGCGATCTCGCGGGCCAGATACTCGGTGTCCGCGAGCGAGCGAGCATTGATCTCGCGGTCGCGCTCGATCTCCGCGCGATCGCGGTCGGCCTGCCGGTTCTGGGCGAGCAGGATCAGGGGGGCGGCATACGCGGCCTGCGTCGAGAAAGCGAGGTTGAGCAGGATGAACGGATACGGATCCCACGCGTTCGTGAGCGCGATCCCGTTGAGGACAATCCAGGCTGCGACGAGGATCGTCTGCACCGCGAGATAGCGGCCGGTCCCGAGGAACCGCGCAAGCCGCTCGGCGAACCGCGCGAATGCGTCCGGGTCGTAGACAGGACCGCCGCCGGTGCCGCGCGGACTCTCGAGATCACCCCGCCTCGCCATCCTGTCTACCTCCCCGCCAGCGTGACGCGCCAGTTCTTCGGAAGGACCCGGTCGAGCACGTCGTCGATCGTCACCGCACCGACGAGGCGCCCGACCCCGTCGACCACCGGCAGCGCGACGACGTTGTACGCGGCCAGTCGCTCCGCGACCTCGTGGTCGCTGTGATGGGCTTCGACCGGCTCGATGTCCTCCTCGACGCAGCGCCCAACCGGCTTGCCGGGAGCCTCGCGCAGCAGCCGCTGAAAGCCGACCATCCCGAGGTAGCGCCCGGTGGGCGTCTCGTGCGGAAGCTGAGCGACGAACACCTGAGCCGCGACGGGCACGGGCAGGTCGGGGTTGCGGAGCCGCGCGAGCGCCTCGCCGACGCTCGCCTGGGGCGGGAGGATGATCGGCTCGGGAGTCATCAGCCCGCCCGCCGTGTCGGGCTCATAGCTCAACAGCCGCCGAACAGGCTCGGCCTCCTCGGGATCCATCGCTCCGAGCAACTCCGCCTGGCGCGTCGCCGGGAACTCCGCGAGCAGGTCAGCCGCGTCGTCGGCCTCCATCTCCTCGAGTACGTCCGCGAGCCGCTCCCGGTCGAGACCCTCGACGAGCGCCACCTGCTCCTCCTCCGAGAGCTCCTCGAGCAAGTCGGCGAGCCTGTCGTCCTCGAGCGCCGCGGCGAGCACCCGCCGGCGGCTGAGCGGCAGCCGGCCGATCGCCGCCGCCATCTCGGCGGGGTGCATGCTGCCGAGCGTCGCGACCTCGTGATCGACCGTGCGCTCGTTGGCGAACAGGGTCCCCGCCTCACTCCAGTCGATCACCTCCGGCGCGCGGCGCAGGCCGGGGACACGCCGGCTGCTGATCGCGACCGTCGCGACCTCCCACGCGAACGGCTCGGGTGACGGCGTGATCCCGACGTCGACGACGCGTCGGTCGCGCACGCGGCTCCCGACCATCCCTGCTTTCACCAAACGCTCCCCCGGCCGCAGCTCAAAGTGGCGCATGTTGACCGTCGCCCGGCGCAGCCTGACGCCGTCGGTCTCGATCTCGGCCACTCGGCCGATCCCGATGAACACCCGCCGGCGAGGGACGGCGACGACCAGGCCGTTGACCCGCGGCGGCTTGCCGCCGAGGCCGATCACGACATCGACGACTCGCCCGACGTCCGATTCGTCGGAGCTGACGAGCGGCAGGCGTGTCACTCTCGAGACGTAGACGATCCGGTGCGGCATGGACGAATCGTACGAGCGGCGCGCCTATCCGCCCGCAAGCCGGGCCCGCAGAACCTTCTTGTCGAATTTGCCGACCGACGTCTTCGGCACTTCCTTGATGAACTCGACGCGCTCGGGCAGCCACCACTTGGCGACTCTGTCGGCGAGGAACTCACGCAGGCCGTCTGCGTCGAGCGCGCTGCCCTCGCGGCGCACGACGCATGCGCACGGCCGCTCGCCCCAGCGCTCGTCGATAATCGCCACGACGGCCGCCTCGACAACGTCGGGGTGCGCCATGATCGCGTTCTCGAGCTCGACCGAGCTGATCCACTCGCCGCCCGACTTGACGAGGTCCTTCGTCCGATCCACGAGCTTGATGAACGCGCCGTCCTTGAGCTCGGCGACATCGCCCGTCCGCAGCCAGCCGTCATCGGTGAACTTCGCCGCGTCGCCCGACTCGTCGTTGTAGTAGGAGCGCGCGATCGTCGGTCCGCGCACCTGTAGCTCGCCGCCGGCGTCCTCGTCGATTCGGTACTCGACGAGCGGCACGACCCGGCCCTGGAGCGCGCGCAGCGCGTAGCCCGCGTCGTCATTCTCCGATCGTCCCGGCGGAACGAGGCTGACCGACGCGAGCGGGCTCGTTTCGGTCATTCCCCACGCCTGGATGATCGGCACCCCGAAGCGCGCGTCGTACGTGCGCGTGAGCGCCTCCGGCACGGCTGACCCCCCGCACACGATCCGCTCGAGCGACGAGAGATCGGGGGCCGGGTCCAGCTGCGCGATCCCCTGCCAGATCGTCGGGACCGCGCCCGCGAACGTGACCCGTTCGTCCGCGATCAGCTGCGCGAGCGAGGCAGGGTCCATCCGGGGACCCGGGAGCACGAGCTTGCTGCCGGCCAGGCACGCCGCGTACGGCAGCCCCCACGCGTTCGCGTGGAACATCGGGACGATCGGCAGGACCGTGTCGCGCTCGCGCAGGCCGATCGCGTCGGCCTGGTTAGCGAGCAGCGAGTGTAGGACCGTCGAGCGGTGCGAGTACACGACGCCCTTCGGCATCCCGGTCGTGCCGCTCGTGTAACACATCGCCGCGGCCGCGTTCTCGTCGAGGTCCGGGAACTCGAAGGACGGGTCGCCGGACGCGATCAGCGCTTCGTAGTCGAGCGCGCCGTCGCGGTGGGCGTCGGCGTCGGGCATCAGCACCTCGTGTTCGACGCCGTCGAAGTGCGGCATCCGCTCCGCGAGCGAGGCGTCGAGGAAGACGACCCGGTCCTCGGCGTGGCGGACGATGTAGCGCAGGTCGTCGTCGAACAGCCGGATGTTGAGCGTGTGCAGCACGGCGCCCATCGACGGAACGGCGAGATACAGCTCGAGATGCCGGCGCGAGTTCCAGCCGAACGTCGCGACGCGGTCGCCAGGACGGATCCCGAGCTCGGTGAGCGCGCTCGCGAGTCGAAGGGCGCGCTCCACGATCTCGCCGTACGTGGTGCGCTCGGCCCCGGTCGCGGTCATGCTCACGATCTCGCGCTCGCGGAACAGCAGACCGGCGCGCGCCGCGATCGACCGGACCAGCAACGGCGTGCGCATCATCAGCCCCTCGAGCGCCGTCGGCGGTGCGTAGCTGCTCATCCTTGGTCTCCTTCCTCGTCCAGCGGTACAGCTTCGTTGCGCAAGCCTACGCCGATCGGAGACGGCCCGGAACCCGGATCACCCGCGGCTCTGCGCCGGCGCGACCCAGCCCTCGGTCAGCGTCAGCCAGAACGCCAGGCCGGCGAACTCGCGATAGCGGCGAAACGCCCGCTCGATCCCCTTGTCGGTGACGCGCGGGCGCCCGCTCAGCCGGCGGTACGTCGGCCGCGTCCAAGAGTCGAGGATCAGCCGCCGGTAGCGGCCCAGCAGCATCATCATGTGCGCGAGCGCGTACGGGCCCACGCCCGGCAGCGCCAGCAGCTGCTCGGCCACGTCCTCGTCAGGCAGCGCGGGGTCGTTCAGCGCCTCGAGGTCAAGGCGTCCGTCGGCGACCTCGGTCGCGATCGTGCGCAGGTAGGGGCCCCGGTAGCCCGCGCGGGCACCGTCGCGGTAGAACGCGTCGTCGGCGCGGGCCATCGCCTCGGCGGTCGGGAACGCCCGCCGCTGTGCGGTTCCCTCGGCGAGCGCTCCCAGCTCGCCGACAAGCGCGCTCACCATCCGGACGGTCGCCGACCAGGCACAGTTCGTCGTGCAGATCGTCTTGATCAGATCCTCGAACACGGTCGGGCTGCGGAGCATCCGACCGGCGCCCGCCGCGACCCAGGCGAGCGCGGGGTCGGCGGCGGCGGCCACATAGAAGTCGCTGAGGTCCGCGTCGAGGCGCAGCATGTGCCGCACCTGCGCCGCGAGTGATCTGCGCGCCACCGCGGGCGGGGCCGCCGCGGGCGACACAGCCCCATCCGAGAGGACGGCCGTCCCCGCCGGCCCGGGCTCGAGCCGCACGAGCCACGCGCGGCCCGCCGCCGCCAACACGGTCTCGAGCCATGCGCCGTCGGGCGCGATCGTGTTCGGCGGCAGGTCGGCGACGCCGTGCGAGAGCACCGTCCGCGCGAAGTCGACCGGCTCGCCACCGCGCCCCTCCAGGACAAGCGACTCAGACCACCTTCTCGACCCAGCCATTCCCGTGATCCTACGCACCGCGCCCGGAAGGAACGCACACCGCGCGGCGTCCTCGGGGTCGGGACCGACGACAAACGATGGAGGTGTGGGTATGCACGTATCGAGGCGGAGCGCCGTGGCGGCGCTCGCGGTTGCAGCGCTGGCGGGCTCCGCGGCGAGCGCGGTCACCGCGTCCGGCCACAACACGGGCACCGGCAGCCGGCGCGAGCACCGCGGCGAGCATCGCGGCAAGGCCCTGTTGAAGACGACGCTCGCGCCGAGCGTTCCGACCGATCCGGCGATCGACGGGGTCAACCCCGGCGGCGTGCCCTGGGTGCTCGCGCGCGGCGAGGCTCGACTTCGGGCCGATGGCGATCTTCGCGTCAAGGTGCGCGGGCTGCTGATCCCGTCAGGTCAATTCGCGGGCACAACCGGGCCGGTGACGACGGTCACCGCCTCGCTCTACTGCGGCGGCACGGTCGTCGGCACGACGCCGTCGGCGCCCCTCTCCAGCCATGGCGACGCGGACCTCGACGGGATGGTCACGGTTCCCGCGAAGTGCCTTGCGCCGACCGTTCTCGTCCATCCGAACGGCGGCGCAGGCGCCTACATCGCCGCGAGCGGGTTCGGCGGCTGACGCCTACGGCCGCCGCGACGGGCGAGCGCAGCGCGCGGTCCTCAGCGATGGGAGACCGCGCGCTGCCATGTCTCGAGGTAGGCCTCGGCCGAGCGGAACAGCAGCGCGAGCGCCTGGCGCCCGCCGCGGGCCCGCTCCATGTCCGCGAGCAGGTCGGGCAGCAACCCGTAGTGCGCGACGCCGTCGACGTTGAGGTCGAACACGCGCGTCCCAGTCTGCTCGCGCTCGAACGTCACCTTCCCATCGTATGAGCGGAACGGGTAGCGGAGCGGGTTGACGCTCGCGTCGGGCCGCGGCCCCGGCAGCGACGCGAACCCGTTCGTGTCGGTCCCGATCCCGACGCCGAAATAATACGGCCGCGCCTGGTAGTGAGCCATCCGGAGGATCTTCGTGGCGAGCGCGGACGCCATGTCGGGGGTCACGGCAGCAAAGCCACCGAGCCGGTAGAGCTGGGCCAGCTCGGACGCTGTCCACTCGCCCCCGGTCCCGTTGTGGCTCGAGATGAGCGGGTAGTGCGCCTGGGCGGCGATCGACAGGACCTCGTCGCGGGCGAGCTCGCTCATGTGGTCGACCTCGATCAGCATGTGCTGGGCGATCAGCTGTGTGATCAGGTAGCGCCCGAGCGGCGTGAGCCCGCGCGCGTTGCAGTGCAGGCCGGCCGGGTAGGTCGGCATGCCCCGGGCGGCGAGCGACCTCACGGCCGGGAAGAAGCCGGCGAGCGCGCCGAGCAGGCTCTTGCTCAGCGTGTGCACCTGGACCCCCTGGCCCACTCCAGGGCAGGGGCCGGTCGTGAAGTAGCGGCCGGTCTGGAAGCGGTTGAGGATGTTGATAAACACGCCCTTGGCGCCGCCCTCGAGCGCGGCCCCGCTGAGCGCGTTGTCGACCCAGTGCGCGACGAACATCCCGCGCACGCCGAGGCGCTTGTACACGCGGATCCCGCGGTCGATGTCCGCGCGCGTGCACTGCGGCTTGCCAAGGTGGACGCTGCAGCCGAACAGATCCGACGACTCGATCCCGATGATCACCGCGAGCTTGCCGGCCTTGATCACCTGGCGCGCCTGCGCCGGGCTGTAGACGAGACGGAACCAGCCGCGGCCGGACCCGCCGCTCTGCGCGTCGACGTAGTCCTGGAGCGCGCGCAGCCGATGGATCTGCGCCTCGATCGAGTGCGTCTCGTCGCAGTCGGGGTTGTGCCGCGGCTCGATCCGGCACAGCGCCTCGTCGTCGACGGTCTGGGCGACGACGAGCCGCTCGCCCGCCTCCCACGCCCGCTGCAGCCACACGTAGTAGACCTGCTGGTGGGTCTGGGTGTTGTAGACCGGCCAGCCGGTGAACGTCGGCCAGCCGTGCGTGTCGTGCGTGCCGAGCGGCGAGCCGTTGCGCAACAGGTTGCCTGTCAGGTCGAGGCTTCCGTCCGGGCCGTGGACCTTCGCGTCCTGGCCAAGCGCCGCCGGGACGCCGAACCGGTCGAACGCCTCGCCGTAGATGACATCCCCGCCGCCGCGCATGTCCCCGGTGATGGGCAGATGGTCGTCGACGAAGCCGAACACCGTTCCGTCCTTGTTCGTGCCGGCGAACGTCCTGCCGGTCGCGTTCACCTGCGCCTCGGGGAACGGCGTGCAGCCGGTGTCGGCGACGAACTCGAACCACCCAACGTGGTTGGCCAGAGTCTCACGCGCCGCGCTCAGCGTTCCGGTCGCCGGGGTGACGACGAGCTCCGTGCCGGTGAGCGTCGAGCGCAGGACGAAGGCCGCGCCGCGCTGCTGCGGAGCGACCACGGCCCACTCGCTCGCCCGCCCGGCGGCGGGCGCCCGCGCGATCACGCCGCCGCTCACGGTGACGCCTTCGCCGACGCTGACGAGCCCCCCAATGGTGTCATACAGCAGGAACGTGCCGAGCCCGGTCGGCTTCAGGTACAGGGGCGCGGCGCTCGCCACGCTGCCCGCGTCGACCGCGTATCCGGTCGTTCCGACCACCGTCAGGAACCGTCCGCTCGCGACCGAGCGCAGCGCGAAGCATCCGTTCGCGAGCGCGTCGCTCGTGCGGGTGATCGGTGGCGGCGCCCGCTTGCGCGCCGGCCGCCGGGCGGCGAGCGCCCCCGTCGATGCGAGCGCCGCCGCCAGCGACGTCATCACGGCGACCGGGACGAGGCGCTTGACCGGCAACTGCGCGCGCATTCGTGGCACCCTATCCGCTCCCCCAAAGCGAAGGAGAGGCGGATGAGCGACACGCAGGTGAAGTTCGTGCTCGGCGAACAAGACATCCCGACGCACTGGGTCAACCTGATGGCCGACTTGCCGGGCGACGCACCACCACCGCTGCATCCCGGCACGAAGGAGCCTGCCGGACCGGACGACCTGACGCCGCTGTTCCCGATGGGCCTGATCGGCCAGGAGGTCTCGGCCGAGGCTGAGATCGAGATCCCCGAGCAGGTCCGCGAGGTCTACAAGCTGTGGCGCCCGACGCCTCTGTTCCGCGCCCGCCGCCTCGAGCAGGAACTCGATACACCCGCGCACATCTATTACAAGTACGAGGGCGGCTCACCGCCCGGCTCGCACAAGGCGAATACGTCGGTCGCGCAGGCGTACGAGAACGCCAACGCTGGCATCAAGAAGCTCACGACCGAGACCGGCGCCGGTCAGTGGGGATCGGCGCTCGCGTTCGCATGCCGAGTGTTCGGCCTCGAATGCGAGGTGTGGATGGTCGGATCCAGCTATGACCAGAAGCCCTACCGCCGCTCGATGATGGAGACCTGGGGCGCGACCGTCCATCGCTCGCCCTCCGACCTGACGCAGGCGGGCCGCTCGCAGAGCGGGCACCCGACCGGGTCGCTCGGGATCGCGATCTCCGAAGCGGTCGAGGTCGCTGCGCAGAATTCCGATACCAACTACTCGCTCGGATCCGTGCTCAACCATGTGCTGCTGCACCAGACCGTGATCGGGCAGGAGGCGATGGCGCAGATGGCGCTGGCGGGCGAGGAGCCCGATGTCGTCGTGGCCTGCGTCGGCGGCGGGTCGAACTTCGGCGGTCTCACGATCCCGTTCCTGCGCCGCGTGATCCGCGACGGCGCCAAGACGCGGTTCGTGGCGGCCGAGCCGGCGGCGTGCCCGACCCTGACCCGCGGGGTGTACGCGTACGACTTCGGCGACACCGTCGGACTGACGCCGCTGATGCCGATGTATACCCTCGGCCACGATTTCGTGCCGCCGCCCGTGCACGCCGGCGGCCTGCGATATCACGGCGACTCGCCGCTCGTGTGCGGCCTGGTCAAGGCTGGTCTCGTCGAGCCGCGCGCGTACCGCCAGAACGCCACGTTCGAGGCGGCCGTCCGGTTTGCCCGCTGCGAGGGGATCATCCCGGCGCCCGAGCCCGCGCACGCGATCCGCGCGGTGATCGACGAGGCGCAGGCGGCGCGGGAGGCCGGCGAGGCGCGGGTGATCCTGTTCGGGCTGTGCGGGCACGGTCACTTCGACCTGAGCGCCTACGACGCATACCTCGGCGGTCGGCTCGAGGACCCGGAGTTCTCCGAGGAGGACATGCAGTCGGCCCTGGCGAGACTGCCTGAGGCCCCGGCACTCGCGTAGAGGGGGAGGCCTGGCGCCGGGGTGGCCTCCGGCGCCAGGCCTCACTCAGTCGCGGAACGCGAGCGCCAGGACTGAGAGGTCGCCCACATGGGCGGCCGGGAACGACCAATCCACACGCGAACGCTCAGCAGGCGAGTCGGAGAGCTCCTGGGCGCGCTCGAGCACGGGCCCCAGCTCACCGCGGTGCGACCTCTGCGTCGCGTCGGTGTCCGTATCTCGGTTCATGTGTGTCTCTTTCTAGGTTGTTGAGACGCGGCCTTAACCCTGACATCGGGCGCTCAACTGGATCTTTGAGCAATATCAATGTAGCCAATCGATAAGGACTACTTATGAAGATCCCGTGAGCGGCCAGGACCGGCCGCATACCCTTTGGTCGTGCGCGCGATCGTGTTCGAACGCAACGGCGGACCCGACGTGCTCGAGCTCCGCGAGCAGCCCGACCCGTCGCCCGGCGACGGCCGGGTCCTGATCGACGTCGAGGCGATCGGCGTCAACTACCGCGACGTGTACGAGCGCGAGGGGGTCGGCTACGGTTCGCCCCCGCCCGCGATCATCGGGGTCGAGGGGGCGGGAACCGTGCACGGCTCCGGCGAGCGGGTCGCGTGGTCAAACGTGGCCGGGAGCTACGCGGAGCGCGTCGCCGCGAGTCCGGACGCGATCGTGCCGCTCCCCGACGGCGTCTCGACCGAGGTCGGCGCGGCCGCGATTCTCCAGGGGATGACCGCGCACTTCCTCGCCCACGACGCCTATCCGATCGAGCCGGGCGACTGGGTCGTCGTGCACGCGGCGGCCGGGGGCGTCGGGCTGCTCCTCACCCAGATGGCGAAGCTGCGAGGCGGGCAGGTGATCGCGACGACCTCGACGAACGAGAAGGCGGCGCTCGCCCGGGGCGCCGGCGCGGACGAGGTGATCGGCTACGCCGGGTTCGCCGAGCGGGTCCGCGAGCTCACCGGCGGCGAGGGGGCGGCGGCGATCTACGACGGCGTCGGGAAGGCGACGTTCGACGAGGGGTTGACCGCCCTGCGCCCGACCGGCCGCATGATCCTGTATGGCGCTGCGAGCGGCCAGCCCGACCCGCTCGTGCTGATGCGCCTGGCCCGCGCGGGCTCGCTGTACGTGCAGCGCCCGACGCTGCACACGTACACGCGCACGCCCGAGCTCCTGCGCGAGCGGGCCGGGGCGCTGTTCGCGTTGATCGACGCCGGCACGCTCGAGGTCAGAATCGGAGCGACGTACCCGCTCGAGCACGCGCGACAGGCCCATGAGGACCTCGAGGCGCGCGCGACCACAGGCAAGCTGCTGCTGCTGCCCTGAGGGCCGGACGGCTAGCATCGCCAACGTGAACCGGAGGCTGCTGCTCGTCGGGACCGCGCTGCTCGCGCTGCTTGCGCCGGCCGCGCCCGCCGCGGCGGACGGGACCCGCGCCCCCGCCGTCACGATCAGCGCGAGCCAGGTCGTGATCAGCGGCCCGGGCACGATCGTGATCGTCAGGCGCAACCCCTTCTGGCTCGAGATCCTGACGGATGCCGGAGCGCCGGCGCTCGCCGAGGTCGCCAACCGGCAGCCCGGAGCCGCGACGCTCACCCCGACGAGCGACCCGATCGCGCCCGGGACCGATGCGCAGCGAAGCGGCCAGCTGTACGCGCCGCTGGCGTTCCTCGTCGGGCAGCAGTCGATCGCGCAATACCCCGGCTCGGTGTGGGGCGGCAACCTGATGAGCGGATCGCGCGCCGGGATCCAGTATGCGGCGCGCCGCGTGATCGCGGCGCGCACCGCCGGGAGCGGCGCGGTCCTCACCGTCTCGACCAACGACCCCTCCGGACGCACGCTGCGGGTGCAGATCGCGCCGGCCGGAGCTGGGTTGGTGCGGGTGTCCGTCACGCCCCACCCCGCAGCCGGCGTGGCCCTGATGGGCGATGCGTTCACGTCCACGCGAGCGGAGGCATTCCACGGGTTCGGTGGCCGGCACAACGCGGTCGATCAGCACGGCCAGGCGATCTCGAGCTTCGTCGAGAAGGAGAACGTCCCCGGACTCGGCACTCCCGGCACGCCGTCCGGGATCCTGTACCCGAACGGCCCCGCGGCGACGTTCTACCCGCAGGCCCAGTTCATCTCCTCGCGCGGCTACGGGTTCCTGCTCGACCAGCCCGAGCTCGCCTGGTTCCGCCTCGACTCCGACCGGCCCGACGCATGGAGCGTCGCGGCGGCGGCGCCGTCGCTCACGTATGTCGTCGCCCCGGGCGCGCCGGCGCATGCGATCGGGGCGCTGACCGCGCTCACCGGCCGCCAGTCCGCGCCGGCGGCGTGGGCGCTCGGCCCGATGCTCGATCGTCTCGTCCGCAACGGGGGCGAGACGCAGGCCGACTACGAGGCGAGCCTCGCGAGCGACATCTCGCACATCGACAGCACCCACCTACCGCTCACCGGCTACCGGATCGAGGGCTGGCGCATGCGCAATCCCGACAACGACGGGCTCGTGCTCTACAACCCGCCGGTCCTGAGCTTCGCAACGCAGTCGCAGATCGTCGCGGAGCTGCGCGCCCGCCACATCCACCCGCTCGCGTACCTGCGACCGTTCATCGCCCCAGGCTCGGCACCCGATCGCGAGGGGCTGACGATCCGGCTGGCGGACGGCACGACGGCGACCACGACCGGCACGCTCGGCCAGCACATCGCCGAGCTCGACTTCACCAATCCGGCCGCGGTCCGCTTCTGGCGGCGCGAGATCTTCAAGATGCTCGACCTCGGGTTTGACGGCTTCCTCGCGGACTTCGGCGAGGAGGTTCTGTACGACTGGCGCTTCCACGACGGCTCGACCGGGGTGACGATGCACAACCGCAACCCGATCCTGTACATGCGCGCGACACGCGAGGCGGTCACCGCATACGAGCACGCGCATCCCGGCCGTCAGATGTTCTTCTATTACGCCGGCGGCTACTCGGGCACCCCCGGGTCGGCCGCCTACGAGGGCGCGAACCTGCCCGGCGACGAGGCGACCAACTGGACCCAGGCGTCGGGCCTCCAGTCGCTCGCGCCCGACATGCTCAGCCGCGCGATCGGCGGTGCGTTCGGGTTCACGACCGACATCGGCGGCTACTACGACATCACGACCCCGCCGACGACCAAGGAACTGTTCCTGCGCTGGGCCGAATGGGCCGCGCTCAGCCCGATCTTCCGCCTGCACGGCTCCGGCCGCGCCGGAACACACACCCCCTGGACCTACGACGCCGAGACGGTCCACACCTACCGCGCGCTCTCGCTCCTGCACGAACGCGCCGCACCGCTGATCCTGCGCCTCTGGCGCGACGCCGACCGGACCGGGATCCCGCCGACACGGCCGTTGTGGCTGCAGTTCCCCGGCGACCCGCGCGCGGCCGCCCAGCAGCAGGAGTGGACCCTCGGCGACGACGTGCTCGTCGCGCCGGTCGTCAGCGAGGGAGCCGTCGGTCGCAGCGTGTACTTCCCGGCCGGCTGCTGGCGCG
>DATKOY010000055.1:0-6062 GCA_035524415.1 Solirubrobacteraceae bacterium | reverse complement strand
CGGCTCGGACGGGAACAACGACACCGCGCCGAGCACCACCGAGGGCGTCGACTTCCCGATCCACGTGCTGGCGATCACCGCGATGGGGATCCACCTGCTCGACTACCTGCAATTCGAGGATCTACGGCTCACATGTGAGCGGACGGGACGCTGGGAGTTCATGTTCGCCACGGCGCCCTTGCGGATCACCGGCGGCACCGGCTCACCGCTGAACCCGCTGGCGATCTTCTGAACGCAGCTCGTTGAGGGGCCCCGAGGTCACGGCGACGCGCGGCCTGAGCGCGAAGGTGCCGGGCAGCGGCGTGATTCGCTACGGGGGCAACCCAGCCCAGCTGGCGACGAGCACTACCGGCAGCGGGGTCATCATCCCCGGCTGATGACCCCGTACCCCGGGCGGCGCCACCCGCGCGCAGCCCGGCGTCCCCCTCCAGGGCGGCGGCGCGCGGTGCAACCCGAACCGCGCTGAACCGGCCCAACCGATTCCGGCCCGGCCCGACCGACCCCCCGCCCGGCCCAACCGACCCCCCGCCCGGCCCGACCAACCCCCCGCCCGGCCCGACCAACCCTCGTCCGGCCCAACCGACCCCGTGCCCAACCGACCCCCGGTCCGGGCCGGCACAACGTGAAAAGAGTTGTCTTCGCAGCAACGATTCTGCACGTAAGCACCGTGGCGGTGCTTACGTGGCGAATCGTTCAGCGCGGCGCCGACTTTTTCACATTGTGCAGAGCCGCAGGCGGCCCGCACCCATGCGATCGCCAGCCCCGGCACCGCGCGGCCCTCCACACGAAAGCCGGGCCGACGACCCGCGCTCAACCCCTCTCCGATCACAGCGTTCGCGGCAGTCCAAAGAGCGGGAGGATGCCGCTGTCGGCACACCAGGCCATCGCGGAGATCTGCTCAAGCGCAACGACCAGCAGTCCGTACGGCCGCGCGATCGCGGTGAAGGGGTATCGGAGGCGCCGCCGGCTCGCACGGAGCGCGCGAATCCACCCCTTCCCATCCATGGCGCTGACAAGCTCACCGCAGCTCGCGCGGTGGATCGTCAGCGAGGCTGCAGTACGTCGCACGACGCGCGCCGTCGTACCGCTCCCGCCTGGTCGCGTGACAGCAGCCTCCGGAGCCGGCCCTTCGGACGCGGTGGAAGCATGATCGCGTCGCAGTCGAACTCCTGCGCGCCCGCGGGAAGTGCGCGGCGGGTCGGTCCGAAGAGCACCGTGAGCTCCGCCGGCGTCTCCGCCAGGCTCCCGGCACGCTGAAGGTCAGCCCGCGCCCGATCCAAAAGGACGTCATTCCAGACGCTCGTCCCGCGCGGCAGGCGCGTGATCGATCGCACCGGCCGCTCCAACTCCACGACGACGACGATCGTCAACTGTGCACCGTCGCGTTGCGCCAGCAGATCGGCGGCGACGACCGCCTCGTCCCCCTCCGACGTTCCGTCGTAGGCCACTAGCAAGTGGTGGTACCCAATGCCGTCGAGCGTATCGCCGTCGGGCATGACCGGAGCCCGGTTCCGCCCGCGAGCGCGACGCGGGTGAGCGTTGCACGGCGCGCACATAGGAGAGCCCGTCTGGCTGACAGCGCGAGCGTGGCCGGGATCAGGTGCCCTCGAGGATGCTCCAGGGCAGTGAGTCGAGCGGGAGGATGCGGGTGAGTTCGAAGCCTGCGCATGCGTACAGCTCGCGGTACTCGTCGGCGGTTCGCTCACGCCCACCGACGATCGCGAGCATCTCCAGGTCCGATGCTTTGACGAGCCGGTCAAGGTCCGGCGAGGAGCGTGGCTCATCTCCAGCTGGAATGACCATTTCGATGACCAGCAGCGTGGCACCGTCGCGCATCGCAGCGTGGCAGTTGGCGAGGATGCGGGCCGCCGAGCGGTCGTCCCAGTCGTGCAGAATCCACGAGAGCACGTAGGCGTCGCCGTCGGCCGGGACGGCTTCGAAGAAGTCTCCGGCGATCGCCTCGCAGCGGTCTGTCAAGCCCGCGGCGGCGAGGTTGGTGCGGGTTCCCTCGATGACCCCCGGGAGATCGAATACGACTGCTCGCATCTGTGGGTTCGCCTCGAGCAGCGCGCGCACCAGGACGCCAAGACCGCCGCCGACGTCGACGAGCCGCTGCACTCGGCTGAAGTCATAGTTGCGGACGAGCGCGGCGGCGTTCGCCGCCGCGACCCGTGACATCGATTCGTTGAACATCGCGGCGGCGTCGGGCTCGCGCTCCAGGTACTCCCACAGCCCGCAGCCGTGCGCTCGGCGGAACCCGGGTTCGCCGGTGCGAACGCTGTGTGTCAGGTGCCCGTAGGCGCGCCAACGCCACTCCTCCGTGGACGCAATCGCGCCCCGGCGAGCGGACCCCGGCACGTCGCTGCGCAACAACGCGCCGAGGGCAGTCAGCGCAATCCTGCCGTCCTCGAGGCTCGCGAACAGCCCGGCGTCCTCGAGCGTGCGCAGCACCCGCTCCAGCGACGGTGGATCGGCCCCGACGCGCGCGGCCAGCTGTCGCGGTTGCGCGGGGCCGGTCGCCAGCGCATCGGCGACGCCGAGCCTCGCCACTGCGCCGATCGCGGCGCTGAGCTGATACCCGCCGATGAGACGCGCCATCCGCTGTCGCACCTCGGCGTCGGTCTCCTGCATGCTGTCAGTCAACGGCCAAGTGCCTGCGCTGCCGGCCCGCGTGGTCGGGAGGAGCGGGCAGGACCGAGCGTCATATCGCTGTGCATCCCGTGCATCGTAGGTCCACGACGGCCGGCCCGCGAAACCCCAGGACACACTGCGATACTCGAAGGGCGAGGCGTCACGGGATCGATCGACGACGCCGCGGCCCCGCAGACCACTCAACCGCAATGCACGACGACCAGAGACGATGACCGCCCGCAAGCCACCCGGACTCGGTTGGGAGAGTTGGATCGACAGACAGATCCGCGAGGCGACCGAACGCGGCGAGTTCGACGATCTGCCAGGCGCCGGCGAGCCCATCCCAGATCTCGACCAGCCATTGGACGAGCTGTGGTGGGTCAAACGCAAACTCCGCAGCGAGGGCCTGACGTACATGCCTCCCTCCCTGGCTCTGCGCAAAGAAGCGCACGACGCGCTCACAGCAGCCTCGCAAGCGAGCTCAGAGGCCGAGGCACGGCAGATCATCGAGCACGTCAACGCGCAGATCCGCGAAGCCAACAGAAAAGGCGTCGCTGGACCTGCGGTCATGCTCATTCCCTACGACGTCGAGCGCATCATCACGCAGTGGCGCGAGCAGCATCAGGGCTGACCGACGGCGGCGCTGGATCCACCCGCGGAGAGTCGACCGCAGCCCTGCCCGGTGCGGGCGCATGCTCGGGTGCGGCACAACGTGAAAACACACACGTCTTCGCGACACGTTTCTGCACATGAGCACAAGCACCGTGGCGGTGCCTATGTGGAGAAACGTTCTGCACGGCGCGGACCTTTTCACGTTTATGCCGGCCGGGGCAGGGTCGGGGAATCAACGATCGAGCAGTGCCGCCGGGTCGTCATGATCGACTCGGGGACGTCGTGGGATCTCAGTAACGCATAGCGATACTCAGATCCCAGAACACCTGCGACCGCGACGCGACTTTTTCACGTTGTTCCGGCCGGCCGGCGGCCGAGCGCGGTCCGACCCCGATCCCACCCGATCCCGATCCCCGGCCGATCGACGGCTACGCTGGTCCGGGAATCGGCCCTCTGCTCGGTGGTTGTCCACAGAGCCCGGCGTGGTCGCCCCGGATGTGGGCTCTCGGCCGACCCTGGATGATTCAGTCGTTATGCGCCAACCGCGAGCATGCCGCTCGCGCGAGTCATAGGAGGGGAGCGATGCACACGAACCTTGCTCAGCTGCTGACTGACACCGCAGCCAAGCATGGCGCCCGATCCGCGCTCAAGTTTGATGACCACGTCATCACGTACGAGATGCTCAACGAGGGAGCCGCCCGGGTGGCGGGCCTGCTCAAGCAGCGTGGTGTCGCGCCGGGCGATCGTGTCGGGATCATGCTCCCCAACGTTCCGTACTTCGTGACGGTGTACTACGGCATCCTGCGCGCCGGCGGCGTGGTCGTGCCAATGAACGTACTGTTCAAGCGCCGCGAGGTGCGTTTCTACCTCGCGGACTCGCAGGCCAAGCAGCTGTTCGTGTGGCACGACTTCGCCGAGTCCGGTCAGGCCGGCGCCGCCGAGGCGGGGACTGAGGTCATCACCGTGGCCCCCGGCGAGTTCGAGCGACTGCTCGCGACCGCGCCCCGGGAGGTCGCGGATGCCCCGCGCGATCCATCGGACACGGCAGTGATCCTCTACACCTCAGGCACGACCGGCACGCCCAAGGGAGCCGAGCTGACACATGACAACATGCTCGAGAACTGCCTCCGCGGCGGGACGAACCTGATCGACGTCTCCGAGCAGGACGTCGTCCTCGGAGCGTTGCCGCTGTTCCACTCGTTCGGGCAGACCTGCTGCATGAACGCCGGCATCCGCGAGGGCGCGTGCATGACACTGATGCCCCGCTTCGACGCCGAGAAGGCGCTCGAGATCGTCGAGCGCGACAAGGTGACGATCCTCGACGGGGTCCCCACGATGTTCCACGCGCTCCTGAACCATCCCGAGCGTGAAAAGTACGACGTCTCGAGCGTGCGCGTGTGCTGTTCCGGAGGGTCGGCCATGCCCGTCGAGGTGATGCGTGGCTTCGAGCGCGCGTTCGGTTGCGTCATTCTCGAGGGGTATGGCCTGTCCGAGACCTCACCGGTAGCATCGTTCAACCACGTCGACCGCGAGCGCAAGCCTGGCTCGATCGGGACACCGATCCACGGCGTCGAAATGAAGGTCGTCGACGACCAGGACAACGAGCTACCCCCGGGCGAGGTGGGCGAGATCGTGATCCGCGGCCACAACGTGATGAAGGGCTACCACAACCGGCCTGACGCGACCGCCGAGGCGATGAAGGGCGGCTGGTTTCACACGGGCGACCTGGCCCGCGTCGACGAGGACGGCTACTTCTTCATCGTCGACCGCAAGAAAGACATGATCATCCGCGGCGGCTACAACGTCTATCCGCGGGAGATCGAAGAGGTGCTCTACGAGCACCCGGCCGTCCTCGAGGCGGCCATCATCGGCGTGCCGGACGCGAGTCTGGGTGAGGAGATCGCGGCATGCGTCGTGTTGCGTCCCGGCGCCGACCCCAGCACCGATGACATCCGCAACTTCGTCAAGGATCGGGTGGCGGCGTACAAGTACCCACGCCACATCTGGTTCACCGACGAGCTCCCCAAAGGCGCCACCGGCAAGGTGCTCAAGCGCGACATCCCCGTGCCGGACTTTGCTCACGCGGCGAGCGGCTCGCGCCAGGAGGAAACGGTCACAACGAAGCGCTGACCCACCGCTGACGCCGCAGGCACCCAGCAGCACCGCGCCCTCCGAGCCGGGTGAGCGAAGCCGTTCACGTGGTGCTGGTCGCGGACTCCCCCGCGTCGGCGATCCTGCGGTTGCCATCGCCGACCAGTGATCTGCCACGGGATGCACGACAGGAGGAGGTCTCGGAGAAGGCCGTCGCGATGGCGCACGTGGTCGCGCAGGAATGCCTCGGCTGTGAACCGAGCGCTCCGAACACCGCGACGGCGCCGTCTTGGTCGGCGACGACCTTGACGGTCAGCTCGGTGAGACCGTCGCCCGGGCGGCCTCGTGGGGACGTTGCGCGGTGTTCTGCGTCAGTCGCCAGGGCGCTGCACATGAGGTGCTCGTCAGGCGGTTTGCACGATGTTCTCCGAGCTGTCGGTGTCGTGCACGAGCTTGCGGCGCGTCGCGGCCTTGCCCGTCGGCAAGACCCCGGTCGGGCAGGTCACGCATGCGCAGGCCGTCCTCTAGCCGGGCGAGCCGGCTGCTGATCTCCTGAAGCTGTAGCTCGATGCGCGATTCGACCGTTGGAAGCCTGCGGCGCTCGTGCTCGATCAGGGCAGCCGTGATCGCGGCCGTGACCACGGTGAGGAACGCAATCGCGCACACCATCACGACGACGGCGAGAACGCGCCCGGCGGCGGCGCGAGGAACCGCGTCGCCGTATCCCA
>DATKOY010000054.1:0-7804 GCA_035524415.1 Solirubrobacteraceae bacterium | reverse complement strand
CGCTCCCACTCCCGCTCCAGGTTGCGGCCCGCCTGACCGTGGCCTCAAGCTCCTCTGCATGGTGCGCGGCAGCCGACACCCGGACAGGTTCGCACTAATCACGCAGAATCGGTACAAGGCGGCGCGGTCACTGCGGGTTTTCCACCAACCGGGCAGGCCTGAGCGGTTGCAGCCTACCGCCGCAGCACTAACCCCACGAACTCTTTGGTCCGTTCCTCGCGCGGATGCTCGATCACCTGCCTGGCCGGGCCGGCCTCGACGATCACCCCGTCCTCCATGAAGACCACAAGGTCGCCGACGTCCCGCGCGAACGCCATCTCGTGCGTCACGACGAGCATGGTCATGCCCTCATGCGCCAGGTCCTTCATCACGTCCAGAACCTCGTGGACGCGTTCGGGATCCAGCGCGCTGGTGACTTCGTCGAACAGCATCAGCTTCGGCTCCATCGCCAGCGCCCGCGCGATCGCCACGCGCTGCTGTTGACCACCCGACAGAGTTGCCGGGTACGCGTTGGACTTGTCGTCGACGCCGACCTGCTGGAGCAGCTCGTGCGCCTTGGCGATCGCGTCACGCTCGGCGTCACCCTTCACGTGCACCGGTCCCTCAATGACGTTCTCGAGAACCGTCATGTGCGGGAAGAGGTTGAAGTGCTGGAAGACCATCCCGATGTCGCGCCGCTCGCGGGCGATCTCGTTCCTGCTGAGCGCGTAGAGCGTGCCGTTCTTCCGCCGGTAGCCGATCAGCTCGCCGTCAACGAAGAGATGCCCGCCGTCGATCGTCTCCAGATGATTGACGCAGCGCAGGAACGTCGACTTGCCCGAGCCAGACGGACCGATCAGGCAGACCACCTGCCGGTAGCCCACCTCGAGGTTGATGTCCTTGAGGACGTGCAGGCTTCCAAAGCTCTTGCTGACGTGCTCGGCCTTGACCATCGGGGCGTGCGGGCTGTCCGTCGATCCGGTCATTGCTTGGCCGCCGTGGGACGTGGACCGAGGGGCTGCTTTCCCATCTTGTCGTGGCGCGCCAGGATGCCGCGCCAGATGCGATGCGGCACGGCTTCGTGCGCTCCCGCCTTCTCCTGGCCCCGGCCATAGTGGCGCTCAAGGCGCGACTGGCCGATCGAGAAGATGCTCGTCGCGACGAGGTACCAGATGCTCGCCACGATCAGGAGCGGGATGATCTGGTAGTTGACCGCGTAGATCAGCTGCACCGAGTACAGCAGGTCCTTGACCGCGATCACGGAGACCAGCGAGCTGTTCTTGAGCATTGAAATCGTCTCGTTGCCGGTCGGCGGGATGATCAGGCGCATAGCCTGGGGCAGGATGATGCGCCGATACATCTTGCCCTGGGTCATGCCGATCCCCTCCGCGGCGTCGAACTGCCCCTCGTCGACCGAGTTGATCCCGGCGCGAACGATCTCGGACATGTAGGCACCTTCGTTCAGCCCCAGCGCCAGCAGGCCGGCGGCGAACGGTGTTATCAGATTGGTCGCGTTGATGTGGATGAACGAAGGGCCGAGCGGCACACCCAGGTTGATCGTCGGATAGACCGCGGCGATCAGGAAGAAGAACAGGATCTGCACCAGCAGCGGCGTGCCACGGAACAGCCAGACGTAGAACCAGGCCACGGTGCTCAGCACGCGGTTGCCCGAGAGCCGCATCAGCGCGGCGAGCATCCCGAGCGCGATTCCGATCACCATGCCCAGGGCCGTCAACTCCAGGGTCAACAGCAGACCGGACAGAACACGGCTGTCGAACAGGTAGTCGCCGACGACGCCCCATCCGAAGCGGGAGTTGGTGACCGCGGAGCGGATCAGAGACACGACGATCCACAGGACAATCACCGCGGCAGCCCAGCGGCCGTAGTGACGGACAGGGACCGCCTTGACCTTGTCGGGCACCTGCGGATACGTCGTCCGCGCTTCTGGAGGAGTGGTCGACGCCACGGATCCCCCTAGCCAGCCGCCGCGTTGATGGCCGGATTGCCGATCGCGATGCGCTGCAGGCCCCAGTAGCGCAGAATGGCCCCGTAGGTCCCATCCGCTATCAACGTCTTCACGGCACCGAGCACCGCCTGCTGCAGACCGCTCTGTTTGGCGATCGCGATCCCGTAGGGGGCGTTCTCGATCGAGCCAGTGATGAGCCTGAACCTCCCCCTCGACTGCTTCACCGCATACGCCGCGACCGGCGTATCGGCGAACGCCACGTTGACCCGCCGCGCGGCCAGCGCCGCGTTCACGTAGTTCTGGTCGGGAAAAATGTCGACGGGCACCGCTCGCTTGGCGGCTTTCGTGCAGCGCATGCTCTGCGTCACGGCGTCCGTGGCTTCGGTGGTGCCCTTCTCCGCGGCGACCGAGTGCCCGCAGAGGTCGCCCAGCGACGCGAGCTCTGGACCGCCAGACGCCCTGACGTAGAACGACTCCCCGGCAATCGCGTAGGTGACGAAGTCGACCACCGCTTCGCGCGTCTTGGTGTCGCTGAAGGACGACATCCCAAGGTCGTACTTGCCCGCGTTGAGCCCCGGGATGATGCTGTCAAAAGGCACGTTCTGGATACTGGGCCTGAGGCCCAACCGCTCGGCGATTGCCCTGCCCAGATCCGCGTCCATTCCAACTACCGTGTTGCCGTTTGAGGCCACGAATTCGTCCGGGGCGTAGGTCGCGTCCTCCGCCACGATGAGGACTCCCTTCGACCTGATCCGCACCGGCACTTGTCCCGCGATCGCGGGATCCGCGCGCACGCTGACGCGCGTCGTGGTGAGCGTGCCAGCCTCCCGGTTAGTGACCCCACAGCCGGCGCAGGCGACGGCCATTAGCGCAGCCGCCGACGCGATGCCAAGCCATTGGCGGCTCCGGGTACCGATCCTCGGGACGCTGCGTGCGCTGATCTGCCCCATCGAGCCAAGGTTGAGCCCCAACGGGGTGAGGGGTCATCACGCAGTTCGGGTGATTCGCGGCGCCCCGGTCCGGTCCGGCGGGTCCGGGAGCATCGGATCCCTGTCGCGGAAGATCAGCAGCCACCAGGGCTGGCGAAATCAGGCAAGCCTGGCGGCGGGCTGGGAGCGCACGCCCGCTCACGATCACACAGAGTGCGTGATGTGCGATCACCCAGTTGCGCTTCAAAGTGAACGACGTGGCAGCTCGGTGGAGAACACCGCAGAACGCTCCGGGTGAACGATCGCTGCTCGCGCCGATCACGGTGATCGTGCAGCGGCAGCGACGCGGAGGCTGGGACGTGGTCGTACCGGAACACCGGGGGGCAATCAGCCGCGAGATCCTGGACGACGCCCGGCGCATCGCCTACCTCTCGGTCGCACCCGGCCACAGCCGTGAGCTGATCGTCCGGGATACCTACCGCCGGGTGCTCCACCACGAACTGATCGACGGTTGCCGGGCCGGGCCGGGTGCGCCGCCGCCGAGAGCTCCACGAGCCACACAACCGCAAACGCCAAACGGAGGTCGCAGATGCCAGGAACACTTGTCCGTTGGGATCCGCTCGGTGAGCTGAGCGAGCTTCGGTCCCGGTTTGACCGCATGTTCGATCAGCTCGACCGACAGACCGGTACGTGGACTCCCGCAATCGACGTGGTGCGCGAGGACGGCCAAATCGTCGTCCACGCCGAGCTTCCGGGGATCAAGCCCGACGAGGTCAAGATCGAAGTCGAGGATGACGTTCTCACTGTCTCGGGCGAGCACGAGGAGAGCAAGGAGGAGAAGGACAAGCAGTACGTGCGCCGCGAGCGCCACTACGGTTCCTTCTCGCGCTCGATCGCCCTGCCCAAAGGCGTCGATCCCAAGAAGATCAAGGCCAAGACGCATGACGGCATCGTCGAAGTGAGGATCCCGCTTCCAAAGGAGGCAAAGGCGGAGCCCGTCCGGATCACTCCAACGGCCGCCTGAGAGCCGCTCCCGGGTGGGGCTCGAAGCTCGACCTGCATTGCCGGGCCAACCGCCTCACCCGGAGCGTCGAGGGGCCCCGTCATCGGACCTCCGCCGTCGGATTTCCACGATCTCCAACAACGGCGTCCCGTCCGCCGTTCGCGTGCTCTCCGGGCCTGCGGCCTCGAGTGCTCCGGCCTGGAGCCGTATGCACTCGCCGACGCGGAACGGCCGTGGCGACACGAGCACGAGGCGCGCGGACAGGTTGCCGAGCGTCTGCTGGGCTGCCAGGCCGAGCAGGATCGCGGTGAACGCGCTCCCGGCGATCAGCCCGGCGGGCTTCACGCCTGCGATGTCAGCGCGATCAGCACGATGAACACCAACGTCACCAAGCGGACGAGGAACCCTCCGACGCGATCTACGGCGCCAACGATGGCCTGGCGGCCGTGTTCGGAATCGTCGCCGGCGTGTCGGGCGCCGCCGGCGGTTCGAGCTTCGTGCTCACCGCGGGTCTGTCGGCCGCAGTCGCGTCGGCATTGTCGATGGCCACAGGCGCGTTCCTCGCCTCGCGCTCAGAGGCCGAGGTCGTGGCCGCCAACGTCGCGCGCGAGCGCCAAGAGATCGCCGAGCACCCCGAGGAGGAGAAACAGGAGCTCTCGCTCTTCTACCACTCAAAGGGATCGACGAGCACGTCGCCGACGAGCTCGCGGCGAAGATGGCGCAGTATCCGGACGCGATGCTTCAGGCGCTGTCGGCCGAGGAGCTCGGCGTGACCCAGAGCGGAACCGGCAACCCGACCGAGTCGGCACTCGCCGCCGGCGTCTCAACCGGCGTCGGCGCGATCGTGCCGGTGATCCCGTTCACGTTCACCACCGGCACCGTGGCGATCGTCGCGGCGGCGATCGTGTCCCTCGTCGCCCATTTCCTCGGCGGCGCCGCCAAGTCGCTGCTGACGCTGCGGAGCTGGTGGTCGTCGGGGCTCGAGATGACCCTTGCCGGGCTGCTTGTCGGCGGAGCGACATACCTCGTCGGGCTTGTGCTCCAACGTGAGGCCGTGGGTCGGCCATCGCCGGGCGATCCCGTCAGTGACGCAATCAGCTTCAGGCCGCTGCTTTCTCGTTGGCCCGGCGGAACTCGTCGTCCGTCAGCAGACCGTGGGCCCTGAGGTCCTCGAGCGCGGCAATGTCATCGCTTGGTGATGTTTCAGCGTGGCGTCGGTGGCGCCCGGTCCATCGCGTGCTGGAACGCTTCGTCGGTGAGCACGTCGCGATCCCTCAGGTCCTTGAGCTGGCGTTCGCTTCCCACCTCGTGGTCGGTCATCTTGTCGCCGCGGGCGATCACGTAGATCAGCAGGCCGACCAGCCGAATCACAACCGGGCTCCTTTTGCTCGTGGTGGTGTACACCCGGGGCCGAGTAACGGATCCCCGCGACTCGTCTGGGAGCGTCATGGCCGAGCGGATGTGCCGGTGATCGCCTCAGGCAGCGCCCAGACGATGTGACGCCGTCGAGCGCCAACGGGAACAACTCAGCGACGCCCAGCGAGCGTTGAGCTCACGCGTTCGCAAGCGGCTGCGCTTGCGTTCGACGGTCGCAGAGCACTTCCGTCAGCGACGAATCACGCAAACCACGTGATGACTCGTCACCCCGCCGCGCTTCAGGCTGTCGTTGCAGATGCGCGGCATCATTGCAGCCAACCTCAGAACAGCGATTGTGACCGGCAGCAATGCAAGCTGACCCGGTGAGACCATCACGCTCCGGAGCGCTGCCCGCTGCGGGGAGCGCCCCGCCCGGGACAACGGAAACATCCCAGGACGGGACGAACGGGCTGCGGGTTCAGATGGTCGCACCGTCACTGACCGGGATCCTGCGGATCGTGCTGATCCTGGTGGCCTGCGCGCTGGCGCTCTACATCGTCTACAGGATCCGGGGCGTCATTCGGCTGCTCGGCATCAGCTTGTTCTTCTCGTTCGTGCTGTTCCCGGTGGTCGATGCGGTGACGGTCAAGACCGGGGCGCGCCGCGGACTCGTGATCCTCGCCCTGTACCTGATCCTGGCGATGCTGATCGCCCTGATCGGCTACGTGGTGATCCCGAGTCTCGTCAACGAGCTGAACATGCTCTCCCACAACGCGCCGCACTACGCCGAGCAGCTCCGCAACAACGCGACGTTCAGGCACTACGACGACCGCTACCACATCACCGCGAAGCTCGTCCGGGACACGCACCGGCTGCCGGAGATCCTGGGGCATCTGGCCGGGCCGCTCAAAGACGTCACCGTCGGCGCTTTCAGCTTCATCTCTCAGCTCATCACAGTGCTCGCCGTGACGTTTCTGCTCACCGTCCACGCCCGGGAGTACGTCGAGATGGGCCTGCGACTGGCGGGACGGCGCCAGGAGCGCTACCGCCAGATGATCATCGACATCAAGGACGCGATCGTTGGCTACACGTTCGGCAACATCGTCATCAGCGTCCTCGCCACGATCGCGACGTGGATCGTCCTCTCCATTCTCGGCGTCCCATATGCGCTGGCACTCGGGCTCGTGGTCGGGTTCTTCGACTTCATACCGCTGATCGGCGCGACGCTCGGCGCGATCCTGATCGCGCTGGCGACGCTCCCGGTGAACTTTCCGACGGCGACGATCGTCTGGATCGCGTTCATCATCGTCTGGCAGCGCATCGAGGACTACGTGGTCCAGCCACTCGTATACGGCCGCGCGGTGAAGGTCAATCCGCTCGTGACCATCGTCAGTTTGCTCGTGGGAGGCGCGCTGCTCGGAATCCTCGGCGTGCTGCTGGCAATCCCGACCGCGGCTGCCATCCAGATCATCCTCCGAAACTGGTGGTCAGCGCGCACCGACGGCAACACCACGGCGAGCGACCATGAACACGATCGGCGAGCGAGCAGTCCCGCGGGCGGATCCGGATCAGGTTCTCCTCCCGCACGAGGCGGGCGAGAATGACGATCGCCGTGAGGTCACTCGTGGCCATCACGCGCGCTCGGCAGCTGCGAGCACGAGCAGCGGACACGCGGGCGCACCCGCAAGGCGCGGCCGAGCCCTCGCGCGCGTCGCGCGGTGCTTTGACCGCCTCAAAGGCGGAGACGGTGGCATTGCGCTCCGCCACGACTAGCGCGAGCGCGCCCGGTCTGGCTGCCGGCTCCCCCGTCCTCATCGCTTAGGGTCGCGGCCGCCCCGGGGGTGAAGCCGCTCAATCGCAGGGCGAACCACGAGAACAGGCAGCCGCACAGCGCCGTCATGATGATCGTGGCGTTCGGAGCGGCGAGTTTGAAGAAGCCGCCGCGTGAACGGGATCGCGAGCGTCATGGCGTAGAGGCCACCGAGCGCGAGGACGGCAACCGACACGATCCTCAGACGACGGATCCCCAGGTCCTCGAGGACGACGATCAGGTAGAGGCCCAGGACGATCAGGACTGTCACCGCCACCGTCCTGGCGGTGGTGACCGGCAGCCGGAGCGGCCCGATCGCGAACAGGTAGCCGCGCAGACTTGAGTGCCGGCACGTCGTTGACGCCGTCCCCCACCATCGCGAGGTAGCGCCCCGCATCTGCGAGCGCCTGCACGAACCGCTGCTTGTCCTCCGGTGTTTCGTCGGAGGTAGGCGACCATCTCGCGGGTGTCGGGCCGCAGCCGCTCGCCGAGCACGACGAGCCCGATCACGGGCAGCCTCGGCGGCGGGGCGTCTCCGCTCACCGGCGCGAGTCGTGCGCCGCCCCGTGCGACCGCAAGCACGCGGCGACCTTCGGCGGTCTTGCGCTCGGCCGCGTCGCGCAGCGCTCCCAGCTCAAAGCGCTCCGGGGCCCCGAGCACGAGCGTTTCGCCGCGGAGCTCCAGCGCGCTCCAGCGGCGCTGCGAGGAGAACGGGACGCGCCGCTCGACCGGTGCCGGGCCACCCGGGAACGCCTCCGCGA
>DATKOY010000053.1:0-38024 GCA_035524415.1 Solirubrobacteraceae bacterium | reverse complement strand
CCATCGTGCGAGCTTCGCTGGCCAAACCGTTTACGATCGGCGAGACCTGCACGGACATCCCTGCGACTGTGCCCAAGACTGCCCGCTTCCACGACCTCTTGACGGGCATCGGCGCGGCACGACTATCCATGCTCCCGACGGCGCGGAGGCTGAACGGCAGCGTCTCGACCGGCACGATCTCCTCGCTCACCTACAGCTGGACCATCGTCGCCGACCTACCGTAGCGGAAAGGTACGAGACTCATCGAACTAACATCCGGGGGCATGTTGCTCTCTGTCCGTGTGGTCGCCCATCGCGGAAGGCTCGACCGGGCCAACGGCGGCAGTGCTGCTCCTCCCGGTGGTGACTTACGTCGGCGTTGAGTACGTCTCAGTCGCGCCCGGAGCCATCCGGCTCTGACAATGCAACTCCGCCGGATCCCGGCGCGGGTCGCGGGCTCTGCGGTTCTCGGCGACCGGCGCGATGGTCTGGCGCGACGTCGACCTCGCCAACGGGCGCTTCGAGGTCGGCCGCGACAAGACCGACGCGGGCATGCGGGAGGTCGACATGCTCCCGCTGCTGCGCGAGATCCTGACCGAGCACAAGGCTGCCAGCAGGCGGACGGGCCCCAACGACCCGGTGTTCGTCACCTCCACGGGCAGGGCGCGCTCGCGCGACAACCTGCGCCACGACGTCGTCGACGCGGTCGTGGCCCACGCGAACAGGCTGGTCGAAGAGCGAGGCCTGCAGCCGCTGCCGCTTGGGATCACGCCGCACAAGCTCCGCCACACCTTCGCGTCGATCCTGGTCGCGATCGGCAAGGATCCGACCTACGTCATGCAGCAGCTCGGGCACACCGACCCGGCCTTCACGCTGCGCGTGTACGCCCACGCGATGCGTCGCAGCGAGGAGGAGCGCGAGCGGCTCAAGGCACTGGTCGAAGGCCACGATTGGGCACACATTGGGCACAAAACGCCCCAATCGACCTCCGCAGCGTCCAAGCGGACCCGACGCTAGAACACAGAAAGCCCCGCGTTAGCAGGGCTTTCCAGCAATCGGGGCGCCCGGATTTGAACCGGGGACCTCACCGACCCGAACGGTGCGCGCTACCAGGCTGCGCCACGCCCCGAATGGTCCCAGTAAACCACAGGAACGGGGATCCAGGGGTTCCTCCAACGCGCGGTCGCTGCGACGCCTGAAGCGATGATCGGGCCGTTGTCCGCGCTCGACAGTGCGGACTGCGTCGGCCTGAGGGCCGGTTGCGTGACCAAGGGATCCCCTGCGCTGGAACTCGTACCCGATGGCTCCGTCCGAACGCTACCGTTTCTTGGAAGCTTGTCCATGGCGAACCTGCGCTCCTAGCACATTATTCGGCCAGGCGCCATTGTGACCGTCCGGTGGAGAGTGCATACTTGTGGCCATGTAGTGAACGACACAGGAGGATTAGGACCGATGGCCAATCACCTGACGCCCACCGAGCTTGCACGCGAATCCGGCCTGGAACGCCGTGACGTGATCGTGAAATGCGTCGAGTTGGGCGTCCCGATCTTCAATGGTCGGATCGACAAGACCCTCTTCCTCTCGAGTCTGCGGGAACGTCCGGGCGGACAGTCGCACGCGCATCCGCAACCGGCGAGCGCATAGAGTCTTTGTCTGCGGCCCGGCCTCGCCGGGCCAGCTGGGTTGTGACAGCCGGCCGCGTGGTGGCGTGCGGTCGGGTCTGTCGTGCGTGCGGGTCGGGTCTGTCGTGCGAACGGCCGTGCCCGTGGCCGGTGAACCGTCAAGTGGCGCGAGCGGTGGTGCCCGTGGCCCGTGAACAGTCAGGGCGCCGAGAGCCGGGAGGCGCCTGGGCACTGGCGCTGTTGCTGCGCTCGCTGGGGCACTGGGGCTGTTCCCGTGCTCGCTGGGGCGCTGGCGCTATTCCTGCGCTGACTGACGCAGGAGCGTCGAGGTCGTCTGCTCGAGGATCTTGCGCCAGGCGCGCGTCTTTTCGCGCTCGGCCTCGAAGTGCTTGACGACCTTGCGCACGCGGGTGGCCGAGATCTCGATCTCGTGACGCGCGCAGATCCGCTTGAAGCGCGAGTAGTCGTGCGCGAGCTTGAGCGTCACCGACTGGAATCCGTGCCGTGCAATGTCGACGCGCGAGGTGTAGTTCATGACGCTCGTCTGGAACATCAGCTCGTCGTTGGGCTCGGGCTCGATCAGGATGATGTCCACGCCGGGGTAGCGGTCCTCCCAGCGGCGAGCGAGCTCGTGCAGCCGCTGATACGCAAGCAGCTTGAACGCCTGGTAGCCGATCTGCGGGAAGCCCATGTCCGACACCCGGCGCGGCCGCGACCCCGTGATCGTCGGGATCCGCTTCTCGAAATCGTTCACGTACGGGACCAGCGGATTGACGACGACGACGAACTTCGCGCCCGCTTCGACCGCAATGTCGACGTTTGTCGTCGAGAGGATCCCGCCGTCGATCAGCTCACGGTTCTTGATCTCAACCGGTTTGTAGAGCATCGGGAGTGCGCTCGAGGCGCTGACAGCCGTGGAGATTGGGACGTCGTCCCAATCCTCGGCACCGAACACGATCCGCTCACATGTGTCGAGGTCGGTGGCCGCGAGGTACAGCTCGTTCGCGAGCAGCCGGAAGTCGTCGGTGCGATCGGGATCGGACAGGATCGTCCGGACATAGCGCTCGATGCCCTCGCCCGAGTACATCCCGGACGGCAGCGCCTCCGCCAGCCCGACGACGATGTCAACCGCCGAGATTTGGCCGAAATCCCGGATGAGCGTTCGCACGAGTCGCGCGAGTCGCACCGGCAGCAGCAGGCCCCGAGTCAGGAATTCGGCGTAGTTGGGCCTCAGCAGAGAGCTGACGCGAGCGTCCGGGAACGGCGTCGGAACCTGCTGGACGATCACGCGCATCATCTCTTCCGGGGTGACGCCGTTGGCGACCGCGGCGGCGACGAACGAGCCGACGCTCGTGCCCACGTACACGTCAAACTGGTTGACCGTTCGATTAACAGAAAGAAGGTCAAGTGCACGCAAGGCGCCGATCTCATACACGCCGCCCGTGAAGCCGCCGCCACCGAGAACCAGCGCGGTTTTCGACCGCCGGCGCGCCGTGGACTTCCGCGAGCCCGCTCCCGTACGGTCCACCCCCGCGGTTTCGAGCTTGACGACCTTGCCCATGGCTCCAGTCGATTGTATGAGGAAAACTCGTTCTTCGAGCGCCACTTTTGGGCTGCGAGGCGGTTACATACGGTCGATGCGCGTTTTCTTGGCGAGAACGGCGATCGTGTGGACACTGTTTCTCGTTGCTGCTGGCGCTGCGAGTGCACAGTCGGGTGCAGGGGCGCAGCGCGCGCTGCAAAAGGCGCTCAACACCGGGATCAAGGCGGCCGCGGGCGCGACCGGAGCGTACGTCGTGGACCTGACGACCGGCCAGACGCTGTTCGCCACCGGGGCGAGCACTCCACGCATGCCCGCCTCCGTCGAGAAGCTGTACACGACCGCGACGGCGCTGCTTCGGTTCGGCTCGAACGGGACCCTGACGACGAACGTGGCCGGCTCAGGCTCGATCGACGCAGGCGGCACTTGGCACGGAACGCTGTATCTGAAGGGCGGCGGAGATCCGACGTTCGGCTCTGCCAGCTTCGACCGCTACGCGTACGGGACCGGCGCGACGATGCAGCGGCTCGTCGCCAACCTGGTCAGGCAGACCGGGCTCACCGCCGTTCAGGGACGGATCGCGGGCGATGAGGCGTATTTCGACTCCGAGCGCGGAACCTCCGCGACCGGCGGTCAGGCGTCGACCTACATCGAGGGCCTCCTCAGCGGGCTCGCGTATGACCGCGGCCTCGCGAACGAGCAGGGCACCGCGTTTCAGACCCGGCCCGCACTGTTCGCGGCACAGCAGTTCGCCTCCGCCCTGCGCGCCGCCGGCGTGAAGGTTCCCAAGCAGACGCCCGTCGTCACGGCCGTCACCCCGACCGGCGCACAGCCGCTGACGAGCGTCCACTCGCCCCGCATGGCCACGTTGATCCGCCTGACGAATGCGCCGTCGGACAACTACCTGGCCGAGATGCTCCTGAAGGGAGTCGGCGCCCACTTCGGTGCCGGTGGGACGACCGCGGCCGGCGCCGCAGTCGTGCGTTCCCAGGTCCTGCAGGCCTTCGGCATCAGGCCGCGGATCCTCGACGGCTCCGGCCTCTCGCGCAGCGATCGCACGAGCGCGCGCGACATGGTCACCACGCTGCGGGCGATGGCGGCGAATCCAGACTTCGTGAACTCGCTGTCGGTGGCGGGCGAGACCGGGACGCTCCAGCTCGGCCTACAGGGCACCGCCGCCCAGGGCCGCTGCCGCGGCAAGACCGGGACCCTGCACGACGTCGCCAACGAGGTCGGCTACTGCACCGCGCGCGACGGGCACACGCTTGCGTTCGCCTTCCTGATGAACGCGGTTGACCCGACCCTCGGTCACTCGATGGAGGATCAGATGACGGTCGCGCTCGCCAAGTACAGCGGCTGAGCGTGCCGGACTGGTGGTGGTCGGCCGGCCCTAATCCAGCAGTGAGCGCAGGCCGTCCTCGTCGAGCACCGCGACGCCGAGCTGCTCGGCCTTCGCCAGCTTCGACCCCGGGCTCTCGCCGGCCACGAGATAGTCGGTCTTGCGAGAAACCGAGCTCGTGACGTTGCCTCCCGCAGCGACGATCCGCTCGGTCGCCTCCTCACGGGTGAGGTCAGGAAGCGTCCCGGTCAGGACGAAAGTCTTGCCGGCGAGCGGACCTTCGCCGGGCGGCGGTCCCGCCTCGTCGAGCGTCAGGCCCTGGGCCTCGAGATCGTCGATCAGCGCACGCATCACCGGATCAGCAAGCTGTTCGTGGATCGTCGTGGCCATCTTCGGGCCGACGCCCTGGGTCTGCTCGATCTCCTCGGGCGTGGCATTGCGCAGCGCCTCGATCGTCCGGAACTGCTGCGCGAGGTTGCGGCCCGTGACGGAGCCGACCTCCTCGATCCCGAGTGCGTACAGGACTCGCCCGAACGGCTGCGCCTTCGAGGCCTCGATCGCCGCGACGAGCTTCTCCGCCGAGGTCGCGCCGAAGCCGGTCTGCTCGGCGATCTGGTCGGCAGTGAGCCGGTAGAAGTCACCCGCGGTCTTGACCCAACCGAGGTCCATGAAGAGGCTGACCTGCTTCTCGCCCAGCCCGTCGATGTCCATCGCGCCGACGAAGTGTTTGAGCAGCTGCCAGCGGCGCCCTGGGCAGTCGCGGTTCGGACACCGTGTGAACACCGAGTCCTCGGGCTTGATCGTCGGTGTCTGGCACACCGGACATTTCTCGGGCGGGCGGGGCGGCGGCGGGCGGTCGCTGCGCTCAGCGACGTGCGGCGCGGGCGAGAGCACCTGCGGGATCACGTCCCCGGCCCGCAGCACGATGACCTCCTCACCCTCGCGGATGTCCTTGCGCGCAAGGTCCTCCTCGTTGTGGAGCGTCGCCAGCTTGATCGTGACACCGCCGACGTGGACCGGCTCGAGCATCGCATACGGGTGCAGGTCGCCGAACTTCCCGGGGTTCCAGCCGATCTGCGTGAGCGTCGTGACCGCCGTGGTGGGGGGGAACTTCCACGCGATCGCCCAGCGCGGCTCGCGCCCGACGACGCCGAGCCGCCGCTGCAGCTCCACGTCCGACACCTTGACGACGACCCCGTCGATCTCGAAGTCAAGCGACCCACGCCGCGCTTCCCAAGCACGGCATTGCTCGACCACCTCGTCTTCGGTGTGCAGCTTCTTCACGTCGGGATGGACGGGGAAGCGGTGCTCCCGCAGCCATTGGAGCGCGTCCCAGTGGGACCCGAACGAGATTCCCTCGGTCGCGCCGATCGCGTACGCCCAGAACGACAGCGGACGGTCAGCCGCCAGCTTCGGATCGAGCTGGCGAATCGTGCCGGCCGCCGAGTTGCGCGGGTTCATGAACGTCGACAGCCCCGCCTCGGCGCGGCGTTCGTTCAGCTTCGCGAAATCCGGCAGCGACATGTACACCTCGCCGCGGACCTCGAGCATCGCCGGCGGGTCGGGGTCCTCGATCCGCAGCGGGATCGAGGGCATCGTCCGCAGGTTGTGCGTGACGTCCTCCCCGATCTCGCCGTTGCCGCGGGTCGCTCCGCGGTCGAACACGCCGCGGCGGTAGATCAGCGAGATCGCCAGACCGTCGATCTTCGGCTCCGCGACGTATTCGAAATCAGGATCCTCGATCCCCTCGCGCGACAGGTGGTTGCGCATCCGGGCGATCCATGCGCGCAGCTCATCGGCGGAGCGCGCGTTGGCCAGCGACAGCATCGCCTGCGGATGCCGCACCTTCTCGAGGTCGCTGACCGGCTCGCCGCCGATCCGCTGCGTGGGCGAGTCAGGCGTAACGAGCTCCGGATGGTCGGCCTCGATCGCGCGCAGCTCATCGAGCAGCTTGTCGTATGCGTCATCGCCAATCTCGGGATCGTCGAGGACGTAGTAGCGGTAGCCGTGGTACTCGAGTTGCCGGCGCAGCTCGGCGGCCCGCTCGGCGGGATCCTCCACCTTGGCCTGGTTCGCGGCACTCACGCCTCGGTCACCTCACGCACCGCCGGCTGGGCCTGATTCGCGGCAGTCACGCCTCGGTCACCTCACGCGCCGCCGGCGCCACCAAGCGGGCGAGGTCGTACCGCTGAAGCGCGGCGAGCCCATCACGGTCGGTCAGGTCGAAATGAATCGGCGTCACGGCGATCTTGCGCTGCGCGACCGCCGTCAGGTCGGTGCCGGTCTCCTCGCGCTCATAGCTGGCGTCGCCGTAGATCCGATACAGCCGCCGCCCTGCCGTGCCCTCCTCGATCAGCGCCAGTTCGTCGCGATAGACGCGCTTGCCGAGCCGCGCCACCTCGACCCCGTCCGGTTGCGCGCCGGGAACATTGATGTTGAGCAGGGTCCCCGCCGGCAGCGGAACGTCCTCGAGCTCGGCCACGAGCCGCGCCGTGAACGATGCCGCAACGTCGAAGTCGAAACCGGATCCTTGCCGGAAGTCGAGCTCGAGCGCGCTCGACTGCTGCGAGACCGCAATCCCGGGGAGTCCGAGCACGATCGCCTCGAACGCCGCCGCGACCGTGCCCGAGTACGTGATGTCGTCGCCGAGGTTCGAGCCGTGGTTGATTCCGGAGACGACGAGTTCCGCCTCGAACCCGGCGATCAGCCCGAGCCGCGCCAGCCGTACGCAGTCGACGGGCGTGCCGTCCGTCGCGTAGCCACACGTCCCGTCACCGAAATCGCATTCCTCAACCCACAGGGGCCGGCGAGTCGTGATCGAGCGCGCCATCGCCGAGCGGTTGCCGTCGGGGGCGATGACCGCCAGCTCGACGCCCGGCAGTTGCAGCAACGCCTTGCGCAGCGCCTGGAGGCCGGCCGCCCGAATTCCATCGTCGTTGGTGAGCAGAACCCGCACGCAGGAGTGATGCTAGCCATGCTTGCGGCTGGCCTCAGCGGCGGTCTGCACGCCGTCGGCCATCGGTCGCGCGCCGGCCGCAAACGAGCCGGCATCCACGGCGAGCGCGCCGGCGATCGCCACCGCCACCCGCAGCGGCTCCCAGCGAAGCTGGCGCCAGGTCACCCGCATCACCCGGTACCCCGCCGCGATCAGCGCCTGATCTCTTCGCCGATCGCGCTCGAACGCCCGGCGATGCCCGTGGAACTGGTAGCCGTCAACCTCGACGATCAGCCGCTGCTCGGGCCACACGAAGTCGACCTCGACACCGTTGACGCGCGCGTTGCACAGCGGCTGCGGAAGCCCGCTGTCGCGGGCGAGCCGCCACATCCGCCGCTCCGCCTCGAGGCGGGTGAAGCCACTCTCGGTCTCGGCGCTCAGGAACCGGCGCATCCGCGTCGCGCCGGCACGATTGCGGGCGCGCTCGAGCGCCGCCTCGATTTCGCCGTCCCGGATCAACCGCAACGCACGCGCCTCCGACACGGCTCGCTCGAGGTCCGCATCGTCGTCGACGACACCCGCGAGGTCGATCAGCGTGCGGGCCGGCGCCGTGACGAGGATGCCGTTCCTCGATCGGCGATCGCGTTGATCGAGCGAGCCGACCTGCGTGACGTCGATGCCCGCCCGCGATCGACGGTGGCGCCCGACGACGGTCACCTGGACCTCGTCGCCATCGTGCGCCAATCCCCACAGCGCGGCGGCGGACCGGTGGCTCACCAGCGAGCCGGCGCCGCACGCGAACAGGGCAGCCAGTTGCGTCGCGCCCGGCAACGGGATCGGGCTGCCGACGACGTAGACGCCGCGGTGCCGGCGGTGAAGCGAGCCGTCGGCCAGCCTGCGAGCGATCGCGTGGCGCCCCAGCCCGGCGACGCGCAGCTGATCGAACGTCACGACCGACAGTTGGCGCCCGGCGAGCCAGGCGAGCACCCGCTGACCGCCCCCGTGCTCCTGCACAAAGTGAAAAAGCTCTGCACGGGTCACGATCTTCGCCACATAAGCACCGCCACGGGGCTTATGTGGCAACGCGATCCCACCGGAGGGAACCTTTTCACGTTGTGCAGGTCGTCGCGCCGGCATGCTCCCCAGCATGCGGCACCGGAGCGGGAACCGAGCGCGAACCGACCCAATCGGCACGCAGATTGCGCAGACTCGTCACAGGCACGCGACGCGCCGTCACGAAGGCAGCACACGCTCGCCGTCGTACCCGACCCCCACGAGATAGAGCCCGCCCGCCGGCGCGGTGGGGCCGGCCGCCGACCGGGGCCGCCCGTCGAGCAACGACACAAAGTCCTCGATCGAGCGCCGGTCGCTCGCCACCTCGAGCATCGTGCCGACGAGCACCCGGTTCATGTGGCGCATGAACGCATCGGCCTCGATCCAGAACTCCAGGACCTCGCCTCCCTCAACTGACCCCGCCCCCCCGGACACCCCAGCCGGCCCGGACACCCGAGCCGCCCCGGACAGCCCGACCGGCGCCCGCCGCCAGAACGCCGCCAGAACGTCCCGCGAGAACCGCACATGCTCAGTCTCGGTCGGGGTGAACGCCGTGAAGTCATGCGTACCGACAAGCGCCGCGGCACACGCGACCAACGCATCAACATCAACCGAATGGGGCCAGTGGAGCATCCGCCCGCGATCGAGCGCCGGCCGTCCCCGGCGCGCCAGCACCCGGTAGCAGTACGCCCGCGAGGTCGCGTCCCGCCGCGCATCGAACGAGTCGGCGGCTTCGGCGCACGACAGCACCGCGACATCATCGGGCAGCAGCGCGTTCAGCGACCGCACCGGCACGACCGGGCCCACATAGCTCGCGACCTGGCCGAGCGCGTGGACCCCGGTGTCGGTTCGCCCGGCGACCGTCACCGGGACCGCGTCGGCGCGCAACAGCACGCACAGGGCGCGCTCCAGCTCGGCCTGGACCGTGCGTAGCCCAGGCTGGGACGCCCAGCCCGCGAACCCGCTGCCGTCGTACTCCAACAGCAGCCGGCTCGTGGTCATCAGTGGCGAGCGATCGGGCGCGGACCGATGCCGCGCCCAACGAACCCCTAGACCAGCTCCAGCAGGACCATCTCGGTCGAGTCCGACCGCCGCGGCCCGAGTTTCAGGATCCGCGTGTAGCCGCCCGGCCGCTCGGAGTAGCGCGGTGCGATCTCCTCGAACAGCTTGTACACCGTGAACTTGTCCTGGCCGAGCGCCGACAGCGCCTGGCGCCGTGCGTGCAGATCCTTGGGGCCGCGCTTGGCGAGCGTGATCAGCTTCTCGACCTCGGGCTTGACGGCCTTGGCCTTGGCCTCGGTCGTCTTGATCCGCTCGTGCTCGATGACCTCCTTCGAGAGGTTCATGAGCAGTGCCTTGCGGTGCGAGGCACTGCGGCTCAGCTGATATCGGTTGCGCTGATGACGCATAGCCGCGGACCGGAACCCTACTCGTTCCGGAGACCAAGACCCCGCGCGTGCAGCGTCTCGATCACCTCGTCGATCGACTTCTTGCCGAAGTTCGGGATCGCGTTGAGCTCCGACTCCGTCTTCGACACGAGGTCGCCGACGGTCTGAATACCCGCCCGCTTCAAGCAGTTGTACGAGCGCACGCCCAGCTCGAGCTCCTCGATCAGGATGTCGTCCATCGCGTTCGGCTGACGTGCCGGAGCGCCGCCGGGGCCGCCGCCGACGAGGCCGGGCTCGAGCACGCCGGGCGCGGTCGCGTCGCGGATCTCGGTGACCCGGTCAGGATCGGTGAAGATCGCGAGCTGGGAGATGAGGATCTCGGCCGCCTCCCGCAGCGCCGCGTGCGGATCGATCGAGCCGTCGGTCTCGATGTCCAGTGTCAGCTTGTCGAAGTCGGTCTTCTGGCCGACGCGCGCCTGCTCGACGTTGTACGCGACGCGGCGCACGGGCGAGAAGATCGAGTCGATCGGGATCACGCCGATCGGCTGGTCCGGCGACTTGTTCTCCTCCGCGGGCCGGTAGCCGCGGCCCCGACCGATCGTCAGGTACACCTCGAGCTTGGTCTTCTTCTCGAGCGTCGCGACGTGGGCGTCCGGGTTGAGGATCTCGACGCCGGAGGGGAGGTCGATGTCCTTGGCGGTGATCTCACCGGGACCGGTCACCACGAGCGGCGCCTCGATCTCGGTGGCGTCTGAGTGCATACGACAGACGATGCCCTTCAGGTTGAGCACGATGTCGGTGACGTCCTCCTTGACGCCGCGGATCGTCGAGAACTCGTGCGCGACGCCCTCGATCCGGACGCTCGTCACTGCCGCGCCCGCGAGCGATGACAGCAGCACGCGCCGCAGGGAATTGCCGAAGGTGTAGCCGAAGCCCCGATCGAGCGGCTCGATCGTAAACGAGCCACGGTTGTCGTCGACTGACTCGCTGGAGATTCGGGGGACTTGGAAGTCGAGCATCAGGGTCCTAACGTCGTGGGGTTCCTGCCGCCGCCTAGGCGGCTGTCAGCGCCGCGCTCATGCCGGTGGCCGCGCGACTGAAAGCTTTCATTACTTGGAGTACAGCTCGACGATCAGCTGCTCCTGCACCGGCGCGGCGATCTCCCGCCGCTCGGGCTTGCGAAGCACCTTTGCCGTGAGCGAATCATGGTCAGCCTGGAGCCACGCGGGCACCTGGCCGGTCAACTCGGTCGCGTCGCGGATCACCTGGGTCGCGCTCGAGCGCGGGTGGATCGCGATCACGTCGTTGTCCCGCAGCTGGTAGCTGGGGATGTTCACGCGCCGGCCGTTGACGGTCCAGTGGCCGTGCAGGATCAACTGCCGTGCCTGCCGGCGCGATGCCGCAAAACCGAGGCGAACGAGCACGTTGTCGAAGCGGCACTCGAGCATCCGCAGCAGGTTCTCGCCGGTGATTCCACCCTGGCGCGAGGCCTTGTCGTAGTAGATGCGGAACTGCTTCTCGAGCACGCCGTAATAGCGCTTGGCCTTCTGCTTCTCGCGCAACTGCACCCGGTACTCGCTCTGCTTCTGCCGGCCGCGGCCGTGCTCGCCGGGCGGGTAGGAGCGGCGCTCGACGCCACACTTATCGGTGAGGCAGCGCTCGCCCTTGAGGAACAGCTTCTGGCCCTCGCGGCGGCACTGCTTGCACTGGGGTCCGGTATCGCGGGCCATCAGACTCGCCTCCGCTTCCGCGGACGGCAGCCGTTGTGCGCCTGCGGCGTCACGTCCTTGACCCCAGTGACCTCGAGACCCGCCGCCTGCAGCGAGCGGATCGCCGTCTCGCGACCCGAGCCGGGGCCCTTGACGAACACTTCGACCTTCTGGAGGCCGTGCTCGATCCCCTTGCGCGCGGCCGCATCGGCGGTCACCTGCGCGGCAAACGGCGTGGACTTGCGCGAGCCCTTGAAGCCGGCGCCGCCGGCGGACTCCCACGCGATCACGTTGCCCTCGCGGTCGGTCAGCGACACGATCGTGTTGTTGAACGAGGTCTTGATATGGGCCTGGCCGATCGGGATGTTCTTGCGAACCCGCCGGCGGCCTCTCTGAGGTCGTCTCGGTGCTGGCATTTACTTCTTGGTCGCCTTCTTCTTTCCGGCCACCTGCATCCGCTTCGGGCCCTTGCGCGTGCGCGCATTCGTTTTCGTGTTCTGCCCGCGAACCGGCAGGCCGCGGCGATGGCGCAAGCCCCGATAGCAGCCGATCTCCTGCAGGCGCTTGATGTTCTGCGAGCGCTCCCGGCGCAGGTCGCCCTCAACCGTGAGCGAGGAGTCGATCAGCTCGCGCAACTTGACGACCTCCTCCTCGGTGAGGTCGCGGACCTTGCGGTCCGGCTCGACCCCGACCTCCGAGAGCAGCTTGTTCGAGGTCGGGCGGCCGATCCCGTAGATGTACGTCAGGCCGACCTCGACTCGCTTGTTCAATGGGATGTTGACGCCCGAAATTCGTGCCATGACTCGCTCCCTGCGCCCTCAGCCCTGCCGCTGCTTGTGGCGCGGATTCGAGCAGATGACAAGAACCCGCCCTTCGCGGCGGATGATCTTGCACTTCTCGCACATCGGCTTGACCGAGGGTCGTACTTTCACGCTCGTTTCGCTCTTCTCGTCGAAATATTCCTGGTATTCCTCCAGCCCGGCTCTGGCGACCGGTACAGTCGCCGCTACCACGCTGGGGACCGCCGCGCAGCACAACACGTCGCGCTACGGGCGCACCGGGGGATGTTAGCAGGGGGGAAATATGGCGGATTCAGGCCGCCGCCCGGCCGTTTCCGGCCTCGTGCCACGGCGTCAGAACCCGCGGTCCGCCGGCCGTAATCGCGATCGTGAACTCGAAGTGCGCGGCCAGCGACCCGTCCTGAGAGTAGATCGCCCAGTGGTCATCGCCGACGCGCACGGCGTGCCGGCCGGCCGTCACCATCGGCTCGACCGCCAGCACCATCCCCTCCTCGAGCAGCACGCCGGTGCCCGGCTTGCCGTAGTTGGGGATCTGCGGCTCCTCGTGCATCGACCGACCGATGCCGTGCCCAACGAGCGTCCGCACGATCGACAGGCCGGCGGCCTCGACGTGCTCCTGGATCGCGTGGGAGACGTCGCCCAGCCGATTGCCGGCGAGACAATGCTCGACGGCGATGAACAGCGACTCCTCGGTCACGGCCATCAGCTTGTGTGCCACCGGGGACACCGGCCCGACGGCGAACGTCCGCGCCGCATCTGCCACCCAGCCGTCGCGGATCACGCCGATGTCGACCGACAGGATGTCGCCGCGCTCGAGCGTGTACGGCCCCGGGATACCGTGGACGATCATCGAGTTCGGCGACGTGCAGATCGAGCCCGGGAAGCCGCGGTAGCCCTTGAACGCCGGCTCGCAGCCCTGCGAGCGAATGAACTTCTCGGCGGCCTGGTCGAGATCGCGCGTCGTGACGCCGGGGCGGATCTTGCCGGCGAGCAGGTTCATCGTCTTGACGAGGACCGCGCCGGCGGCGGCCATCCGCTCGATTTCCTCCGGTGACTTCTTGATGATCACGGCCCGACCCGCCCCTCAGACGTCCTCTTCGAGGCGCAGGGTCGCGATCACCGCCCGGATGTGGTCGTGGACGTCGGCGGGGCTGCGCGTGCCGTCGATGCGCTTCATCAATCCTTGACGATCGTAATAGTCGATCAGGGGCTTGGTCTTCTCGTGATAGACGCCAAGGCGGTTACGGATCACGTCGGGCTTGTCATCGTCGCGCTGGATCAGCCGTGAGCCGTCCTGGTCGCACACGCCCTCGATCTTGGGAGGGTCGAACTCGATGTGGTAGTTGTGGCCCGCCTTCACGCACACGCGCCGGCCGGACAACCTCCGCACGACCTCGTCATCCGGGACGTCGATCAGCAGCGCCGCGGTGATCCGCCGCGCGAGGCCGCTGAGCATCTCATCGAGCGCGGTTGCCTGCGCCTGCGTGCGCGGGAACCCGTCGAGGATGAACCCATCCTGGGCGTCGTCTTCCCTTAGGCGCTCCGCGGCCATCTTCACGATCAGCTCGTCCGGGACCAGCTCGCCGGCATCCATGAACGTCTTCGCTTGGTTGCCGAGCTCCGTGCCGTCCCTGACGTTCGCACGCAGCATCTCGCCGGTCGAGATGAAGGCCAGCTGGAAATCGTTGCGCAGGCGCTCGGCCTGCGTGCCCTTGCCCGCCCCCGGCGGGCCGAGGAGGATCAGGTTGAGCTCGGACACGACGATCTCACTCTATCGGTCGCCACCCGAATCGGGCCGCGACGGCGTCAGTAGGGCCGCCGCGGCGACCGTGGCCCAAGCTGCTCGCTGGCGTTCCGAGCGAGCTGCAGGGCAAATCCGAGGTCGAACAGCCCCGGCGGCGTCGTCACGCCGTTGCACCCTGCGTGGTTGCCGCCGCTCAGGCCGGGGACTCCGCTCCACACAAACGCGTCGACGCCCTGCGCGGCGAACCCTGTCTCTGTGGTAGGCCGCGGCCCGAGCCCGGCGTTCGACGGGTTGCACAGCACCTCGTTGCCGCCCTGGACCTTGCCAACCGACGGCGTCTCAGGCCCGTGTCCGTTGTCCTGCGTCGCGACGACGAAGTGCAAGCCCGTGAGCCGGGCGATCTTCCGGCCGAACGAGATCTCGTTCAACGTCCAGTCGAAGTGCGTGTCACCGAGGAAGAACCCTCGGAGCGCCTGGGTTGCCGTCGCCTGGTGTCGCCCGTGCCGGGGGGCCACACGGCACGACTTGGTCACGACACTCGACGCGCCGGTGATCACGTTGAGCGCGTTGATGACGAAGCCGGCACATTCGGCATCATCCGCGCCGCCCTCGACGAACTGCACGACGTGCGGCGCGTCGGCATGGATCTCCCCGATCATCCAGCGCAGCAGCGCCAGCCGCTGCGCCAGCGCTCGCCGGCTCAGGCACGGCGCGGTGTCGAGGGCGTCGATCTCGTCGAGCACGACTGCGGACCAGCCGTACAGGCCGTGCGCGAACTCCGACACCTGACGCTTGAACGTCGACACCTGCCTACTGCTCAGATACATCGACCCGCACGGGCTCTCGTGCACGAGGAAGTAGGTCGAGATCATCGGCACCGCGACTTGGCCGGCCACACCCGAGTCGGCCTCCGTGGGCGGCGAACCGGTGGGCGCGGAGCCCCTTGGCGACCGCCGGGTCGAACCCGAGCCCCCCGACGAGCTCAGTTTCTTGTTGATCCTGCACAGAAAGAGCTGCACCTGCCGGTAGACCGCTCCCGCTCCCCCACCGCCGGAATAGACGCTGAACCGCGCCGTCTCCGGTTCCGTGGCGATCTTCTCCAACAGGCGGATCTTGCGGGACAGGCTCGGATTCGCGGAGATCTTCGACGCGACCGTCGGGTCCTCGAGAGTCGCCTTGAAGTCAGTCCATGACTCGCTGCCGTCGTAGGAGTCGGATCCGCGCCCCAAGCCGTGCTGCGCCAACAGGTCGGCAATCGCCGCCGCGGCGTGTCCGTACTTCGGGCCGGCCACGAAGAACGTCGCCCCACGCAGCGGGTCGTCCCCCGGCGCCGACGCCAGCCCGAGTGGGTTGGCCGGATCAGCGGTCCGCGCCGCTGCTCCGGCGAACGGGGCGGCGCAGTACGGATCCTGGGTCGGAGGGTCGGCGATCGCGCCCGGGGCGGCGGCTCCTGGCGCCACCACGAGCGCACACGCGGTGATCAGCCCGCGCAGGGCCGTGCGCACAGGCCGTTGCCGCGCCCTGCTTGCCCCCTGTGCCCCCATCGCGTGCCCTTTCGTCGCCAATCGAGACCCGAGACGCTAACAAGAAATGGACGCTCGGCGCTGCAAATTCGCGTGGGGACGACGCAGCTACTTCAAGAAGCCCTCGTAGTTGCGCATCATCAGCTGCGCCTCGAGCTGTTTCATCGTGTCGAGCGCGACTCCGATCACGATCAGGATCGAGGTCCCGCCGAAGAAGAAGTTGGCGCTCGTCTGGTTGATGAGGACGGTCGGCAGCGCGGCCACCGCGGCCAGGAACAGTGCTCCCGGGAACGTCAGCCGGGCCAGGATCCGATCGAGGAATTCGGCGGTCGGTCTGCCTGGCCTCACCCCCGGGATGAAGCCGCCGTACTTCTTCAGGTTGTCCGCCTGATCGACCGGGTTGAACGTCACCGCCGTGTAGAAGTACGTGAACAGGATGATCAGGATGCTCTCGCCGAGAACGTAGTGCCAGCTCTGGGGGCTGAAGAAGTTGGCGAGGTGCGTCGCGAAGTTGTTGCGGTTCTGCCCGATCAGCTGGCCGATCGTCGGCGGAATCGCCATCACACTGGCGGCGAAGATGACCGGGATCACGCCGGCCATGTTCACGCGCAGCGGCAGGTATGTCTGGCCGCCCTGGGTCATCCGGCGCCCGATCACGCGCTTGGCGTACTGGATCGGGATCCGCCGCTGGCCCTCCTGCACGAACACGATCGACGCGACGACGCCGAGCACGATGAACGGCATGATCACGCGGAACACCTGATCGGGGTTCGTCCACCAGGCGTTGATGCCGTGCGGGATCCGGGCGACGATGCTCGCGAAGATCAGCAGCGAGATGCCGTTGCCGATCCCGCGCTGCGTGATCAGCTCGCCCATCCACATCAGCAGCACCGTCCCCGCCGTCAGCGAGACGACGATCAGGAACACCTTCGCGAGCGTGAAGTTCGAGATCACGGTCGTCCCGGCTGACTTCTCGAAGCTGCGGAACAGGAACACGTAGCCGATCGACTGAGCGAACGCGAGCCCGACGGTCAGATAGCGCGTGTACTGCGTGATCCGGGCCTGGCCGACCTCGCCTTCCTTCTGGAGCTTCTCCAGCGACGGCACGACGACCGTCAGCAGCTGCAGGATGATCGAGGCGGTGATGTACGGCATGATCCCGAGCGCGAAGATCGCGATCCGCCCGAGCCCACCGCCCGAGAACAGGTTGAGCAGGCCGAGCACGCCGTTGCCGCTGAAGTTCTTCTGGATCGCCGCGACCGCGGAGGAGTTGATTCCCGGCGCGGGGATGTGTGTGCCCAGCCGGTACAGCCCGAGCATCGCCGCGGTGAACAGGACCTTATTGCGGATCTCGCCGACCCTGAATGCACCGAGGATCGTGGAGATCACGGCCTGGCCTCGCTAGCTCTCTTCCGCGCCGGCCGTGGCGACGTCGACGATCAATTGGCAGCTGCCGCCGGCACCCTCGATCGCCGCGCGCGCCGCCGTGCTGAACCCGTGCGCGTGAACCGTGAGTGGCTTTGACAGCTCACCTTTGGCGAGCACCTTGATCGGAATGCCCTTGCGCGTGGCCAGCCCCTTCGCCTTCAGCGCTTCAGGGGTCACCGACGCACCGGATTCGAACCGCGCCTCGAGGTCGAGCAGGTTGACGGCCTGCGTCCGCGTCCGGAACGGCTCGAACGGCATCGACTTCTTCATATGCGGACCGCGCAGCTTGCGCATCCGCATGTGGATCGGGTTCTGGCCTCCCTCGAATCGGGCGCGGCGCTTGGCGCCCGAGCGCGAGCCCCAGCCCTTCTGGCCGCGGCCCGAGGTCTTGCCCGTGCCCGACCCCTCGCCGCGGCCGACCCGCTTGCGCGGGCGCCGCGATCCGGGGGCCGGCTGCAAGTTGTGCAGGCCGATCCGCTCCGAGCCGTCAGCCATCCTCGGAGACCTCCACGAGATGGCGGACCTTGTGAACCATGCCCCGGATCTGGGGCGAATCCTCGTGCTCGACCGTGTGGCCGATCCGGCGCAACCCGAGCGAGCGCAGCGTGTCGAGCTGGCGCTTGTCGCAGCCGTTGCGCGATTTGCGCTGGGTGATCCGCAGCGTGCTCACTGCTCGGCCTCGTCAGTCTCCTCCGCGACCGCGGCCGGTTCCTCGGCGCTCGCCGCCTCTGCCGCGGCAGGGTCGTCCCCGTTCGTCGCCACGGGCGTCGCGCTCCCGTCTGCGTTCTCCTCTGTGAGCCCGAGGACCTGGTTGATCGAGAGGCCGCGGAGCTCCGCGACTTCGTCCGGCGTGCGCAGGGACTCCAAGCCGGCCATCGTGGCCTTCACGAGATTGATTGGGTTCTGCGAACCCAGGCTCTTCGAGAGGATGTCGCTGATCCCCGCGAGCTCGAGCACGGCGCGGACGCCGCCGCCGGCGATCACGCCCGTACCGGGCGCGGCAGGCTTGAGGAACACGCGGCCCGAGCCGAACACCCCGGTCACCTGATGGGTGATCGTCGAGCCGTGCTTGGGCACCCTGTAGAGGTTCTTCTTCGCGCGCTCGACGCCCTTCTGGATGGCGACGGGGACTTCGTTCGCCTTGCCGTAGCCGACGCCGACGATCTCCCGCTCATCGCCCACGACGACGAGCGCCGTGAACGAGAACCGCCGGCCGCCCTTGACGACCTTGGCGACGCGGTTGATCTCGACCACGCGCTCCTGCAGGTCGAGGCCGGTTGCTGAAACTGTGCGATCGCGAGCCATGCGCTTGACCAATGTAGCGAAGGCGCCTAAAACGCCAGCCCGCCCTCACGGGCGCCCTCGGCGAGCGCTTGCACGCGCCCGTGGTACTGGTAGCCGCCGCGATCGAACACCGCGGTCTCGATGCCCGCCGCCGTGGCGCGCTCGGCGAGGAGCGCGCCGGCGCGCTTCGCCTGGTCCATCGGCTTGCGCGAGCGCAACTCGGGCTCGGTCCAGTTGACCGCGGCCAGCGTGCGGCCGGCCTCATCGTCGATCAGCTGCGCGAAGATCCCGCGGTTGGAGCGGAACACCGAGATCCGCGGGCGTTCCGCGGTCCCGTGCACTTTGGCGCGCACGCGCCGGCGGCGCTTGAGCCGCTGGGCCGGTTTCGTGACGACGGTCATGCGCGCTTCCCAACCTTCCGGGCGACGTACTCGCCCTCGTAGCGGATTCCCTTGCCCTTGTACGGCTCCGGCTTGCGCTGCTTGCGGATGTACGCGGCGATCTCGCCGACCTGCTGCTTGGAGGTTCCCCTGACCACGATCCTCGTCGGCTGCGGCACGTCGAACTCGATCCCGTCCGGCGCCTTGACCGACACCGGATGGGAGTAGCCGAGCGCGAGCTCGAGGTCGCGACCGCGCAGCTGTGCGCGGTAGCCGACGCCCTGGATCTCGAGGCGCTTCTCGAAGCCGTCGGTGACGCCGGTGACCATGTTGGCGATGAGCGTCCGCGTGAGGCCGTGCAAGGCGCGGTGCTCGCCGCGATCGGTCGGGCGCGTGACGATCACCTGGTCGCCCGACTGCTCGACCGTGATGTCGCGCTGGATGCGCTCAGACAGTTCGCCCTTGGGGCCGTTGACGGTCACGCGCTCGGGTTCGATCGCGATCGTGACGCCGGCGGGAACCGGAATGGGTTGCTTGCCGATACGGGACATGACGTGTGACTCGTGTCTACCAGACCTTGGCCACGACCTCGCCGCCGACGCCCAGCTGGCGCGCCTCGTGGCCGGTCATGACCCCCTTCGAGGTCGAGATGATCGCGGTGCCCATCCCGCCCTGAATCCGGGGGATGTGCGCGTGATCGACATACGTGCGCTGGCCGGGACGCGACACGCGCTGCAGACCGGTGATCACCGGCTTGCGATCGTCGGTGTACTTGAGCGTCACCGTGATCGACTCACCCGGCCGCCCGGGGCCGGGCTCCTGCACCGTGTAGCCCTCGATGTAGCCCTGCTCCTTGAGGATGCGGGCAAGCTCGCGCTTGAGCTTCGATGAGGGGATCACGACCTCATGATGCTGAGCCTTCGCGGCGTTGCGCAGGCGCGTCAAGAAGTCGGCAACGGGATCCGTCATGGACATCGCGTCACCAGCTCGACTTCGTCATCCCCGGGATGTAGCCGTTGTGCGCGAGCTCGCGCAGGCAGATCCGGCAGACCCCGAACTTGCGGTAGACGGCTCGCGACCGGCCGCAGCGGCGGCATCGGCTGTAGCCCCGTGTCTTGTACTTGGGCGTCCGCTGCTGGCGGACACGTTGTGAAACCTTGGCCATGTGCTCCCTACGTCTGTGTCGCGGCCGCCTGCGGGCGGCCTTCCTTGGCGAATGGCATCCCGAGCGCCTCGAGCAGGGCGTACGCCTCCTCGTCACTGCGAGCGGTGGTGGTGATCGTGATGTCGAGGCCGCGCACCTGATCGATCTCGTCGTAGTCGACCTCGGGGAAGATGATCTGCTCGCGCACGCCCATCGAGTAGTTCCCCCGACCGTCGAACGCCCGGGGATTGAGGCCGCGGAAGTCGCGGATCCGCGGGATCGCGATCGACATCAGCCGGTCGAGGAACTCGTAGGAGCGCTCGCTGCGCAGCGTCACGGCGACGCCGACGGGCATGCCCTCGCGCACCTTGAACTGGGCGATCGATTTCCTCGCGCGCCGCACGCTTGGCTTCTGGCCGGTGATCGTCGCGAGCTGCTCGGTCGCGGCCTCGAGCACCTTTGAATCCTGCTTGGCATCGCCGACGCCCATGTTGACCGTGATCTTCTCGATCCGCGGCGCCTGCATCGGCGTCGAGTAGCCGAACCGCTTGACGAGCTCCGGGCGAATTTCTTCGTTGTAGCGGGTCTTCAGTCGAGCAGCCATCAGTCGAGCCTCGTTCCGCTGCGACGGGCGACGCGGTACCGCTTGCCGTCCTCGATCTCGCTCCCGATCCGCGTCGGCCGGTCGTCCTTGGGATCGATGAGCATCACGTTTGAAATGTGGATCGGGCCTTCCTTCTCGATCACGCCGCCGACCTGCTCGGAGCGCTGCGCACCCGCGACCTGGCGTGGGCGCTGGTGGCGCTTGACCATGTTCAGGCCCTCGACGTACACGCGGTGCTGCTTGGGCTCCACCCGCAGCACCTTGCCACGCTTGCCGCGGTCCTTGCCGCCAACCACGATGACCTCGTCATCGGTCTTGATCCGCGCAGACATCTACAACACCTCCGGCGCGAGGGAGACGATCTTCATGAAGTTTCGCTCGCGCAGTTCGCGTGCCACGGGCCCGAAGATACGCGTCCCGCGCGGGTTGTTCTGGTTGTCGATCAGCACCGCCGCGTTCTCGTCGAAGGCGATGTACGTCCCGTCCTCACGGCCATAGGACTTCTTCGTCCGCACGACCACGGCGGTCACGACCTCGCCCTTCTTGACCGAGCCCTGGGGGCTCGCCTGCTTGACGGTGGCCGTGATCACGTCACCGACGCCTGCGTAGCGCCGGCGGTGTCCGCCCTTGACGCGGATCACAAGGATCTCGCGGGCGCCGGTGTTGTCCGCCACCCGAAGTCGAGTCTCGTTCTGGATCATCGCGCACGCTCCACCACTTCAACGAGCCGCCAGCGCTTGGTCCGCGAGAGGGGACGGGACTCACGCACGATCACCGTGTCGCCGACGTGCGCATCGTTGCGCTCGTCGTGCGCGTGCAGCGTGTTCGACGTGCGCACGATCTTCTCGTAGCGGCGATGGCGCCGCGCGACGTCGATCCGAACGGTGATCGTCTTGTCCGCCTTGTCGGACACGACCACGCCCTGGCGCGTCTTCTGCACGCGGGGGGCATGCTCGCGCGCAGCAATCGGCGTCGCCGATGGCGCTGCCTTCGCCTTCGTCCGAGCCCGCTGGCGCTCAACACGACGTGTTGCGGCCTTACGGCTCCGCGTTTCGGCCCGCTCAGCATGCCGCTCCTCTGGCGTCAGCGGCGTACCGGCGGGACGCTTGGCCGCCTTTGCAGCCCGCGCTCGTGCCCGTCGCTCCTTCGGTGCAACAACCTCGACAGGCGCGGACGCGGCGGCAGGCACTTCGGGCGCAGCCTCGGCTGCGGCCTCGGGCCCGGCGTCCTGGACCGCCTCGGGCTCTTCAGTTGTCTGCGGTTCCTCAGCCATCTCAGATCTCAATTCCTCGTTCCCGCGCGACGGTCAGCGTCCGCGCGATCTCACGCTTCGCGTGCTTCAAGCCGGCGGTGTTGTCAAGCTCGCCGGTGGCGTGCTGGAAGCGCAGCCCGAACAGCTCGCGCCGCGCGGTCGCAAGGTGCTCGCGCAGGTCGATCTCGCTCAGGTCGCGCAACTCCTCGGCCGTCATCAGCCGTCCTCTCGCATCACGAACTTCGTCTTGACGGGCAGCTTGTGACCCGCGAGGCGCATCGCCTCGCGCGCCAGCGGCTCGGGCACGCCGGCAAGCTCGAACATCACGCGTCCCGGCTTGACGACCGCGACCCACCCTTCGGGCGAGCCCTTGCCGGATCCCATCCGAGTCTCGGCGGGCTTCTTCGTGAACGGCTTGTCGGGGTAGACGTTGATCCACACCTTGCCGCCGCGCTTGATCTTCCGGGTCATCGCGATACGAGCCGCCTCGATCTGACGGTTGGTCAGCCAGCCCGCATCGAGGGCCTTCAGGCCGTACTCGCCGAACTGAACCTTGACCTGGCCGCGCGAGAGCCCACCGCGACGCCCACGGTGCTGCTTGCGGTGCTTGACACGCTTCGGGGCCAGCATCAGCGATCGCCTCCTCCAGCGCCGGCACCGCCGCCACCGGCGCCGCCCCCGCCACCGGCACCGCCACCACCACCGCCGCCGCCGCCGGCACCGCCGCCACCACCGGCACCGCCGCCACCACCGGCACCGCCGCCGCCGCGTGGCCCACGGCCGCCGCCACCGGCACCGCGTGGCCCACGGCCGCCGCCACCGCCGCCACCGCCGCCACCGGCACCGCGTGGCCCACGGCCGCCGGCACCGCCGGCACCGCCGCCACCGCGGCCACCGCGGCCACGACCGCCGCCGCCGGGACCGCCGCCGCGACCGCCGCCGCCGGGACCACCGCCGCGACCGCCGCCACCACCACCGGGACCGCCGCCGCGACCGCCGGCACCGCCCGTACCACCGGGACCGCCGCCGCGACCGCCGGGGCCGCCACGACCGCGACCGCCGGGTCCACGACCGCCGCCCGGACCGCCGTCGCGCCGACCGCGGCCGCGCCCGTCACGTCCGTCACGACCACCGCGCTCCGGCGCCTGCGGCGCCGGCTCGTCCATGATCGTCAGGTCGGCGCCGGTGTAGCCCGCGGGCATGATCTCGCCCTTGTTGATCCAGCACTTGACGCCGATCCGGCCGAACGTCGTGCGGGCCTCGTGGAAGCCGTAGTCGATGTCCGCGCGCAGCGTGTGCAGCGGCACCCGCCCGTCCGAGTAGCCCTCGGTCCGCGCCATCTCGGCGCCCCCGAGGCGACCCGAGACCTGGACCTTCACGCCCTTGGCGCCGGAGCGCATCGCGCTCGTCAGCGCGCGCTTCATCGCACGGCGGAACGCGACGCGGTTCTGCAACTGCTCGGCGATCGACTGCGCGACGAGACGCGCATCGAGCTCCGGGCGCTTGATCTCGAGGATGTTGACCTTGACCTGCTTGCCGGTGATCCGGTGCAGGTCGCGCCGTAGCTGATCGACCTCGGAGCCGGATTTGCCGATCACGATCCCGGGCCGCGCCGTGTGGATGTTGACCTCCACCTCGGTCGCGTTCTTGCGGATCGTGATCTCCGACAGACCCGCATGCGAGAGCCGGCGAACGATGTGGTCCCGGATCTGCGTGTCCTCGTGCAGGTAGTCGGCGAAGTGCCGCTCGTTGAACCAGTTCGACTTCCAATCGTGGATGTAGCCCACGCGGATCGACTCGGGATGAACTTTCTGACCCATAAGTTGTGACTATTCCTTCGGCGTGAGCAAGATCGTCAGGTGGCTGGTGCGTTTGCGGATCCGCGTCGCGCGACCCATCGCGCGCGGCCGGAACCGCTTGATCGTCGGACCCTCATCTGCGTGCACCGCCTTGATGTACAGGTCCTCGCCGACGAGCTCGTGGTTGTGCTCAGCGTTCGCGACTGCGGACTCGAGCAGCTTGCTCCAGTCGCGCGCGACCGCACGCGGCGTGTGAGCCAGGATAGCTCGCGCGTCCTCAACGGTCTTCCCGCGGATGTGATCGCAGACCAAGCGCGCCTTCCGCGCGGAGGAGCGGACGTACTTGGCCTGCGCTCGAACGACCGGGGGCGGCAGGTTCGGATCGCGCTGCGGGCGCCGCCGCCGCGTGGACGCGGGCTTGGGCGAAGCCGGCTCAGACTCCTGCGCAGCGGCGCCACGCCGGCGCCGCCGCGGCTTCGGCGCCTGCGCCTCTTCGGCTTCCGGCTCGGGCTCCTCGGCTTCGGCCTCGGGCTCACCCTCCGCCTCGTCGTCGGCCTCGAGCACGACCTCGGTCGCCTCCTCGGCCTCGACGTCCTCGGTCGTCGGCTCGCCTTCTTCCGCCGCGGGCCTGGCGCGACGGCGGCGCCGTCGCGGTTTCGTCGCTTCGGCTTCCGGCTCAGCCGCAGCCTCCGCCTCGGTCTCCTCGACGTCGTCTTCAGGCTCGTCGATCATCGCCTCTTACCCGTTCCAGCGTGCCCGCGGTACAACCGCGTCGGCGCAAATTCACCGAGCTTGTGCCCGACCATCGACTCCGAGATGAACACCGGCACGTGCTTGCGCCCGTCGTGGACGGCGATCGTGTGCCCGACCATCTCGGGGAAGATCGTCGAGGTCCGCGACCAGGTCCGAAGCATTCGCTTCTCGCCGGAGGCATTCATCGCCTCGATCCGCGACATCAGCCGCTCCTCGACGAACGGGCCCTTCTTGCTCGATCTGCTCAACGCTTCTTACCCCTTCTGCGGCCACGGACGATGTAGCGGTCGGACGTCTTGTGCTTCTTGCGCGTGCGGTATCCGAGCGTCGGCACGCCCCACGGCGTCACCGGGTGACGGCCGGGGGTCGTCGATCCCTCGCCGCCGCCGTGCGGGTGGTCGACCGGGTTCATCGCGGTGCCGCGGGTCTGCGGACGGACGCCCATGTGGCGCTTGCGCCCGGCCTTTCCAATCTTGACGTTCTGGTGGTCGGAGTTGCCGATCACCCCGACGGTCGCGCGGCACTCCGCGCGCACCATCCGCATCTCTCCGGAGGGCAGGCGCAGCGTGACGTGGTCGCCGTCCTTCGCCAGCAACTGCACGCCGGCACCGGCCGAGCGCGCCATCTGCCCGCCGCGACCGGGGGTCAGTTCGACGTTGTGCACGACCGTGCCCGGAGGCATATTCGCGAGCGGCAGGCAGTTGCCGACGCGAATGTCGGCGTTCGGCCCGGACTCGACCGTCGCACCGACTCGCAGGCGCTGCGGCGCCAGGATGTAGCGCTTCTCGCCGTCGGCGTAGTGCAGCAACGCGATGTAGGCGGAGCGGTTCGGGTCGTACTCGATGTGCGCGACCTTCGCCGGCACGCCGTCCTTGCGGCGCTTGAAGTCGATCGTGCGGTACAGGCGCTTGGCGCCGCCGCCGCGGTGGCGCGAGGTCTTGCGGCCGTTCGCGTTGCGCCCGCCGGACTTCTTCAGGCCCTCGGTCAGCGACTTCTCGGGCTCGGACCGCGTGATCTCAGCGAAGTCCGGATACGTGACGAACCGGCGCCCCGGCGAGGTCGGCTTGGGATTGCGAATCGGCATCGGTTACTCCGTCCCCTCGAGTCCTTGGAAGATCGGGATCGTGTCGCCGGGGCGTACCTGAACGATCGCCTTCTTCCAGTGGCGCGTCTTGCCCGCGGTCTGGCCGCGGCGCTTGGGCTTGCTCTTGACGAACGCGGTCCGGACCTTGAGCACCTTGACGTCGAACAGCTGCTCGATCGCCTGGCGGATCTGGGTCTTGTGCGCGCGGTCGTGCACCCGGAAGGTGTACTTGCCGGCCTCGGCGAGCACGAACGTCTTCTCGGAGACGACGGGCCGGATGATGATTTGACTCGCGTCCACTACGAATCACCCCCGCCGGTTGCGCGTGCGACCAGGTCCGGCAACGCCGCTTGGGAGACGAGCAGCGACGCCGCGCCGATCACGTCGGCAACTCCGGCGTCCTCGACGGGCATCACGTCGACCCGGGCGATGTTGCGAAACGACTTCCCGGCGGCGGCCTCATCGGAGCTCAGGAGCACGAGGGTCGGACTATCCGACCCCCACGTATCGAGCAACTCAGCCGCCCGGGATGTCGACGGAGCGTCGAATACCGATGCGTCGAACACCGCCAGGGAGACGCGCTCGGCGTGGACCGAGAGCGCGCTGCGCAGCGCAGCCCGGCGCGCCTTGCGGTTGACCTTGACGGTGTACGAGCGCGGGGTCGGCCCGAACGCGATCCCGCCGCCGGCGAAGTGGGGCGCGCGGATCGAGCCCTGGCGGGCGCGGCCGGTCCCCTTCTGGCGCCACGGCTTCGCGCCGCCGCCGGAGACCGCGCCGCGAGTGAGCGTCGACGCGGTCCCGCGCCGGCGCGCATTGAGCTCGGCGCGCACGGCCTCATGCACGAGCGGCATGTTGAAGCGGGCCTCGAAGGCGTCGGCATCGAGCGTGACGGTGCCGCCGCCGAGTACCGGTGCGCTAGCCATCGGTCCGCACCTCCACGGTCCCGCCAGTCGCCCCCGGCACGGCGCCGCGCACGAGCATCAGATTCCGCTTCGGAATCACCTCGACGACGGTCAGGCCGCGCTGGGTGATCCGCCCGCCGCCCATCCGGCCGGGGCCGCGCAGGCCCTTGAACACGCGCGAGGGCGTCGCCGACGCACCGATCGAGCCCGGCGCCCGGACGTTGTGCGAGCCGTGCGACTTCGGGCCGCTCGAGAAATTGTGGCGCTTGATCGTGCCCTGAAAGCCCTTGCCCTTCGACTTCGCCGAGACCTTCACCTTGTCGCCCGCGGAGAACGCATCGACGGTCACGGTCTGCCCGACGAGCAGCTCGCCGGCCTCGTCGCGGAATTCCGCGAGATGCCGATGTGCGGACGCATCGGCCTTCTTCAAGTGGCCGAGCTCGGCCTTGCTCAGGGACTTTTCCTTGCATTGACCGAACGCAAGCTGCACGGCCTCGTAGCCGTCGCGCTCGTGCGTGCGGATCGCGGTGACCGGACACGGCCCCGCCTCGAGCACGGTGACGCGCTCGACGCGACCGTCGTCGAGGAACCGCTGGGTCATCCCGAGCTTCGTGGCGAGGATCGCAGCCATGGGCGTTACGAAGCCAGGCGAATCTCGATGTCCACCCCCGCCGGCAGGTGGTCGAGTCGCTGCAGCGAGTCGACGGTCTTCGGCGTCGGCTGGTGGATATCGATCAGTCGCTTGTGGGTGCGGATCTCGAAGTGCTCGCGCGAGTCCTTGTCCTTGAACGGCGAGCGGATCACGCAGTACACGTTCTTCTCCGTCGGCAACGGCACGGGACCAGAGACGGTCGCGCCGGTGCGCGTCGCCGTCTCGACGATCTCCTTGGCGGCCGTCTCGATCGCCGTGTGGTCATAGGACTTCAGGCGGATCCGGATCTTGTTTTGGGCGATTGTTGCCAACTGTCTTTTCTCAGCTTGAAGGCGAGGCCTGGATGGGAGCCCACCCGGCCCCGCCTTAGAAGGTCGTATCTATCTACTTCGGGGAAAAAATCAGGCGGCGGGAGCGATCGGCCCGCGCCGCCTGAACCAACTACTTGATGACTTCGGTGACGACACCCGAGCCGACCGTGCGGCCGCCCTCGCGGATCGCGAACCGCAGACCCTGATCCATGGCGATCGGCTGGATCAGCTCGATCTCCATCTGGACGTTGTCGCCTGGCATGACCATCTCAGTGCCCTCAGGCAGCTTGGCCACGCCCGTGACGTCGGTCGTGCGGAAGTAGAACTGCGGCCGGTAACCCGTGAAGAACGGAGTGTGGCGTCCGCCCTCTTCCTTCTTGAGGACGTAGACCTCGGCCTTGAATTGCGTATGCGGCGTGATCGAACCCGGCTTGCAGAGCACCTGGCCGCGCTCGATCTCCTCGCGCTTGGTACCGCGCAGCAGGCAACCGACGTTGTCGCCGGCCCGGCCCTCGTCGAGGATCTTCTTGAACATCTCGACGCCGGTCACGACGGTCGAAGTCGTGGCCTTGATACCCACGATCTCGACGGTCTCGCCGGTCTTGATGATCCCCTGCTCGATCCGGCCGGTCGCCACCGTGCCGCGGCCGGTGATCGAGAACACGTCCTCGACCGGCATCAGGAACGGCTTGTCCAGGTCCCGGACGGGCTCGGGGATATAGGTGTCGAGAGCCTCGGCGAGCTCGAGGATTTTCTCCTCGGCGTCGGTGTCGCCCTCGAGCGCCTTCAGCGCCGAGCCCGTGACGAACGGGATGTCGTCGCCGGGGAACTCGTACTCCGAGAGCAGGTCACGGATCTCGACCTCGACGAGCTCGAGCAGCTCGGGGTCGTCGACCATATCGGCCTTGTTGAGGAACACGACGATGTACGGCACGCCGACCTGACGGGCGAGCAGGATGTGCTCGCGCGTCTGGGGCATCGCACCGTCAGCCGCGGACACGACGAGGATCGCGCCGTCCATCTGGGCGGCGCCGGTGATCATGTTCTTGACGTAGTCGGCGTGACCGGGGCAGTCGACGTGTGCGTAGTGCCGGTTCGGGGTCTGGTACTCGACGTGTGATGTCGCGATCGTGATCCCGCGCGCCTTCTCCTCAGGAGCGTTGTCGATCGATTCGAACGACCGCACCTCGGTGCCGCCGTACTTCTCGTTCAGCACCTTGGTGATCGCGGCGGTCAGCGTCGTCTTGCCATGGTCGATATGACCGATGGTGCCGACATTGACATGGGGCTTGTCGCGCTCGAACTTGGCTTTCGCCACTTTGGTGTCGCTCCTTCTGATTCCAGTGGTTTCGTCCGCCCTCAGGCGAACTTTGCAAATATAGTTGACTTCCGTGCGCGGGTGATGCCAGGTCCGCGTTAGGCGGGCTGCAGCTCGCCGATCACCCTTTCCGCGATGTTCGCGGGCACTTCCTCGTACCGCTCGAACTGCATCGTGTACGTCGCCCGGCCCTGGGTGTTTGAGCGCAGGTCCGTGGCGTAGCCGAACATCTCGGCCAGCGGCACGTACGCGCTCACGACCTGCGCGTTGCCGCGCTGCTCCATGCCCTGGACGTGACCGCGGCGCCGGTTGAGGTCGCCGATCACATCGCCCATGAACTCCTCGGGGGTGACCACCTCGACCGCGAAGACGGGCTCGAGCAGGACCGGCTTGGCTCGTTTGGCCGCCTCCTTCAGCGCCAGCGACCCGGCCACCTTGAACGCGAGCTCGCTCGAGTCGGTGTCGTGGTACTTGCCGTCCTGGAGGGTGACGCGCACGTCGACCATCGGGTATCCGGCGCGGGGCCCGTTCTCGAGCGCCTCCTCGACGCCCTTCTCGACCGCCGGGATGAACTCGGTCGGAATCGCCCCGCCCTTGATCTTGTTGACGAAGTCGAAGCCCTCGCCCGGGGCCGGCTCGACGTCGATGTAGACGATGCCGTACTGACCCGAGCCGCCCGTCTGACGCACGAACCGCCCCTCGACCTTCTCGGCGTGGCCGCGGATCGTCTCGCGGTAGGAGACCTGCGGGCGGCCGACGTTCGCGTCGACCTTGTACTCGCGCAGCATCCGGTCGACCAGCACCTCGAGGTGCAGCTCGCCCATCCCGGAGATCTCGGTCTGGCCGGTCTCCTCGTTGGTGCGCACCTGGAAGGTCGGGTCCTCCTCGGCGAGCCGGCCGAGCGCGGTCGACATCTTCTCCTGGTCGGCCTTCGTCTTCGGCTCGATCGCGACCTTGATCACCGGCTCGGGGAACTCGATCGTCTCGAGCTTGATCGGCTTGTCGGGCGCCGCGAGCGTGTCACCGGTCACGACCTGCTTGATCCCGACGGCGGCGGCGATGTCGCCGGCGTAGACCTCCTTGAGCTCCTCGCGCTCGTTCGCGTGCATCATCAGGATCCGCCCGATCCGCTCGGTGCGGCCGGTGTTGACGTTGAGCACGCGCGCGCCGGCCTCGAGCCTGCCCGAGTACACGCGGAAATACGTGAGCTTGCCGACGTACGGGTCGGCCATGATCTTGAACGCCAGCGCAGCGAACGGCTCATCGTCTGACGCCTTGCGGGTCGCGGTCTGCTCGTCGCCGTTGTCGGAGCCCTTCGCCGGCTCGACGCCCTCGACGGCCGGCACCTCGAGCGGGCTCGGGAGGTAGTCGAGCACGGCGTCGAGCAGCGGCTGGACGCCCTTGTTCTTGAAGCTCGAACCGCACAGGACGGGGGTCAGCTTGATCGCGAGCGTCGCCTTGCGGATCGCCTGCTTGAGGCGCTCCGGCGGAATCTCCTGCTCCTCGAGAATCATCTCGACGAGCTCGTCGTCGTAGTGGGAGACCTCGTCGAGCAGGTGCTCGCGCGCCGCAGCGGCCGCGTCGGCGTAGTCGGCAGGAATGTCGATGACGTCCTGTTCCTTGCCGAGCTCGTCCTTGTAGATGATCGCGTGGTTCTCGACGAGGTCGATGATCCCGCGGAAGTCCGACTCCGAGCCGATCGGCAGCTGGATCGGCACCGGATGCGCGCCGAGGCGGTCGATCATCGTCTGCACGCCGCGCTCGAAGTCCGCGCCGATCCGGTCCATCTTGTTGATGTAGGCGATCCGCGGCACGTGGTACTTGTCGGCCTGGCGCCAGACGGTCTCGGACTGCGGCTCGACGCCGGCGACCGAGTCGAACAGCGCGATCGCGCCGTCCAGCACGCGCAGCGAGCGCTCAACCTCGACGGTGAAGTCGACGTGACCAGGCGTGTCGATGATGTTGATCCGGTGGTCCTTCCACTCGCAGGTCGTCGCGGCGGACGTGATCGTGATTCCGCGCTCCTGCTCCTGCTCCATCCAGTCCATCACCGCGGCGCCCTCGTGAACCTCCCCCATCTTGTAGGTCCGCCCCGTGTAATAGAGGATGCGCTCAGTCGTCGTCGTCTTGCCGGCGTCGATGTGAGCCATGATCCCGATATTGCGAATGTGATCTAGGGCGAAGGTACGAGGCATGGTGTTCAGTCGGTTGGTGTGGCGGTACGGGGTCCCTCGTGGACGAGTGCGGACATGAAAAAGGGCCCTGCGGGCCCATCCACGACGCACCTGTCGGGAAAGGGCGGGTCGCTATTCGGTCGGCGTCTCCATTGCTTGGATTCTCCGCCCCGGGAGCGAGCACAGATGAACGCGACGCCGCCCGAGGCGAACACCGAATATAGCAGAGGCGTCCGGCGCTCCAGGCGGGGTTCGGCGGGTCGCGGCGGGGCGCTCGCGGCCACGATCTGCGCGGCCGCGGCGCTCGGCGCGGTGCTGCTGCTCGTCGCTGAGTTCACGACGCTGTTCACCGTGCGGACGGCCTCCCCGGTCGAGTCGGTCCGGTCGGTGGGGACCGGCTCTCACCATGGATACGCGCTCGTGCCGATTGCGGTGCTGGCCGCGCTGTTCGGCTTCGCGGTGTGGAGCTCGGCAAGCCGCCCGGCCCTCGCGGCGATCGGCGTGCTCGGCCTGATCGCGCTGCTGATCGCGCTGATCGGCGACCTGCCGGATACGAACGCGAGCGGTCTGGTGCGCAGCGGCGGCCATTACGCGCAGGCGGACTCGACGCCGAGCGCCGGGTTCTACATGGAGACGCTCGGCGCGGTCGTCCTGCTGATCGCCTCGGTGTCCGGTCTGCTGTTGATCGCGGCGCCGGCGGGCGGGCGCCCGCGTGCCGCCGGCCGGCGGCGCCGAGGCGGACGGCGACCGCCGCGCGAACCGGGCGGCGGCTGACCGTTGGGCCGTCGCGGCCGGGTCTTCGGCTGCGTCTCGGGCGGAACGCTTTCCCGTCTGCGCTGTGTCTCGGGCGCAACGCGATCCCGTCTCCGACTCCCCGGACGGGCCGAGCACCATCGCCCTGCGAGAAGGTTTGCCAGGGAAGCGGACGGACAGGTCAGTTGTCGGGATCCTGACATCGATCCCGAATGCGGCAACGTTTTGGAAATCCGTCGTTACATTGGTAGACGCGAGGGTTGTCCCACCGCAGCCCCCGGTCCCGTGTGGTGGGCGGCCCTCGCGTTCTCTGTGTGGGACGATGCGACGAGCGGGACTCTCGGTTGAGATGCTCGACTCACGGGGGGTTGTGGGATCTCCGTAACGCATAGCGATACGCAGATCCCAGAGCCTCCCGCCGTGGAGGGCTCCTCGGCAGGTACCTTGTGTGTTGAGGCGATGGCGTTTGTCCCCACAGCCCGGCATCTGCTCCGCGCCAAGGACCTGGTCGACGCACGCTATTGCGAGCCGCTCAGCGTCGATGACCTCGCCCGGGCCGCCGGCCTCTCGCGCGCCCACTTCAGCCGCGCGTTTCGCGACGCATTCGGCGAGTCGCCGCACGCCTACCTGCTCACGCGCCGGCTCGAGCGCGCCGCGGCGCTGCTGCGGATGACCGATCGGTCGGTGGCCGACATCTGCTTCTCGGTCGGGCTCCAGAGCGTCGGCTCGTTCACCTCGAGCTTCACGCGCACGTACGGTGTCTCGCCCACCGCGTACCGGGCCTCGTTCCCGCCCGCGGCGGTTCACGCCAGGGTCCCGTCCTGCGTCATTCGGGCATACGCCCGCCCGCAACGCCGCACGTTTGAAGAAGACAGCGGCTAGGGCGCTGGCTACGGTGGGCGGCGACCGTTACTCGACCCAAGGAGAGCCGCAGATGATCAAGCTCGCCAACGCCCAACTCTGGGTCCACGACCAGGACGAGGCGCTCGCGTTCTACACCGACAAGCTCGGCTGGGAGATCCGCGCCGACGTGACGCTGCCCGAAATGGGCAGCTTCCGCTGGTTGTCGGTCGGACCGGCCTCGCAGCCGGACATCGCCGTCGTGCTGATGGCGATCCCGGGGCCGCCGGTGATGGATCCCGACACCGCCGGTCAGGTGAAGGCGCTCATGTCCAAGGGCTTCGCCGGCACGATCTTCCTCACGACCGATGATTGCCGGTCAAGCTACGAGGACCTCCGCGCCCGGGGGGTCGAGTTCGTCGAGGCGCCCGAGGAGCGTCCGTACGGAATCGACGCCGGCTTCCGCGACCCGTCGGGCAACCACATCCGGCTGACCCAGGTTCGGGAACTGGCCTCGCTCTGACGCCGGCAATACCGAGTTCGCCTCACGCGTCGCGCCGGCCCCGCGTGAAGCGGTTACGGTGGGGGCGTGACGAGCCTCGCGTTGACGCCACTGCCCGGATTGCAGCTGCGCGGCCCGTTGCGCCCCTACCAGCGGATGGCGCTCGACGCGTTCGAGGCCGACCGCCAGGCGGGCCGAACCTCGACGCATCTCGTCGCGCCTCCGGGATCCGGCAAGACCGTGATCGGGCTCGAGATCGCTCGCCGGCTCGGACGCCCGGCGCTCGTGCTCGCGCCGACCGCGACGATCGCGGACCAGTGGGCCGAGAAGCTCGAGCTGTTCACGGACACGCCGGACGCGTTCATCGCGCCTGCCGGCCCGCTGCACGTGCTCACCTACCAGGCGATCTGCCAGACGGCGGACCCGGGCGGTGCGCTGCGGGCCGCGGCGCAGGCGCGGCTCGTGGCGCAGCGCGCGCAGGCCACCGGCCAGACCGTCGAGCAAACCCGCCTCGAGGTCGAGAGCTTCAGCGGACATGCGCACGAGCGCTTCGAGAAGGACCTCGCGGGCGAGATCGCGCGGCTCAAGCGGGGCGTCGCGCGCGGCGAGGGCGACTCCGTCGAGCTCGACGAGCTCGTCGCGCCGACGGTCCGCGAGCGCATCGCGGCATTGCGGACGGCCGGCGTCGGCACGCTCGTCCTCGACGAGTGCCACCACCTGGCGTCGCTGTGGGGGTACCTCGTCCGGGCCGTGCTGGCCGCGCTCGGCGCCGCGGTCGGCGAGCTGCACGTCGTCGGCCTGACCGCCACCCCGCCGAGCGAGCTGAGCGGCGAGGAGGCGGCGCTGTACACCGAGCTGCTCGGTCCGGTCGACTTTCAGATCCCGACGCCCGCGGTCGTGCGCGACGGCCACCTCGCGCCCTACCAGGAGCTCGCGTTCTTCACCTCGCCGCTCGCATCAGAGCGCGAGTGGCTGGCCGAGCGCCATGCCCGCTTCGCCGAACTGCTCGACCACCTGCACGATCCCCCGCCGCCGGGCGAGGAAGACCTCGCCTTCGGTCCGTGGGTGATCGGGCGGATCCGGTATCGCGACACGGGCGACGGGGAGGCCCGCGTGCCCTTCTCGACGCTTGCGGCGCGCCGCCCGGAGCTGGCGCGCGCCGGGCTGCGCTATCTCAGCGATGCGCACCTCGAGCTGCCCGACGACGCCCCGCGCGGCGAGGGCTGGCGCGAGCCGCCCACGCTCGATGACTGGCTCGTATTGATCAGCGACTACGCGCTCGGCTGCCTGCTCGCGCACCCCGGCGAGACCGCTGAGCGGCGGTTCGCGCAGTTGCAGGCGGGCCTGCGCGACCTCGGCTTCGTGCTCACGCGCCAGGGCATCCGGCGCGGCGGCTCGGAAGTCGATCGCGTGCTCACGTCGAGCGCGGCCAAGCCGCTCGGCGCGATCGAGGTGCTCGCCGCCGAGGCGGAGTCGCGCGGGGAGCATCTGCGCGCCGCCGTGCTGTGCGATGCCGAGCACGGCGAGCGCCAGCCCGAGGGCTCGCCGCTCACCTTGTCGGGCGGAGCGTGGGGCGTGATGCGCACGCTGGGCGAGGACATCCGCACCGCCGCGCTGCGCCCGCTGATGGTGACCGGCAAGACGCTCGCCTGCCTCCCCGACGACGCGGCCCGCTTTGCCCAGGCGTTCGGCGCCAGCTCGAGCGAGCAACGCGACGGGCTCACGATCCTCCGCGCCGCGGGCTGGGAGAGCCGCAACTGGGTCGCGGCGGCAGGCGAGGCGCTCGCCGCGGGGACGACGCAGGTCGTCGTCGGCACGCGCGGCCTGCTCGGCGAGGGATGGGACGCCCCGACGCTCAACGTGGTGATCGACCTCAGCACCGTCGCGGCCGACGTCTCCGTCCGGCAGATGCGCGGTCGCGCGCTGCGGCTCGATCCGGGCGACCCCGAGAAGGTGTCCTCGAACTGGGACGTCGTCTGCGTCGCCGCGGACCTCGCGCGCGGCACCGCCGACTATGGGCGCTTCGTGCGCCGGCACGCCCACCTGCACGCGCCGTGCGAGGACGGCTCGATCGAAACCGGCGTCTCGCACGTGCACGCCGCGCTGTCGCCGTTCGTGCCGCCGCCGGACGACGCGTGCGGTGGATTGAACGCGGACGCGCTCGCGCGCGCCGGTGACCGGGTGGGCGCCCGCGAGCGGTGGCGGATCGGCGAGCCGTATGTCGGCGAGGACGTGCCGGTCCTGCTCGTGCGAGCCGCCCGTCCCCGGAGGTCCGGCGGACCGTCGGCGGCTGCGGGTGTACCTGACAGCGGACTGCTGCTCGACGCGCTCGATGGCGCGGCGAGCACTCCGCCACGGCCGCGCGGTCCGCTCGCCGCCTTTCGCCTGCGCGCGCTGCGCAACGCCTATCCGCCCCTGCTGGCGCTCGACCGCGTCGCCCGCGCGATCGTCGCCACCTACGTGGCGCTCGGCGAGATCGGCTTCGCCGCGGGCTCCTCACTCGCGCTGACGCCCCGTGCGGGCGGTCTCGTCCGCTGCGCACTATCCGCGGGCGACGCGCGCGAAAACGGCCTGCTCGCCGCCGCCCTCGACGAGGCGATCAACCCAGCGGCCGGCCAGCGCTACGTCGTCAGCCGGCCCGTGTGGCCCGAGCACCGCGGCGGCTTTGCGGTCTTCTGGCGCGCGCTGACGTTCGGGACGCCGCTCGGGCAGGCGTGGCATCCCGTCCCCTCGGATCTCGGCTCGCACAAGCAGCGCGCGCTCACCTACCACTCCGCCTGGATCGCGAACGTCGGCCCAGGCGAGCTGCTGTTCGCCGGCCGTGAGTCGGCGGCCGGCCGGGATCAGCTCGCGAGCGCCGCCGCGGATGAAGCCGGCTACGTGACGAGCCGGCGCACGCTGTGGCACTGACGGCCGAGCGTTGACGGCCTGTCCGTCAGCGGTCGTGCTTCGCGGACCCGCGATGATCGTTTCGCCATCCCAACAGGGAGGCAAGTGAGCGCAACCCGAAGCGACGTGTCGGTCCCTCGAGAGCCGGCCTCACGGGCGCAAGCTCGATTGAGTGACCCGCCCCGCCGTTCGAGAGCCTTCCCAGCGGCGACACGTTGGCGACAGGTTGGCCGAGCGTCGGCCGCAGCAGCGCGGCGATGCTCACGGCGATCGCCGCCGTCCCCATGGCATCGAGCGCGTCGCTGGCGCGCACGCGGACACTGTGCTCCGGGTCCTGGGTCGCTCGCAACAGCGGCTCGACGGCCGCAGGGTCGCGAAGCTTGCCGAGCGCGGAGCAGCTCTGGCCTCGCACGCGGGCATCCGGATGCGAGAGGGCGGCAACGAGCGGTTGCAGGGCGCGAGCGTCCCTGATCTCACCAATCAGCACGACTGCACGGTGGGGGGCAGCGCCGACTTCGAGTTCGCGGATAAGCGGACCAATGCTCGCGGGCCCCAATCGCACGAGCAGCGCCTCGGCCCGCACGATCACGACCTCGTCGCCATGATCGAGCGTGGGGATGAGCAGCTGCACCACTTCCTCTGCGGCCTCCGGCCGGTCCTCGGCCCGAACCAGCGCAAGCACCAGCTCCTCCTCCTCCTCACTGAGCGGCCCGAGATCCCGCCGGTTAACGAGTGCCTGTGCCAGCTTGCTGCCGCTGCCGGCGCTGCGCAGCTGGAACAGAGCCCGCACAGCGGTAGCGCGCGCCTTCCCGCTCCCGGCGGGCAAGCACGCGACCGCTTCCGCCAGTCGTTCCGCGTCGCCGCGTTCGTACAGCGCCACGACGGCCGCGGTCCGCACCCGGTCTGACGAATCGTCGAGCGCAGTGACAAAGACGTCTCCCGCGCGGTCGAGCGCGATGTCACGTAGGGCGAAGAGGGCATCCTCGCGAATCGACGCCCCGACGTCCACGGTCGTCCCGCCCTCGGACCCAGGAACAAGCTCGGTGTAACCGGCGGCCGCGATCAGCCCATCGACGTCGCCCTTGCGGGCGAGCATCTTCACGTTGGGCTTTCGCTTGTCGAATAGGCGCATCGCGGCACGGACACCAACGGCGCGTTACGGCCGCTTTCCCGAACTACGCACGTGTGGATGCCCGGCTTCCATCGTGCGCGACGTCATCGTACGGGAGATCAGGGACCCGCGACGACAGCGAGACCACAAGCGACAGGTGTCTGAGGCGCCGTCTACCAGCGATAGTGGGCGAACGCCTTGTTCGCCTGTGCCATCCGGTAGATGTCGTCCTTGCGCTTGTACGCGTTGCCCTGCTGCTGCTGGGCGTCGAGCAGCTCGTGCGCGAGCCGCTGGGCCATCGTCTTCTCGCGGCGCTGGCGCGCGTACTGGACGAGCCACCGGACGGCGAGCGTCCGGGCGCGTGGCCCCGGCACCTCGACGGGCACCTGATAGGTGGCGCCGCCGACTCGCCGGGAGCGGACCTCGAGCACCGGGGTCAATGCCTTGATCCCCCCCTCGAGCTGCTCCACGGGGTTCTTGCCGGTGCGCTCCGCGAGAATCGCGAGCGCGTCGTAGACGATCTTTTCGGCGACGGACTTCTTGCCGTCGAGCATCACCTTGTTGATGACCTGCTGAACGAGGCGATTGCGGTGGACGGCGTCCGGCTCGATCTTCCGGACCTGGGCTGCTGCGCGACGGGGCATCGAGCTACTTCGCCTTCACGCCGTACTGCGAGCGGGCCTTCTTGCGGTCGCCGACACCAGCGGCGTCGAGCGTGCCGCGAATCACCTTGTACCGGAAGCCGGGAAGATCCTTGACGCGGCCGCCGCGGACGAGCACGACCGAGTGCTCCTGAAGGTTGTGGCCCTCGCCGGGAATGTAGGCGCCGACTTCCATCCCGTTGGTCAGGCGCACGCGGGCGACCTTGCGCAGGGCGGAGTTCGGCTTCTTCGGCGTTGTCGTGTAGACGCGGGTGCAGACACCGCGGCGCTGCGGCGCGGCGACCTTCCTCTTGCGGCCCTTGCCGGACTTCAGGCCCGGCGTGGCAAGCTTCTTCTTCGGTGGGGTGCGACCCTTGCGGATCAGCTGGCTGGTTGTCGGCATGCGGAGCGCAGGGTAGCAGGGCGATCGCGACGGCCCCTCAGCGGCCTGCGGCCGCGAGCTCGGTGGTCGCGAGGCGGCGGTGATGACCCGGGGGCTATGCGCCGGCGGAAACCCCGGCGAGCGCCTCGTCAACGGAGACGCACTCGACGCCGACCGCCTCGGCGACGG
>DATKOY010000052.1:0-5638 GCA_035524415.1 Solirubrobacteraceae bacterium | reverse complement strand
GCCCCAGCACGGAAAGGCGATGAGCTTTCTGTCGAAGGTGTTCGCGCTCAATCCCCAGGGGCTCAACTGGCCGCGAGCGGTGATGTTCCTGGACGTCGCGCTGGTGCCGCTGGTCGTCCTACTGGCGATTGGGAAGGAGCAATACCTGCTAAGCGCCTTGTTCGGCACGCTATTCGCGGGCATGGTCGACCCGGGAGGATCATACGGGTACCGCGCGTCGCGCCTCGCGGTGTTCGGGCTGGCGGGCGCGGCGATCACGGCGCTTGGGTTTGGGATCGCCACGAGCGGCTGGGGCTGGCTGGTGCTCGCAGCTTTCATCATCACGCTTGTGGCCGGGTTGACGATCAGGTTCGGGCTACACAGGTTCATCGTCGCCCTGATCCTCAACACGTGGTTCTTTGTCGCCCTCGTTCTGGGGTCCAACCACCACAACGCCCACATCGCCGATCACACCTGGGCCCAGGCGCTCGCGTGGGCGGGGGGGACGGCGGTGTGGATCGCCCTGACGTTCATCGGGTGGTTGATACGCGGGCGCAAGGATCGGCCACCGCCGATCGCGGAGCTGCCCGGTGACACTTCGCCGAGACAGCTGACCCGGCCGCTGATCGTGTTTGCGGTCCTCCGCGCTCTTGGTATGGCGGGCGCCACCGCGATTGCGTTTGGCGCAGGCCTCTCCCACGCCGATTGGACGCCGATCGCGGCCATGGTCGCGATGAAGCCCAGCCTGGATCAGACCGGGGTGGTGGCCGCTCAACGCCTGACAGGGGCACTGATCGGCGCAGCCGCGGCCACGCTACTGATGCTCATAGCCGCCAGCGAAACCGGGCTCAAACTGATCTCGATCAGGCACGCACTCGAAGTCGTCGTGATCGTCATCTACGTCCACGGGGCGGGCATTCGATTTTGGAACTACGCGTTCTACACCGCTTGCCTCGCCGCCGGCACGCTGCTCGCCGTAGACCTTCCCCACCCGTCCAACTACAGCGCCGAGGGAGACCGGGTGCTCTATACGTTGATCGGCGTCGCGATCGCCGTGCTCGTCATGCTCGCGGGGAATCTGCTCGCCAAGCTCACCGCCAAAGCGCCGCCCCACGCAGCGCCACACCCAGCCTGAGCAGGTGTTCCGTTCCGCCCGTGGCAACGCAGGTCAGCCAGCTCCAGAAGCGCGCAGCGCCAAAGCGACGCCACAACCAGCATGACTCGCGCAGGGTGAGACCCATGAGGCCGCCGAATCGGGGTGCGGGATGAGTCGCGAGCGCTGGATGGCGCTGTTCTTCGCGCTCGGCTCGGCGTGCTTCTTGATCGGACCGTTTCCGGGCTACGCACAGCTCGTCGGCGCCGAGGCCGACGCGATCACGTTCTTCGTCGGCTCGATCCTGTTCACCACCGGCGGAGCACTACAAACCTGGATCGCGTTCCCCGAGCGCCATGCCGGCGCCGCAGCAAAGGCGGCATTTCGGGCGGCCGCGATCCAATCCGCCGGCACCCTGTTCTTCAACGTGACGACCTATCAGGCGCTGCATACCTCACTTTCCGACTCCAACTACAACCGGCTCGTGTGGCGCCCGGACGCGCTCGGCTCGATCTGCTTCCTGATCTCGGGTGCGATCGCCTATCGCGCCTCGGCACGCCACGGCTGGCTCCCCGCACGCGGAGGTCCCGGCTGGTGGGAACCGTCGATCAACCTGCTCGGCTGCATCTTCTTCGGGATATCAGCCATCGCCGGCTACCTCGTCCCCTCGACCGGCAACCTTCTCAGTCTCGCCGCCGCAAACTGGAACACCGCGCTCGGAGCCGCATGCTTCCTGGCGTGCGCGGTGGCCACCCTGCTCACCGGCCGGACGGCTAAGTCGCCCCGATTGCGGCGCCTACACAAGCTCGAACACACCATCGAGCGCGACCTGGGGCGGATCGCCGAGTAGCAGGCATGCCAAGCTTCCGCGGCCGACCTCGCCCAATCGGTGACGTGGGTGAGCGCCGCAGTCTCGGCCTAGATGTGTCAACGAGGAACCATACCGTTCCCGTGGCCCCTCTTTTGACGACAGGGAAGCCGCCAAGTACGGCTCCGGCGCCGACGTCTACCTCACCGAAACGCAGGCCGAGCTGTGTGCGATCAGCTCCGGGGCGGGGATGTGCCACCGTTCCTTTGCCGCTGCACGATCGACACGCACCACACCCCTGCCTACGCCGCCGGATACCTGGCCAAGCTGGCGAATGCCGGTGGTTCATGACGACCCACATGTCGTTTGACCCGTATCTCAACGAGGAGACCCCGGTCGAGATCCGCCACCCCTGGGAGGGGGCCGTTCCACTTCGGCGCGCCCGACGGGTCGTCGTCAACGTGACCAAGGACGACATCTGCGTCCGTGCGGGCGTGCTCTCCGACCACCCCAACGCCCGGGCTCACCAGCTGGGTCTCGACGACGGCCCGATCGTCGTACCCGCACAACCGAACAAGATCGTCGACATCCAGGAGCCGGCCGCCACGACCACCGTGGACGCGTGATCGACGTGCTCGACAGACGCCGCGACACGCCCGCGACGAGCGGCCGTCAGACCGAGGATCGCAAGCCCAGAGTTCACCGCTGCCCTCCCGAGCTGAAGGTTGGCGTGATGACCTGCTGGGCCACCCGCATGCCGCACGAATCAAATCGCGTCGGTCACCCGAGACGCTGGCAGGCGGGTGCGGCAGTTGAGCGCCTTGAACCGGGCAACCGCCCCGATCTCGCTCCGGCTCAGCGGGCGGCGCGCCCAAGCCACCTCGCATCGGCTGTTGGCGAATCTCAGGGCCGGTCCACCGCCAGAGACCCGGATGTGCCGGACCGGCACCGTGCCGTGGGCGGGAGTCCTTCGCGCTCCTGGTGGCGCCCGGATCATCCGGTTCGGATGATCCCCGAGAGCGCGGCGTCTGCGATCGTGACGCCGTTCCCCGACGAAAGCGTTGATGATGCCGCTAAAGCACCCGCAGGCCCCAACCGGATCGACCAACGACCATTTATCGCTCCCGCCAGTCTCGATGCTCGAGGGCGAGCGCGTCCCGCGTCACACGCTCCCAACGGGCGAGCTGCCTCCTGACGTCGCCTACCAGATCATCCACGACGAGCTGATGATCGACGGCAACGCGCGTCTGAACCTGGCGACATTCGTGACCACGTGGATGGAGCCGCAGGCCGCGTCGCTGATGGCCGAGTGCCTGGACAAGAACATGATCGACAAGGACGAATATCCACAGACCGCGGAGATCGAGACGCGCTGCGTCAACATTCTCAGCGCCCTGTGGCACGCTCCCGACGCCCGAAAGGCGACGGGGTGTTCGACCACGGGCTCGAGCGAAGCCGCGATGCTGGGCGGGCTGGCGCTCAAGCGCCGCTGGCAGCATCGGCGCGAGGCGCAGGGCAAGCCGATCGAGAAGCCCAATCTGGTGATGGGTATCAACGTCCAGGTCTGTTGGGAGAAGTTCGCGAACTACTGGGATGTCGAGATGCGCTTGGTCCCGATGGACGGGAATCGGTTCACGCTCTCGGCGGAGGAGGCGGTCAAGCGCTGCGATGAGAACACGATCGGCGTGGTCGCGATCCTCGGATCGACGTTCGACGGCTCCTACGAGCCGGTCGAGGAGATCTGCGCGGCGCTCGACCAGTTCGAAAAGGACACGGGCATCAATGTGCCCGTGCACGTCGACGGCGCATCGGGCGCGTTCGTCGCGCCGTTCATCGACCCGGATCTGAAATGGGACTTCCAACTCCCGCGCGTGGCGTCGATCAACGCCTCAGGCCACAAGTACGGGCTCGTGTACCCCGGGGTCGGCTGGATCGTGTGGCGTGACGCCGACGCGCTCCCGGACGAGCTGATCTTCTGGGTCAACTACCTCGGCGACAACATGCCGACGTTCGCGCTGAACTTCTCGCGACCCGGAGCGCAGGTCGTCGCCCAGTACTACAACTTCCTCCGCCTCGGATTCGCCGGCTACGCCGCGGTGCAGGGCTACGCGCGCGAGGTCGCGACAAGACTCGCGGGGGAAATCGAGAAGCTCGGGCCGTTCGAGCTCCTCACGCGTGGCGACGCGCTGCCGGTGTTCGCCTTCAAGCTCGCGGACGACATCGAGAACTACACGGTGTTCGACTTGTCCAACGCCCTACGCGCCCGTGGCTGGCAGCTGCCCGCGTACACGTTCCCAAAGAACCGCACAGACCTCGCCGCGCTCCGCGTCGTCGTCCGCCGCGGCGTCACCCACGACCTCGCCGACCTGCTGATCTCAGACATCAAACGCGAACTCGCGCTGCTCGAAAAGCAGTCGGCAGCCGTACACACGAGGGACAACTCGACCAGCTTCCACCACTAGACGCCCCCGCGAACGCCGCATCGCCACTGGTCTCCGTCCTCACGCGTGCAGATGACGCGGCCGATCGGGTGACCGCCCTCGTGATTGCCTAGAGCAGGTCGACTGCCAGCATCTTCGCGACGGCCGGCACCTCAGGGGACGGACACCGATGTCGAGGGCGCCGTGGGCCGGAACGGCCGCATCTCTTCGCCGCCTGGGCCGACGACACTATAGGTGGATTCGGGCACCTCGCTCCAGACCCCGGCGACGTCACCGAGGGGCTCGGAGACGATCAGCCGCGCGTCGTCTGAGAATCCCTGGAGATCTTGCCGCTCTGGGTAGAGCTTCCGTAGCGTGGGGACGTCGGTCGTGTAGAACAGCGAGCGCGACTTCCGTTCGCTGGAGTACCGGAACGCCCAGATGCTCTCACCGTCGGTGGTCGCGACAGTGCCCTGGAATGGATGCGGGACGCCGTGGCGTTCGGCGATGTCTTCGACGAGTCCGATCGCCTGCTCGACAGCTCCCGGCGGGTCGTCCTTCAGACCGAAGGTCAGGGCGAGGTAGAACAGCACCTCGGTGTCTGCCTGGCCCTTGATCTCGGGATAGAGCGACGGGTCGACGGCGAAGATGAGGTCGCGTTTGACGGTGGCGAGCTCGTTGATGTACCCGTTGTGCATGAACAGCCAGTTCTCGTGGCGGAACGGGTGGCAGTTGGTCTGCTGCACGGCGCTGCCGATCGCCGCGCGAATGTGGGTGAAGAACAATGGGGAGTTGATGTGGCCGGCGAGCTCGCGCAGGTTCTGGTCGTTCCAGGCCGGTTCGATGCTGTGGAACACGCCCGGGGTCTCAGGGGCGCCGTACCAGCCGACGCCGAACCCGTCGCCGTTGGTGGGCTCGGCCCCGAGCCGCGAGTGCAGGCTCTGGTCGACCAGCGAGTTCGTCCCCCCGTAGAGCACCTCTTTCAGGAGAATCGGGGCGCCGGAGTATGCGAGCCAGCGGCACATTGGCCGCTCCTTTCTGTCGGGTTATCAGGTGTGTTCACGCTCTTCGCCTGGGCTTGCGGTGCGCCAGTCGGGCGCGAGGAACCGTTCAGCGAGGCTTGCGACTAGATCGTCCATTCCGCTGCGGTCGACGAAGGCGCGCTGACGGGCGGCCCCGTTCGCCGCCGCGAGCCGGTGTACCCGATCGAGCGCGCCGGCGCACCCGAGCGCCACTGCGTGCGGGCGGCACCTCGCCAGCAGAGAGTCCAGCATCTCTCGCACCGGAACCAGACACCGATCAGCCGGGTCGATCAGCCGGGCGTCCATCCCGTCGCGC
>DATKOY010000051.1:0-27730 GCA_035524415.1 Solirubrobacteraceae bacterium | reverse complement strand
CGTTACTCCGCGCTCCAGACACCGACACGTCAATGTCGCCTCTCTTGCCTGCGTCACCGTGTTGATGATGTCGACGGAGCCATCAGCGGTCGGCTTTCCGAACTCGTAGCTTCCGCGAGTTCGACCTGCTTGACTCTCACGGCCGGGAACACCGGCTGGCTGACGAAGGCGTTGACACGACTCAAGGTCCAACGCGGGGTTCTGAGCGCAGCGAGGCACAACCGCCCCGCCCGGGCGAACGCTTCGGCCGGACATCCCGGTCACCGCTGGGCGCCGGCAAACGCGTCCTGCGCCACCGACGCGATCACCTTCGACAGCTGGCTGCCCTGCCACGCGACCGGCGAGCGGCCGGGCTCGTCCACGACCAGGCGGGCCCCGGGGATCAGCGACGCGTACGTCTCCCCGACCGCAAACGGATGCTCCGGATCGGCCTCGTCGTTGCTGGCCACGATCGCGGTCGGGGCCGACACGGCGCGCAGCTGCTCGAGCGCGTCGAACGGCCGCGATGGTGGCACCGCGACGAGCGCGTCGGCCACGGCCTCCGGGTGCCGGTGCGTGGACAGCCGCTGACGCATCACCTTGAGGACCGTCTCCTGCCACGCTTCACCGACCCGCGGGCGCCCGTAGGCCTCGAGGAAGCCGTCGACCCCGCCGTGGCGAAGCCCCTCGGCCAGCGCCTCCCACCGGGCCATCCGCTCTGGACTCGGCCCGTCCCCGTCGTATGCGGGTGTTATGACAACCAGCCCCGCCACCCTCTCCGGCGCCCGCAGCGCGAACGACAGGAGCGTGTGCGCACCCATCGACGCGCCGGCGAGCACGGCGCGGGAGATCTCGAGGCGATCGAGCAGGCCCTCGAGGTCGCGTGTCAGCTCCTCGTACGTGTACGCGGACGGGTCGGGAGCCGGCGAGGAGGAACCGTGCCCGCGGGCGTCGTAGGCGATCACGCGGTGCTCGGAGCGCTCGAGCGCCTTCGATCCCATCACGACGTAGCGGCGCGTGGCGGTCAGGCCGTGCAGCAGCACGACGGGCGCGCCGAGCCCGTGGTCCTCGCACGCGAGGCTGACGCCGTCGACCTTGATCATGTGTGAGGCCATCGCCGTTTTCTACCATCACGTGTATGGATGTCTCCGAAAGCAACTTTGAGTCGGCCGTTCTCAAGCGCTCTCACAGCGTGCCGGTGGTCGTCGACTTCTGGGCGGAATGGTGCGGCCCCTGCCGGCAGCTGGGTCCGGTGATCGAGCGTGGCGTCGCGGCTCGCCAGGGCAAGGTCGAGCTCGCAAAGGTGGATGTCGACGCGAATCCGATGTTGGCGCGGGCCTATCGGATCCAGAGCATCCCGGCGGTGAAAGCGTTCAAGGACGGCGCGGTCGTCTCCGAGTTCGTTGGCGCGCTCCCGCCGGCGCAGGTCGAGCTGTTCCTCGACTCACTCGTTCCCTCCGAGGCCGACGCGCTCGTGGCACAGGGCGACGAAGCGTCGCTCCGGCGAGCGGTCGAGCTCGAGCCGACCCGGGCAGACGCTGCTGTGCCCCTGGCCAAGATCCTCCACGGCCGCGGTGAGGACGACGAGGCGCTGGAGCTGCTCGAACGCATTCCGGGCAGCTTTGCCGCCGACGGACTCGCGGCCCGGATCGGACTCGAGCGGGCCACGGCCGATGGCGGTAACGGCACGCATCCGGATCTGCGCGACGCGTTCGCGGCGCTTGACGCCGGCGATCACGAGCGCGCGCTCGATCTCCTGCTCGAGGCACTGCCCACGGCCGACGGGTCCCGCGACGACATTCGCCGCGTGATCGTCGGGATCCTCGACGAGCTCGGGGTCGAGAACCCGCTCGCGCGTCAGGCGCGCCGGCGGCTCGCGTCGGCCTTGTACTGATCCTCACATCTGGGTGCTACCGCGAGCGCCGGCCGGCAGCGGCGTCGTGGTTCGGCGCAGCCCCTGGACGCGCCCGCCGTGGCGGCCGCAGCGCCCGGGCGCGCAGCAGCCGCCGCTCGAGATCGGTCGGCGGCGAGATCCGTTTCGGACGGCCGATGTAGTAGCCCTGCGCAAAGTCGACGCCGTAGCCGACGAGCATCGCGCGCGCGTCGCCGCTTTCGACCCCTTCGGCGATCGTGCGCTTGCCGAGGCTGTGGGCGATCGCGCAGATCGCCTGGACCACCTCCTGATCGGTGCTGTTCCGGGGCAGATCGCGGACGAACTCCATGTCGATCTTCAGGTAGCGAACCGGGAGATGCTTGAGATAGGTGAACGAGCCGAACCCGGTCCCGAAGTCGTCGAGCGCGAGATCGCAGCCCATGCCCGTGAGATCGGTCGCGAACTCGCGTGCCCCGTCGAGGTTCGTCATCGCCGCGGTTTCGGTCACCTCGAACAGCACCCGGTCGGGGTCGAGGCCTGCTGCGATCGCCTCGCGCACGGAGGCGAGGATCCGCTCGTCGCCGATCGACGCCGCCGAGAGGTTGAACGAGATCGCCTCGCCCGCGGCCGCGATCCGCAACGCCTCGTCGGTCACCCAGCGGTCGATCGCGGTCACGAGCCCGAACCGCTCGGCGGTCGGGAGGAATGCGTCGGGTGGAATCACGTCGCCGTCTTCGGAGATCATCCGGATGAGCAGCTCCTTGCGCACGACCTCGCCGCTGCTGAGCGACACGATCGGCTGCCCGTACAGGACGAAGCGGTTTTCGGCGAGCGCCGTCCAGATCCGGTCGACCCACGTCAGCACGGCGCCGCCGTGGCCGCGGTACACGACGGTGCGGTCGCCGCCCTGCTCCTTCGCCTCATACAGCGCGATATCAGCCCCGATCATCACGTCGTCGGGGCTGAGCTCGTCAGCGGTGCCGAATGCGCACACGCCGACGCTGCTCTGGACCCCGGGCCCGTGCACGCGATCGTGGAGCATCCGGCGGATCTGGTTGGCGGATGAAACCGCGTCGCTCTCGCTTGTCTCCGGCAGGATCACGGCGAACTCATCGCTGCCGAGGCGGGCGGCGATGTCGCTCGCGCGCAGCGAGGACCGGATCATCTCGGCGACGAGCTTCAGCAGCCGGTCGCCCTCGGAGTGGCCGTAGGAGTCGTTGACGAGCTTGAAGTTGTCGACGTCGATCAGCAGCACCGCCCCGCCCGAGCCGCACTCAGCCGCGTGGCGCAGCTGCGCGTCGAGCGCCTCGGTCAGCCGGCCACGATTGAACAGGCCGGTGAGGATGTCATGGTCGGCGAGGTACTGCGCCCGGGTCTCGGCGTCGGCTCCGTCACCCATCAGCGCGATCACGTCGTGTGCATGCGCGTGGTCTCCGGCGCGGTTGTCCCCGGCACGGTTGTGTGCGCTCGCCGCGACCGTGCAGTTTCGGCCGTTGCGCTTCGCTCGGTACATCGCGGTGTCCGCGAGCTCGACGAGCTTCGAGCGCTCCAGGGAATCGCCGGGATAGGCCGCCACGCCGATCGAGCAGGTCATGCTCGTCCCGGACGAGTCGAACGTGTGCTCCATGACGGTCTTCCGGATCCGCTCGGCGGTCACGAACGCGGCGTCGCCGTCGCTCTCGGGCAGCACGACGACGAACTCCTCCCCACCCCACCGGCCGACGCTGTCGACCTCCCGTAGGCAGCTCCGGAGGACGACGCCGAGCTCGTGGAGCGCTTCGTCGCCGACGAGATGCCCGAACGTGTCGTTGAGCTCCTTGAAGTGGTCGAGATCGAGGAACAGGACCGCGAACGGATGTCCGTGCCGGCGGGCGCGCGACAACTCGAGATCGACCGCGTCGACGATCGCGCGGTGGTTCGCAAGGCCCGTCAGCGCGTCGGTCGTCGCGAGCGCGGAGAGCTCGTCGCGCGCGTGGCGCAGCGCGACCTGCGTGCTCAGCAGCCGCTGCTGCACGAGCAGCTGGCGAACGGCGACCAGCGCCGCCAGGAGCATCGCGACATAGGCGAGCACCTGGTCGGGAAACAGCGGGTCCTTGCGCTCGACAACCGCGAACAGTGTGAACACGACGGCGACCGCGGCGTACGGCAGCCAGCTGAGACGGAGCTGAGCGCGCACGACGGGCTCGACGTCGTCGGTCTCTTCGACTCGCACCTCGCGCTGGAACAGCGGTGCGATCGCGAACAGCGCCAGCGCCGCGATCGCGATCATGTCGACCGAGTCACCGCCGGAATAGGTCCCGTGGAGGGTGATGTAGCCGTAGGCGATGTCGGCGCCCACGCGCAGGATCAACGCCGCGGCGATCAGCCGCAGGGATGTGCGACTCGACGCGGTGCCGCCGCGCAGCAGCACCGACACGAGGCCGACGAGCAGGATCATGTCGCCGGTCGGGAACGCGATCGAGAACGCCGTCTGGAGCGTGTCGGTCGATCCTCTGATGGCGCCGGGCCCGAGCACGCCGTACACGAACACGGCGCTCGTGCCGATCGCGACGATTGCCAGGTCGAGCACGAGCTCGGCGGTCTGCTCGCCGATCCTGCGCCGACCCGGGAACCGGAGGAGTCCCGCGAGCAGCACGGGATAGACGCACAGATAGAGGGCGTCGGCGACCGACGGATACGGCTTGAGGAAGAGCGCGACCTCGTACAGGAGCACCACAAGATTTCCCGCCAGATACAGCGTGAGGGCAAGCGCCACGAGCCACCAGGCCTGGCGCAGCCGCGGCGAGCCACTGCATCGTGCCGCGGCCCGCGCCGACGCGTAAATCGCCGCGACCGACAGCGGTACGAACGCCAGGTCGCCGATCAGCTGCTGTCGCGCCGGGATCCAGCGAAGCAGTTGCCAGCTGACGTACAGCGCGAGGAACGCGCCCAGCGCCAGGAGCCACCGGTGCGTGCCGGTGTTCCTCGGTGTCGCTCGTGGTTGAGCGGGGTCTGCTGACTCGAGAACGGCCATCGTCCTCTGTAGTCAGCTTCGGCATCCGAACCCCACGCCTGTTCAGTAAGCCTCGTAAAAGCTCGTCAGTAGTAGACCGCAGATCGTGACGCTAAAGCGCAAGCGTCAGCTGCAGGTCGGCCGCGGCGCGGACTGGCTCGAGGCCGGCCACCCGCACGCCGAGCAGGCGGACGGGCCGTGGCGGCGCGAAGCGCCGGAGCAGCTCGAGCGCGACCGGCCAGACCCGCTCGGTCGAGCTGACCGGGTCGGCCAGGGTCCGGGCGCGCGTGTGCGTCGAGAAGTCATCGAGGCGGATCTTGATGCCGATCGTCCGCCCGCTGCGCTCTTGCTGCTCGAGCGCCGCGCACAGACGCGCGACCAGACCTTCCAGAATCTCCTCGAGCCTCTCCGGATCGCTGATGTCGTGGTCGAAGGTCGTCTCGCGCGATTCGGAGATGACCTTCCGTTCCTCCGTGACCGGGCTGTCGTCCTCGAACCGCGCGCGGCGTTGAAGCTCGGCGGCGTACCGCGCTCCGAACCGCGTGGCGAGGTCGCCCGGGGCCGTCACGGCAAGCTCGCCGAGCGTGCGAATCCCGAGCACCCGCAGCCGCTCGGCCGTCTTCGGACCGATTCCGGGCACGAGCCCGCACGGTGCGCCCGCGAACCGCGCGCACGCCTGCGCCCGCGTGAGCACCACGAATCCCCGCGGCTTCTCGGCGTCGGACGCGACCTTCGCCACGAGCTTGCTCGGGCCGATCCCGACGGACGCGCCCAGGCCTGTCGCAGCCGCGATCTCCGCGACGATCCGTCGCATCCCGGCGTGCGGTGCGGGGAGCCCCGTCAGCTCGAGGTAGGCCTCGTCGAGCCCGATCACCTCGACCGTCTCGACATGTGCACGGACGATCGCCATGACCTCCGCCGAGGCCTCCCGGTAGTAGGTGAAGTCCGGCGCCAGATAGACACCGTGGGGGCACAGGCGCCGAGCACGTGCAGCCGGCATTGCCGATCCGACCCCGAAACGGCGAGCCTCGTACGAGGCGGTCGTCACGACCGCGCGCGGTCCGGTCCCGGCGACGATCACCGGCTGCCCCCTGAGCTCGGGTCGGCGGCGCAGCTCGACGGACACGTAAAACGCATCCATGTCGAGGTGAGCCACGCAGCGGCCGGTCACACCTGTGAGGCTAGGCGACCGCCCAGACGCATGCGCATCGAGCGCACGCGCCTGAGCGCCGCCGTCGAGCCCCTAGCTCGAGGACCAGACCGTGTCGACGCCCCCGAATCCGAGCGCGCCGGCGGTGTTCTGGTTCAGGTCCCACTCGCGGCCACCGACATACGGCCCGCGATCATCGACCGTGGCGGTCACGGTCCTGCGGCCGTATCGGAACGTCACCTTCGTGCCGCACGGCAGGCTCTTGTTGGCCACGCCGAACTGTGCGTGGAACCCGCACGCCGTCCCGCCTCCATCCGAATACCAGGATGCGAAGCTCTCGCGGAACACGGTGACGCGGCCCGCGCGGGCCCAGGACCCCGTGTTCAGCCGATCGCCGGCGAACCCGACCCGCAGCGAGTGAGCCCCGGTCGAGCCGGGACGGTAGTGCAGGTCGAAGCCGCCGCGTCCGCCGGTGCGCGCGCGTGCGAGCACGTGCCAGCTGCGGCCGGTACGGCCGAGCAGCCGCACATGCCGTCCGCCGAGCCCGGGCGTGAGCCGCCCGCGCACATGCACAGGCCGCCCACCCAGGATCTCGAGCGAGCCCCGGCGAACCGTGAACTTCGCCGACACCGACACGCGCTGGGTCGTGTTCGGGACGGTCACGCTCGCACTCGTGGCTCCTGGCTGCGCGGTCGGCGAAGTCGAGGTCCCGGCGGGACGCACGACCATGACGAGGCCCGAGCGCTTGACCGGCACGACGAAGCGGAAGCTGCCGTCAGCGCGTACGCGCGTGGTTGCGAGCGCCCGCCATCTGGTGCCGGGGCCGGCCCCCGGCGCGAACTCGAGCTGGACCGTCTGCCCGGCTTGCGCCGAGGTCAGCGTGCCGCCGACCGTCACCCGATGACCGAACGCCAGCCGATGCGGACTGAGCGTGATCGGAATCGCGCTCTGGGTGTCTGCCCGACCGGCGCTGAGCGCGAACGCCGAGGCTGGAATTGCAAGCATCACTGCACCCACGCCCAGCTGCACCGGGCGCGATCTGCGCAGCATCCGCTTAGGCCTCATCGTGAGGACCTCCTGTGGGGAATTCGACCGGGCGCCTACGGAGTTAGCTGTCGGGCTCGCGGCCCTCGTCGAGCGCCCTGCGGCGCGTCGCTTCGAGTCGCTACGGCTGTCGCCGGCGCAACGCCGGACAGTCGATTCGCCCCGGCCGGGTGGTGATGCAAATACCCGGCAGTGGGTCCCCCGCTCGCCCCCGCACCGGGCGGAGACGACTCGGCAGGTCGATTACGACGTCATCGAGCCTGGCAAGGATTCGGCCGCCATTGTGTGAGTCCGGTCACACAAGCCGATTCGGGGGGAGATCGATTCGGTGTGGGGCCGCCAGGGCCGGAGCGGTGCCGATCTTTTGCGCTTCGGTTGCCAGGGGTCGAAGCGAAACGCCAAAGTTCGTCCGTGAGGGCGACAGCGCCGCGGGACTCCGACGTCGCGGTGCCACAATCAAGCCGATGGCGAACCCAGACCGGCTGACGGGCCTCGACAGCTCGTTCCTGCATCTCGAGCACGCGTCGACGCACATGCACGTCGCCGGCTGCATGGTGTTCTCCGGCCGGGCGCCGGCCTACCGCGAACTGCTCGACGTGATCAGCACGCGGCTGCACCTCGTCCCCCGCTACCGCCAGCGGCTGGCCTTCGTCCCCTTCGACCAGGGCCGGCCGGTGTGGGTCGATGACCCACACTTCAACATCACATACCACGTACGCCATACGGCGTTGCCCCGGCCCGGCGACGACGAGGAGCTCAAGCGGCTCGCGGGACGCGTGTTCTCGCAGGCGCTCGACCGCACCCGTCCGCTGTGGGAGCTGTGGCTCGTGGAGGGTCTCGCCGCCGATCGCTTCGCGCTGCTCTCGAAGACCCATCACGCACTTGTCGACGGGGTCTCCGGCGTTGACATCGCGACGGTCCTGTTCGACGCGTCCCCCGATCCGACGCCGATCGCCCCGCCCGAGGACGAGTGGGTCGCACGCCCGCTTCCCTCATCGATGCAGCTGCTCGCGGATGCTCTGCGCGAGCGGACCACGGTCCCGGGAGAGATCGTCCGCGGCGCCCGCGCCACGCTCCGGGGTCCCCGTCACGTCGTCTCGAGGGCCGCACGCGCGGCGGGCGCCGTCGGGGCACTCACCCGCGTCGGATTGCAATCGGCGCCGACGAGCCCGTTCAACGTGCGGATCGGCCCGCACCGGCGGTTCACATGGGTTCAGGGAGACCTCAGGCAGTTCAAGGCGGTCAAGGACGCGCTCGGCGGAACCGTCAACGATGTCGTGCTTGCCGTCGTCGCGGGCGCGCTCGGCCGGTACATGCGGCTGCACGGCCACCCGACGGACGGGGTTGAGCTCAAGGCGATGGTCCCGGTGTCGGTGCGCGCCGGCACCGAGCGGGGCGCGCTCGGCAACCGGGTCGCGGCGATGTGGGCGCCGCTGCCGGTCGGCGTGACCGATCCCGTGGCGCGGCTCGAGCAGATCCGCGCCGCGATGGACGCCGTCAAGCAGTCCGGTCAGGCGGTCGGCGCGCGGGTGCTGACCGAGCTCTCCGGGTTTGCGCCGCCGACGATCATAGCCCAGGCCGCGCGGCTCCAGGCCCGCCAGCGGCTGTTCAACCTGGTGGTCACGAACGTGCCCGGGCCACAGATCCCGCTGTATGTGCTCGGCCGGGAGCTCGAGGCCGTTTACCCGATGGTGCCGCTCGCCGAGAACACGGCGCTGGGGATCGCGATCATGAGTTACAACGGCCAGCTCAACGTCGGGCTCACGGCCGATTACGACGCGCTCGCCGACGTCGAGACGCTCGCCGACGAGCTGCGCTCCTCGATCGACGAACTGGCCGCAGCGGCGCAGCTGCCCGACCACGGTGGACCGAGCGGCGCACTGCATGCCGTCCGCTTGCACCCGGTCCAGGCGGTCGAGTGAGGCTTGCATCCACCGCGCTCGAGCGGATCGCCATCGTCGTTGCGTCGCTGATCCTCTCGGTCGGGTTGATCGCCGTGATGTCGGGGTTCTTCCAGAACCACGACCCGGCGGGCGTGTCCGGGACCGGCGTCGTGCAGGGACAGCAGTTCCCCGATCTCGGCCACGCGCACCTCAGCCCCGGCGAGCTGCGTCCGCCGTACAACTCCGATCCCCCGACGAGCGGTGCCCACATCGCCGAGCCGGTGCTGCACGATGCCACGACGATCAACAACGACCAGTTGCTCGAGGCGCTCGAGGTCGGTGACATCGTGATCCTCTACGGCACCCGTGAGCCGCCGCCCGGGCTGCGCAAGCTCGCCGATGCCGTCGGTGCCGGCCCGTTTTCGCCGAGCCTCGCGGCCGCCGGTCAGGCGGTCGTGCTCGCCCGGCGTCCGGGGACGAACGGTCTGATCGGGCTTGCATGGACGCGCATGCTGCGCGTCGCCTCCGCGCAGGATCCAACGCTCCGGGAGTTCGCCGAGCAGTGGCTGGGGCGCGGCGCCACGCCCGCGCAGACGAAATCTCGCTAACGAGCCGCCGCGTCAGCCTGGGCGCTCGACCATCTGGAAGGTGAACATCTTGTCCGCCTCGATCCGCGCGTACACCGGCCCTGCGTCGAGGAAGTCCGTCTCCCACTCGGGGCCATAGCGGGGCACGTACACGTCGAGCACGGTCTGACGAAAGCCGGCCTCGTCGGGCGAGGTCAGATCGAGCGGCACCGCCCGGCCATGGACGGTGACCGCGAACTCCTCTCCGGGCAGGTGTGTCGCGCTGACCTGCGGCCGGCGTTCGATGTGGCGCCAGCGGATTGCGTTCGGCGCCGTCCCGAAGTGAAACGCCCCGCGGTAGAAGATCCCGTCCACCGGTCCCACGATCGGCCGTCCGTCCGCGGTCACGGTCGCGAGCGCGAGCAACCTCATCCCGGTCAGGCGCGCCGCCAGCTCCTCCGCGTTCACGCGCCGCTCGGGCGAGATGATCCCGCGGAGATGCGCTCCGCCGCCGGCGTAGCTTCGATCGAGCAGCGCCTGCAGCGCGCGGATGTCCTCAGGCGTCTCGTGCATTCGGCGAACGCTCCGCCGCCACCGCCGCCGGTGCGTCGCGGACGGCGACCGTCATCCGCGTCAGCACGCACAGCCTGCCCTGATCGTCGCTGATTTCCACCTCCCACACCCACGTCGAGCGGCCGCGGTGCTTGCGGGTCGCCAGCGCGTGAATCGTGCCGTGTGTGATCGGTCGCAGGAAGCTCGTCTGGTTGGAGAGGCCCATGGCCTGCTTGCCGTCCGGCATCACGGCGAGCGCCGTGCCGATTGAGGCCAGGCTCTCCGCGATCGAGGCGTAGACCCCGCCGTGGACGAGTCCCGCCGCCTGCTTGAGATCCTCGCGGACGAGCACGCGGCCGCGCATGATCTCGTCGGAGACTTCCGTCACCTGGAGGCCGTAGAGACCGTCGAATCCGACCTCATATTGGAAGGGGACCTCGATCAGCATCGGCGCGGGACCATATCGCGGCATCCGCCCGCGGGCTTCTCTACGCTAACGAACGCAATGGCCTCCCTCGACAGTCTGCCGCCCGACCAGCGCGCGGTCCTGCAACTCGTGCTGCAGCGCGGGCGCAGCTACGACGAGATCGCGCAGATGCTCTCGATCGACCGTGCCGCGGTCCGCGAGCGCGCGCTGCAGGCATTCGATGCCCTCGGTCCGAGCACCCGCGTGCCGCCCGAGCGCCGTGCGCTGATCACCGATTACCTGCTCGGCCAGCTCCCGCCGCTGGTCGCGGAGGAAACGCGCCGACGCCTCGGCGATTCGCCCGCCGAGCGGGCGTGGGCGCGGGTGCTCGCGGGTGAGGTGGGCGCGCTCAGCCCGGGGCCGCTGCCGGAGATCCCCGTCGAGGCGGTCGCGCCCGAGCCGGAGCCCGCGCCTGAGCCGGAGCCGGCGCCTGAGCCGGAGCCCGCGCCTGAGCCGGAGCCCGCACCGGAGCCTGAGCCCGAGCCAACGCCGGCAGCCGAGCCGGAGCCTGAGGCGGAGCGGGAGCCCGAGCCGCAGCCCCCCGCGCGGACGAGCTCGCGCAGGGGCGGCATCGTGGTGCTCGCCGTCGGCGGGGCGCTGCTGATCGCCGCGGTCGTCGTCGCGATCGTGCTGATCGTCGGCGGCAGCGGCAGCTCGAGCACGCACACGACGACCACCACGGCCGCCAATGCCTCGCCCACGACCACGAGCGCTCCAGCAGGATCGACCACGACCTCGAGCGGCGCACCGGCGACGTCGACGAGCACCACCTCGACGGCCACCGCCACGCCTGTCGCGCGCGTGATCCTCACCTCGCCGACCGGCAACACGAAGCTCGCCGGCGCGGCCGTCGTCGTCGCCCAGGGCGCGAAGACGGGCATCGTGATTCGCGCGACCGGACTCCCCGCGAACACGAGCCACAACGCCTACGCCGTCTGGCTCTACAACTCCCCGACCGACAGCCGCCTGCTCGGCTTCGTCAATCCCGGCGTGAAGTCCGACGGCGTGCTGCAGGCGGGAAGTCTGCTCCCGTCGGACGTGTCGCATTTCAAGCAGCTGTTGATCACGCTCGAGACCCAGGCCAAGCCGCACCAGCCGGGCGCGACCGTGCTCAAGGGCCCGCTGAACGTGCCTTAGCCGACCAGCGCCCGCTCGATTCCGTCGAGCGCCTGCGTCAGCTTCCTGCGGGTCGCGCGCTGCAGCAGGAAACCGCCCGTGCGCGAGTAGCCCCTCAGCTTCTGCCGCTGCGCGATCGTCACGCGGGTCCCCGCGCCCTCGCGCTCGCGCTCGATCACGATCTCGATGATCGACTCGTCGAGCACGCGCTCGAACGGCGTTCCCGGAATCTCCTGCGCCCACGCGCGGTGACCCGGAACGACGCCGGTCGCGTCCGGCGGCTGGGACTCGAGCAGCCGGAAGTCGATCCGCACCGCGCGCCCATTCTTGGTCAGGAACACCTGGGTGAAGTGGTCGTCGTGGACGCTTTCCATCCGCACAACTCCCGGCCACCAGCGGGGCATGTGATTGGGGTCCTCGACCAGCTCCCAGACTCGCTGCGGTTCGACCGCGAGTGTCCGGCTACGTCGCGCGGTCGCCACCTATCGTCACGACTCGTAGGTGATCAGCGAGTGGACGTAGAACGGCGCAAGCTTGTCACGCCCACGCAGAAACGACAGCTCGACGAGGAACGCGCACGCGACGATCTCGCCGCCGAGCCGCGCGACGAGGTCGCACAGCGCCCGCGCCGTGCCGCCGGTCGCGAGCAGGTCGTCGTGAATGAGCACGCGCGCGCCGCCGGCGAGCGCGTCGGCGTGGACCTCGAGCGCGTCGATCCCGTACTCGAGCGCATACTCGACGCTCACGACCTCGTGCGGCAGCTTGCCTCGCCTGCGCGCGGGCACGAAGCCGGCGCCGATCTGGCGCGCGAGCGCGCCGCCGAGAATGAAGCCACGCGCCTCCGCGGCGACCACGTAGTCCACGTCGAGCGGCTCGGCGAACCTCGCCAGGCGCGTGATCGCGGCATCGGTCGCGGGCGGATTGAGCAGCAGCGGCGTGATGTCCTTGAACACGATTCCCGGACTCGGGAAGTCGGGAATGTCGCGAATGAAGTCCGCGAGATCGACCGCGCCGCGTCGTGACTCGTCCGCTCGAGGCACGTCAGGTCGCGATTTTCCGCAGGTCTCGGATCAGCAGCAGGTGCTTGAGGTGCGTCGTCACCGACGCCAGGTTCTCGAGCGCCTCGATTGCCTCCTTGCGCCGCTCCGGATTGCGCGAACGCAGCGCCGGGGCCAGGATGCTCTGCAGCAGCTGAGCCTCGCGGTCGGCCGAGCTCCGGAACACGCGCAGATTACGTCCGCCGACCCCGTAGCGCGCGAGCTCTGACACGGCCCGGACGATCTCGCGCTCGGTCTCCTCGTAGTAGCGCACCCCGGCGCGCATCTCGCCCTTGATCACGCCGAACTCGACGAGCTCGCGCACGAGCTTGGGATCGGCGCCCGTGTCCTCGACGACGTCCTCGAGCGAGTACAGGGCGCCCTGGTCGCGTCCGGTGACCATCACCCGGCGCATCGGACGCGAGTCGCCCGGCGCCGCGACCTCGCGGTCTGAGCGTCCGCCCGCGAGCTCCTGGCGGATCACCCGCAGCGGCAGGAACTCGTCGCGCTGCAGGCGCAGGATCGTCCTCAGGCGCTGGATGTCGTTCTGGGTGTAGAGCCGGTAGCCGCCCTGAGTGCGACGCGGCGCGAGCAGCTTCTGGTCCTCGAGGTATCGGATCTTCGAGATCGAGATGTCCGGGAACTCCTGGTGCAGCGCCTTGCACACGGCGCCGATCGTCACTGCCTTCTGGCGCGGCTTGGCGTCGTCCTCGGGCGGGTCCGGGAGCTCGAGTTCGGGGTTGCGGGTGTCGGAGGTGCTCATCAGCGGCTCAGGAACGCGAGCTTGTACTTGCCGACTTGGAGCTCGTCGCCGTCGGCGAGACGGTGCGACTCGATCCGGCGGCGGTTGACGTAGGTGCCGTTCAGCGATCCGCAGTCGTCGAGGTAGTAGTCGGAGCCGCGGCGGACGAGGATCGCGTGGTCACGGGAGACCGTCACGTCGTCGTGGAAGATGTCGCTGTCCGGGCGCCGCCCCACGGTCAGCCGGTCGCGCTGGAGCGCGAAGCTCTCGCCGGCGCGTCCGCCGCCCGCGCGGATGACGAGCGCCGCGCCTCGTGCGACCACCTCGCTTAACTCGACTTCCTCGATCTCACCCGTCTCCCCGACCCGGTAGCTGGCGGTCGCGGCGCCCGGCGGCGGATCCGGCGCTGCGAGGAACGCACCGCAGCGCTGGCAGTAGTTCGCGCCTTCGGCGTTGGCAAAGCCGCACTCGGGGCAGTGCAAGGCCACCGCGTCGCCAGCCCCGGTTATTCGGTATCCGGCGTCGGTACGCGTCCCGCGAGGATGTCGGTCAGCTGCTGGACGTCCGCGCCCGAGATCACGAGCTGACCGCTTTCATCTTTCTTGCGCAACCGGTTGACGAGCTCTGCGCGGAGGATGTCGATCTTGCCGTGCAGGATTCGGCGCCTGTAGGAGATCTCCATCTCCTCGTCCGTCAGCTGCTTGATCAGGTCCTTGAGCTCCGGGTCCGTCAAGGAGCCGAGGTCTGGAAACGTGTCCATACGAAGATCCCCCCCGTCCTACAGAAATCGAATTAGGCGAGAACGCCGAGTATAGCCTCGCATGTCGTAGGGTCAAGCTGAGCTTGAGAGTTTGCGCCCATCGCCCGACCGCGCTTGGGCCCGAGTCGCCCTGATGCCGTCCCGAAGATAGAGCGCCGTGGCCGTCAGCGCAAGGGCCATTCCTACGTACAGCAATATGACCGCGAGCCAGTGGACGCCCACCATCGCGAAGAACGGAGCGCCCATCGTCGGTGCGACGCCGAGCCGGCCGGGCCAGTTGATCTTCAGCTCGACACCGCGCGAGAGACCGTAGCGGCTGAGCACGAGCATGAACAGCTCGCGCGCGACCATCACCGCGATCGCCCACCGCGGCAGCAGGTTGAAGTGCCAGCAGACGGCCATCCCGGAGATCACGAGCAGGCGGTCGACGACCGGGTCGAGCATCGCCCCGAGCCGGCTGTACTGACCGGTGAGGCGCGCGGCGAAGCCGTCGAGGTAGTCGGCCCAGCCGATCACCGCAAACAGGATCGCCGCGAGCGCGCTGTGCCCATCCTCGCTCGAGAACGCGACGACCAGGAACACCGGGATCAGCGCGAGTCGAACGAACCCGATCGCGTTCGGGATCGTCCATGGGTGCAGCGGCTGCGTCGAGAGCGTCTGCGGCGGCGGCGGCCCGGAGCGGTCGATCCCGAACAGGCGTCGCTTGGTGATCCGAGGGCTCACGGCGGGTGGGCCCACCGATTACGGCAGCTCCTGCCAGAGCTGCGCAATCGCCTCCGCCGCGCCCTGCACGGGGACCGTCGTCGTTTCGCGGCCCCGGCGCATCTGCACCTCGACCTCGCCGGCCGCCAGCGTGCGCCGTCCGATCGTCACCCGCAGCGGGCAGCCGAGCAGCTCGGCGTCAGCGAACTTCTCGCCGGGTCCGGCGTCGCGATCGTCGTAGAGCGTCCGCAGCCCGAGCTCCTGGAGCTCGAGATACAAGCGGTCGCCGAGCGCCCGCTCGTCGCTGCCCTCCTTGCCGAGCGGGACGATCTCGACGTCGAACGGCGCGATCGACCGTGGCCACGAGATCCCGTGCTCGTCGGCGAACTGCTCGACGGCGGCGGCGGCCGCACGCGCCGGTCCGAAGCCGTAGGAGCCCATCCAGATGAGCTGCGTCGTGCCGGACTCGTCGAGGTAGGTGGCGCCGAGCGGTTCTGAGTAGCGGGTACCGAGCTTGAAGATGTTGCCCACCTCGATCGCGGGCTCGATCCGAATCGCGGAGCCGTTGACGGTGTCGCCGGCGACCACGCTGCGGACGTCGACCGACTCGAATGGGAAGTCGCGGCCCGGCTCGACACCGCGCAGATGAAAATCGGCGCGGTTGGCGCCGGCCACGTACGACCCCGTCGCACCCACCCCGACCGCCTTGTCGAGCAGGATCGGCATCTGGGCGCCGACCGGCCCGATGAAGCCCGGCGGGCCGAGCCTCGCCTCGACCTCGTCGGGGCGGGCTGGGCGAAAGTCGCTTCGCAGCGCGCCGCGGAGCTTGATCTCGTTGACGCGATGGTCCCCACGCAACACCACGAGCTGCATCGAGTCGCCAGGGAGAATGATGGGGTAAGCCTTCAACGTCGCCCCAGGTTGCACCTCGAGCGCACGAGCGACCCCGTCGATCGTCGTCATCCCGGGCGTGTGCACCTCCTCAGGAGCAGCGAGCGGCGGCGGCAGGGTCACCCGCTGGGCCTCGGCCGTCGCGACCTCGAGGTTCGCGGCATAGCCGGCGGCGAGCGCCACGTCGTTCTCGCCCGCGGGACACGGCGCCATGTACTCGTGCGCGCCGAGGCCGCCCATCATCCCGACGTCGGCCTCGACCCGGTACCACTCCAGCCCGCAGCGGTCGAACATCCGGTCGTACGCCTGCACGTGCTTCTCGTATTGGGCGTCGAGCCCGTCGGCGTCACGGTCGAACGTGTAGGAGTCCTTCATGATGAACTCGCGGGTGCGCAGGACGCCGGCGCGCGGGCGCGGCTCGTCGCGCTCCTTGACCTGGAAGTGGTACAGGATCAGCGGGAGGTCGCGATACGACTTGATCGCCGCGGCGACGTGACCGGTCACGATCTCCTCGTGGGTCATCGCGAGCACCATGTCCGCACCGCGGCGGTCCTTCAGCTTGAACAGCTCCTCGATGTCGTAGCGGCCGGTCCGGCGCCACGGCTCAGCCGGGTGCAGGACCGGCATCAGCATCTCCTGACCGCCGATCGCGTCCATCTCCTCGCGCACGATCTGCACGATCCGCTGGTGCACCCGCCAGCCGGCCGGCAGCCACGACCACAGCCCCGAGCCGACCTGCCGGATCAGACCGGCACGAACCATCAGCTTGTGCGAGCTCGCCTCCGCATCGGCCGGCGGCTCGCGCTCGGTCGGCAGGAAGTACGTCGAAAGGCGGGTCATGGGCTGGGGCGAAGCCTACCCTCAGGCGGTTTGTCCCGGCCGCGCGAATGCAGCGTGGGCTGGTCTGATAGAACGCCCTCGCCCCCACAATCTTCATTCTGCAAGGAGCTCGTCAATGGCCTACTCAGTTCCGCCTCTCCCCTACGCATTCGACGCCCTGGAGCCCCACATCGACGCCCAGACGATGGAGCTGCATCACGACAGGCACCACCAGGCGTACGTGACCAATGCCAACACTGCCCTCGAGGGCACCGAATGGGCCGAGAAGCCCGTCGAGGAGGTGCTGAAGAACCTCGGCTCGCTGCCTGCCGACAAGCAGGGCCCGGTCCGCAACAACGCCGGCGGTCACTACAACCACTCGCTGTTCTGGGAGTGGATGTCGCCGACCGGCGGCGGCGCGCCCGACGGCGCGCTGGCGGACGCAATTGCGTCCGCGTTCGGTTCGTTCGACGACTTCAAGGCGCAGCTCAAGGCCGCGGGCATCGGTCGCTTCGGCTCGGGCTGGGCCTGGCTCGTGCACGACGGCTCAGGCCTGTCGATCATCTCGACCGCCAACCAGGACAACCCGATCAGCGATGGCAAGACGCCCCTGCTCGGCGTCGACGTGTGGGAGCACGCCTACTACCTCAAGTACCAGAACCGCCGCCCCGACTACCTCGACGCGTGGTGGAACGTCGTCAACTGGCCGAAGGTGGCCGAGGGCTTCGCCGCCGCCGGCGGCTGATCTGAGAGAGGGTGCTCAGCCGGTCCGGGCGGTCGCTCGGTGGCCGCCCGGTCCGGCTTTCCCTGTGGGTCCTGCGCCTGATCGCCTGAACCAGCCGTTGCGGTTCCGGCTGCCGGCCGCCGCCTGTCGCGGCCCGCGCAGGACGTTCATAGGGCCACACTCACGCCCACGCGCGCGGCGAATGCGGATTGCGGCTCCTTGAGGGGACGTGAATCCGCATTCACCCCCTGCGCGCACGCCAGTGTCGCGTTATGGACGGCCGAACCGGTCCGGCGTTCGTCGCTGACGCACCCGGCGGCGGTTCGAGCCCGAGGTCCGTCGCAGACCGAGGCTGCGAGGACCCTCGACGATGACTCAGGCCCGCGTGAACCGCCGGCCCGCCACCGGCGAGGCCTCTTCATCCAGCCGCAGGGGCGCCTCGCCGCCATCCGCGGCGGCCGCCTCCGCCTCGAGCGCGGCGAGCCGCTCCGGGGTCATCGCGGTCGCGTCTTCGTTCGCGGCCAGCCAGGCCTGCGCCTCGATCGCGCTCGCCTCGTCGCGCACGACGCGCTTGCCGGCCGCGTAGTAGCGGTCGATCTCGGCGAACAGCTCGTCGACCAGCCGCTCGGTCGGGACCTTCTTCAGCGGCTCGCCGCGCGAGTAGATCATGCCCATGTCCTTGGCGCCTGTGATCCCGAAGTCGGCGTGGCGGGCCTCGCCGATCCCGTTGACCGCGCACCCGAGCACGGACACCTCGATCGGGTCCTCGTACGCCTCGAGCCGGCGCTCGACCTCGGCGACGACGCTGTCCATGTCGAACTGCAGCCGCCCGCACGTCGGGCAGGCGATCAGCACGGGACCGCGCTCGCGCAGCTGCAGTGCCTTGAGGATCTCCCAGGCGACCTTGACCTCCTCCTCGGCGTGAAAGGTCGACAGCGAGATCCGGATCGTGTCGCCGATCCCGTCGGCCAGCAGGGTTCCGAGTCCGACGGCTGACTTCAGCGACCCGGACCATTTCGTGCCGGCCTCGGTCACCCCGAGATGCAGCGGGTACGGGATCCGCTCCGCCAGCAGGCGGTTCGAGGCGATCGTGTTCGGCACGTTCGTCGACTTCATCGACACCTTGAAGTTCGTGAAGTCGAGCCGCTCCATCAGCTCGACGAACCCGACCGCGGCGGCCACCAGCGCCTCGACCGGATTCGAGTACTCGAGCTCGCGCAGATGCGCGGGCAGCGACCCGGAATTGACGCCGATCCGCAACGGCGTACCGAGCTCCTTCGCTCGCGCCGTCACCTGCGCGACCTTGTCGGGCCCGCCGATGTTGCCCGGGTTCAGGCGCACACAGTGCGCGCCGGCGTCGAGTGCCTTGAGCGCGAGCGTGTAGTTGAAGTGGATGTCGGCGATCACCGGGATCGGCGATTCCCGCACGATCGTCTTGAGCGCCTCGGCATCCTGGTCGCGGGGCACGGCGACGCGGACGATGTCGGCTCCGGCTTCCGCCACGCGCCGGATCTGGGCCATCGTCGCCGGCAGGTCGGCGGTCTCGGTTTTCGTCATCGTCTGGACGGCGACGGGTGCGCCGCCGCCGATCGGCACGTCGCCGACGTGAATCTGGCGCTCGGAGGGCATGCCTTAACTGTAGACAGCGGACCCCAGGGCGAAACTTCACACGAGCTGAGGGTTTGTCTGTGGATATGCCTCGATTCCTCCGACTACTCCCAGTGATCGCGGCCAGCGCGCTCGGCGCCACCGCCATCAACGTCCCACCCGCGCTGGCGTCGACGAGCCAGGATTCGATCATCCAGGACGACTCCCAGCTGATCGCGAACACGGCCGGGACGCTGCAGACGTTCAAGAATCTCGGCGTCACCCGGGTTCGAGTCGGCATCTACTGGAGCCATATCGCGCCCCGGCCGACGTCGTCGCAGCGCCCGAACTTCAACGCGACCGATCCCGGCGCCTACCCCGCCGCGGGCTGGCGCGCGTATGACCAGATCGTCCAATCCGCCAAGGCCGACGGGCTGTCCGTGTACTTCATCCTCACCGGCCCCGCTCCCCGCTGGGCGACCGGCCCCGGGATGCCTTCCGGCGGCAACCCCTACTACGGCCAATGGAAGCCGTCCGCGAGCCAGTTCAACCAGTTCGTGCAGGCGGTCGGCACGCGCTACAGCGGCCACTACCACGGCCTCCCGCGGGTGAGCTTCTGGTCGATCTGGAACGAACCGAACTACGGGATCGACCTCGCCCCGCAGGCGACCAACCACGACACGACCGAGGTCGGCGCTGGGCTCTACCGCGGCCTCGTCGACGCGGCCTGGAGCGGCCTGCGCGCGAGCGGCCACGGCGGTGACACGATCCTGATCGGCGAGACCGCCCCGCGCGGCCTCGACCACCCGATCGGGAACTTCTCCGGCGTCAAGCCGCTGCGGTTCCTGCGAGCGCTGTACTGCGTCGACAGCAGCTTCCGTCCGCTGCGCGGCTCCGCGGCGAGCGCCCGCGGCTGTCCGACCACCAGTTCGGGCTCGGCCCGCTTCCGCTCGCAACACCCGGGTCTGTTCAACGCGACCGGGTTCGCCGATCACCCGTACCCCGGCAGCTTCGATGGGGCCCCGAACGTGACGACGGCGCTGGCACCCGGCAACCGCGTCGTGGCCGGCAACGACCCGGACTTCGCCGAACTGCCGAAGATCGGGGTGCTCGAGCGCACGCTCGACCGGCTCAATCGGGTGTACGGGTCGCGCGCGCAGTTCCCGATCTGGAACACCGAGTACGGCTACCAGACCAAGCCACCGGAGCCCAACGCACGGATCAACGCCGCCACGGCCGCGATCTACATCAACTGGGGTGAGTACCTGATGTGGCGCCAGCCGCGGATCAAGAGCTACATGCAATACCTGCTCGTCGATCCGCCTGCCGGCAACTTCGCCAGCGGACTGATGTTCGCCAACGGCACTCCGAAGGCCGACTACGACGCCTATCGGGTCCCGCTGTTCATCCCGAGCACGTCAGGCCGTCGCGGCCGCGCGCTCGAGATCTGGGGCGGCGCCCGGGCGGCGCGCTACGGCGGGTCGCCGAGCGTCGCGATCCAGTTCCAGGCCGGCTCGCGGGGCGCCTTCAAGACGCTCAAGGTCGTCACGCTCTCGTCGAACGGCTATTTCGACGTGCGCCAGGCGTTCACCACGAGCGGGACCGTCCGGCTCGTCTGGAGCAGCGCCTCAGGGCAGATGCTCCACAGCCGCAGCCAGGCGATCTCGATCCACTAAGCGCTCGGGTCAGGCGGGCCGCCGCTCTCCGGCGGGCCGCCCTGGCCCTGGCGGCGCAGCGCGACGACGCCGTACGCGCCGGCGCCGAGCACGAGCACGATCAGAATGATCAGCAGCCAGGTCGGGAGGAACGACCCGCCCGAGGAGTTGCTCGAGCCGTTGCCGCCGCCGCTGCCGCCCTTGGCTGCGATCGCGCGGTTGATCGCGTCGTAGCAGTTCGTGTACTCCTTGGTCGTCGGCGACAGCGTGTTGAGCGCATGGCGCAACTGCTGGAGCGTGAAATTTCCGGACACCGCGCCGGTCGCGCTGCACTGGGCGATCACCGGATCGGTCGCCGAGACCGCCGGCGAGGCCACGACAAGCGCGCTCACGAGCACGGCAGCGACGAGCGAGGACACAATCACACGGCGGCGCATCGGGCGGGAAGCTTAGGGCTCGCCGCCCGATGACGGCGGCGGCCCTACGAGGAGGCCGACGCCCGCTGGAGCAGGACCGCAGGGTGCGCGGGCACGGGTGCGGGTGCGAGCAGCGACCCGGCGCTCGCCCCGATCGCGGCGAGCGAGCGCTGCCATGCCGGCGCCACCGCGAACCGGGCGACGAGGAAGCCGTCGACGGTCCTCGCCGAGATCAGCCTCGTCCCCGCCGGGAGCCGGCTCGCCGGTGCCTGCCAGCTGTTGCCGACGACATCCACCTCCCCGACGGTCGCGACGTCGCTGAGCGGCTGCTGCCACGCAGTCCCCCGCATGAACACCCACAGGGGCTGGGCGGCGAAGCCCCCGTCGTACGCGACGATCGCCCGCGGCCCGCCGGCGGATCCGAGCGCCCGCGCGACCCCCCGCCAATCTGCGCGCTGGTACTCCGGGTTCTGGGCGATCCGGACCCCGCCCCAGATGAACACGGCGATCAGCGCAGCCGCGAGCCCCGCTCCGAGCAGCCGTGCCCGCGGCACGGTGCAGGCCGCACCGAGCACGACCGCAAGCGGAATCCACGCCGGCGTCAGGTTGCGGGGCACGACGTAGTCGCGCCCGAGCAGGGCCAGCACGATCGGTGCGAGCACGACGAATGCCGCCAGACCGCCGGCGAACGCCGCCCCCCGGCGTTCGTCGCGGCCACCCGCGAGCACGATCAACGCCGTGCAGGCGGCCGCGAGCAGCGCCGCGATCAGCACGCCATGCGTCACGAGCGAGCTCTCGTACAGCGTCCTCAAGCCGAGATCGATCGAGATCTGCTGCACCCGCGTCCACAACGAGAAAGTCGTGATCCACCCAAGCGGGTGCGTCGTGTCGCTGATCGCGAGGGGAAGCATCGCGAGTTGCACCACGGCGACCGCCCCGACCGCGACGACCGTCGCTCGGCGGCGCACCCGATACAGCAGCAGCACGGCCTCGGGCGCGACGAGATAGCCGGCGTAGAAGTGCGTGAGGATCGCCAGCGCGGAGAACACCGCCCACCACACGAGGTCGCGCCGCGCTGCGGTCCGCCACGCCCGGGCGCAGAACAGGAACGACGCGCCGGACAGCGCCGCGAGCAGCGCATAGGACCGCGCCTCCTGCGAGTACCAGATCATGAACGGGCTCACGGCCGCGAACGCCGCCGCGACGAGTCCCGCCCAGCGCGAGACGAGCTCGCGCCCGCACAGGTAGGTGATCGGGATCACCGCGATCCCCGCCAGCGCCGAGAGCGAGCGCAATGCCACCTCACCGGTGCCGAACAGCTTCGCCCACCCCCAGGCCACCAGGAAATAGAGCGGTGGCGTCGTTTCGTTGACGCGCACCTGATGCAGCAGCGCACCGAGCGAGCCGTGGATGTCATGGACCGTCGTCGCCTCGTCGGTCCAGTAGCTCTGCGACGCGAGCGTTGCGAAGCGCAAGACGGCGCCGACGACGATCAGGACGCCGAGGAACACCACTTCGGGAGGGACCTTGTCCACTCGGGCTCCCGGTGCTGTCCGGTGCCCGGCGGCAGGCCCGGTGCGGACCGGGACCAGCATCCGCGCCAAGTCTAAACACGTATCCTCAACCGCTTGCCTGCACGTCGACCAACGCTCACAGCGCTGGCTGCGCTGATCGCTGCCGCCACCCTCGTGGGCGGATTCGCGGCCGGTTGCGGGTCGGCTTCGCAGCACGCTCAGGCCACCGCCGCCGGCTTCGTCCGTCCGCACCTCGAATCGATCTTCGAGGACGAACACCTGCTGCACACCAACCCGGCGAATGCGTTCGAGGTGATGCGCCGGCTCGGCGTCGACCGGATGCGGGTCTACATCGGCTGGGGCTACATCGCCCCTGACCCGAAGTCCCGCGCCCAACCCGCCTCCTTCAACGCGGCCGACCCCGCCGCGTATCCCGCCGCCACGATGGCGATCTACGACACGATCGTCAGGGAAGCGGCGCGCCACGGCGTCGGGATCGACATGACGGTCGGCGGACCGGCGCCGCTGTGGGGGGCCGGCAGCGGCGCTCCCGCGGGCACGCCGCCGCAATATCAAGCCGTGTGGAAGCCCTCGGCCCCGGAGTTCGGCCAGTTCGTGCGCGCGATCGCCACGCGTTACGACGGCCGCTACACGCCGCCCGGCGCGACCGCGCCGCTGCCACGGGTCACGTTCTGGTCCGTCTGGAACGAGCCGAACTACGGCCCCGACCTCGCGCCCCAGGCGACCGATCACTCGACCGTCGAAGTCTCGCCGGCGCTGTATCGCGGCCTGCTCGACGCGGCCTGGAGCGCCCTGCAGGCGACCGGTCACGGTCACGACACGATCCTGATCGGCGAGACCGCTCCGCGCGGACAGACGACCGGCGACCAGCCCGGGAACTTCTCGGGGATGGTGCCGCTGCGGTTCATCCGCGCGCTGTATTGCGTCGACGACACGTTCACGCCGCTGCACGGCGCGGATGCGACCGCTCGCGGGTGCCCGCCGGATACCGCTGGCTCGCAGCAGTTCACCACAGCGCACCCGGCGTTGTTCGCGGCCAGCGGCTTCGCCGACCACCCGTATCCGCAGGGCCAGATCCCGCCGAACGTTCCGACGCCGCAGGAGCCGGACTTCGCGGACCTCGCCGCCCTGCCGAACCTCGAGCACACGCTCGACCGCGCACGGGCAGCGTACGGATCCCACCCCACGCTCCCGATCTACTCGACCGAGTTCGGCTTCCAGACCGATCCGCCCGAGGCGCTGTCCCGCGCGATCGACCCGGTGAAGGCGGCGTACTACATGAACTGGTCCGAGTACATCTCGTGGCGCAACCCGCGGTTGCTCTCCTACGACCAATACCTGCTGAGCGATCCGCCCGGGGCGAACTCGCTGGGCGGCTTTGCGACCGGACTGCGGTTCTTCAACGGCACACCGAAGGCGACGTATCCGGCGTACATCCTGCCGCTGTACCTGCCGGTCGCGCAGGCGAAGCGCGGCCAGGCGCTCGAGGCGTGGGGCGCCGTGCGCCCCGCCCGTTACGCGCAGCTCGCCACACACGCCCCGCAGCGCGCCCATCTCGAGTTCCGGGCGAGCTCCGCAGGGGCGTTCCAGACGGTGAAGACCCTCACGATCACCGACGCGGACGGATATTTCGACACGCCCGTGAGCTTCGGCCAGACGGGCACGCTCCGGCTCGCCTGGACCTACCCGCACGGGCCGACGATCTACAGCCGCTCGGTCACCGTGACGATCAACTAAGGGGCGTCACGGCGCCGCCGATCGCGCTCGGATCGCTACGCTCAGAGCCCGCGGGGATGGCAGGCGCCCGCCGCCCGCTCAAGGAGCGGCCTCTGCAGGCCGACGCAACTCTCGACCGCAGCGGAGGTTCTCATTGGGTGTGGGCAATGTCGTACGACGAGCGTGTACGGTGACGATCCTCGCCGGCTTCACCATGCTCGCGTGCACCCCACGCGCCGCGCTCGCGTCGCACGCACAGCTCGCGATGTTCGAGGACGACGCGACGCTTCAGGCCCACCCGCAGGCCGCCCTGCAGGCGTTCAAGCAGCTCGGCGCCGGCATCGTGCGCGTGTACGTGAAATGGTCGGCGATCGCGCCCGATCCGACCTCGACGACCCCCGATTCGACGTTCGATGCGGCGGACCCGGCCGCGTACCCAGCGCAGAACTGGACGACGTACGACACGATCGTCCGTGACGCCAAGGCGCTCGGGCTGCAACTCGACTTCACCGTCAGCGGTGGCGCGCCACTGTGGGCCCAGAGCACCGGCATTCCTGACGGGTTCGGCACGCCCGTGTTCGCGTGGAAGCCGTCCGCCGCCGCCTACGGGCAGTTCGTCCAGGCGCTCGGAACCCGGTATTCCGGCAGCTACGTGCCGCCCGGCCAGTCGGCGCCGCTCCCGCGCGTGAGTTTTTGGGCGCTGTGGAACGAGCCGAACGTCGGCAAGGACCTCGGGCCGCAGGCGACGAACGGCTCCTCGCTCCTGACGGCGCCCGCGATGTACCGCGGCTTGCTCGATGCCGGCTGGAGCGCGCTGCAGGCGACCCGTCATGGCCTCGACACGATCCTGATCGGCAGCCTCGCCGCGCGCGGGCAGGCCGCGCCGGTCGGTCCCGGCCGCCCCGACGGTCTGCCTGGCAACTACGGCATGACGAAGCCGCTGGCGTTCCTGCGCAGCCTCTACTGCCTTGACTCGCGCTACCAGCCGCTGACGGGCGCGGCTGCGAGCGCGTCCGGCTGCCCTGCCTCCCCAGCGTCGTTCCGCGCGGCGCATCCGGGCTTGTTCGCGGCGAGCGGCTTCGCCGATCACCCGTACCCCGTCAACCTCCCACCGACGCGAGCGACCGCGAACGACCGCGACTTCACCGAGTTCAGCCAGCTTCCGAACCTCGAAAAAGTGCTCGACCGGGTCCAGCGGACGTACAGCTCGACGAAGCGCTTTCCGATCTACATCACCGAGTACGGATACGTGACCAATCCGCCCAACAACAGCCAGCCGTTCGTATCGCCGGCGACGGCCGCCGTCTACCTCAACTGGGCGGAATACCTGTCCTGGCGCGATCCGCGGATCGCGACAACGATGCAGTACCTGCTGAGAGACCCCAACCCGCGGGTCGGCGTCCCCGAGTTCGGTGGCTTTGCCACCGGGCTGCGGTTCTTCGGCGGCACGCCGAAGCCGACGCTCGCCGCGTACCGGATGCCGCTGTTCCTGCCGTCGACGAGCGCGACTGCGCGGCAGCGCACGCTCGAGGTGTGGGGCTGCGTGCGCCCCGCGCATTACGCCGCGCTCGCCACCCACCGGGCACAGACCGCCCTGATCCAGTTCCGGCGCGGCTCCCGCGGCGGCTTCGCCACGATCAAGCGGGTTCCGATCACCGATCCCCGCGGCTATTTCGACGTCCGCGTGGCGTTCCCGGCGTCCGGTGCGGTCCGGATTGCCTGGAGCGACCGCGGAATCAACACCAGCCGGGTCGTGCCCGTGGTGGTGCGCTGACGATGCTTCGCTTTCGGCTCGTCACACTGCTCAGCGCTGCCGTCGTGTGCTGCGGCATTGCGATGTCGGCGGCGACGCCGGCGCTGGCCTCCCATCAACAGGAGGCGATGTTCCTCGACAACGGAATCCTCCGCGATCCGGATGGGATGCTCGGGCAGTTGGGGCGGCTCGGGGTCGAGCGCGTGCGGCTGTTCGTCGCCTGGTACCTGGTCGCGCCCAACCCGTATTCGCGTCAGCGGCCGCGCAACTTCCGCGCGTCGGATCCACGGTCCTACCCGGCAGCGAAGTGGGCGCCGCTCGACCGCGCGCTCGAGGTCGCACGCGAGGACCACATCTCGGTCGACCTCGATGTCGGCGGCCTCGCGCCGCTGTGGGCCACCGGGAAGGGCGCGCCGCCTGGCAAGCCCGCGCTCAACTGGGAGCCGAAGGCGAACGAATACGGGGCGTTCGTGCACGCACTCGGCGTGCGCTACAGCGGCAACTACGACCCCAACACCCACTCGCTCAGTCCCGGCGATCCGGACGCGCTTCCACCCGTCCATTTCTGGTCGGTCTGGAACGAGCCCGACTACGGGCCCAGCCTTGCGCCCCAGGGGCTTCCCGGACACCTCACGATCGAGCACAGTCCGTGGATGTATCGCGACCTGCTTGACGCCGCATGGACCGCCCTGCATCAGACCGATCACGCTGCCGACATGGTCCTGTTCGGCGAGGTCGCCCCGCGCGGCTACCCGAATCCCGAGTCTCACCTGCCGTTCGGCGTGTTCAACGGCATGAAGCCGCTGCAGTGGCTGCGTGCGCTGTACTGCGTCGACCAGAACTATCGTCAGCTGCGCGGCAGCGCTGCCGCTGTGCGCGGCTGCCCGACGAACGCGGCGGGCTCGCGCGCGTTCCGCAGCCGCCATCCCGCGCTGTTCAACGCGGCCGGGTTCGCCGACCACCCCTATTCGCGGTGGTACCCGCCGAACGTCGAGGTGCATCCCGACCCGGACTACTCGACGCTCGCGGAGATGCCCCAGCTCGAGCGCGCGCTCGACCGGCTCCAGCGCATCTACGGCTCGAACACGCGCTTCCCGATCTGGAACACCGAGTACGGCTACATCACGAGCCCGCCGAAGCGCAAGAACGCGCGCGACCCGAACCCGTGGGTGTCGCCGAGCACCGCTGCGTACTACCTCAACTGGGCCGAGTACATCTCCTGGCGCGACCCACGCATCGCCTCGACGATGCAGTACCTGCTCACCGATCCGCTTCCGGCGATTCGCACCAACGACTACGGCGGCTTTGCGAGCGGCCTGATCACGTTCGGCGGGCAGCCGAAGGCGACCTACGACGCGTACCGGCTGCCGCTGTTTCTGCCGGTCACCTCGACGCAACGCGGCCGGAGTCTCGAGGTGTGGGGGTGCGCACGCCCGGCCAAGGTCGCCTCACGCAACACCGGCGATCCGCAACTCGTCGCGATCCAGTTCCAGGCCAACTCACGCGGCGCGTTCACGACGCTCCAGAATCTCGCGATCACCGATCCGCACGGCTACTTCGACACGCGCGTGGTGTTTCCGTCGAGCGGCCGGGTGAGGATCTCGTGGTCGTACCCGCCGGTCGACGCGTACTCACAGCCGACGCCGGTGTACAGCCGCATGGTGCAGATCACCGTTTACTAGCCGGCGGTGTTGGGGGCGCTGCCTCGCGGGCCGGGCGCGGGCGGCGCATTGTCTTGCCGCTTCGGCACATGCGCCCCTGACGGGACCGGC
>DATKOY010000050.1:0-14842 GCA_035524415.1 Solirubrobacteraceae bacterium | reverse complement strand
ACGAGCGCGCCCAGCGTCGCACGCACGAGGTTCGATCCACGCGGAGGCTTCGAGGGGTCGATCAGGATTGCCTGCTTGGTGCCCGGTCCGGTTGTCGTCGGGTCCTCGCAACCGCAGTAGGCCCACTCGAGCCACGGCACCATGAAGCGGTCCGCCCGCGCGAGCTCGCCCTCCAGGAAGGCGTGCTGGACCGCGGGGTTGGCGAGGTAGTTGCCGGGGAAGCCGAGCTTCGGATTGGCCAAGCCGCCGTCCTGCACCGCCGAGTCCGGGGCCCCCTCGCCCTGGAACCGTTCGTTGTACAGGTCCTGGTGGAAATCGAGCAGCGCGAGCACGCCGTGGCGGGCGAGCGTGCGGACCGTCGCCGCGATCCTCGCGAGGTAGGCATCGTCGTGCACGACGACCACCCGGCCGCCGACGCCGTGCTCGCGCACACCGACGCGGTCAGCACGCATCCGAGTGCAAGCAACCGTCGCACGGACCCAATCGAGCAGGAGGTTACTTGCGGCGCCCGCGGTGCGTGTCGCTACTGCCGGCGGATGAGCGGTTGCAGCGACGGCGTGCACGCGCATGCAGCGCCGGCGAGCCGCGGCAGGCCGAACAGATCCTCGATCGCCTGGAGCACGGAGTAGTGGTCGGCGGGTGTCCGCAGCCGAGCGCCTTCAACTGCGAGCCCGCCGGCGACGATCGTCGCGATGTGCCCGCCCGACGCGAGCCGGCAGCAACCGTCGTCGCTCGAGCCCTCGTCCCACGTGAGGATCAGCAGGCCGCGCGGACCCAGCGATCGCAGCAGCGCAGGCACGAGCACGGACAGGAAACGATCGCCGATTGCGGGATCGCAGTCGTGCATGTCGTGGCACAGGTTCGGGGTGATCCACAGGAACTGCGGCAGGCGGCCCGAGCGCTCGTCGGCCGTGAGCTCGCCCAGTGGAACGACCCTGTCGCACACTGCCGGATCACGCAGGACGCCCCGGTAGTACACGAACGGATCGTGCTTCTTGGCATAGTCCCCCGCGCTTGCGCCTGTGAAGCATGGGTGGGGGAGATCCTCCATGTACGCCTTCCACGAGATCCCGCGCGCGTTCAGCCGGCCGGCGATGCCGGACCCGGGGACGGTGCAGTCTGTGCAGTCGCTGTCGATGCCGAACGTCGAGCCGCCGGTCAGCGCCAGGTAGTTCGGCAGCGACGGATGCCGGATCGCGTACATCTGGGTCGCGAGCGCCGAACGTCCGGCGAGACCGTTGATGAACGGGGTCGAGCTCGCGCCGATCACGCCGTTGTACTCCTCGTTCTCCATCACGATCACCGCGACGTGCGCAGGTGCTCCGCCGGCTGTCTGCGTCGGCGGTGACGGGCGCGTCTGGACCGACACGTGCGTCGTGTGGGAGCTGCCGCACGCCGCCGGCGCCGCGCACAGCGCGAGCGCGACGAATGCGGTGCGGGCACCGCGCATGCCCGGCGGGCGCATGGGCGTCAGCCTCCGGTAGCGCCGAGCGACGCCTCGCGGCCGGGCAGGATCATCGCCGAGCCGGTCGCGACCGCGACCGGCTTGCCGTCGGCGTCGAGCACTTCGGCGCGGGCGACCGCGATCCGGCGCCCGGCGTGGACGACATGTCCGTCGGCCCGCGCCGCGCGGCCGTCAGCCACGAGCGGCCGCAGGTAGTTGACCTTGAGATCGACGGGGGCCACCGCCGTCGCGGCCGGGAGCTGGGCTTGGATCGCGCTGCTGAGGGCCGCCTCGGCGAGCAGCGCGACGCTGCCGCCTTGGACCCGCTCACGTGGTGGTGCGCAGAACCATTCGCTCGCGGGCATCGTGAACGTGACCTCGCCGGGCGCCGCGGCGAGGAGGGTCAGCCCGGTCAGATAGTGAATCGGCGGCAGTGGCAGCTCGCCGGCGAGCTGCGCGAGCAGCACCTCGAGGCCGCTGAGTCGCTCCCACACGTCCTGACCGAGCACCTCGCCCTGCGGCGGGCGGGCACACGGGTCCGGACCGGCGTGCGTGTCCGGGCCGGCTGGTGGTTCGGGCGCGCGCGGGACGGCCGGTGGTTCGGGCGCGCGCGGGACGGCGGGTGGTTCAGGCGCGGGCGGGACGGCGGGTGGTTCAGGCGCGGGGGAGACCTGCGGCGCCACGAAGCACAGCGAGCTGCCGTGGGCGATCATCCGGTCGTCCTCGTCCGTCACGGCGACTTCCGCGAGCGCGAGCCTGCGCCGAAGCTGGATCAGCCGTCCGCGAGCGGTGAGGGTTCCCCCGGGCGCGACCGGCGAGAGCAGCCGCAGTGACAGCTCCGAGGTCGTGAAAGGCGTCGCGGGGGGGAGCTCGGTCTGGATCGCGCAGGCGACCGCTCCGTCGGACGGCATCGCCAGCGGTCCGATTGAGATCGCCCCCTGCGGGGAGCACAGCCAGCCCGTCAGCGGAATCGCGAACGCCGCGCTGCCGGCGCCGATGTCCACCAGCCGCATCCCGGTCAGTCGCGAGATCGGGGGTTGCGCGATCCGGCCCGCGACCATCGCGCGCAGCAGCTCGACGCCCGAAAGGCGCCAGTGGCGAGGATCGGGATAGCCGCCGCGGACCGGCTCGCGCCACGGCGGCAGCTCGCCGCCGGCGGCTGGATCAGGGGCGTGTGGTCGCCGATGGCTCACGGACAGCCATTGGAGCACGAAAAGCGTCCCGGCGACTTCCTGACGGACCTCGGTTTGCGCAGGGTTCTCGTGACCAAGTGTTGAGTTTTCGGCGCAATGTTTGTCGTCGCCCAGTCGAGGGTCGAGCGTATACGTGGGGCGTGCTGGCGCGTTCCCCGAGTGGGCAGCCTCGCCTGGCGCGCCCGCCCGCCGGCACTCCCCATTTTCCTTGTGCGCCCGGTCCCGGTCGGCCCGCACACAGACAGACGCGATCCCCCACACCCCACGAGGATCGGGGGAGCGTGGGAACGTGTGGTTGTGATCGATACGCGATCGCGCACGCGTGCGCGGCTGACGCCGACTGAGGGAGATCGCGTTCGTGCTGGGCGCCGCGACAGCGGCCGGACGGCGGTCGCCGGCGCCTCGCCGCATCGATGCCGCCGGGTTTCAAGCGCAACAATGCTCAACGCTCGACAGCGCCCGTCCACCGGCGGGTTCTATGCGATTGCGACAAATTCCTGCGCCGCGAACACTGCGAATCTCGCAAGAAACGTGGTTTTCGTTATGAGAGCCTTGGCACCATGACTCGTGCCGAGCGAACCGCGAACCTGATCGGAGTGGTCGTCCCGTTCGTCGGGGTGCTCGTCGCGATCGTCCTGCTGTGGAACCGCGCCGTTGACGCCGTCGACCTTGCGATCCTCGCCGTCATGTACGTGCTGAGCGGAGTGGGGGTGACGATCGGCTTTCACCGCCTGCTCACGCACCGGGCGTTTCAGACCTATCCGTGGCTCGAGCGCACGTTCGCCGTGCTCGGTTCGCTGTCGGTCCAGGGCTCGGTCCTGGACTGGGTCGCCGACCACCGCAAGCACCACGCTCACGCCGACCAGGAGGGCGATCCGCACAGTCCGCACGTCGGTCACGGCTCGGGGCTGCGCGGCCTCTGGCACGCGCACGTCGGATGGCTGCTCGAGACCCAGGGGCAGGCGGACTGGCGCCGGTACGCCGCGGAGCTCTACGAGGACCCGAAGATGCGGCAGATCGGCCGCGGGTTCCCGCTGATCGCGCTGCTGTCGCTCCTGATCCCGACGGCGATCGGCTTTGTCGCCCACGGCTTCACTGCCGAAGGAGCGCTCCGCGGACTGATCTGGGGCGGTCTCGTGCGGATCTTCTTCGTTCATCACATCACCTGGTCGGTCAACTCTGTGTGCCACTTCTTCGGACGCCGGCGGTTCGAGATCGACGACCTGTCGACGAACGTCGGCTGGCTCGCGCTGTTCTCGCTCGGCGAGTCCTGGCATCACAACCATCATGCGTTCCCGCGCTCGGCCTATCACGGCCTGCGGTGGTGGGAGATCGACATCTCCGGCCTGATCATCTCGGCGATGCAGCGCGTCGGGCTGGCCTGGAACGTCGTGCGGATCACACCAGAGCGCCAGCGCGCCAAGGCGCTCGCCGACGTTCCTTCCTAGCCTGCGATGAGTTCGGCCGCGGCGGCCTGTCTGTAGTGAGCGACACTCTGGCTCACGACACCGCCGAAAGGACCTCGACATGCGCAAGCTGATCGTCACCGAATTCGTCTCGCTCGATGGAGTGATGGAAGATCCGGGCGGCGCCGAGAAGGCAACGTTTGACCGCGGCGGCTGGGCGTTCCAGTTCGAGCGCGGCGAGGACGGCGACCGGTTCAAGTTCGAGGAGCTGATGGACGCCGACGCGATGCTGCTCGGCCGGGTCACCTACGAGGGCTTCGCGAAGGCATGGCCATCGATGACAGACGATGTCGGCTTTGCCGACAAGATGAACGGCATCGCCAAGTACGTCGTCTCCGGCACGCTGACCTCAGCGGACTGGAACGCCACGACGATCCTTGGCGGGCACGCCGCCGACGAGATCGCAAAGCTGAAGGCGACCGACGGCGGCACGATCCTCGTCGCCGGCAGCGCCCAGCTCGTGCACACGCTCACCGAGCACGACCTTGTCGACGAGTACCGGCTGATGGTGTTCCCGCTCGTGATCGGCGCCGGCAAGCGCGTGTTCGATGATCCCGGTGAGCCGCGGGCGCTCCGATTGATCGAGGCGAACGCAGTCGGCTCCGACGGCGTGATGACGTTCCGCTACGAGCCCAAACGCGGCTAGACCGCGCGCTCGAGCACCACGACCCCGTTCGCCGGGATCACGAGGTCGATCGCGCCGCTCGCCGACTGTAGCGGCGTCGGGTTGGCGACGGCGCTGCCGCCGTAGGCGGGCGCATCGCCGTTGAGCCGCTCGGTCCACGTGCCGTCCGCGAGCGACGGGTGCGCGATCCGGTAGCTGGGCTGGTCGAACGCGGCGTTGTTGAGGCTCCCGACGACGAGATACTCGCGGTCCGCGTCCCAGCGGCGGAAGGCGAGCACCCGCGTGTCGGGCTCGGCGCGTACGTCCGCGTGGCGCCGACGAGCGGCGCGCCGCCGACGGCCGCGAGGATCGTACGTTCGGTTCCGCGGTCGTTGCCCGCCTCGTCGTGGCTCTCCTCGTAGACGACCTTGCGATCGCCGCTCTCGCCGACCGCCCCGGCGTACCAATCGACGTGCAGCGGCGCGCCCGGGTCGGCGGCGGCACCGAGCAGCAGCTTGGCCCATTCCGGGTCGCCACTCGTCTCCCCGACGACTTGCGGCCCCAGATGTTGGCGTTCGCGACCGGGCTGCCGTCGCGGTGCAGCGCGTTGTACGCATGGATCGACGCAGTCTGGTCTCATAGCGGAACTCGACCCTGGTCACGCCCACTGCCCACCTCCGCGGTTCGCCCGCGGGTATTCAACACCATGCCGCGATGCGTTCGAAAGGGGATGCGGTCGCGGGGTCAGGGTCTGCGAGACTAATGCCGCGATGCACCCGACTGCCGCCAAACTCCAAAGCAGGCTGCACGAGCGCGGGCTCGACATCGCTGTTCAGGTGCTCCCGGATTCCACGCGCACCGCGCCGGAGGCGGCTGCGGCGATCGGCTGCGAGGTCGGCCAGATCGTCAAGTCGCTCGTGTTCGTCCGCGAGTCCGAGCCGGTGATGGTGCTGTGCGCCGGTGACCGGCGTGTGCCGGCGGCCGACCTTGGGCTGCGCGGGGCGAGCGCCGACGAGGCGCGGGCGGCAACCGGCTTCGCGATCGGCGGGATCCCGCCGCTCGGGCACGACCGCGAGCTCAGCACGCTGGTCGATGCCTCGCTGCGGCGCTTCGAGGTGCTGTGGTGCGCGGCGGGCACGCCGCACGCGGTGTTCGGGGTCTCGACCGGGGTCCTGCTCGCCGCGCTGCCGGATGCGGTCGAGTTCGGCGAGGACGGGGCGTGAGGGGTCGAGGCTCGTGACGATTCCCGAGTCGGTCCGCGCCGTCCTCGAGGGCCCGGTGCTTGCGCACCTGGTCACGCTCGATCCGGACGGAAGCCCGCAGGTGTCGATCGTATGGGTCGGGCTCGACGGCGACGAGATCGTCGCCGCACACCTGCCGGAGCACCGCAAGGTGCGCAACATCCGCCGCGACCCCCGGGTCGCGCTGTCGGTCGTGGCCGGCACGCGCAACGCGATCGGTCTCGACGAGTACATCGTGATCCATGGCCGCGCCCGGATCACGGAGGGCGGTGCGCCGGAGCTGCTGCAGGAGCTCGCGCACGTGTACCTGGGCCCCGATGTGACGTTCCCGCCGATGCCCGATCCGCCGCCGGGATACATCACGCACATCACGGTCGAGCGGATCGGGGGGGTCGGCCCCTGGGCCGCGCGCTGACCGCGTCGCGCCGATCGGCTGATGCCGCCCGGCGGGTGACCCCACCGATAAGCACCTTCGGCTCAGACGGTCCTCGCAACAGTGTCTGCGTCTTCTTAGCTGGGTTGACCGGTCGAGTGTCGTTCGGGACGGCCGCCTGAGTTCGGCGGCGATCTGGTCTGGCTGGTGAAGCATCGCCAGGTCGCAGCACCCCGGCGGGGGTCGGTCGTGACCCTGCCCACGGGCCGCGCCGGCGACGCGCACACAATCTGCCACGGTCGTGCCAGCTCGGCGGACCGTGCGCGATCGCTCCCCGCCAGCGGACGCAGACGCCCACACGCTCACCATCGCAGCGAGGTGTGGACGATCGTGTCCGCGATCCGGATCTCCGGTGCGGTTTCCTCACGCCCCACGGCCGCGACGCGAACAGCGACCCCGCGGCCAGACCCCGCGCGGCAGAACGTGAAAACGTGCGAGGCCGAGGTGAAGATTTCCCAGCTAAGCACCGCCACGCGGCTTATGTGCAAGAAGTCCGACGGGTGGGACGGACTTTTTCACGTTGTGCCGGCGACGCGCGTCGCGTCCGCCGCCGCCGCACCCCGCGTCGGCCGCGTCCGCACCCGCCTCCGCACCCCGCCTCCGCACCCGCTGCCGCACCCCGCGTCCGCCGCCGACCGCGGGAGCGCTAGGTCCGCTGGTTGCGTGTGATCCGGGGATCGCCGCGGCGCCCGACGACGAACCAGATCGCCTCGACGGGCTTCTCGCCCATGTTGAACAGCCGGTGGGGCATCGTCGACTCGAACGAGATCGAGTCGCCGGGCCCGAGCTCGTAGGTCTCGAAGCCGATCGTCACGCCGAGACGGCCCTTGACGACGTGACCATATTCGTTGCCGGAATGGCGCATCAGCGAGTCGGCGGGACACGACGCCCCGCCGACGTCGTAGACGACGCTCAGGAAGTCGACATCCTGCGGGGTCTGGGGGGTGAGCCGCTCCCAGCGGACGCCCGAGTCGAGCTGAATCGCCTTGCCGGCGCCGTGGCGCACGACGGGATCGACCGTCTCGGGATCGGCGCGCAGCCGCACACCGGCGGACCGCGGCGCATCGCCGTCGGTCGAGCTCCCGGCACGACCGCCGCGGCGGCGGGGGGAGGACTGCTCGAACAGGAGCTCGTCGAGCGAGAGCCCGAGCTCGTTCACGATCGCGTAGAGGGTGCCGACCGACGGCGACGCCTTGCCGAGCTCGACCTGTGAGATCAGGCTCGCGGACACGCCGACCCGGCGCGCGAGCTCGCGCACGCCGATCTTCTGGCGCAACCGCTCCTCGCGGACGCGGCTGCCGACGGTCTCGGGTCCGACCCCGTTGCGCGGCGGGGCGTCGGGAAGCGTCCCGTCAACCGCCCCCTCCTGCTCTTGACCCACCAATTCGTCCTCCATTCGCTGAGGTGACTGTACACCGGGCCACGGTGCGAACCGGTCGTCGAGTCGGGCACCACCGATTCACGCGGTGCTGCGGATGTCGGTCCCGAGGCGCTCCGCGACCGACGCCGCGATCAGCTGTGGCCCGGGCAGGAACGCGTCCTCGAGCGGGGGGCTGTACGGGATCGGATGGTCGGGCGTGGTCAGGCGCCAGACGTCGTCGATGTCGTGCAAGCCGTGCTCGGCGACCAGCGCGAGGATCTCGGCCGCCCACCCGCCTGTCAGCGGCCCCTCTTCGACGGCGACGAGCCGGTTGGTCTTCGCCAGTGAGCGCAGCACCGGCCCGCGGTCCAGCGGGCGCAGCGTGCGCAGGTCGATGACCTCGGCGTCGACGCCCAGCTCGGTCAGCTCCTCGGCCGCGGCCAGGCAATCGTGGACGCCCTTCATCGCCGAGACGAGCGTCACATCGCGGCCCTCGCGGACGACGCGAGCGTGCCCCAGCTCGGGCGGCAGCTCGTCGCCGGGCCCGACCTCCTCCCGCATGCTGTAGAGCCGCTTGTGCTCGAGGAACAGCACGGGATTGTCATCGCGGATCGACGCTTTCAGCAGCGCTTTCGCGTCGGCCGGCGAGGACGGAGCGACGATCTTCAGCCCTGGCACATTCTGAAACCACGCGGCGGGCGTCTGCGAGTGGATCGCGCCGAATCGTCCCCCGGCGCCGACCGCCGAGCGCACGACGAGCGGCACGCTCGCCTGCTCGCGCGAGATGTAGAAGTACTTCGTGGCCTGGTTGACGATGCTGTCCATCGACAGCGTCAGGAAGTCGCCGAACATGATCTCGATCACGGGCCGCAGGCCGCAGACGGCGCTGCCGAACGCCGCGCCGGTCAGGGCAAGCTCCGAGATCGGGGTGTCGAACACGCGCTCGCGGCCGTGTTTCTCGAGCAGGCCGCCGGTCACCGCGAACACGCCTCCGGCGACCGCCACGTCCTCGCCGAAGAACACGACGCGCTCATCCCGAGCGAGCTCCTCGTCCAGTGCGTCTCTGATCGCGTCGCGGAATTCGAGTGTCGCCATCAGGTCTCCATGTCTCTCACAGCGCGAGCCGAACCGGCTGCTCGAGGAACAGCCGCACGTCCTTCAGGAAGGCGGCCGCGTCGGCTCCGTAGAGGATGCGGTGGTCGCAGGTCAGGGTCAGGCTCATCCGTCGGCCGGCGACCGCGCCACCGTCGCGCAGGATGACGCGCTCCTCGAGCGAGCCGACCGCGAGAATCGCCGCCTGGGGCGGGTTGAGCACGGCCGTGAACTGCGTGATCCCGTACATCCCCAGGTTCGAGATCGTGAACGTCCCGCCGGTGAGCTCGGGCGGCGTCAGCGCGCCGTCCCGAGCGCGCTCAGCGAGCGCCCGGGTCTCCGAGGCGATCTCGCCGAGTGGCTTCGTGTCCGCGTCGAACACCGTCGGCACGAGCAGCGCATCGGGCGCAGCGACCGCGACCCCGACGTTCACGCGGCTGTACAGCTCAAAGCCGCCGTCCCGGTAGCTGGCATTGACCTTCGGGTGGCGTCGCAGCGCGAGCGCGCACGCCTTCACGACGAAGTCGTTGATCGACGGGACCCGGCTGGGCTCGACGTCGTCCAGCTGCGCGCGCAGGCGCACGACCTCGTCCATGTCGGCCTCGGTCGTCAGCGTGAACTCGGGCATCGTCGACTTGGCCTGCGCCATCCGCCGCGCGATCGTCGACTGCACCGAGGTCGCCTCGTGCACGCGCACCTCGCCCTTCAGCGGGCCCGGGGACGGTTCGCCGGGCTCGACGGCCGCGATCGCGCTCGAGGCGGCCTCGACGTCGCGCTTGACGATCCGGCCGGCGGGGCCACTCCCGCTGATCGCGGCCAGCTCGACGCCGAGCTCCCGCGCGAGCCGGCGCGCGACCGGCGAGGCCGTCGCACGGACGGGCCCGCCCGCGCCGTTCCTCGCAACCGCGGTCACTGCGCCGAGCTCGGCGATGACCGTTCCAACGGCGACGGTCTGCCCGACGCCCGCGAGGATTCGCAGCGGCCCGGAGCTCTCCGCCTCGTACGTGACGGTCGCCTTGTCGGTCTCGATCTCGACGAGTTCTTCGCCGGCGCTGACATCGTCGCCGTCGCGCTTGCACCAGCGAACGATCGTGCCCTCCTCCATCGAGTCGGAGAGCCTCGGCATGACGACCGTCACCAACGCGTCACTCGCTGAACTCATTGACCGGCCCCGGGGTTGGGAACGGGGCGGCGAGTGCCGCCTCGACCAGCTGCGCGATCTCCCGCTCGATTGCGTCGTCGATCTCGACGAGGGTGGTGTCGGCGTCGAACCGTTCGATCAGCGCCGCACGCGCCCGCGTGAGCGGATCGCGCGCCCGCCATGCGTCGAGCTCGCCGGGCTTGCGGTAGGCGCCGGGGTCGCTGCGCGAGTGCCCGACGAACCGGTACGTGAGCGCCTCGAGAAACTGCGGTCCCTCGCCCGCACGCGCGCGCGAAAGCGCCTCGCGCGCATGCTCGCGAACGCCGAACACGTCGTTGCCGTCAATCGTCTGGGCGGGGATCTGCAGCGTCTGCGCCCGCTCGCGGATCTGCCCGGCGGTCACGTCTTCCCACGGCGTGAATTCCCCGTAGAGGTTGTTCTCGCACACGTAGAGCACCGGCAGCCGCAGGACCGCAGCGAAGTTCAGGCACTCGTGGAAGTAGCCCTGGTTCGCCGCTCCGTCGCCGAAGAACGCGACCGCGACAGCGCCCTCGCGCTTGAGCGCCAGCGCTGCTCCCGTCGCTGCGGCGATGCTCCCGCCGACGATCCCGAAGCAGCCAATCAGTCCGTGCTCGAGGTCGACGACGTTCATCGATCCGGCGCGGCCGCCGCAGACGCCGCTCTCGCGCCCAAGCAGCTCGTCGAGCAGGCCCTGCGGCCGGACGCCGAGCGCGAGCGCGTGTCCATGGCCGCGGTAGGTGCCGGCGACCCGGTCGCGCTGCTCGAGCGCCGAGCAGACTCCGACCGCGACCGCTTCCTGACCCGAGTACAGGTGCGTCGTGCCGTGGACCTCGCCGCGCTGGAACAGCGACTGGACGGTGTCCTCGAAGCGACGGATCAGCCGCATGCGCCGGTACAGCGCGAGCGCCCTCTCGCGGTCGAGCGCCTGCAGCGGATTGCCCGCCGCCTGCTCCCTCGAGGCCTGACTCACTTTGCGATCACCGTGTCGGAATTCTCGCTCATGAGATCGGCGCCACGCACGTACCGGCGTCCGGCGACGAGCAGCTCGTCGGCGGGGAACCGGGTGAGGATCTCGGGGCCGTCGGCGGTGACGAGCACCTCTTCTTCGATCCTCGCCGCCGAGCGGCCATCGGTCGCCGGGCAGTAGGTCTCGAGCGCGAACACCATGCCCTCTTCGATCTCGACCGGGTCGTCGAACGAGTGCAGCCGGGAGATCATCGGCGCTTCGTAGAGACCGACGCCGAGCCCGTGCCCGAACTGCAGGCCGAAGCACGCCTCCTCGCTGGCAAAGCCAAGCTCCTGCGCGGTCGGCCAGACCGCCGCGATCTGGTCGGTCGTGACGCCGGGGCGGACCAGCTCGATCGCGGCGTCGAGCCATTCCCGGCACTGCTTGTAGGCGTCGAGCTGCGACTGCGTGGCGCCGCCGACGCAGAACGTGCGGTAGTAGCACGTCCGATAGCCCATGAACGAGTGGATGATGTCGAAGAATGCCTGATCGCCCGGGCGCAGCAACCGGTCGGAGAACACATGGGGGTGAGGGTTGCAGCGCTCGCCCGAGACCGCGTTGATCGCCTCGACCTGCTCCGAGCCGAGCTCGAACAGGAGCCGCTGCGCCTGGGCGACGATTTCGTGCTCGCGCACGCCGGGCCGCAACAGCTCGTAGATGCGCTCGTAGACGGCGTCGACGATCGCGGCCGCGTGATCGAGCAGTGCGATCTCATCCTGGGTCTTGAGCTTGCGGGCGCTCAGCATCACGGGCTGCGCGCGTACAGCTGATGATGGCGCGCGGCTGAGCCGAAGTCCCACAGCACGGGATCGCCTTCACGCGGGAGCAGCGCGCAGCGGGCGCTCTTGTCGCGTGCCCACTCGCCGATGTGGGTGCTCGTGACGTATCGAATGTTGTTCTGGTCGAACAACAGCACCGCGCCGAGATCGGAGCTCCGCAGAGCGGACCGTGCCTTCTCGAGACGGTCCGCCCGAAGTCGCGGGTAGTCGATGCGCTGCTCCCAGTCAACGGCCATCGTGGCCCCGCGTGAAGCGATCATCGGGAGTTCCTTCTGTCGAGTTGATCTGCCAGATAGTCCCAGTCCCGGTTGAACCGGTAGGAGTGGTTCGCCGGCGGCTGGGGCGATTGAGTCTCGAGCCATCGGACTCTGCTCTGGCTGGTGTTGTAGAACGCATGGATGCAGCCGACGCCGGTCCAGAAGATGTCGCCGGGACGGAGCGTGAAGGCGTCGCCGTCGGCCATCGCGTCGACCTCGCCCTCGAGCATGTGGTACGTCTCCTCGAGCGGGTGATCGTGCGGCTGGGCGACTCCCCCCGGCTGGTACTCGACCATGAACATCGTATGCAGCACGGCGCCGAGACGCGAGTCCACGAGCATCTTGACGGCGATGCCGCTGTACGTGAGCAGCGCAGTTGCCATGCTCGCGGAGACCGTCGGCGCGTCGACTGCCGCGCCGATCTTCAGGTTGTCGACTTCCATCTCGCCCGATCCGAGCCGGAAGAACGTCCGCGTGCGCGGGTCACGGATGTCGGGCGTGGTCGCATCCGTGCCGGCGGGCGGCTCCCCGGTCCAGAACGTGTCGGGCGGTCCGGACAGCCGCGGCGCCGGGGCGTTCATCTCGAGCCATGTCGCCTCCGCGTCCGCGTCGCTGGCCCACGCGTGCGGGACGCCGACCGGGAGCAGCCCGCACTCGTAGGGCGCGAGCCGATAGGCGTGTCCGTCGATCGTCACGACGGGGGTGCCGCTGAGCACGTAGAAGCTCTGCTCGGTCGAGTGCAGATGGGTGTCGACGCGCCCGCCAGCGGCGAGCGCGCACAGCGCGAACCCGGTATGGACCGAACCGACATGCCGGCCGACGAGGGTTCTTCGTCGCAACCCGCTGACGCGGTCGCCCAAGCCCGTGGGTGGCGCGAGTTCGATCTCGTCTGCCTTCTGGACGTGAAAGAGCCGCTGATCCGCCACGCTCCAGACACTAACGGCGGGCGAATCTCACGTCAAGCAATGCTGCACACTCAGTGCGTATAGTCCTCTTACACGCTTGGCGGTGCGTCGAGAGCGATTCCGGCATCCCGCTGCAGACGCGGGAGCAGCGCCGTGAGGTCCCAGTCGCCCATGCCGGTCGCAATGCAGCTCTGCACGAACTGTCCCGTCAGCGCGGTCCGGGGGAGCGGCACCGCGACGTCCTGCGCCGCCTCGAGAATCAGCCCGAGATCCTTGTACATGAGCTCTGTGGTGAACGTCGAGCTGCAGTCGCCGGCGACGAGGGCGGCGGTCTTGTACTTCACGAACGGGCTCCCGATTGCCGATCCGCCCATCACCTCGAGCATGTCGGCGCGCTCGATCCCGTGCCGCTCTGCGAGCACGAGCCCGTGCTGCGGACGCGGAGCGGTTCCAGACGCTCAGCTCGTGTCCGGCCTGCTCGAGGCGCTGCGCGATCGGCGCGCCCATCCGGCCGAGCCCGAGGACCGCGACCCGGGTCACATGATCACCCAGCCACCATCGACCGGCAGGTTGACGCCGTTGACCGCCGGGTTCTCGAGCAGGAACCGACAGGCGCCGACGATGTCGTCCATCGTCACCAGGCGGCCGGTGGGGGTGCGGGCGATCACCCGCTCGAGCATCTCGGGATTGTCCTTCCACTGCGGGCTGTCGCCGACGATACCCGGGTGAATCGCGTTGACGCGCACCGGCGCAAGCTCGGTCGCAAACGTGCGGACCATCGTCTCGACGGCCCCGTTGACGCTGGTGACGGTCGTCGAGCCGGGATACGGCCGGTCCTGCGCAAGGCCCCCGAACAGCAGTACGGAGCTGTGATCGTGCATCCGCTGATGCAGGCAGTGCAGGACTTCCGTGTAGGCGACGAGCTTGAGCGTGGCGAGTCGGATCACCAGCTCGCCGTTTCGCTGCGCGAATCGCTCGGCCAGGTGGCGTCCGAGCCCTCTCGTCCCACCCACAATCAACGTCGTCCCGTCGGCCATGTCTCCTCCTTGCTGTTCATGCGGGCAGCCTGCCGCGGCCAGACGACGTCGCGGATCTGATCTGGGCACAGCTCGACGGCCAGGCGGTCGACGAGGCGGAGCTTGAGGCGAAGGTCGACGCGGCGGTCGCCGACATCGTCAAGAAGCAGCATGAGGCGGGCATCGACATCGTCAGCGACGGCGAGATGAGCAAGACCGGCTTCAGCACGTACGTGAACGAGCGGTTCGCCGGCTTCGACGGGCGGTCGGAGTTCCAGGCCGACGATGTCGCCGACTTCCCCGATCTCGCGATGCGCCTGTTCGCGACGCCGTCGATGGCGCACATCGTGTTCTCCAACCGCGTCGGCCCGGTCGAGATGACGGGCAAGGAGGGCCCGGAACAGTGGCGGAGGCCTCTGGAGATTTCTGGCGGTAGATATCGGCGCACAAATCTCCAGAGGGGCCTCGGCGCGCACTGATCGGGTGGCTAGAGCTGGCGGGGCGACGCGCCGCCGCGTGTTTGTGGACAGTTCGGTCGAACAGAGACCTTGACTGATACTGAACACTCCGTTTACGATCGCGAAACAAAAGTGTTTACCGCGACAGCACGCCCAGTGGGGTATCACATCCGGCGGGTACGACGGCGTGATCATGGTGATCGCGGTCGGGCTCGACGCGTGGTCACGGGGCCGCGGCGGGTGAACCGGCCGCGCGGCCGCGGCCCACTCAGGCCGGCTGCTCGTTGCCGACGCCGAGGCGATCGAGCAGCGTCTCGACCGACCCGATGCGCGGGACGAACAGGAACGAGAACTTCGCGGTCGACGCCTCGACCGTGAGCTGCGAGCGCATCAGCACGGTCGGGTCGGTCATGTTGCCGCCGCTGG
>DATKOY010000049.1:0-24317 GCA_035524415.1 Solirubrobacteraceae bacterium | reverse complement strand
CGCTCACATGTGAGCCGTAGATCCTCGAATTGCAGGTAGTCGAGCAGGTGGATCCCCATCGCGGTGATCGCCAGCACGTGGATCGGGAAGTCGACGCCCTCGGTGGTGCTCGGCGCGGTGTCGTTGTTCCCGTCCGAGCCGAGCGCGGCGACGCCCCGAGCGGCAACGAACTCCATCGTCGTCGGATGCAGGCCGGCCTTTGACTCCGGGGTGTTCCATGGACCCAGCTCGGCCAGACGCTGGGCATGCCCGGTGCGGACCAGCAGGATGTCGCCCTCCCGCACGGCGACGTCCTGGTCGCGTTCGGCCGCTTCGAGGTCCTCGGCGAAGATGTGCTCTCCCGGTTCGAGCCAGGGAACTCCGCGCACGCGCGGAATGTCGAGCAGGACGCCGCGCCCGACGAGCCCGTCCTTGAGCACGTCGATCGCGTTGACGTCGGCACCGTGCTCGGTGATCGCGTCCTCCGGGCGGTCGTTGTAGAGCGTGCCGCGGTAGCCGACGTGGCACAGCGCGTCGATGTGGGTATGGCCGTCGTTGTGGTAGTCGAGGCCGACGTAGTCCTTGATGAAGTGAATCGGGTCGGCCGCCGTCACCGCGTCGCCGAGGAGCGTCATGTGGTGATCCGCCGGGGTCGGGCAGTGAACCGCACGGTGGGTGTTCAGGGGCAGGCTGAGCGTCACGGTCGTGCCGTCGCGGACGAGGCGCGCCGCCGCGGCGACCCGCTCTGGCGTCAGCAGGTGAAGCGCGCCGCGCTCGTCCTCTGGACCCCATCGGCCCCAGTTGCTGAGCGCGGCAAACAGGGACTCGAAGTCGGCGCCGCTGACCTGGACCTCGCGCATCTCAGACCACGGCGGCCGGCGGTTCTCGCCCGTCGATCACTGCGATCACGTTCTCGGCGCACAGGCGCGCCATCGCGTCCCTCGTGGCCTGCGTGGCGGAGCCGATATGTGGTAGGAGCACGGTGTTGCGCGACTCGCGCAGCGCCGATGGGATATTCGGCTCGTCCTCATAGACGTCGAGTCCGGCCGCGGCGATCTGCCCGGTCCGCAGCGCCTCGATCAGCGCGACGGTGTCGACGACCGCGCCGCGGCTCGCGTTGACGAGGATCGCGTCCGAGCGCATCGCGGCCAGCGCATCGGCGTCGATCAGATGGACGGTCTGCGGTGTCAGCGCAACATGGAGGCTGACGACGTCCGCCCGGGCGAGCAGCTCAGCGAGCCCGCACCGCTGCGCGCCGTGCGCCGGCTCGGCGCCGTCGTCGAAGAACAGCACCCGCGCGTCGAACCCCGACAGCAGCTGGGCGACGCGCCGGCCGATCCGGCCAAATCCGATCAGCCCGATCGTCGCTCCGACCAGGGAGCGGCCGAGGAACGCCTCCGGGTCGGTGCCGCGCCACTCGCCGCGGCGCACCATCGAGTCGCCCTCGGCGACGCGTCGCGCAACCGCGAGCATTAACGCGACGGCGAGCTCCGCGGTCGCGTCGGTCAGCACCCCGGGCGTGTTGGTCACGCGGACCCCGCGGGCGCGCGCCGCATCCAGGTCGATGTGGTCAAAGCCGACGCCGAAGCTCGAGACGATCTTCAGCGACGGGCCGGCGCGGTCGAGCAGATCCGCGTCGACGGCGATCGAGGGGCGCACGACCATCGCCGCCGCGCCGGGCAGCTGGGCCCACAACGGCGCGGCGTCGTCCCCGTCGCCCGCGAGCTCGACGGCGAGGTGCGCGCGGAGCAGGTCGAGTCCCGCGGCGGGCAGTCTGCCGGCCACGACGACACGGGGTTCGTTCATGGCGCGGCACGCTAACGCAACGAACACGTCGGGGTCATCCCAATGGGGTGATGACGTCGTACGGTTCGCGACGTAGCGTGCGGCCGACTTGGTGGCGACAACATAAACGCGCCCGCGCGCGACAGGGCGACAGGAGGGACACATGGCAGTAGCGACCGATTCCCATCGGCGGGCGAGCTCAGCCGATGCGGGCGAAGCGGCGGACGCGCTCGTCGTGTTCGGTATCACGGGCGATCTGGCCAAGGTGATGACGTTTCGCTCGCTGTACAGGCTCGAGGCCCGGGGACTGCTTCGATGCCCGGTCATCGGCGTGGCAGGAAACGACTGGTCGATCGACCAGTTGCGCGAGCGCGCGCGGACGTCGATCAAGGACACCGGCGAGCAACTCGACGAGGACGTGTTCGCCCGCTTTGCCAATCGACTCTCCTACGTGCAAGGCGACTTCACCGCCGCGGAGACGTTCAAGCGCGTCGGCGACGCGCTCGGCGGAGCGCAGAAGCCCGTCTTCTATCTTGAGATCCCGCCGTTTTTGTTCGCGACCACGATCAAGGGGCTCTCGGAGGCAGGGCTGACGCGCAACGCCCGAGTCGTCGTCGAGAAGCCGTTCGGCCACGATCTTCAATCGGCCCACGCACTGGCCGCCGACATCCATCAGTACATCGACGAGTCGCAGCTCTATCGGATCGACCACTTCCTCGGGAAGATGGGGCTGCAGGAGTTCCTCTACCTGCGCTTTGCCAACACGACCCTCGAGCCGGTGTGGAACCGCAACCACATCGCCAGCGTCCAGATCACGATGGCCGAGAGCTTCGGCGTCGAGGACCGCGGGCATTTCTACGATCCTGTCGGCGCACTGCGGGACGTCGTCGTCAACCACCTGATGCAACTCGTCGCCGCGGCGGCGATGGAGGCACCGGCGGGCGCGGACGCCGGCACCCTCAAGGATGCGAAGTTTGCGGTGTTCCGCTCGATGCCCGATGCCGATCCCGCCCGCTACGTCCGTGGACAGTACGACGGCTACCTCGACATCGATGGGGTCGCGGCCGGATCGACCACCGAGACGTACGCTGCGCTCCAGCTCGAGATCGACAACTGGCGGTGGGCGGGCGTGCCGTGGTTCATCCGCACCGGGAAGCGGCTTCCGGCCACGCAGACGGAGGTGAGGCTCGTCTTTCGCCGCCCGCCACGGCTTCGGTTCCTCGAGACGCCAGGCCGGCCTCCTGTGCAGAGCCAGCTCGTGATCAAGCTCGACCCGATGACCGGCATCCGGCTGATCGTCGACGCGCATCGCGCCGACCAGGGCGGCCCGCAGGAGATCATGCTCGACATGGAGTTCGCCGAGGAAGGCGGCGAGGGCCCCACCCCGTATGAGGTCCTCCTCCAGGCTGCGATGGACGGCAACAGTGCGCTGTTCACCCGCCAGGACAGCATCGAGGAGACGTGGCGAGTGATGGCACCGCTGATCGACCACCCGCCTCCCGTCCACCCGTACGCGCCGGGGACGTGGGGACCGAAGGAGGCCGATCAGCTCATGTCGGGGGAGGGGCGCTGGCACGGCCCGTGGATCGGATCAGCGGCGTCGTGAGCACGACCGAGCGCACGACGCCGGCGGGCGGCGGCGCCAGGAAGCGCCGGGTCGGCACCGACCATCGCCGCACTCCATCGGAGGCGGTCGGTGCGCCGATCCAGAGCGCCGCGGCGCCGTCGCCGTTCCCGCCGATCGCCGACTACGCGTTCCTCTCCGACTGCCACACGGGCGCGCTCGTCGCGCCCGACGGCTCGATCGACTGGCTGTGCGTGCCCCGCTTCGACGCCCCGAGCGTGTTCGGGACGCTGCTGGACCGCGAGGCGGGGATGTTCCGCCTCGGGCCGTTCGGTACGACCGTGCCGTCCGGGCGTTACTACGAGCCCGGCACGAACGTCCTGGTCACGACGTGGAAGACCCACGGCGGATGGCTCGAGGTGCGCGACGCGCTGACGCTGGGCCCGACGACCTGTGAGGACACGATCACGCCGCACACACGCCCGCCGGCGGACGAGGACGCCGACCACATGCTCGTGCGGACGGTCATGTCGCTCGAGGGCGAAGTGGAGATCGAGCTGATCTGCGAGCCGGCGTTCGACTATGGACGCACGCCGGCGCAGTGGCAGCTCGTCGAGGGCCGGCACGCCGCCGACGCCACCGGCGCCGGCCAGACGATCCGCCTGCACACTGACCTCGAGCTCGGGATCGAGGTCAACCGGATTCGTGCCCGCCACAGGCTCCGGCCGGGCGAGCAGGCGTTCGCCGCGCTCTCGTGGAACGAGGGGCTCACCGGGCCCGCGGACGCGCAGGACGCAACGCGCCGTCTCGCCGCGACCGTCAGCTTCTGGCGCAAGTGGCTCGGCCGCGCGCGCCCATTCGCCGACCACCGCTGGCGCGATGCGATCCAGCGCTCGGCGCTCACGATCAAAGGGCTCACGTACATGCCGACCGGCGCGACCGTCGCGGCGCTGACCACCTCGCTGCCGGAGACGCCCGGGGGGGAGCGCAACTGGGACTACCGCTACACCTGGATGCGGGATTCGACGTTCACGCTGCAGGCGCTGCACCTGCTCGGCCTCGACTGGGAGGCCGACGAGTTCATGCAGTTCGTCGCCGACGTCGAGCCGAACGCGGACGGCGGGCTGCAGATCATGTACGGCATCGATGGCCGGCGCGATCTGACCGAGTCGTTTCGCGAGGACCTGTCCGGCTACGCGGGCGCACGCCCCGTCCGGATCGGCAACGGCGCCTTCAACCAGCGCCAGAACGACGTGTTCGGGGCCGTGCTCGATTCGATCCTCAAGCACACGGTGCACAGTCAGCGCCTGCCCCGGCGGCTGTGGCCGATCGTGCAGGCTCAGGCCGAGTGCGCGGGCAATGCCTGGCGTCAGCCCGATCAGGGGATCTGGGAGGCTCGCGGCAAGCCGCAGCACTACGTGTCGTCAAAGCTGATGTGCTGGGTCGCGATGGACCGGGCCGCGCAGCTCGCCCACATTCGCGGCGACCGCAAGCTGCAGGCCACGTGGGCCACGACAGCGCTGGAGATTCGCGACGACATCCTCGGGCACGGACTCCGCCCCGACGGCGTGCTGCGCCAGCACTACGGAACCGACGCCCTCGACGCCTCGACGCTGCTGGCTCCGATCTTCGGCTTCCTCCCCGGCGAGGACGAGCGCATGCACAGCTCGGTGATCGCGATCGCGGAGGAGCTGACCGAGAACGGCTACGTCCTGCGCTACCGCACCGATGAGACCGATGACGGGCTGTCCGGCAAGGAGGGGACGTTCCTGATCTGCTCCTTCTGGCTGGTGTCAGCGCTGTCGATCGTCGGCGAGACTCAGCGCGCGCACGATCTGATGGAGCGCCTGCTGCGGATCGGGTCGCCGCTCGGCCTCTACGCCGAGGAGTTCGACGTGTCCACCAACCGGCACCTCGGGAACTTCCCGCAGGCGTTCTCGCACCTCGCGCTGATCGAGGCGTCGGCGCGGATCATCCTCGCTGAGCAACTTGCACTCGAAGGGCTCGGGCCACCCAGCTCTGGGGCGCTGGCCGGCTCGATCCCCCCCGCGGATCGGAGGTAGGAATCGTGAGCCATTACGACGTGATCATCATCGGCACCGGTGCGGGCGGCGGGACGCTGGTGCACCGCCTAGCGCCGTCGGGCAAGCGGATCCTGCTGCTCGAGCGCGGCGGGTGGCTGCCGCGCGAGCCGCAGAACTGGCTGGCCCAGGACGTGTTCGTCGATAACCGCTACGTCTCCCCCGATACCTGGTACTACCCGGACGGCTCGTCGTTCGCGCCAGAGGTCCACTACTTCGTCGGCGGCGCGACGAAGCGCTACGGTGCCGCGCTCTACCGCCTGCGCAAAGAGGACTTCGGCGAGCTAAGGCACCATGGCGGGATCTCGCCCGCGTGGCCGATCTCCTACGAGGACATGGAGCCCTATTACACGCAGGCTGAGCAGCTTTACCAAGTGCACGGCGCGCGCGGGGAGGACCCGACGGAGCCTCCGGCGAGCGCGCCCTATCCGTTCCCCGCTGTCTCGCACGAGCCGCGGATCCAGCAGCTGTCCGACGACTTGGCCAAGGCCGGCCTTCACCCCTTCCACGCTCCGTGCGGGGTGATGCTCGACGAGGACAACATGCCGTACAGCAAGTGCGTCCGGTGCATGAACTGCGACGGCTTCCCCTGCGTGGTGCACGCAAAGTCGGACGCCGAGGTGATTGCCGTCCGCCCGGCGATCGAGCACACGAACGTCACGCTGCTCACCGATGCCGAGGCGGTGCGCCTGATATGCAACGACGCGGGCTCTGCGGTCACAAGCGTCGTGGTCCGCCACGACGGTCACGAAGAGACGTTCGATGGTGACATCGTCGTCGTCTCGTGCGGCGCGGCCAATAGCGCGAAGCTGCTGCTGGCGTCTGCGAGCGACAAGCACCCACGCGGCCTGGCCAACGGCTCGGATCAGGTCGGCAGAAACTTCACGTTCCACGCCAGCCAGGCGGTGCTCGCGCTCTCCAGGGAAGAGAACCCGACGGTGTTCCAGAAGACGCTCGGGGTTAACGACTTCTACCTCAAGGGCACCGACGACTTCGAGTACCCAATGGGCAACATCCAGATGGTCGGCAAGTCCCAGGCGCCGATGTTCCGGGGCGAGAAGCCGGGCGAGACGAGGTTCGCTCCGAACTGGACATTGGAGGACATCGCTCGCCACGCGGTCGATTTCTGGCTATCCACCGAAGATCTGCCGCTACCCGAGAACCGCGTCACGCTGACCAAGGACGGCAACATCCAGATCGCCTACAAGGCCAGCAACGAGCAGGCCCAGGAGCGCCTCTACCACCAGCTCAAATCAATGCTGAAGGACCTTGACATGCATCACGGGCATTTGCTCCCCCATTGGGCCTACCTCAAGAACGAGATCCCAGTCGCGGGCTGCGCCCATCAGGCCGGTACGTGCAGGTTCGGCCAGGATCCCGCCACGTCGGTGCTCGACGTCAACTGCAAGGCCCACGAGCTCGACAATCTGTACGTCGTCGATACGAGCTTCTTCCCGAGCATCGGCGCCGTCAACCCGGCGCTGACCGCGATGGCGAACGCGATCCGGGTGGGCGACCACCTGCTGGAGCGCATATCCGTCGCGCCGGCCGGCGTAGCGGCGGGGGCGGGGCAGTGATGACCGCGTCCGCGAACAAGCGCCATGTCGTGATCGTCGGTGGCGGCTTCGCCGGGCTCGCCTGCGCGCAGGCGCTGGCCGAGCACGACGACGTCGCGGTCACGCTGATCGATCGCAACAACTACCACCAGTTCCAGCCGCTGCTCTATCAGGTGGCAACCTCGCTCCTGTCCCCGAGCGATATCTCCGACTCGCTGCGGGAGGTGTTCGCGGGGGAGAACGGCGTCGATGTGAAGCTCGCGGAGATCTCCGGTATCGACACCGCGACACGGACGGTCACGGCGACCGACGGCGGCACGTGGACCGGTGACGCGCTGGTCCTCGCGGCCGGCTCGCAACCGAACTTCTTCCACACCCCGGGCGCCGCCGAGTACGCGTTCCCGCTGTACTCGCTGGACGACGCCACGAGGCTACGGTCGCGCATCCTTGGCCTGTTCGAGCAGGTCGACCGTCAGCCGGACCTGATCAAGCGCGGCGCGCTCAACTTCGTGATCGTCGGCGGCGGTCCGACCGGGGTCGAGGTCGCGGGTGCGCTGGCCGACATGATCGAGGTGACCGTCCCCGCGGAGTACCGCGACTTCGATGCCGGCGCCGCGCACGTCGATCTGCTCGATTACGGGAATGCGCTGCTGCGAGCGTTCTCGGACAGCGCGCACGGCTACGTGGCCAAGGTCCTCCAGGAACGCCACGTGCAGCTGCGACTCGGCACGGGCGTCAAGGAGCTCGGCCCCGGCCACGCGCGGCTGTCCGACGGTACGGTGATCCCGACCCGTTGCGTCATCTGGGGTGGGGGGATCATGGCCGCGGCGGTCGCGGCCGATGCCGGGCTCGCGGATGGGAAGGGAGGGCGGATCGACGTCCAGCCGGACCTGACGCTGGCCGGCAGTTCGGGCGTGTACGTCGTCGGAGACATCGCCAATATTCCCGGCGACGACGGCGAGCCGCTCCCCCAGCTCGGCTCGGTCGCCCAGCAGAGCGGCAAGTGGGCGGCGGACAACATCCTCGCCGACTTCGAAGGGAGGGAGCGCAAGCCGTTCGCCTATCGCGACAAGGGGATCATGGCGATGATCGGCCGCGGCGCCGCGATCGCCGAGGTCGGCAAGGGCCATCACGAAATCCATGGGCAGCTTGCCCACATGGCCTGGCTCGGCGTCCACGCAGCCCTGATGACCGGAACGCGCGCCAAGATCGAGGCGGTGATCGACTGGGGCTGGGACCGCTTCACGAAGACGGGCGGTCCCCACGTCCTCGACCGCGGCGAGGCAGCGGAGATCAATTGGGAGGACGATCCGGTGGTCGCGGCCGCGCCGCAGTCACCGTGAGCAAAGTTCTTCCCGGTATCCGGGAAGAACTTCTCGCGACACTAAGCACCCCTGGGCGAGAGCGTCAGCACGCGGTCGACGAGGTCGAGCCCTTCGCTGCGGTGCGTGATCAGCAGCACGCTGTGGTCGCCGGCAGCCGCAAACACGTCGCGGATCAGCTCATTCGCCGTGCGCGGATCGAGGTGGGCGGTCGGTTCGTCGAGCACGAGCACCGGGGCCTCCGCGAGCAGCGCGCGCGCGAGAACGATCCGCTGACGCTGACCGCCTGACAGCTCGCGCCCCTCCTCCCCGACGAGAGTGTCGAGGCGGTCCGGAAGCCCGTCGATCCACTCCCAGACCCGGGCGCGGCGCAGTGCCTGCTCGAGCTCGGCGTCGCTCGCATCCGGGCGTGCGAGCCGGACGTTGTCCGCAATGCTGGCGGAGAACAGGTGCGAGTCCTGCCCGGCGACCGCGATCGCGCGCCGGACGTCCGCTTGACGGTACTCGCGCAGGCTCCGACCGGCGAGCGTGACCTGCCCCTGCACGGGGTCGAGAAACCGCAGCAGCAGGTTGGCGACGGTCGTCTTGCCCGCGCCGCTCGGTCCCATCAGCGCGACCCGCTCGCCGGGCTCGAGCCGGAAGCCGACGCGGTCAAGGGCCGGGCGCCGCTGGCCCGGGTAACACGCGCGGACGTGCTCGAGCTCGACTACGAACGGCCACCGGGGAGCCGGGAGCGGCGACGCCGGGTCACGCACGACCGCGTGGCGGTCGGTGAGCTCGAGGATCCGCCGCCCCGCCGGCAGCGTCGCGGACAGCTCGCGGGCGGCCGCGCCGAGCGGGGTGACCGCCTCGAACGACGCGAGCGCGAGCAGCGCCAACGCCGCAATCAGGACATGGTTCAGTTGCCCGCCGTGCGACGCCCCGACCGCGACCGCGAGCACCCCCGCAACGGTCACTCCCGTTACCACAAGCCCAAGGCCGTCGCCCACACCCGTGGCGCGCGCGTCGCGCCGGGCGAGCGCGACGAGCGAGGAGTCTGCCTCGCCGATCCGGGCCATGGCCGCCTGCTCGCCGCCGAACGCGACGAGCTCCGGCGCCCCACGAATCAGCTCGACGAGTTCCGCCGCGAGCTCCCCGCGCGCTGCGGCCTGCCGACGCCCCGACCGCGCTCCGAGGAAGCCCGAGAGCGCGGGGACGGCGAGGCCGCCGACGAGGAGGCCGAGCGCAAGCACGAGGCCCGCGGCGGGGAGGATCGCGGCAGCGACGCCCACCGCGACGGCGCCCGCGAGCAGCGCCACCAGCGGCGGCTCGAGACCGCGCAGGTAGAGGTTCTGCTGGGCGTCGACGTCCGCCACCATGCGCGACAGCAGGTCGCCCTGGCGGTAGCTGTCGAGCTCGGCCGGCGCCAGCGGCTCGATGCGCTCGTAGAAGCGGGTGCGCACATCTCCGAGCACGCGCAGAGCAACATCGTGGGAGCTCAGCCGCTCGAGGTATCGCACCACCGGCCGGCCGACGCCGAAGAACCGCACGGCCACGATCGCCACTTCGAGCGACAGGATCGCCGGGCGCTCGGATGCTCGCGTGATCAGATAACCGGCAACGGACATCAGCCCGACCCCGAAGAGCACGGTGAGCGCGCCGAGCGTTGCGGCCAATCCGACCCGAGCGCGCGGCGCACGCACAAGACCGAGGAGGTCACGGAGGGTCCTGGTCATGCGGCCTGCCGGGGCTCTCCGGGCACCGCGGTGCCGCGCTGCAGGCGAACGACGCGATCCACGTCGCGGACGAGCTCCGGCCGGTGCGCGATCAGCAGCATCGTGCGCCCGGGCGCAAGCCGGCGGACCGCTGCCGCGACGAGCTCGACGCTCCGCGGGTCCAGGTCGGCCGTCGGCTCGTCGAGGATCACGAGGGGGGCGTTACGCACGAACGCGCGGGCGAGCCCGATCCGGCGGCGCTCGCCCGGGGAGAGCGACCGTCCGCCGTCGCCGATCACGGTCGCGTAGCCGTCCGGAAGCCCGCCGATGAACTCATCAGCCCCCGCGCGTGCCGCGGCTGCGCACACGCTGTCGTCGTCCGCATCCGGGTTGCCGAGGCGGATGTTGGCGGCGACCGTCCCGCGAAACAGCGTTGGCTGCTGGGGCACCCAGGCGATCAGCTGCCGCCACGCATCGATCTGACACGACCGCAGGTCGATGCCGCCGACGGAGATGCGACCGGACGTCGGCTGCAGCATCCCAAGCAGCAGCGCTGCGACGGTGCTCTTCCCGGCGCCGCTCTCGCCGACGAGCGCGACTGCCTCTCCGGGCGGGAGCTCGAGGCTCAGGCCGTCGAGCACGAGCCCAGGGCGCGCCGGGTACGAGAACGACACCCGCTCGAGCCGGACGGACGCGCGCGCGGGGCTCGGCGCCGACCGCGGGCCCCCGGGAGCCGCCGCGGCGGGCGTGTCGAGCAGCGCGAACATCCGCTCCGCCACCGCCAGACCGTCCGCGCTTGCGTGGTATTCCGCGCCGAGCCGGCGAAACGGGAGGTACAGCTCCGGCGCGAGGATCAGCACGGTCAACCCGGCCTGCAGCCCAAGCCCGCCGCCGACCAGGCGCACGCCGGCCGTGACCGCCACGAGCGCGACGCCGAGCGTGGCCGCGAGCTCGAGGACCGAGCCCGACAGGAAGCTCACGCGCAACGTGCCCATCGTGGCCCGGCGATAGCGCTCGCTGACCTCGCCGAGCACGGAGACCTGATGGCGCGCGCGACCGAACGCCCGCAGCGTCGGCAGTCCCCGGACGACATCGAGGAAATGGGTCGAGAGCCGCTGCAGCGCCTGCCAGCGCTCGCGCGTCCGCTGTTCCGTGTAGCGGCCGATCAGCCACATGAACACCGGCACGAGCGGGAGCGTCAGCAGCATGATCACCGCCGATTCCAGATCCACGAATGCCACCCACAGGACGACGAGCAGCGGGACGACGGAGGCCAGCACCACCTGCGGCAGGTAGCGGGCAAAGTACCCCTCGAGCGCTTCGATGCCCTGCACCGCGGCGGCGGCGATCTCACCGCCACCGGCGCTGTCGACAGCAAGCGGCTGGTCGCGCAAGCGCTTCTGGACGAGCGCGAGACGGAGCTCCGAGAGCACGCTCCACGCGGCCCGTCGTCCGGCGATCTCCATCCCCCAGGCGAACGCCCCTCGCAGCGCGAACGCGATCACGAGCAGCGCGAAGTCCGGGGCGAGGGTGCGCAGCGTCGCGCCCGCGAACGCTCGAGCAGCGATCCGTGCGAGCGCGCCGGCCTGGAGCAGCACCGCGAGCGCGGTCGCGATTCCCAGTGCGGTGTCGATCGCCAGAAGCGGCCGCGCCGACCTCGTGCGGTGCAGCAGCCGCGGGTCCAGGGCGCGCATCGACCGCTATGTGGGGGCCGCTACCTGCCCGCCTCCGCCGGCCGGCTCGGCACCCCGTCGCGGCTCGGCACCGCCGGCCGGCTCGGCGGAGGCGGATGGCGCGGTGAGACGGCGGCGGAAGACGTGGAACGACCAGCCCTGGTACAGCAGCACGACCGGGAAGAACAACACGCCGACGATCGTCATCACGACGAGCGCGTAATGGCCCGATGCCGCGTTGTTGACGGTCAGGTTGTACGCGTGGTTTGTGCTCGAGACCATCACGTTCGGGTAGAGCGAGATGAAGATCTGGCCGATCGCCGCCGCGATCCCGAACCCGGAGGCGAGGAACGCCCAGCCGTCGCTGTCGGTATTCGCGAGCACGAACGCGAAGATGACCGCGATCACGCCGAAGATCTGGGTCGGCTCGGGAAGCGTGCCGCCGCCGATCACGACCAGCGTCCAGATCACCCACCCGATGTTGATCACGATCGCCACGAGTCCGAGTGTGCGTCCCGCGGCGCGGGCCCGATCGCGCATCTCGCCCGTCGTACGCAACGCGAGGAACGTGGCGCCGTGCAACAGGCACAGCGCGAGCATGGTCACCCCGGTCATCAGCCCGTAACCGGTCAGCAGGTCGAAGAAGTTCCCGGTGAAGTCGTGGTTCTGGTTGATCGGGAGGCCGTGGAGAAGGTCGCCGAGCGCGACTCCGATGAGCAGCGGGAGCAGCACGCTGCCGATCGTCAGCGCCCATGACCATCCGTCGCGCCAGCGTTTGTCCTCGCGCTTGCCCCGGTACTCGAACGAGACACCGCGCCCGAACAGCGCGACGAGGACGAGCACCAGCGCCAGATACAGCGCGGAGAACATCGTGGCATACCAGCCGGGGAAGGCGGCGAACATCGCTGCGCCGGCGACGATCAGCCACACCTCGTTGCCGTCCCACCACGGCCCGATCGTGTTGATCGCGACCCTCCGCTCGTCCTCCGACTTGCCGATCACCTGGTGCAGGGCGCCGACCCCGAAGTCGAACCCCTCGAGCACGAAGAACCCGATCCAGAAGACGGCGATGATGACGAACCAGACGGTGTGCAGTTGCATGGTGTCAGTAGGTGAGAACGGGCTCGGCGGCGTCAGCAGCGGGCTCGGCAGCCTCGGCGTCGGCCTGGGCGAAGCCGTGGCGCGAGTAACGCAGCATCAGAATGAGGTCGGCGGCGCCGAGCAGGATGTACGAAAGCACGAACACGGTCAGGCTGATGATGATGTCGGTGGAGCTGACCGACGGCGAGTTTGCAACGGCCGTCTTCTGCAGGCCCTGAACGATCCACGGCTGCCGCCCTGATTCGGTCAACAGCCATCCCGCCGTGTTCATCAGGAACGGGGTCACGACAGCCCACACCGCGATCGTCAGGAACACCCGGGAGCTGCCAACCTTCCGTCGGTGGAGCAACCAGCCTCCCCACAGCGCGAGCAGAAGGACCAAGGATCCGAGGTAGGCCATGACGCGCATCGACCAGTACTGGATCGCCACGTTGGGAATGTAGTCGCCCGGCCCGTACTGCTTCTGGTACTGGGTCTGGAGCTGGTTGAGGCCGGTGACCGGGCCGTTCCAGGTTCCGGTCGCAAGCACGGACAGTAGGTGCGGGATCGGGATGATTTGAGTCGCGTTCTGGTCGCTCTGACTGAAGCCCCCGAACTGCAGCGCCGAGAACGAGCACGGCTTGCAGCTGTTCCACTGGGCCTCGGCCGCGGCGATCTTCATCGGCTGGTAGTGGGCCTCGATCACGCCGAGCTGGTTGCCGACCGACAGCTGGATCACGATCGCCGGGATCAGCGCGATCAGAGCCACCTTGGCGGTTCGGTGGAAGGACTCGACGTGCTGCTGCTTGCGCAGGTACCACGCGGACACGGCGAGCATCACCAGCGCGCCGGTGATCAACGAGGCGAGGATCACGTGTGCGTAGCCCCACACGAACGTCGGGTTGACGAACAGCGCCCAGACATTGTTGAGGACCGGGTCGCCGGCCTTGTTGAACTTGTAGCCGACCGGGTGCTGCATCCACGAGTTCGCGATCAGGATGAACATCGCCGACAGCATCGAGCCGATCGCCACGGCCCAGATCGTCGCGAGGTGCACGCGCTTGGGCAGGCGGTTCCAGCCGAACAGCCAGAGTCCGAGGAACGTCGACTCGAGGAAGAATGCGAGCAGCCCTTCCATCGCGAGCGGCGCTCCGAACACGCCGCCGACGAAGCGCGAGTAGACAGACCAGTTCATCCCGAACTCGAACTCCTGAACGAGACCGGTGACGACCCCGATCGCGACGTTGATCAGCAGCAGCGTCCCGAAGAATCGCGTCATCCGCTTGTAATCGGGGTTGTCGGTGCGATACCAGGCGGTCTGGAGGACCGCCACCAGGAAGGCCAACCCGATCGTCACGGGCACAAACAGGAAGTGATAGATGCTCGTCGTCGCGAACTGCCAGCGCGCGAGATCGTTTGTCACGCCGGGCATGAAACACGATCAGCCACGAAACGCATCACCCGTTTCGGAGGAGACGTGCGCGAAATCGGTGAATCAGCGTGCGACGCGAGCGAGCTGCCCGTCGGCGACCGCGACCGCCGTCACATACGCGGCATGGGTCGCGAGGCTCGTCGCCATGACGTCGGCGGGCCAGCGCCACGGCGGCGGGGTCCGACCGAGCAGCGGGAACAGGGAGAACGTCGCGCTCATCAGCGTGGCCCCGAACCCCAGGCTTGCCCGCGGCTCGCCGAGGCGGCGGCGCAGGATGCCGTGCCACAGGCCGAACGCTGAGCCGTAACCCCAGCGCAGCGCAAGACCCAGTTCGTTCTCCTCGCGCTCGGTGACATGGGGGAGGTGCATGATCGAGGCGACGATCTGGCCCGGGACGAGCGAGTCGTCGTAGTCGAGCGGGCCCTTGCGACCCGGGCGAAGCCGCCGCTCGGTCGCGTACGCGAGCGTCAGCGCTGTCGTCCCCGCCGCTCCGGCGAGCACGCTGCGGATCGGCCACGGGAGTCTCATGGCGGATCAGAATGCCGCTCGCGCGTCCGTCGCGCATCATCCGATTCGGACGACGCTCATCCGAACCGGATGATGACCTGCGGGGCTCGGGCCGCATAAGGTCCGGGCTCACATGGCTGACGCGCCTGCACCGCAAGAGCTGACCGCCGAGCAAGCGGCATCGACGATCGCGAGCAAGACCTATGCCGCCCTGCTCGTGATCGTCGCCGTCATCGGGGTCATCGCGTCGCTCGCGGCGTGGTGCTTTCTCGAGTTGATTCACCAGCTCCAGCAGGAGCTGTACGTGCATCTCCCGAACGCGGTCGGGTACACGAACGGGCCTCCGAAATGGTGGTCGCTCCCGATCCTGGCGATTGCGGCCCTGATTGTCGCGCTCGCGATCACGCGCCTCCCCGGGAACGGCGGTCATATCCCGGCCGAGGGCCTGTCCACCGGCCCCGCCGGTGGTCCCAGCGCCTTGCCCGGGATCGTGATCGCCGGCCTCGTGACCGTCGGCAGCGGTCTCGTGCTCGGGCCGGAGGCCCCGCTGATCGCGATCGGCACCGGCGTGGCGGTGCTGTCGATCAGCCTCGTTCGCCGCGACACCCCGCCACAGGCGCTCCAGATCATCGGCGCGGCCGGGGCGTTCTCGGCGCTCTCGTTCATCTTCGAATCGCCGCTGATCGCGGCCGTCATCCTGATCGAGGCGACGGGGCTCGGGGGACCGAGGATGCGCGTGATCCTGCTGCCAGGCTTGCTGGCCGCGGGCATCGGGACGCTTGTCTCGCTCGGCATGGGCTCGTTCACGGGCCTGAGCACCAGCGCCTACGCGCTCGGGCCGCTGCAGTTGAGCCCGTTTGGGCATCCGGACATCGCCCAGTTCGGGTGGACGATCCTGCTGGCGGCCATCGTCGCCGTCGTGACGGGCGTGATCATGCGGGGTGGCCTGCTCACGCACGCGTTCGTGTCGCGCCGGTCGCTCGTCCTACTGCTGCCGATCATCGGCTTGGTCATCGGCGGACTCGCGATCGCGTTCTCGCAGATCACCGGCAAGAGCGTCAACGAGGTGCTGTTCTCGGGCCAGGACGCGCTGCCGGGGCTGACCACTCAGGCGGGGACGTGGTCGCTGGGGGCGCTCGCCCTGCTGATCGTCTGCAAGGGCATCGGCTACGGATTGTCGCTCGGCAGCTACCGCGGTGGGCCGACGTTCCCGGCCTTGTTCCTCGGTGCGGCCGGCGGCCTCATGGCGTCGCACCTGCCGGGCTTCCCGCTCCAGCCCGCCGTCGCCGTCGGCATGGGGGCGGCGGTCGTCGGCGTGCTCAAGCTGCCGCTCTCAGCGGTCGTCCTTGCGACACTGCTGACGACGAAGGCCGGCCCCGGGCTCGAACCGCTGATCATCGTCGGGGTCGTCGTCGCATACATCGCGACGCTGCTCGTCTCGCGCGCGTTGCCGCACAAGCCCCCGGCTGCTCCGACCGCGCCTCAGGGGACCTGAGTCGCAGCTCAGACGGCTCGATCGTCTCTCTCCAGGTGCGCGTCGCCGAGACTTGCGAGCAGCACGCCGATCGGAACCGGTCTGCCGATGTGGTAGCCCTGGGCGTAGTCGACGCCGAGCCGGGTCACGACCCGCTGGGTTTTCTCGTCGGTGACGAACTCGGCGATCGTTTCCTTGCCAAGGCCCTGCGCGATCCGGACGACCGCCTCGATCACGAGCTGGTCGATATGCCCGATGGCGGCGTGCTGGACGAACTCGCCGTCGATCTTCACGTAATCGAACGGCAGGTGCTTGAGGTAGTAGAAGGAGCCAAATCCGGCTCCGAAGTCATCCAGCGCGAACCGGCATCCGTGCTCGCGCAGGCGCTGCGCGAACGCCTGCGCGTGGGTGATGTTGGCCACCGCGGCGGTCTCGGTGACCTCGAAGATCAGCTGGGTCGGATTGATCGCGCTCTCGCGCATGCGGCTCTCGATCGCGCGCAGGAGCTGCGGGTCGCCGAGTGAGACGCCGGAGATGTTGACCTCGAGCTGAAGCTCGGGATGCTGCTCGATCAACTCGATCGCATGGGTCACCACCCATTGATCGAGCTGGGAGATCAGGCCGGAGCGCTCCGCGACCGTGAGGAACGAGGCCGGCGGGATCAGCTCGTCTTGGTCGTCGAGCATTCGGATCAGCAGCTCGTGCTGGCGCACGCGGTGCGTCTGCAGATCGAGGATCGGCTGGGCGAGCAGCGCGAAGCGATCGTGCTCGAGCGCGTGCTCGATCCGGTTCACCCAAGTGAGTCGAGCCTTCGTGTCGCTCGTCCGATGCTCGGTGGTGGCGGAGAACGCGTAGCGGTCGCGTCCCGCCTCCTTTGCGTCATACATGGCCAGGTCGGCATCGATCAGGGCCGACTCGCCGGTGACCGAATGCATGTCCGCGTCGAAGACCATGACGCCGATTGAGGTCGTGACCGACCTGCGCTCCCCGCCGGCGACGACCGAGTTGCCGCGCACGGCCGCGACGAGCGTGTCCGCCACCTTGGCGGCCTGGAGCCGGTCGCCCCTCGGCAGCAGCACGGCGAACTCGTCCCCGCCGAGCCTCGCGAGCGTGTCCGAATCGCGCAGTCGGGCGCGGATGACCCCGGCGGTCGAGATGATCAGCTGATCGCCGGCGCTGTGGCCCAGCATGTCGTTGACCGACTTGAAGTTGTCGAGGTCGAGCACGAGCAGTGCGCCTTCAGGTCCGTAGCGCTTGACGTGCGACACGTGTCGCTCGAGCTCAAACTCGAACTTGCGCCGGTTCATCAACCCGGTGAGCGAGTCGTGATCTGCGAGGAACTGAAGCTGCGCCTCGAACTGGTTGCGCTCGGTGACGTCCTGGAACTGGCACAGCAGGCGCTTGCCCGCTCCCGCGCTCTCGTGCAGGAGCGTGCCGTGCACGGAGACGTCGCGTGTGCTCCCGACGCTCGGCACCATCCGGACTTCGAGCCCGTCTTCGTCGGCTTCACCGGCGGCAAGCTGGGCCAGCGTGCGCGTGAGCCTGTCCGCGTCGCCGGGGTGCATCAGCTCGCGCAGCCGGACACCGTCGATCGCACCCGGAGGCTGCCCGCCCAGGTCGGTGAAGGCTGCGTTCGCCTGCTCGATTCGCCCGTCGGGTGTGAGCAGCGCCATCCCGATCGGCGCCTCGTCGAACGCCTGGCGAAAGCGCTCCTCGGCGGCGCTCGCGGCGAGCTCGGCGGCGCGCTGTGCTGTCACATCTTGGATCGTGCCGACATAGCCGCGCGCAGCGTCTCGGCGACCGATCGAGTGCACGACGCGTTGCGTTCCGTCGGGGCGGACGAGCCGGTAGTCGATCTCGAACCCGTCCTCGTGTTCGAGGATCCGGGCGATCGCGGCTCGCACGCGCTCGCGATCCTCGGGATGAACGGACTCGTAGAAGTCCTCCTCAGGGACGACGCCGGCCTGCGGATCGCAGCCCAGGATGTCGAACAGCTGTGCCGACCACGTGGACGTCTGGCCCCGACGGCGAGACCACGATCCGATCCTGGCGATCCGCTGCGCTTCCTCGCGATCCTCGAATGCCCATTTGCGCTGCTGCTCCATGCGCTCGGCCGAACGTGCGGTCACCCACGTGGCCACGCCGAAGCAGATCGAGACGGCGCTCGCGAACAGCCAGGCGCCTTCCTTCGTGCTGAACAGCCCGAGCCGCTCGCCCGCGAGCGTCATCGTCGCGGCGCCGAGCGGCACGGCGACCGCAATCGCGAGCAGCCTCCGCAGCAGGGCGCCCGCCGGTCGCTCGCTCGCGAGCAGTTTCATCGCGCCGCGATCGGATCGGGCCAGCAGCATTCCCACGGGTAGCAACGCCAGCGAGACGGCGGAGTTCATGGCAATCGGCTGGGGTTGCGAGAACGTCAGCAGCGGCGTCCACCCGGTCGCGTATCCGGTCAGGGCGGTGAGCCCGAGCAGCGCCGCCAGCCACGCGAATGCGCTGCTCGGCCACCAGCGCCCGAGCCGCACGTTCCACGTCAGCAGGGCTGCGCCGATCAGCAGCAGTCCGAGAGCCGCACCGGCCGCCGGCCGGCCCGGAAACAGTTCGTCGATGCGGCTGCGATCGCGGAACAGCAGCTGATCGATTCCGAGCCTGAGCCCGAACGCGTACTCAAGCAGCGATGCGCTGCCAAGCAGGGTCACCAGCAGGGCACACGCGCGCGCTGCGTACCGCTCCCATGCGCGCGGCGCGCGGCGCCAGTAGCACGCCAGGGCGAGGCTCGCCAGCAGTAACCAAGCGCCGCGTTGGCGCGCATCGGTGGCAGCTTCGGCAGTGCACCGGTGAGCATCGCGCTTCCTGCGGCCCAGCCGAGCAGGTTGGCGGCGGCAAGCGTCGCCGTCACGCCGGCACACAGCGCCGCGATCAACTGCAGTCGGCGGACTGTGCCGGATTCGGTGCGGACGATCGTCCGCACCTCGCCACCGCGCTGGTCTGTGCTCAGAAAGGCCACTGCAACAGGTTTCGTAGCGGGTGAGCAGCAGATCTGCGCGTGTCACCCACGATCTATCTCGACCGAGTGCCGAAGACGCTGAAGCGCGAGAGTTCGCTTTCCGTAGTCCTCCGCCCGCCGTGCGTGCTCTCTGCGGATGCTCTTCAGGGGCGGGCGCGCGTCACGCCTGGGCGACGGGGTCCGGCAAGTCGCGGCAGCACCCGGCCGAGCATGCGGGCGGCGAGGGCGCGGCGGGCTGCGCGCGCTGCCGGCGCGTGCGAGGGCTGCGCGAGCCGGGCCTGCGCGGCCGATCGCGCCAGTTCGTCCGTGCGTTGCGTCGCCATCAGGTACGTCAGGTGGGAGTTCATGAGTGCTCCTCTTGGTCGGAATGCCGGTCGGTCTGCGCGAGACGGAGCACGTTCACCGCTCGCTCGACTCACACCGGCATCGTCCTCGCGGAAGCGTCGCGCGGACAGCCACCCAAGGGGTGAAAACACGAACACCGCCGCCGCGGAGCTGGGTACGCAGCCGACCGACGCGCGAGCATGAGAAACAGCCCCCGCCGGTCAGGCCGACGGGGGCCGCCGCGCGTCAGTAAGGGGTAGGCGACACGCGAACCTATTTCGGCTGCGCCCCTTCGGGTCAAAGGTCTGCACCCAGACCTTCCCTCATTACATCAACGCCGGCGGCAGGCGGCCGCTTGCGCGAACGAAATGTCGCCAACGATCCGTTTCTTAGATAACCGGATTGGCGAGCGCGCAGCGCTAACAGCGGGCCGCTGGGTACCGCCACTGCGCACTCGCCCATCCGAATCCACTGCCGCGGAAGCGGCGACCCGCGATCCACACGAGCATCCTCAGCGGCAGCTCGATCCCGATTCTCGGGTCCTGCTGCATCAGCGGCGTGCCGGTGCGCGGATTACCGAATACGACAACGACCTCGCCCGCCAATTCCAGTTCCACGTCGCGCGCCGCCACAGCATGGTCGAACTGCGCGAACACGGTCAGGCCGCGGCGCGCAACGGCATCGACCAGCCGGCTCAGCGTCTCTGCGAATCCGCGTGAGCTGACGACGGTGAGCACGCCCACATTGTCCACCGAAGACAAGAGGGGTACTCGGTGACGCGCCGGCACTGTCCGCCGGGCGGTCGGTGCGAGCTCACAGGAACTGTCGGCCCCCATCGACGACGAGCGTCTGCCCGGTGATCATCGCGGCCGCATCCGAGGCGAGAAACACCGCGCCGCCGACGATGTCGTCGGGCTGGAGACCGCGTTTGATCGCCCCCCGCGCCACGCCGTAGGACTCGGCGTCCTCGATCATCTCGCGGCTGGCGTCGGTGAGCGTGAACCCCGGTGCAAGCGTGTTAACGCGAACGCCGTCGTCGCCGAGCTCACGCGCCATCACTCGCGAGAGCGCGATCAGCGCGCCTTTCGAGGCGACGTAGTGCGCCCACAGGGGGGATCCGCTCAGCACGGTTGCCGACGCGACATTGACGATCGCGCCGCGACTGGCGCGCAGCGCGCCGGCACACGCCTTGGCGCACAGCCACGGGCCGCGCAGGTTGACCGCCATCACGCGATCCCAATCGGCCACGTCGATCTCATCGAACGGGCGCCGCTCGAGTCCGGCGTACACGGCGGCATTGTTGACGAGGACGTCGATCGCCCCGAACGCCTCGACCGCTGCGGCGGCCATCTGCACCGTGCTGCGCTCGTCCGCGACGTCGGTCCGCACCGGGACGGCGCTGCCGCCGACCTCGGCGACGGTGGCCGCGGTCCGGGCGGCGGCGTCGGGATCGACGTCGGCCGCGAGCACCCGCGCGCCGGCGGCGGCGAAGCCGAGCGCAAACGCCCGGCCCAGCCCGCCGCCCGCGCCCGTGATGACCACCGCCTTGTGGCGGAGCTCGGCACTCATCCCGGCCTGACCGGTGGCGCGGTCGTCGGTGGCGCGGCCGTCGGTGGGGCGGTCGTCAGTGGGGCGGTGTCGTGCGTGAGCACGTCGGTGCGCAGGATCCGCCGGGTCTCCGCCAGCTCCGCGCGCGCGATCCCGCGCGCCTCGTCGGTGAACAGCCGGCCCTCGATCTGCGGCTCGCACAGGTCGGCGTACTCGCCGGGAGTCATGTGGAACCAGTCACACGCGATCCCGATTCCCGCGACCGAGAACCGCCACAGCGCGTCCGCGTCCTTGACCAGGGCGTCCTCCGCCGAGAGTGCGTGCGGCCGCGTGTCGTGGCCGTCGATGATCTCCGTCACGCGCCGGCGCAGAGGCGCCGGATACTCGAGCGCACCGAGGATCTCGCCGGCGATCCGGGCGCCTTCGCGCTCGTGCGCGATCCGCACTTCGGACTCCATCATGTTCGGCCCGAAGCCGTCCCGGTACATCGCGTCCTGATCGACCACGGCCCAGCCGATGTCATGGAGCAGGATCGCCAAGAGGACGACATCGCGGTCGGCCTGCGGATGGTGCTCGAGCAGCCGCACCGCGTAGTCGTACGCGAGCGGGACGTGGACGTCGTTCTTGCGCGCTCGCAGGTACGGGCGCGCGGCCGCCCAGACGTCGAGGTACGCGTCGGTCATCGGGCGAGGCTGACGCGGGAATGATCGTCTGACGAAGACGCGACATCCCACCTCACGAGCACGCGCGACGGTCCCCGGAAGCTCGTGTTCGCTGCGAAGTCGAATACCTGATCTTCGATCAGGCGGACGCTCGGGAAGCGCGCGCACAGCTCCTCCAGCACCACCTTGGCCTCGAGCCGTGCCAGCGGCGCACCGAGGCAGAAGTGGATGCCGAGCCCGAACGAGAGATGGCGGCTGGCGTTCTCACGGTCGGGGTCGATTCGGTCGGGATCCGGGAACGTGTGCTCATCGTGGTTGGCGGAGCCGAGCAGCATCAGCAGGTTGGTGCCGGCCGGCAGCGTCACGCCGCCGACCACCGCGGTCCTCGTCGTCCGTCGCTTCCACGTGAACACGGGAGTGCTGATCCGCAGCAGCTCCTCGACAGCGCCGGGAATCAGCGTCGGATCGGCGCAGATCCGCTCCCACACGGCCCGCTGGGTGAGCAGTTCCTTGCACCCATTCGCCAACAGTGCGCTCGTCGTCTCGTGCCCTGCCGTGAGCTGGCCGTAAACCAGCGCGGCGATCTCGTCGGGGCTGATCGTCTGGTCGCCCTCGAGATAGATGCGGGCAAGGTCTCCGGGCAGGTCGTCCTGCGGAGACTGCAAGCGCGAGCGGACGAGATCCTTGCAATAACGCCAGTAGAGGACGAGATTGTCGGCGTGGCGCATCTGCTCCTGCACCGGCAGGTCCCCGAAGTTCATGTAGACCCGGCTCTGCGCCCATTCCTTGACCTTCGGAACGTCAGCGTCGGGGATGCCGAGCATCCGGAAGATCACGAGCGCCGGCAGCTCGCGTGTCAGCTCGGCCACCAGATCGGCCTCACCGCGACCGGCGAACCCGTCGATCATCCCCGTGGCGATCGTCCGGATCGTCGGTTCCATCGACGCGACGCGGCGTGGCGTGAACGCCTTCTTGATGAAGCCGCGCAGGCGCGTGTGCTCGGGCGGCTGTCTGCCGGATAGGCCGCTCACGATCGAAAAGTCCCCGTCGTCGAGAATCCGCTGCACCTCGGGCGGGCGCTGCCGGTATGGCGCCTGCGTGTTCTCCGAGGAGAACGTCGCGGGGTCGCGGAAGATGTCGCGGATGTCGCCGTAGCGGGTGACGACCCAGTAGTCGAGCTCGGCGCTGTAGAAGATCGGCGTCTCTGCACGCGCACGCGCGTAGAACGAGAACGGGTCGGTGAGATCGAACGGCTTGAAGCTGCGCGCAAGCTCGGCGTGCGGGCACGCCGGCACGACGGTCGAATCAATTGCTGACAGTGCTCACCTCTCTGCGCCGGCGCCGATCGTTCGCACGAGGAAACTACCTCGGATCGGATCTCGCGGGAACATCATCGTTCGCCTGTCGCGAACGCCCGGTAGCGTTTGCGTTCCGTGCCCGCGACGCGCCAGCCCGGGAATGCGAAGTCCGATCCGCTTCGATCGGTCTCGATCGCACTGTCGATCCTCGACTGCTTCTCGGTCGCGCCGGAGCTGGGGCCGACGGCGGTTGCGCGTGAGCTGGGTATCGCGAAGAGCACGGCGAGCCGGATGCTCGCGGTGATGGCCGCACGCGGCGTGCTTGAGCGTCGCGACGCGGGCCGCTACCGGCTTGGGCTGCGGATGTTCGAATTCGGTCAGCTCGCCGTTCACCGCCTGAACCTGCTCGAGGTCAGCGTGCCGATCCTCGCCGGCCTGCGCGACCGGGTCCGCGACCTCGTTCAGCTCGGTATCCCGATCGGTGCCGAGATCCTGTTTCTCGATCGCTACGAGGCCGAGGGGCTCGACCCTCGCTTTCATGGTCAGATCTGGCGCCGCGTTCCGGCGCACTCGTCGAGCTCGGGCCGTGCGATTGCCGCCTTCAACCCCGCCGTGACCCGCGCGATCTTCGAAGCCGGCCTCACCCGCCACACCCGCTACACGGTGGTCGAGCCGAGTCGGCTCAACGAGATCCTCCGCGAGGTGCGCCGCCGCGGCTACGCCGCGACCGACGAGGAGCGCGTGGAGGGGATCTCGTCGGTGGCGGCGCCGGTGCTCGTGTGGCGCGCCGATAACCACGACGTGCGCGCGATCGCGGCCGTGTCGGTCGCCGGCCCGAGCCAGCGTCTTCACCGCGACGGGATCCCCGTGATCGCCAAGCACGCCCGTGATGCCGCACGCCAGATCGCGGAGGCCCTCGCCGACGCGTAAGGCTGGGCCGGCCGCCGGTCATCGCTGGGTGGTTGCGCTCGCGCGCTGCTGCGGTCATGATGGCGGGTGGGAGTGAGGTTGACCGGATCAAGGGTAGGACCGGTCCGCGCGATCGGGATTGGGCTACTGCTAGCAGCCACGTTGTCTGGCGGTCTGACGGCTGCCGCGCTGGCAAAGCGCCTGCCCGTGTACCGCTCGCCGGGTTACAGCGGCGTGCGCACGGCGCCGAAGACGCTGCCCGCCCAGCCGCTCATGCCGATCAGCCTGGGCGCGAATGGCCGCAACCCGCAGGTCCTCGTCGACGCTGCGGGCACCGCTCACATCGTGTGGACCGAGGAAGGAGGGAGCGGCGCGGACGTGACGCGCTACTGCAGGCTCCGGCGCGGATCGAAGGTGTGCGACAACCC
>DATKOY010000048.1:0-23122 GCA_035524415.1 Solirubrobacteraceae bacterium | reverse complement strand
CGAATACGCGCCGCCCAGCGGCGGCGGGCCGCAGGTCAAGCAGCCCGCGGTGTCGCCGCGGGGAGGGGAGGATCGAGCCTCGTGCCGATCGTGAGCAGTCCGATCGCCAGTACTCCCACCGCGGCACCTGAGAGGAGGAGCGGGGAGCGCCCGTTGGCGCCCCAGGCCAGGCCGGCCCAGATCCCGGCTATCAGGACGCCGACGCCGACGACGCACTGGTAGAGGCCAAGTCCCGTGCCCTGCAGCTCGTGTGGGCTCACGTCTGCGATCCACGCCCTGCCGACCCCGTCGGTCAGCGCCCAGTACCCGCCGTACACCGCGAACAGCAGCCACACCCAGATGGTCGAGCGTGCCAGGCCGAGCCCGACGTAGGACACAGCGAAGATGAGCAGTCCGGCGGCGTAGACCACCCGGCGCGGTATCCGGTCAGAGAGGACGCCGGCGGGATAGCTGAGAGCGGCATACGAGGCGTTGAAGAGCGCGTAGACGAGGATGACCTCGGCGAAGCTGAGGCCCACGTCCTTGGCACGGAGGATCAGCAGCGAGTCCGAGAAGTTCGCCAGGTTGAAGGCGCCCAGCACGACCAGAAGCTCCCAGTAGCGGCGCGGAAGCCGCGCGGCCGACGCTGCGCTCATCTGGCGGCTCTCGCGGGCACGAGCGCGCTCCGCTCTGGTCGGCGTCCGTTCCCGAACCAGGAAGACAAGCGCGACGCTGACCGCGCCGGGAATGACCGCGATGAAGAACAGCGGGCGGATCTTGTGGCCTAGGGCCTCGTAGAGGCCCAGCCCGATCAGTGGCCCGACGACCGCCCCGGCGGTGTCGAACGCGCGCTGGAACCCGAACCCTCTGCCCCTGGTCTTCTGCGAGGTCTCGGACGCCACCACGGCGTCCCGCGGCGAGTCGCGGATGCCCTTGCCGGCGCGGTCGACGAAGCGACCCACCAGCGCGAGCGGCCACGCCCGGGCGAGGCCGATGATCGGTTTGGCGACCGAGGAGATGCCGTATCCGAGCGCGATCATCGGGCGGCGCCGCCGCCGGTCGGCAAGCCTGCCGGAGATTGCCTTCCCGATCGAGGCCGTGCCCTCTGCGATTCCCTCGATCATCCCGAGGATCGCCGCGGATGCCCCGAGCGTCTGCGTGACGAAGATCGGGAACACCGGATAGAGCATCTCGGAGGATGCGTCGGCGAAGAAACTGACCCACGACAGAACCAGGACGTTCCGCGGCACCTTGGCGTCCGGATCCGGACTTGCCGTCGTCTGTTCCCCGCTCGCTGCGACCGGTCGACCGCTGTCGGGATCAGGAGTCTGTCGCGACGCCACGAGGCCAACCTACGGGCGAGCTGGGTGATCCGTCGTCACATGATTGGGGTGAAAAGTCCGCGGTACCAGCCCACTCGGTCGTCCGGTCGAGACGGGTCGGCCGAGCGGCCGCGTCGAGACTCATCACAGCCGCGCGGAGAGGCCGAAGATGCGTCGGCCTGCGACGGCGACGAGGGCGCCGGCGAGTGAGGTCCCGGCGGCGATCCCGAGGTTCGCGAGGTCGAGAGTCCCAAGGCCGAGCTCGCGTCCGAGACGTGTGAGTGTGACGAGCAGGGCGGTTGCGGCGGCGGTCAGTGCCCAGACGGGGAACGTCGGGTTGGCGCGGAGATCGAGGCGTGGGTTCATCCGCAGGCTCCATGCGATGGCTGCGTGTGTGGAGAGCCCGGCGGCAACCGCGGCGGCCGAACCGGCGGCGCTGCCGGCGTTGGCGCGAACGAGCAGGTACGCGGGGAGCGTGGCCACCGTCAGCGCGAGCCCGGTGATCGCGATCGAGCCGAGTTCGGCGCGGTCGAGGAAGTGTGCGGCCGGGTTGCGAGGCCTTCGGCGCATGACGGTCGGCGAACTCGGCTCGGAGGTGAAGGCGACCGAGGCGCCGAGGTCCATGAACATCTCGAGCAAAACGATCACGGCGGGCGCGAACGGTGACGCGAAGCCGAGCCCGAGCGCGAGCGCGATCGCGATGGTGGTCACGAGCGCGAGCTTCGCGCCGATGCAGAAGGCGACTGCGCGGCGCAGCTGCGAGCCGATTCTCGTCTCCGCGGTCGTGAGAGGTTGGCGATTCGCCGTCGGGCGGATAGCGTGCCGTCATCAGCCAGCGCACGCCAGGGCCAGCTAAGAACGAGCTCGAACGGCGAGCAACCCGTTCGTGGCGCCGCATTGTCGACCGGCGGGGCGAATGGCGTGCCGAGCACCCGCGCGCCGAGCGCTTCCGGCGGCGGCTGCGCTGGCTGCTCCTCGGCGACTGGCATCCGCTGCTGCGCGATCCGCTGGACCTGCTGCGCCTGTCGTTCGCGGTGTCTTCTGTCGCCTTCCTGCTGACCGGCCATCCGGCCATCGCAGGGCACATGTTCGTCGACTTCCTGATCGTCGTCGCCGCCAAGCGCCTGAACATGCCGCGGCTATTCGATCTGCTGTTCATCCTGGGGTGGGGCACTCAGTCCTGGGGCAACGCCGCCGGTCTGTTCAACTTGAACGACTGCACAAACATTCGGCTGGGGAAGACGAACCACCTGTGTCTGGGGTACGACAATTTCGTGCATGTGGTCATTCCGTTGACCAGCATCGCGCCCATCTACGTGCTCGGTCTACGGCTCGGTGTGCTCCCAGATATCAGCAAGGAAACCGTGTGGCGTCAGCGGTTGGGCACGGTGTTGTTCCCGGTGCTCGGCGTCATGTCGATCGAGTATCTGAACGAGATCTGGGAGTACATCGCGGTCAACTGGCTCGATTTGAAGCTCCAGATCGGCTACTCGGACACGATCCACGATATGGCGCTCGGCGTGCTGGGGTCGGTGGCCGGAGGCGTGCTCCTCTGGGTGTGGGCAGCTAGGCGCTGGCCGACGGAGCGAGCGCCGGGCGTGCGGCTCTCGCGCGTAGATGAATAGGGTTCGACAGCAGCCACAGTCGCCCGTCGATCCGCGCCTCCACCCGGTAGACGCCGGGGAGCTCGAGGCTGAGGTCGAGCTCCGGGGCGCGGGCCTGATGCAGTGGCGAGCCGTCGCGCACCACGTCAATCGCAGCAGCCCGCGGCAGGCGAACGCGAAGTCGCATCGGCCCAGCTGGCGCCTCGCCTCCCATCGGGATCGGCTCGCCATCGGCCTGCTCGGCCCAGAGTCGCGCCCCGTGTGCGGGCGCCACAAACGGGCAGGTCAGCCAAGCTGCGCCTCCCGCCAGGGCGCGGAGCAGCGTCGCGCGGTCCGTGCGAACCTCGCCGGTAAGTGGGCGGTCGCACAGCAGGTGCGTCCGAAGCAGCTCAAACGTCCTCTTGTGGGGCAGCGGCGAATGCACGCGCCCTCGCGCGCGCAGGCCGGGCTGGTGGGCGTCCAGCCCGCCGAGCGCAGGCACGCGCCTGCGCGCCGAGAGCTCGTCCCAGCGACGGAGGTGATCGGCAGGAGGGCCCCCGGCGACCGCCCCCCGCGGGTCGCGCAGCCATCGCACCGCCTCGGCTGGACTGCGCCACGCTTCGGCCGCGTCTGTCGTCAGGCTCCACAGCTCGATCCCGTCGCATCCCCGCTCCCGGGCGAGCGCCGGCCACCCGTGCGGCGGCACGAGCCGGCGGGCCAGCGCCGGTACGAACATGTGCCCGCCGGTCGAGAACGGATGGGCGGCGAAGCCGATCCCGCCCGCCGCCCGCACGGCGTCCGCAATCTGGACCGCCGATCGCCCGCGGTGCGGGATCTCGTCCTCGACCCCGAACGCCAGGTAGTGGCCCTGCTTAGACGTGACCTCGGTGCCGATCAACAGAAACACGCCGCTATGCTCGCCCTCCCAGCCGTCGCGACGTGCTTGCAGTGAGTCGTGATCTGTCAGCAGCAACGCGTCGGCTCTCGCCTCGCTTGCGACGGCGAGCAGTTCCGGGACAGTCGCCGTCCCGTCGGAATAGCGGCTGTGGACGTGTACGACACACGAGACGTCGAATAGGCCGATCGCGCGCTCCACCGTCTCCATCGTCCCACGGGCGGGATTGTGGCTGTCGGGCCGCTACGCTCGCTGCATGTCGAGGCTTCGCCTTGCCGCAGTCGTCGTAGCCGTGGTCGCGGCGGTCGCCGCCGGCGCGATCCTGCTGCCGCACTCGCCCTCAGGTGTCCGCGGGCTGCTGGTCGGGCTTGGTCCCGCCGCGCCGCTGATCGCGCTTGCAGGCTGGATTCTGCTCACTCCGGCGATGTTTCCCGGGACCGTCCTGGCCGCTGCCGGTGGCTTGGCGTTTGGCGCTCTCGACGGTTCGCTGCTTGCGCTTGGTGGCGCAATCGCAGGCGGGCTGGCGGCCTTTGCGCTCGCCCGCACCACCGCCCGCGAGCCGGTACAGCGGTTCGTGCACCGCCGACCGCGGCTTCGTCGCGTTCACGCTCTGTTGGAGCGGCGCGGATTCACCAGCGTTCTCGCGGCGCGCCTGATGCCGGGAGTTCCGGTGACCGGGCTCCACTACGCCGCCGGCATCTCCCCCGTGCGTGCGCACGCGTTCGCAGGCGCGATCGCGATCGGAGCGTTACTGCGCACTGTTCCATACGCCATCCTCGGCCAAGGTCTCGGCTCCGGCTCGACCACCACCATCCTCATCGCCGCTGCCTCGGTCCTGCTTGGCGGGCTGACGGCGGGCATGCTGATCCGCCGGCTCCGTCAGAACCTTCCGGCAGCCGCCTAAAGGCGATCGGTCTGCTCGTGCCGCTGACCGGAGGTGCGATCGCCTACACGATCCTTCGCTATCGCTTCGGCCCGATCCATCTCGCTTCGGCAACCGATCCCGTCGCGCCGCATACGGTCGCGCGCGGCGAGTAGGAGTCGCACGGGATCATCGCAGGGGGTTCGTGCCCGAGGGTTCGATGCCGATGCTGCTGTCAGCTTGGGCCACGGGTGCCGGCGACGGATGGGCGTGGCTGCCGGAGCGCTCGCGCCTCTCCGACGCGTTCGATCGTCCCGGGCGGCGCGATGATCCAATGGCTCCGACACGGCAGTCGGATCGTTGTGCGGGCCGTCCGCCTCGGTGGGCGCTCGCTGATCGCGCTAGGCTCGAGCGGCTCGGGCGAGACCTCATGCGTCAGGCGGGAGCGGGAGGCTCGGGGGTGCTTTCACCTGAGGTGTCCTGGGTTGTTTCGGGCTCGATCGCGAGGCCGCCGATCGCGGACGCGAGGCCTTGGTAGTGCCCCACGAGGAGGCAGAGTTCGATCAGTTCGCGGTTGGTCAGGCTGCTCCGCGCGCTGCGCCACGTGAGCTCGGAGATCGCGCGGTGATCGAGCAGGTCGTCGGTGACGGCCACCAGGGTTTGTTGACGTTCGCTGAGGCTGCTGGTCGAGTGGTCGGCCGCGATGCCGTCGATCTGCTCGGGGGTCAAGCCGATGCGCACCGCCAGCGGCACGTGCTGGCGCCATTCGTAGACCGACCGGCACCGCCACGCCACCCGCAGGATGACCAGTTCCGTGTCGTGGCGCGGGAGCCGGCCGAATGGCATCAGGTGGGCTGAGTAGACGAGCCAGGCGCGGAACAGGCGCGGGTGCTGACCGAGCGTGGTGAAGATGTTGGGCGGCGCGCCGGCAGTCAGGCGGCCGGTGAGGGTGGCGACGATCCGCGCCAGCGGCCTCAGCTCCCGCGGCCGGAGGGGCGCAATCCGCGGTGGCGACGTCCGCTCGATCGTGAGCAGCGCTTGCAGTCTGGCGATTTGCGGATCGCCGGCGCGCGGACGCGTCACGTCCGGTGCAGCGCAGCGACGACGGTGATCCCGGCCCCTGCGGAGACGACCAGCGCGGTGCGCGAGGTCCCCGGCGCCGGCTGCACAGGTTCACGCGCGATCGCGGGCGCGGCCGTGTGCGCGCCGGCGAAGCCGTCGGAGAGCGAGGCGATACGAGACCCGATGATCCCAAGTCTCTGCCCGAGCGCGGCTGCGAAGTCGGGCACCGAAGCGGTCGCGATCAGCAGGTCGACCTCGGACAGCTCAATCCCGTTCTCGGCTGCCAGCTCGTGGACCGTCGCCTCGGCGCACTCCAGCGCGTGTTGCGGGTAGTGCTCGTCGATCTCGACCGTGAGGATGTTGCGCCCCTGACCGTCGCCCGCATCCTCCTGCCAGTCGATGTAGCTGTGAAATTCCTCCTTGAACTCGGGAAAGGTCTTGAACTTGAACGCGCTCAGGCCGGGGCGAGCATCGTCCCATGAGAGCACGACCGCGCCGGCGGCAGCGGGAAAGCCGAACCCCTCGGAGACACCCGGTTCCGGATCGACATCGCCGCCCACCACCATCCCGCAATGAACCGTTCCCGACGCCAGCAGCCCGTCGACGAGATACATGCCGGTCAAGATCCCGCATGCCCCGTTGCGTACGTCGAAGGACAGCGTCCCCTGACCCGCGCCGGGCTGAACCTCGGGATTGGCGCCGATGTCCTCCTGAATCAGCGCGGCGATCGCCGGCTCACTGATGTTCCTGTCCAGGTAAATGCCGGCGTTGATCAGCAACTGCACGTCGCCCGGACTGCGCCCGGCGCGCTCCAGGCAGGTGCGCGCCGCCTCGTCGGCCAGCTCGATCGCACTCGCCGACCCCGACCGCTCGTCCGCGGTCGCGACCGCGGTGGCCTCAACGACCGTGCCCATAGCGCCCCACCAGATCGCCAATCCGGAAGATCACGATCCCCACCTCCAGGCCGGAGGCCAGGGAGAGCAGCAGCACCCGATCACCGGCCTTGAACCGCCCCTCGTTCAGATACCTCCACAGCGCCACAAAATGCGTCGTCGACGCGGTGTTGCCGAGCTCGTCCACGGTGACCACGACATTCCTCGGCTCGCCGCCGAGGCCGGCGGTGAACTCGACCATCGCCTTCTTGATCGCCCGCGCAGACGTCTGATGCGGGATCAAGTAATCGATCTGGTCGAACTGAAGCCCGGCCTGATCGAGCGCCTCGCGCAGCATCGGCACCGCGTCCTCGGTCGCGGCCTGATGAATCTCGCGACCCTTCGTGTACATGCTCGTCCCAGGCCCGACCTTCGACGGGAACGCCACACACAGGCGACTGTGCTCCGACAACGTCGTGAATCCCGCGATCTCGATCCCCCCATCGCCGTCCGGCGCCCGCTCGAGGATCGCCGCCGCACCGGCATCACCGAGCGTCAACGACGGCAACTGGTCGCTCATCACGTCACGGACCTCCTGCCTGGCGCTGTGCGACAGCTCCGATATGTACTCGCCGCTGACAACCATCCCCCGCCGGATCCGGCCCTGGCGGATGTAGTCGTTGAGCAGAAACACGCCGGTCATCATGCCCGCGCACGCGTTGGAGATATCAAAACTCACCGCGCCCCGAGCACCCAGCGCCTCCTTCAGCGCCACGCTCACCGGCGGCTCGAGCTGAATCCGCCGCAGACCACCCACATGACGGCTAATACTCGACACGATCACCATGTCCAGATCCCCAGCGCCAAAATCCGCCCGCGCCAGCGCATCACGTGCGGCCGCCAGCGCCAGCGTGTAGGAATCCTCGCCCTCACCGACCACGCGGCGCTCACGCACTCCCGTCAGCCGCTCGAGATCGATATCCGTCTCATAGCGAGTACTCGCCATCAGCGCATCAGTCGTCAGCCGAGCGGCTGGAACGTACGCGCCGATCGCGCCGAACCGACTGCGAAACGGCGTCCGCGGAAGCGACCCCCCGCCGCCGCCATGAAGCGCCATCCAATGCTCGTCGCTGCCTACGGTCGTTTGCGGTTCGGCCATCGCATGATTCTCTGCCAGGCACACCATCGCTGCAATCCGTGCGAACTACCGAATGTGGCTGCGCCGGGTATGTGTGGTGCTCATTATGTCTCCCGATTCGCGCGGGACCCTGACCGGCGCCGATGCGCTCGCGCTCGACGGGGCCGCGGCAGAACCGCCGCCAGCTCGAACAGAGCCGCGGCGATGCCGTCTTCGAGCACGTCGAGGTCAGGAACGCTGCCGCGGTCGGCGATCAAGCCAAACGTCATCCGGCCGGCGTAGGAGACCACCGCCATGCCGACGGCGTGGTCACTCGCCAGCGGGACGATCGGGACGATGTCAGTCATCGGCGCGCCGAACGAATACAGGCGCGCCGGCGGGCCGGGGACGTTGGTGATCGTGACGTTGAACAGCCGCTTCGCGTACAGCATCCGTGCGAGGCCGACGTGCAGCGACGGAGGCGCGAGCTGGGTCAGCCCGACGAGCGTGCTGCTGGCCAGCGGCTGGCCGCTCGCCTTGTGTCGCTCCGAGGCGGCGCGTACGCGCTCGTAGCTGCGGCGCGGATCCGCTTCGGCCACCGGCAGCTCGACGAACATCGACGAGACCTTGTTGCCAAGCTCTCCGTCGCTTGCAGTGCCGCGGATGTTCACCGGCACCATGGCACGCAGGCCCTGTCGCGGGAGCGGCTCTCCGCGCTCGAGCAGCAGCGCCCGCAGGCCGCCGGTGGCGGCGTACAGCACGACGTCGTTGAGCTTTCCGCCCAGCTCGCCGCGAATGTCCTCCATCGCCTTGCGCTCAGCATGGACGGTGGCGATCCGCCGTGTCGAACCGATCGGCTGGTTGAGGCTCGTACGCGGTGCCGCGATCATCTCATCGCGGATCAGCAGGTCGACGATCGCCTGCGACCGCTCAAACGCCTTGCGTGGATGCACCAGCGCATGCGTGCCCGCGCGAGCGGCCGCCAGTCCGGCCTCCGCCGACCAGCGCACAACCCCCGGCGGAAGCGGGAGCAATCGCTGGTCGGGATCAGGGGAGATGGAAGCGCTCAGGCCGCCGGTGACTCGCAAGTGGGGGCCGGGATCGGGGTCGTGCGCGGAATCGAGCAGCAGGTGGACGACGCCGACCGTCCCGACACCGTCGGCCAGGCAGTGGTGGGTCTTCCAAACCAGCGCCCAGGCGCCGTTCGACAGGCCGTCCAGGAGCGCGATCTCCCACAGCGGGCGGCGGCGATCCAGGCGGTGAGAGTAGAAGTCCGCGATCCAGTCCAGCAGGTCATGCTCCTCCCCAGGGGCGGGCAGGGTCGCGTGGCGGATGTGCGCTTCCAGATCGAAGCGTGGATCGTCCTCCCACGACGGCCACTCGAACCCCCCAGTTCGCGGCGTCGAGAGCTTCTGACGGTAGCGGGGCAACCGATCCAGCCGCATCGCGACGTGCTCGCGCAGTTGCTCGACGGTCGGACTCCCACCTCCGGGAAGGGGGTCAAACACGAGCGCAGCGCCGATGTGCATCAGCGCGCCGTCATCGTCCTGCTCGAGCTCAAGGAACGTGGCATCGAGCGCGGTCAGGTGATCTGCGGCCACATCAGCTCCTTGATCGGGTCACGCGCAGCTTAGGTACCGGAGGGCCGCCGATCATCAGTGACGGAATGCACCGCTATGCGTACGAACTACTGATGCTGCGACGGTCACCCCGCCGGCGCTCCACGCTCCATGTAAGGTCCCGATCGATGGCGGCCATAACCGGCAGCTCAACCGCCGAGATCCACGCGCCCCTCGAGCAAGTCTGGGCGGTCATCGAAGACGTGGAGCAGGCGCCGGAGTGGCAGGGTGGGCTGAAGACGCTTCGCGCGCTCGAACGCGACCGCGACGGCCGCGCGATCCGCTGTGAGACCGAGACCGACGTCAAGGTGCGGACGGTCAAATCGACCGTGCGCATCTGTTACGACCGGCCCAGCACGGTGAGTATGGAACAGGAGAAGGGAGACCTGAAGTCGCTGCACGGAACCTGGCTGCTCGAAGAGCACGGTGGCGATCGCACCCGCGCGACCTACTCGCTCGAGGTCGAGTTGGGTCGGCCGCTCGGCATGGTGATCCGCGGACCGGTGGTCGACCTGCTGCGCGACATGCTTATAGCGGCCCGCGCAGGCGAGCTGAAGCGGCGAATCGAGTCAGGCTGATCACCACGGCCGGGCCTCAGCGGTAAGCCGCGACGAGCTGATGAAGGGTCTGCCGCGCGTCGTGGGCCCGGCTGCCAACCGAGCTCCCGGCGCGCGCGGGTGAGGGAGCAGCACCGCATACCAGCCGAGCTCGTACAAGCCGACCGCGTCACCTCGTCGGTCTGGCGTAGATCGCGCGGTACCAGACCTCGACCAGAACGGGAACGATCTCGTCGTCTGTCAGCGCCGAAGGCTCGCGGAGCGAAGATACTTGGAACAGTCGTTCGTTTGCCCATACCAGCGTGCCGGCTAGCTGCTCGGAGGACGGACCTGTATCGGGTGCGGCGCCCCGTGCGCGCTCGGCACGGATCGTTGCCGTGATTGCGCTGATGAACCGGCGCATCGTTGCGTGCCACGCTTCACGAACGGCGTCGTGAGAGCCAGCCGCCTCGATCAGCGCATGCAGCACCGGCCCGTGCTCGCGCCACACGCGGACGTTCGACTCGATCGCCGCGGTGATTGATGCCACAGGATCCTCCGCGATTGTCTGATCCAACATCCCGATCGCCGCGTCGATCTCTCCCGCCATTCGGTCCAGAAGGGTCAGGAGCACATCCTCCTTGGAGCCGAAATAGAAGTAGAAGCTCGATCGTGAGATGCCACTCCCCCGTGCGAGCGCCTGGACGGTGACATCAGCCAGCGGGCTGCTCTCCAGCAGCCGCTCAGCGGTCTGCAGGATCGCTTGTTCGTTGCGGTCGCCCTTGCGGTGCGAGCCCGCGCGGCGGCTGCGAGCACTTATGGTCACGCCGGCAGAGTAGAGCTGAGTCAGAGATGTTGTCGACAGACCGTTGACTTTTCTCGACAGTGTGTCTAGCCTGCGCCCACCACGCAGGCGTTTGCGCGGGCGTGCCTGCGGCGTTCGGTGAGGGATCCGGAGCTTCGCGCAAAGCTGATGCCCGACTTCGAAATTGGCTGCAAACCGATTCTGATCACCAACGAGTGGTATCCGGCGCTCAGCAAGCCCAACGTCATCGTTGAGACTTCCCCGATTCGCCGGCTCCGCGAGCATACGATCATCACCGCCGACGGTGTCGAGCATGAGGTCGACACCCTCGTGTTCGCGACCGGCTTCCGCGCGACCGATCCACCGATCCACATAGAATCTGGCGTGCGCTATGCCGTGGAGGCGCTGCGAACGACGGACGCCCGCGGCCTGGCGAGCGTCGAAGTGAGCGAAGGCGCGCAGGAGGCATACACCCGTCGCGCGCACGAGATGCTGCGAAACAGCGTCTGGGTCACCGGCGCCTGCGACAGCTGGTATCTGGACAAATCCGGTGAGGCGTCCGTCATCTGGCCATCGACAGCCCGCAGGTGCGAGCAGTGGACAAGGCGCTTCGACATCGAAAACTACATCGTCGTGCACCGTTCGTCGGTGCCGGCCGCTCGAACCATTGAGCCACCGTCGGGCGGGCCGGTGGCGGCTGGCGGCGGCTACGAAAACCCAGGAGAGATCAGATGACACGGAGCTACGACTACGTCGTGATTGGCGCAGGCTCGGCGGGTTGCGCCGTCGCGTCCCGGCTCAGCGAAGATCCCGAGCGGAGCGTGCTGTTGCTCGAGGCGGGCGGTTCGAATCGTCGTCTCGAGGTGCGCGCCCCGCTGGCATTCTCCAAGCAGTTCCACACCAAGCTCGACTGGGACTACTGGAGCGAGCCAGAGCCGCATCTGGGCGGCCGGCGGATCTATTCGCCCCGCGGGAAGATGCTCGGCGGCTCGAGTTCGATGAACGCCATGATCTACATCCGCGGGAACAGGCTCGACTACGACGGCTGGGCAGCATCGGGCGCCACCGGATGGTCATATGACGAAGTGCTGCCACTGTTCCGACGCTCGGAGAACAACGAACAGCTCGAGAACAGGTATCACGCGCGTGGGGGACCGCTGAACGTCACCCGCATCAGGGACGTCGACCCCGTCTGCCGCGCGTTCGTCGACGCCGCGGCGTCGCTTGGAATTCCGCGCAACGACGACTTCAACGGCGAGCGACAGGACGGCACCGGTCAGTTCCAGGTCACACAGCGTCGAGGCATGCGGTCCAGCACAAACGAGGCGTACCTGGGGCCGGCTCGCAAGCGGCGCAACCTCAAGGTCTGCACCAATGTGCTCGCAACGAGGGTGATCGTCGAGCGCGGCCGAGCCGTCGGTGTCGAGGCCACCGACGGTAAGCACGGGCCCCAGCGCATCGACGCCGGCAGCGAAGTGATCCTGGCCGCCGGTGCGTTCAACACTCCGGCGCTGCTTCAGCATTCGGGCATCGGCCCCGCCGACTTCCTGCGATCGGTCGGCGTCGAACCGATCGCCGATCTCCCCGCTGTCGGCGAGCACCTGATGGAGCACCCGCTCGTGTACGTGACATACGAGCTCGCGAGCGGCCAGGTCGGCATGTTCGACGCCGAGGAACCCAAGTACGCCCTCAAGTGGCTGCTGCAGCGACGCGGCAAGCTCGCCAGCAACTTCGCCGAGTGCGGGGCGCACATCCGCACCGACGCCTCGATGCCCGCGCCGAACTTCCAGCTCCTGTTCGGCGCCGGGTTCTTCTTTGACCACGCGTTGATGAGCTGGGACGCTCCTGCGGCCGTGATCGGTGCGTCATTTATCGCGCCGCGTAGCCACGGCACGGTGCGGATTCGCTCGGCTGATCCCCGGCGCAAGCCCGCCGTCACGTTGAACATGCTCTCCGAGCAGTCCGAAATGGATGAAATCATCGACGCCGTGATACGAGCTCGCGAGATCGCCGCTGCCGCTCCTGCGTGCGCGATGCTGGCGACCGAGATCACCCCTGGAAGCGAGGTGAAAACCCGCGAGCAGCTCGCGGCCTGGATCCGCACAACCTGCCAACACACCTACCACCCGTCATGCAGCGCCCGGATCGGCCCTCCCGAGGAGGGTGTGGTCGACGCCGAGCTACGGGTGCATGGGATCGAAGGCCTACGAATCGCAGACTGCTCGGTCATGCCGACCATTCCCCGCGGCAACACCCACGCGCCGGCCGTGATGATCGGTGAACGCTGCGCCGAACTGCTCCTGCGAAGAGCGAGCGCGGCGATCCCACAATCGATCCCTGTCCCTGCCTCCGTGACAGCCGGCTGATAGCCGTCGTACCGAATCGGCAACGAAGCCAGGTGGAGAATACGGACGCGCAGGGCGGCGCCGAAGGTGTACGGTGCGTCCCGGCGTCCGATCGGAGCAGCGCGCGTGACAGTTCCAACAGACCGGAAGTTGCACGAGGTTGAGGTTCAGGCTCTGGATGCGGCCCGGCTGGAGTCGCTGATCGGCGCGGAGCGCATGGCGCGCTACGAGGAGACCATCGAGGCCACGCAGGAGGCGCTGGCCGGACATTCGGTGGTGAACGTCAACTCAACGGCAACTGGTGGCGGGGTTGCCGAGATGCTGCAAACGCTGCTGGCCTACGCTCGTGGCGCGGGCATCGACGCGCGTTGGGTGGTGATCGAGGGGGACGCCGATTTCTTCGCCATCACGAAGCGGATTCACAACGGGCTGTACGGTTCACCGGGGGACGGCGGATCGCTGGGCGAAGCGGAGCGGTCGCACTACGAGCGGATTCTGCGCAGGAACGTCGATGAGCTGCGGGCGTTGGTGAAACCTGGCGACGTGGTCCTGATCCACGATCCCCAGCCCGCGGGGATGCTCGACGCGCTCAAGCGCGCCGGAGCGCGTGTCGTCTGGCGCTGCCATGTCGGTAGCGACGCGCCGAACGAGTGGACTGAGCGCGCGTGGGCGTTCCTGGGTCCGTACCTTCAACACGCGGACGCGTACGTCGTCTCGCGGGCGGAGTTCGCACCCCCGGGGGCCGAGGCCAGCAGGACTCATGTGATCCCGCCGTCGATCGACCCGTTCTCGGCCAAGAACGAGCCGGCCTCGCACCGTAACGTCCGCCTGGCGCTGAGCTACGTGGGGCTGCTTGACGGCGAGAGCGATCCACCCGCGGTTCCGTTCATGCGGCGCGACGGCTCGCCGGGGCGGATCAACCGTCACGTCGACGTCGTGCAAAGCGGACCCGCCCCGCCGGCATCGGCTCCGCTTGTTGTGCAGGTGTCACGCTGGGACGCGATGAAGGACATGGCAGGCGTCATGGAGGGATTCTCGAGGCACGTCGATCACGCGCTGGGCGCTCACCTGGTGCTGGCCGGCCCGATCGTCACCGGGGTCGCAGACGACCCAGAGGCCGCGCAGGTCCACGAGGACTGTGTCGCGCGATGGCGGCGCCTCCCACACGCCGTTCGGGGCCGGGTCCATTTGGCCTGCCTGCCGATGGCCGATGCGGACGAGAACGCCGCGATCACCAACGCCCTGCAGCGCCATGCGAGCGTCGTCGTGCAGAAGAGCATCGCCGAGGGGTTCGGACTGACCGTGGCCGAGGCGATGTGGAAGTACCGCCCGGTGGTGGCAAGCGCGGTCGGCGGTATCCGCGATCAGATCCGCGACGGTGAAAATGGGCTGCTGATCGATGACCCCCACGACCTTCGCGCTTTCGGGTCTGCCGTAGAGCGCCTGCTCGGCGATCGAGAAGAAGCCCGGCGCCTGGGAGCCAACGCGCGCATACGAGCGTTGAATGACTTCCTCGGGGACCGCCACCTCGGGCAGTACTGCGAGCTGTTTGCTCGCCTCAGATAGACGTCACGGCGCTGCCGCTCGCGCTTGGCGCAGCCACACGGTGGCTTCACGATGGCTCTCGTGGATGTGCGGGGCGACGTCGCGGTCGGCCAGCACATGGCCGAGCTTGAGGCGCATGAACGAGCTGGTTGTGTACCTGGTCACCCCCAGGTAGTGGCCTTCGGCGGTACGCGCAACTGCTTCGGTGTACTGGTCCATCAGTTCAGGTGCGATGTAGACGTTGTCGTAGTTGACGATCGCGTACACCCGGTGTCCGATCGCGGCGAGGCGTTCGTCGATTGCGGCCCGGATGGCCTCGAGCTGCGGGGCGGTGGTGACCGAGAGGCCCTCGAGGTTGAGGAAGAACAGGTTCTCCGCCTCGTCGTAACTGAAGCGCGCCTCGATCGGGACCGACAAAAGGTCGTCCTTGAGACCCATGATCGGGGGCTGGAAGATCCGCGCGTCCATCAGCTTGGGCGTGCGGGGGACGATCGGCTCAAAGCGCATTCGCGCCAACACGTCGCGCTCGAGGTCGACGCCCGGAGCGATCTCAGTGAGCTCGAGTCCGCTGGTGGTGAGCCGAAACACACACCTTTCGGTCACGTAGAGCACCGATTGCCCGTTGGCTGCCGCGTACGGCCCGCTGAACGTACGCTGCTCAACGTCCTCGACGAACTTCGGGTACGTGTTCTCGTCCTCGATGATCAGCTTGCCGTCCTCGATGCGGGTGCGGCTGGGCGCCGTGAACGTGCCGACGAACACCAGACGCTGCGCGTTCTGGCTGATGTTGATGAACCCGCCGGCGCCGGCGAGGCGCGGACCGAACCGGCTGACGTTGACGTTTCCCTCGCGATCGGCCTGCGCCAAGCCGAGAAAGGCGGCGTCCAAGCCGCCGCCGTCATAGAAGTCGAACTGCGCGGACTCGTCGATCACCGCGTGAGGGTTCAGGGCGGCTCCGAAGTCGAGGCCTCCTACGGGCATCCCGCCGATAATTCCCGGTTCCGCGGTCAGTGTCAGGTAGTCCAAAACGTGCTCCTCGTTGGCGACGTTGGCGATGCCCTCGGGGATCCCCACGCCGAGGTTCACGACGCTGTTCGGACGAAGCTCCATCGCGGCCCGCCGGGCGATGAGCTTGCGCTCCCTTAGCGCGAGCGGTGGCGCTGAGCGCAGCGGGACCCGCAGCTCGCCGCTGTACGCCGGCGTGTAGCGAGCGCCCATCGTCTGCCAGTGGTGTTCGGGCGGGGCCAGCACCACGCAGTCAACGAGCGCCCCCGGGATCTTCACATCCCGCGGGTGCAGCGTCCCACGCTCGGCCATCCGCTCGACTTGGACGATCACCAGTCCGCGGGCGTTGTGGACGGCGGTCGCGATCGACAGGGCGTCGGCCGTCAGCGCCTCATGCTCCATCGTGACGTTGCCGTTGGCGTCGGCGGTGGTTCCGCGCAGGAGCGCGACATCGAGCCGGAACGACTTGTAGAGCAGGAATTCCTCGCCGTCAAGCTCGAGGAGCTGAACGAGGTCCTCGGTGGTCCGTCCGTTGATCTTGCCGCCGCCGTAGCGCGGATCGACGAACGTCCCCAGGCCGACACGCGAGAGCGAGCCGGGCTTGTGCCCGGCGATGTCGCGGAACAGCTGCGACATGGATCCGAGAGGCAGGTTGTAGGCCTCGATCTCACCGTCAACCGCCAGCCTCTGCAGGGCAGGTGCGGCCGCCCAATGGCCACCGATCGCGCGCCGCACGAGGCCGGTTTGAGCCAGGCAGTCGAGGCCCCTTCCTTTCAGGTCGCCGGCGGCGACCAGGAACACGATCGTCAGCTCGCCGGGCGCGCCGGCGCCTAGGTAGCGCGCCTCGAGTGCGAGCGCGAGCTCCTCCGGGAAGCCTGCCCCGAGGAAGCCGCCGATGACGACGGTGTCTCGATCCCGAATGAGCCAGATTGCCTCGGCCGCGGTGACGGTCTTGTCGCGGACCGGTTCGCCCTGAGGTGAGGCCATCAGCGTGGCCACGGGTTGGGTGCTCATCGCGCTTCTCCTCTCATCGGCTGCACGTCGCCTTCGCGGCATCTTCTCCTCGCGACAAGCTTATGCGCGATCATCTTCGCCGTTTTCCCCGGCATATTCCGTTGTGATCGCGGAGCGGCAGCCGAGTCTTGCCGAGCGTCGGCTGTCGCGGCATGATTCCGAGTTGGGATGCCGCCGTCATCGGGATTCACGGTTGCGGTCACCGGGCCGACCGGTGAAATCGGTCAGCCGTTCGTGCGTGCGCTCGAGCAGACCGCCGAGGTGGTGCGGGTGCGAGCGATGGCGCGGCGGCCGTTTGACCCGCGCCAGCTGGGCTGGAGCAAGACGGAGTATCACCAGGGAGACATCCTCGACCGCGCCGCGGTCGAGCAGTTGGTCGCCGGCGCGGACGTCGTCGCCCATCTCGCCTTCATCGTCGTCAAGGCGTCCAGCAGCAGCTACGAGATCAACATCGACGGATCGCGCAATGTGTTCGAGGCGGCGGCGGCCGCCGGCGTACCCCGACTCGTCTACACCTCGTCGCTCGCGGCTTACGGCTACCACCCGCACCCGGGCCTGCTCACCGAGGACACGCCGGCGCGCGGGACCGACCGTCATGCGTATTCCCGTCAGAAGGCCGACGTCGAGAGCGTCCTACGGCAGGCCCTCGCCGGCTCAGCCACCGAGGCATACGTATTCCGGCCCTGTGTCGTGGCGGGGCCCGACGCGCCGGCGCTGCTCAATCAGATTCCGTACCTGAGCCTCGAACGCGCGCTGCCGCCCACGGCACTCAGGGCGCTGCGCGCGCTCAGGCTCAGGCCGGTGCTGCCCGACCACGGCGTGCCCTTTCAGCTTGTGCACCATGACGACGTCGCGGCGGCGCTCGTGGCCGGCGTTTTGGCTCGGGGCACGCCAGGGACCTACAACCTGGCCGACCCGGGGGAGGTCCACTGGTCCGATGTCGCGCATGAGCTTGGCTGGTACACCGTGCGGATCCCCAAGCAGGCGATCGACGCCTGCGCGGAGATGGCCGGCCGGATCCCGGCGCTGGAGGTGCAAGCCGGATGGCTCGAGGCGATCCGAGTGCCGATGCTGATGGACTGCAGCCGCGCACGACGCGAGCTCGGCTGGAAGCCGGCCTACGACGCGCGGCAGACGCTTCACGAGCTCGTCACGGCCTACCGGTGACATGCCACGGGGATCAGAAAGGCGAAGCGCCGCCTCAGCTCAGCCTGGCTCTACCCACCGCTTCAGCTCGCCGGCGCGTTCCTTTATGAGCCTGTCACGCAGCAGATCGAGCAGCGGTCCGCGGATGACCATGCCGAGCATCCGCCCCAGTTCGACCTCGAGGGAATAGGTCGCGCGGGTGCGCCCGCCACCGAGATCCTCGAGCTTCCAGGTCCCGCGCAACGACTTAAGGTCGCCCCGCTCCTGCTCCAGGCCAAGCCTGCTGGGACCGTCGTAGGAGAAGTGCACGATCGACTTGACCGTCCGCACCTTCACGTCGGTCTCGCTTTCGCAGCGAATCGCGCGGTCCTGGCCGTCGCGCTCGAGCGCGCGAAGCGCCTTCAGCCCGCCTTGCCACTCCGGCGCCTTCTCCACGTCTTCGAGGACCGCCCACACCTCCAGGAGGGGCGCGTGGATCTCAGCGCTTGAGCTGCCGGTGACGGCCGCCATTGATCCGGAAGTTACAAGATCACGCAAAAACACTTCATGACCGCTCACCCACTCCATTCGACAAGCTGGCGATTCGCGCCCACCGCCGAGGGATCGAGTGGAGCTGGGACGACTACCACCAGCGGGTTCGCACGTGCGCGGCGCTCCGATGTCCTCCTGAATCGGTGCCGTGATCGCCGGCTCGCTGACGTTGCGATCGAGATAGTCGCCGGCGTTGATCAGCAGGTTGACGTCGTCGGCGGTGCGGCCGGCACGCTCCAGGCACGCGCGAGCGGCCTCGTCGGCCAGCATCACCGCTCTATGGCCGGGTCGCCGGTCGCGATCGCGGTCGCCTCAACGATCGTGCCTATAGCGACCCACCAGCCCGTCCGCCGTGAAGATCACGACTCCGACCTTGAGGCCCGACGCCAACGCACCGAGGTCTGGATCGGACCGGCTCGGTCGAACATCAGTCCCCGGCGCGACCGTCACTCGATGAGTCATCCGGGAGAAGCCGCACCCGTGGGTCACGGAGTTACAACCTGGGTAACTCTTGCGGTCAGCCAGGGGCTGCGTTTCGTTGGTCAGCGTGAAGCAGGGATAGCGTCTCGGGCGGCGGCGAGGATCCCGTCCGGACGCGTGTCGCGGCGGCCAGGTAGTCGCCGAGCTGCTGCGAGCGCTCGCGCTGAGGGTGATGTCCCATTTCGTGCCAGACCGTGAGCTTGGCCTCTGGCAGCGCGCGGCAGACGCGAGCCGCGCTCGATACCGGGATCAACAGGTCGCTGGCTCCCACAGGACCGACACCGGGCCCTCGTAACGGACCGCACGGTACGCGAACCCGGCGGGGTCGCTCCCGGCGGCGACGATGGCCTCGTTGGCAGCGGCAGCTCCCGGGCCAGCGCTGAACGCGCGGCGCATCACGCGCGTGAGCAGCTGGCGCTCGGGCGGATGCCCGTGCGCGACCACAGCCATGTAGATGCCCGCCGCGCTCAACGGATTTGCCAGCGCCGGCGGCATGCACCGGCGCGCCAGGCGCCCGGGTCCGCTGCGCTCGAGCAGCTCAGGCAGCCACACCCGGCCAAAGCAGCCGGCGCGAGCAACGTGAGGTTCCCCGCGCGTTCGCGAACCAGTTCCGACCAGGCTGGCGGCGACCGCCCCGCCGAGCGAGTGACCGACCAGCGAGAAGCTCTCCACGCCAAGGAGATCAAGCCCGGACAAGATGTCCTGCGCGTAGCTCCTGAAGCGATTCTCGACGGGCATCGCCGAGGCCCCGAACCCCGGCAGATCGAATGCCACGCACGGCCGCACGGTTGCCGCGGCGACGTGCTTCCAACCCAGCGAGCAATCGAACAGCCTGTGCAGCGTCACCAGCGGCACGCCCCTCCCGGCCCATGTCTGCTCGCAAGCAGACGCCCGTCGGAGAGCTCCAGCAGCTCGACGCGCCCGTCGGGGTCTCGTCGCCACGAGCGGCGCCTGCCGCTCGGTGGCGAGGTCGGCACCGCGGCGCACTCGGGCATGCGGACAGTCGTATCCGCCCCGCTCCGTCAACACAACCGCGAGCACTGCGGAGTCCCGCCGGGTCGAACCACGGACGCGAGCCAGCCTCTTCAATGCTGGAGCGGGTTGAGACGCGGATAGCCGACGTGAAAGTGCCCCCCGCGTGGATCCGTAAATGTCCCGGACTCATGCGCAGTAGATCTTCCGCTTTACCGAACGCGCGTCGCGGCAGACCATTGCGGCAAGCCTGAAGTCGACCGAGGAGAGTGGGTGTCTGTGGCTGGGACGGCCGCATCGACTGGTTCCAGATCTGCCGTCATAGGTCTCGGATGCGGTCGTTTGCGGGCGGCGATGCGGTGGGGCTGCGAGTGTCCCGTGGCATCGCGACGCGATCTCCGTTGGGAGGAGTACTGATGCGCACATCGTCGAAGGCACTGATCGCGATCGGAGCCGTGTTGGCCGTGCTGGCGGGGCTGTGGGCGCTGATCGCGCCGGGGCAGCTGGTCAAGTATCCGAGCGACCTGGACAAGACGCCGGTCCTTCAGGGCACCTTCACGCTGTATCTCGATCCGGCAACCGGAGCGCCTCGGGTGCGTCCAGAGGTGCTTCCGCTCACGATCCACCGCCGGATCCATGTCGTGAGCTCGACCGGATCACAGGCAGTCGTCAGGGAAGACGATGTCGAGAAGATCGGCCCGCTGCCGCAACAGGATCTCCAGCAGCAGTACGTAATCAGCCGAACGTCGATCAAGAACATCGCCAGCCCTCAGGCGTACGCGTACTCGCCGACGACCGTCGTGAACCGCGCGCCGGCGTACTCGATCAATCTGCCGTTCGACACCGGCGCGGGCCCGTACGAGATCTGGAAGAACGAGGTGGGACGCTCCTACACCTTCCGCCAACAGGGCGACACGCTGACCAGCAACGGACTGACCCTGATCCCGCTACAGGGCGAGCTCACGAACGCGCCGGCCAAGCCCTACTATCTGGCCCAGTTGCGGGCCCTTGGTCTGCCCGCGCAGACGACGATCCAGAGGCTTGCGCCGCAGCTGAGGGCGCTCGGACTCGACCCGGCGCAGCTGAGCGCGACGCTGCTGCCGAAGCTCTCGGCGGCCGATCGCGCTGCCGTCCAATCGGCGCTGAGCCAGCCGATCGGACTCAACTACGTTGTGTCTGTCAAGACGCAGCTGCTCGTCGAACCGACGACCGGCGCGATCGTCTCGCTGCACAGCATCAACCAGACGCTCGGCGTGCAGCCGGCCTTTGCGGCGCTCGGCCAGATCGGCGCGATCCTCACCAAGGCGCAGTATCGGGCCGTACCGGTGATCAGGATCGCCGTCGCGACGCTCACGCAGCTCGCGAAGAGCCCGCCCACCGCCAAGGTGTTCAACCTCGCCTACGCACAGACGCCGGCATCAGTGACAGACATCGCCGCCTATACGAAAAACAAGGCGGACGCCATCGATCTGGCCAAGACGACCATTCCGCTGGTGCTCCTGCTCGCGGGTGTGCTCTCGGCAGCCGTGGGCGTTGGCATCTTCCTCGTCGGCAGGCGCGGCGCCGGCCGGCCTCCAACCGCCACCCGCACAGGCACCGAGACTCCGCCGGGGCCTGCTCCGAGCGGCACGTCGCGACCGGCCGGCGATCACGGCGACGACAAACCCCCGGCACGACCTCAGGTTCGAGAGTAGCCCGAACTGAGCGGGCGATCGCATGCCCACATCCGACGTGCACGAGGCTGCGTACGGACCGTTTGCTTGAGCTGGTAGACCCGGAGAGCAGAGTGAGGAGGGAGAATCGATGAAGGTAGCACCGCAGGCCGCGACTGTTGCGCACGTGTTCCAAGCGACGGCGGACGCGCACGCCGGCGAGCCGGCGATACGGTCTCACGAATACGGTGTCGACTGGACGTGGGACGACTACCGCCGACTCGTGCGCAGATGCGCAGCTGGCTTGGTCGAGCTGGGCGGGCGGCGCGGCGACACACTGGCTTGCTGGTTGACCAACCGGCCCGAGTTTCACGCCGTCGACACCGCCGCCGTGCACCTTGGCATGGCCTCGTTCTCGGTCTACTCGACGTACACGACCGAGCAGGCCGCCCACGTCATCGGTGACGCGGGCGCCCACATCCTTGTCACCGAGATGGCCTTCCTCGAGCGGGCCTTGGCCGTGCGCGCGCTCGACACCACAGCACTCGAGACGATCGTCTGCGTCGACGGGACCCACCCAGCGACCGTCAGCTGGGATGAGTTGCTCGAGCGCGGATCGCGCCGGTTTGACCCTGAGGCGGCCGCCCGTGCGGTCACGCCGGCCGACCTACTGACACTGATCTACACCTCGGGGACGACGGGTCCGCCCAAGGGCGTTGAGTTGACGCACGCCAACGTCATGGCCACAGTGGCCGGCGTGACAGAGCGGCTACGGCTCACGACCGGGATGCGGGCGATCTCGTGGCTGCCGATGGCACACATCGCCGAACGCCTGTGCACGCACTACCTGGCCCTCACGCACGGATGGCAGGTCACGACATGCGCAGACCCACGCGCCGTGGTGCCGGTCCTGGCCAAAGTGCGTCCAGAGTTCTTCTTCTCGCCGCCGAGGCTGTGGGAGAAGCTCCGCGCCTCGGTGCTCGCGCGCTTCGACGGCGACTTGGAGCTCGCCGCATCGCAACGCGACGCTGTGCTCCGTAGCCTCGGCCTCGATCAGGCGCGAATCGCGGTCGTCGGCGCCGCGCCATGCCCACCGGAGGTGATCGACTTCTGGCACCAGCTCGGTATCCCGCTCGGCGAGGTGTATGGAGCCTCCGAGACGACCGGGGTCGCAACGCTCAACCCACCCCACGCGATCAAGGCCGGCACAACCGGACCGCCGCTCTCAGGCGTCGAGGTGAAGCTCTCCGCGGTCGGCGAGGTGCTCATCCAGGGACCGGTCGTGATGAAGGGCTACCACAACCTGCCCAAGGAGACGGCAGACGCGATCGACGCCGACGGCTGGCTGCACACCGGCGACGTCGGCGTGGTCGATGAAGATGGATACCTGCGGATCATCGACCGGATCAAGGAGATCATCATCAACGCCGCCGGCAAGAACATGTCGCCGGCCAACGTCGAGGCAACGCTGAAGAGCGCCTCGCCGCTGATCGGCCACGCCGTCTGCATCGGTGACGGCCGGCCCTACAACACGGCGTTGATCGTGCTCGACCCAGACGTCGCCGCCGGACGAAACCCGCACGACTCCGAGACCATCGCATTGGTGCAAAGCGCGGTCGACGAGGCGAACACGCGCCTGGCTCGGGTCGAGCACATTAGGCGCTTCCGCATCATCGACAGCGACTGGCCGCCCGGCGGCGACGAGCTGACGCCGACGATGAAGCTCAAGCGCCGGCCGATCGCCGAGAAATACGCCCCGGAGATCGAGAAGCTGTATCCC
>DATKOY010000047.1:0-62903 GCA_035524415.1 Solirubrobacteraceae bacterium | reverse complement strand
TCTAGTAGCTGTTGGAGGGCGAGGCTTCGGTCCGCGGCCCAAGGGGGTCTACATGGCGTCGACCAGACAGCGCACGGTGAGCATCTTGCCCGAGAGCGAGGGCAACGTCATCGGCATCAACGCAGTCGGCAAGGTCTATCCCGAAGACTACAAAGAGCTCCTGCGCCCGGCGTTCTTGAAGGCCATCGACGAATACGGGTCGATCAGGCTCCTGTTCCGAGCAGACGGGTTCAAAGGCTGGAGCAACCCGTTCTCGATGCTCCAGGACGCGAAGACCGTCTTCGCGTCAGAAGGCATCTCGAGAAGGTCGCAACCGTGACCAAACCCGGTTGGAAGCAGCGACTGACCACGCTGTCGAATCCGTTCATCAGAGGCGAGGCACGGGCGTTCAACGTCGGGGAGGAAGACCGAGCCTGGGCCTGGATACGAGAGTAGTTGCAAGCGGCGCTCACAGTCGAGCCTCCCCCTGTGATCGAGATGCAGCGGCCGGGCGGCGATGCCTGACGGCTGCGCGCGCCCCTCCCGGCCAGCAGGGGCAAGTCAATCAGAACATCGCGCTCCACCTGGCCCTCGTCCCAGCGCAGGGAGGCGCAGGCCAGCGACACGACCCGCGCCAGGCCTCGATGTTGAGGAAGCCCACTCTGAACGTTCAGAGAATTGGCCAGAATCGCAAACGTGGCCGTGGCCAGGTTCGGACCTCGTCCCCGCAGGCCATGGCATCCCGGCCGCGTGGCTCCGGGACGGCCACGAGCTGGACCCGCACCTCATCGCGCGCGCCGCCAGGCTGACCGCCGTCTCGATCGACATGACCGGCGGCTACGCCAAGTCGGTCCGCCACCACGCGCCGACCGGCTCGGCCAGCGAACGAATGCTGCCAAGACGCAGCCAAGACCAGTGCGATCGCGGCTACGGTCGAGGAACGGGCAATAAAAAAGCCCGGTGGTTGCGGGGCTTTCGAGGAGCGCGCCCGGCAGGATTTGAACCTGCGACCTTTCGCTCCGGAGGCGAACGCTCTATCCCCTGAGCTACGGGCGCGGGGAACCGGTGGGAACCGGTGAGAGGATCAGCTTACCGTGGAGATCGCGATCATCTCGGATACGCACATGCCGCGCGGCGACCGGCGGCTGCCGGAGGCGTGCGTCGAGCGGCTGCGCGCGGCGGCACTGATCGTCCACGCCGGGGATTTCGTGACGCCGGCGGTGCTGCGCGAGCTGCAGGAGCTCGGCCCGGTTGTCGGTGTGCACGGGAATGTCGACGTTGCCGCTGTCCGCGAGGCGCTGCCCGAGGTGGCGCTCGTCCAACACGACGGGGTGACGATCGCCGTCGTGCACGACGCCGGACCGTCCACCGGGCGGATCGCCCGGTGCCGGCGGCGCTTCCCGCACGCCGACGCGGTTGTGTTCGGGCACTCGCACATCCCGCTGCACGAGCGCGAGGCATCGGGTTTTCAGATCTTCAACCCGGGCAGCCCGACGGAGCGACGTCGCGCGCCGCACCACACGATGGGTGTCGCCCGCATTCGCGACGGCGTCCTGACGTTCGAGCTCTTCACGCTCGACTGACAGACTGACGCCTGTGGACCTCTCCGTGTTCTTTGCCGGTACGGCCGGGTCGATTCCGACCGCGCGGCGCGGGCTGCCGGCGGTGCTCGTCCGCCGGGGCGGACACCGGATTCTGTTCGACTGCGGTGAGGGCACGCAGCGCCAGCTGGTCGGCTCGGTCGGCCTGATGGACCTCACCGAGATCTTCCTCACCCACTTCCACGCCGATCATTGGCTCGGTCTCCCCGGGCTGCTGAAGACGTTCGATCTCCGCGGACGCGACCAGCCGCTCGCGATCCACGGTCCCCGCGGGCTGCGGGAGCTGATCGTGCTCGCGCTGCGCACGGCGGGACGGGTCCGCTTCGAGCTCGAGCTTGTCGAGCTCGAGCCCGGCGACGTGCTCGACCGCGACGGGTACAAGATCGCGCCGGTACCGGTGCGCCATCGCGGGCCGGCGTTCGGCTACGCGCTGTTCGAGGACGCCCGCCCGGGCGAGTTCAACCGCGGGCGCGCGGTCGAGCTGGGCCTCACGCCCGGGCCCGAGTTCGGCCGCTTGCAGCGCGGCGACACGGTCAGGGGCGTCTCACCCGCGCAGGTGCTCGGTCCCGCGCGCCCCGGCCGCAAGATCGTGCTCTCGGGCGACACGACACCATGCGAGGCCTTGCGAATCGCGGCACATGAGGCGGATCTGCTGATCCACGAGGCGACCTTCGCGGAGGAGGAGACCGACCGGGCCTCCGAGACCGGACACTCGACCGCCGGCCAGGCCGCGAGGCTCGCCGCCGAGGCAGAGGTCCGGATGCTCGCGCTCACGCACTTCTCCACGCGCTACCCGGTCGCGGTCCTCCGGGAGGAAGCACGGGCGGTGTTCGAGAAGACCGTGCTGCCGCGGGACTTCGACACGATCGAGATCCCGTTCCCCGAGCGCGGGGAGCCGGAGCTCGTGCGCTGGGACGACCGCGAAGAGCCGCTCGAGGCGGCCGAGGCGGTGAGCGACCCGTCGCCATGAGCGTCTCGAGCCGCGAACGCGTCGAGACGGAGCGGCTCATCTGCGAGCGGCTCCGGCTCGACCACGCGCCGGAGCTGACACGGCTGCTCGGCGACCCCCGGGTCGCGCGCACGATGTTTGCCGACGGCTTGCCGCTCGCCGAGCCGGCCGTCAGCGACGGCATCCGCGACAAGATCGAGCACTGGGAGCGCCATGGCTTCGGCCCGTGGCTCCTGCGCGACCGCGCCACCGGCGAGATGGTCGGCCGCGGCGGCCTGCAGCACACGTTCGTCGCCGGCAGCGACGAGGTCGAAGTGGGGTGGGCGATCATCCCCGACCGCTGGGGCCAGGGTCTCGCGACCGAGCTTGCGCACGCGTCCGTGGCGCTCGCGTTCGACGATCTCGGTCTCGCGCAGATCGTCGCGTTCACGCTCCCGGACAACGTCGCCTCGAGGCGGGTGATGGAGAAGGCCGGGTTCGTCTACGAACGCGAAATCGTGCACGCGGGCCTCGACCACGTCCTCTACAGACGCGTCGCGGAGTCGCCATAGCCCCCCGCTCAAGCGGGACCTGGCGAAAAGCAGACAAAGATATGGTGCGTTCTCGGCCAGGTTCCGACAGGCCGGGCAAGGGGCACGGAAGTCCACCGCGTTCCGGGAGGCAGCGGCGTCAAGGAGACATAACCGCCGGACCCGCTGCTACGCTCCTTCGAGTCGGCCCCTTTAACCAGGTCCAGCGAGGCCAGGAAGGAGCGCGTTGCAATCCACTACGGTCGTCCTTGACCGCGATGACATGCGCCGCACGCTCGTGCGGATCGCGCACGAGATCGTTGAGAAGAACCCGGACGGGTCGATTGCGCTTGTTGGGATCCACCGCCGGGGCGCCGTGCTCTCGCAACGACTGCACGCGCTGACGAGCGAGCTGCTCTCCCAGGGCGTGCCGCTCGGCTTCGTCGATATCTCCTTCTACCGCGACGACCTTGCCACCCGCCCGCCGCACCCGGTCGTCCACGCGACCCAGCTCGACTTCCCGGTCGACGGTCGGACGATCGTGATCGTCGACGACGTGCTCTACACCGGACGCACCGTGCGCTCGGCGATCGACGAGATCTTCGACTACGGCCGCCCCGCGCGCGTCCAACTCGCGACGCTGATCGACCGCGGCCACCGCGAGCTTCCGATCCGGCCGGACTATGTCGGCAAGAACCTGCCCACCTCGCAGGACCAGCGGGTCAACGTCCGCGTCGAGGAGATCGACGGTCATGACGAGGTGACGATCGTCCCAGTAGCGCAGCCCAAGACGGAGGCTTCATGAGCGTACGCGTATCCCGTCACCTGATCTCGATCGAGGATCTCGACCGTCACGGAATCGAGCGGATCCTCGACCGTGCCGAGTCCTTCGCGGAGGTCTCGGGCCGGGAGATCAAGAAGGTCCCGGCGCTCAGAGGCCGGACCGTTGTCAACCTCTTCTACGAGGCATCCACGAGAACGAGCTCATCGTTCGAGCTCGCAGCCAAGCGCCTGAGCGCCGACGTCGTCAGCATCCGCAGCGCCGGCTCCGCAGTCGACAAGGGCGAGTCGCTGAAGGACACGGTGCAGACGCTCTCGGCGTACGACCCAGCCGCGATCGTGATCCGCTCGCCGCACGCCGGCGCGGCTCAGCTCGTCGCCGGCTGGTCGCCCGCCAGCGTGATCAACGCCGGCGACGGCAAGCACGAGCACCCGACCCAGGCGTTGCTCGACGTCTACACGCTGCGACGCCGGCTCGGGGCACTCGACGGGGCCAACATCTGGATTGTCGGCGATGTCCTGCACTCGCGCGTCGCCCGCTCGAACATCCTCGCGCTCCAGCGGATGGGGGCGCAGGTCACCGTCTGCGGGCCGCCGACGCTGATCCCCCGGGAAATCGAGGCGCTCGGGTGCGCCGCGACGCCGACGCTCGACCGGATCCACGAGGCTGACGTCGTCTACGTGCTGCGGATGCAACTCGAGCGGATGCACGACTCGTTCGTCCCGTCGCTGCGCGAGTACGCCGTCCGCTACCAGATCGACACCGCGCGGCTGCGGCCCGGCCAGCTGCTGATGCATCCCGGCCCGGTCAACCGCGGCGTCGAGCTGTCCGCCGATGCGATCGACTCGCCGCAGGCCCTGATCGGCGAGCAGGTGAAGGCCGGAGTCGCGGTGCGGATGGCGGTCCTCTACGAACTGCTCGCGGGCGCTCCCGCGCTGGCGGCGGCGGCATGAGCATGAGCACATACGCACGACACGACGACCGACTCTTCTGCCGCGAGCTGCCACAGGCGGACGTGCTGCTCCGCAACGCCCAGGTGCTCGACCCTCGCAGTGCGATCGACGACCCCCACGACATCCTCATCCGCGACGGCCAGATCGCCGGGCTCGGCCCGCCGAACTCGCTGAGCGCGCCCGGCGGCGACGTCGAGACGATCGACGCGACCGGGCTGCACGCGTTCCCCGCGTTCGTCGATCCCCACGTCCATCTGCGCACCCCGGGCCAGGAGTACAAGGAGGACATCGCGACCGGCACGGCCGCCGCCGCGGCGGGCGGTTTCTGCGCGGTGATCGCGATGCCGAACACCGATCCCATCGTCGACGACGCGGCGATCCTGCGCTCGCTCGTCGACACGGCGAACCGCTCAGCGCAGGTGCCGACGGGGTTCCTGGCCGCGATCACGCGCGGGCTCGGGGGCCAGGAGCTCACCGAGATGGCGGAGCTGCGGGATGCGGGCGCACTCGGGTTCACCGACGACGGCAAGCCGGTCGTCTCGGCCGGCATCCTGCGCAAAGCGCTGCAATACCAACATCTGTGCGGCGGCGTGATCGCCCTCCATGAGGAGGATCCGGCGCTGTCAGGCGACGGGGTGATGCACGAGGGGGCGGTGTCGGCCCGGCTCGGGCTCGCGGGGATCCCATCGGTGTCGGAGTCGACGATGATTGCGCGCGACGCCGCACTCGCCGGCTACGAGCGCGCGCGTGTGCACTTCCAGCACCTGTCCGCGATCGAATCGGTGCAGGCGCTGCGCGCCGCCAAGGAGGCCGGCATCAACGTCAGCGGCGAGGTCACTCCGCATCACCTCACGCTCACCGACGACATCGTGCGCACGCTCGACAGCCGCTTCAAGATGAACCCGCCGCTGCGCTCCGAACGCGACCGGCACACGCTCGTGCAGGCACTGCGTGACGGCGTCATCGACTGCATCGCGACCGATCACGCACCGCACGCCCGCCACGAGAAGGAGGTCCCGTTCGAGCAGGCATCGCTGGGCACGACCGGACTCGAGACCGCGTTCTCGGCGATCTACACCGAGGTCGTGCTCCCCGGCGAGCTCGAGCTCGACGTCGTGATCGATCGGCTCACATCCGGGACGGCGCTGTACGGCCTGCCGACGCCGCGGATCGCCTCGGGCGAGCCGGCCAACATCTGCCTGGTCGACCTCGGCGCGAGGTTCGAGGTCGGCGCGGACGGGTACGTCAGCCGCTCGGAGAACTGCTGCTTCCACGGCCGCACCCTCCACGGCCGGGTGCGCCTGACGATCGCCGCCGGCAGCGTCGCGTTCAAGGCAGCGCAACTCGATCACCGCGGCGCGCTCAGCCGGTCATGAGCGACGCGACCGCCTACGTGCTGCTCGAGGACGGGACGCGCCTCGACGGGATCGCGTGCGGCGCCGACGGTCATGCGGCTGTTGGGGAAATCGTGTTCACGACGTCGATGGCCGGCTACCAGGAGGCGATGACCGACCCGAGCTACGCCGGTCAGCTGCTCACCTTCACCTGCCCGATGATCGGCAACTACGGCGTCAGCGCCGAGGCGATGGAGTCAGACCGAATCCACGCGCGCGCCGCGATCATGCGCGCCGGCGTCGACCGCGAGGACGCGCCGGGCGCGGAACGGGGATGGCTCTCGTGGCTGACGGACTGCGGGATCCCCGCGATCACCGACCTCGACACCCGCGCGCTCGTCCGCCACATCCGCGATCAGGGCGCGATGAAGGGCGGCCTGTTCCCTGCGTCGCTCCCCGAAGCGCGCGCACACGAGCTGATCGCCGCCGAGCCGTCGATGGCGGGTCGCGACCTCGCCCGCGAGGTCACGCCGCGGGAGATGGTCGTCCTTGAATCCGATGCTCCCGGTCCGCGCATCGCGATGATCGATACGGGGGTTAAGCTCTCGATCCTCCGCAACCTGCGCGAGCGTGGCGTCACGATCGAGCTGCACCCGTGCACGGCGACCGCGAGCGAGCTACTCGGCAACAACCCCGACGCGATCTTCCTCGCCAACGGTCCCGGCGACCCCGCCGCGCTCGATTACATCGTCGCCACCGTGCGCGATCTGGTCGGACGCAAGCCCGTGTACGGAATCTGCCTCGGCCACCAGCTCCTGTGCCGCGCCGTCGGCCTCGAGACGTACAAGCTGCCGTTCGGCCACCACGGCGCCAACCATCCGGTCAAGGATCTGACCACCGGCCGCACCGAGATCACGAGCCAGAACCACGGGTTCGCCGTGCTCGGTCCCGGCGGCACGAAGACGATCGACACTGACGAGCCCGTCCGCTGGGAAACCGAGTTCGGCGCCGCCGAACTCACCCATATCAACCTCTACGACCGCACCGTGGAAGGGCTCAGACTCGACGACGTCCAGGGTGCAACCGTGCAGTACCACCCCGAGGCCTGCCCCGGACCTCACGACGCGCTGTACCTGTTCGACCGGTTCGTCGAGGAGATCGCCGATGCCAAAGCGTGAGGATCTCGAGAAGATCCTGCTGATCGGCTCGGGCCCGATCGTGATCGGGCAGGCCGCCGAGTTCGACTACTCGGGCACGCAGGCCTGCCGGGTGCTGATGGAGGAGGGCTACGAGGTCGTGCTCGTCAACTCCAACCCCGCGACGATCATGACCGACCCCGACGTCGCGACGACGACGTACGTCGAGCCGCTGCTGCCGGGACCGCTGCGCCGGGTGATCGAGCGCGAGAGGCCCGACGCCCTGCTGCCGACGCTCGGCGGCCAGACGGCGCTCAATCTGGCCAAAGCGCTCCACGAAGACGGCACGCTCGAGCATTACGGCGTCGAGCTGATCGGCGCCGACTACGACGCGATCGACCGCGCCGAGGATCGCGAGCGGTTCCGCGAGACGATGACGACTGCCGGGCTGCGCGTGCCGCGCAGCGCGATCGCCCACACGGTCGGCGACGCCCGTGCCGCGCTTGACGATGTGGGCCTGCCGTTGATCGTGCGCCCGGCGTTCACGCTGGGCGGTAGCGGGGGAGGGGTCGTGCGCACCGAGGCAGACCTCGAGCGCGTCGTCGGTCGCGGACTGAAGGCCTCGCCGATCGGCCAGGTCCTGATCGAGGAGTCCGTGCTCGGCTGGGGCGAGTTCGAGCTCGAGGTGATGCGCGACCGCTCCGACAACGTCGTGATCGTCTGCTCGATCGAGAACCTGGACCCGATGGGGGTTCACACCGGCGACAGCGTCTGCGTCGCCCCGCAGCAGACGCTCACCGACAAGCAGTACCAGGCGCTCCGCGACCAGGCGATCACGGCGATCCGCGCGGTCGGGGTCGAGACCGGCGGCTCGAACGTTCAGTTCGCCGTCAACCCGACGACCGACGAGATCGTCGTGATCGAGATGAACCCGCGAGTGTCGCGCTCGAGCGCGCTCGCGAGCAAGGCGACCGGCTTCCCGATCGCGAAGATCGCCGCGCGCCTGGCAGTCGGCTACACGCTGCAGGAGATCCCGAACGACATCACGCGAGCGACGCCCGCGAGCTTTGAGCCCGCGATCGACTACTGCGTCGTCAAGTGGCCCCGGTTCGCGTTCGAGAAGTTTCCGGGCGCCGAGCCCGGGCTCACCACGCACATGAAGTCCGTGGGCGAGGCGATGGCGATCGGCCGCACGTTCGCGCAGGCGTTCGCGAAGGCGTTGCGCTCGCGCGAGCTTGACGCCAGGCCAAGCGCTGCGCACTCCGATGAGGAACTGATCGCGCTCGTCCAGCAGCCCGGAGCCGAGCGCTTCGACCATGTCCTCGAGGCCTTGCGCCGGGGGGTCGCGATCGACGAGCTTCACCGGCTCACGAGCATCGACCCGTGGTTTCTGAACGAGTTCGCCGAGCTGATCGCGGATCCGGAGGCACCGTTCGCGGGCGAGCGGACGTTCAAGGCCGTCGACACGTGCGCCGCCGAGTTTGCCGCCCGCACGCCGTACTACTACTCCGGTTGGGAGCGGCCGGGGAATACGATCCCACCCACCCCGCGGCACGAGGTGCGCCGCGGCGATCGCGCGAGCGTCGTGATCCTTGGTTCGGGGCCGAACCGGATCGGGCAGGGAATCGAGTTCGACTACTGCTGCGTCCACGCCGCCCAGACCGTGCGCGAGCTGGGCCGCGACGCGGTCATGATCAACTGCAACCCCGAGACCGTCTCCACGGACTACGACACCTCCGACCGCCTGTACTTCGAGCCGCTCACGCTCGAGGACGTGCTCGGCGTCTGCGAGGTCGAGAAGCCCGAGGGGGTCGTCGTCCAGTTCGGCGGCCAGACGCCGCTGAAGCTCGCCGCCGGACTGCACGCGGCGGGCCTGAACATCCTCGGCACCGGCATCGAGGCGATCGACCTCGCGGAGGATCGCTCGCGTTTCGGTCCGCTGCTCGACCGTCTCGGCTACAAGGCCCCGCCGTACGCGACTGCCCGCTCCGAGGAGGAGGCGCTCGAGATCGCGCCGCGGGTCGGCTTCCCGCTGCTCGTCCGGCCGAGCTACGTGCTCGGCGGCCGCGCGATGGAGATCGTCTACAGCGTCTCCGGGCTGAAGGACTACCTCGACCGCGTCGGCGCGCAGTCCAGCACGATCTACCTTGATCGCTTCCTCGAGGACTCGATCGAGGTCGACGTCGATGCGCTGTGTGACGGCAGCGACGTATGGATCGCCGGGATCATGCAGCACGTCGAGGAGGCGGGGATCCATTCGGGCGACTCGGCCTGCGTGCTTCCCCCGCACGCGCTCGGCGACGAGATGCTCGCGCTCATCTCCGAGCAGACGAGTGGGATCGCGAAGGCGCTCGGCGTCGTCGGCCTGATCAACGTCCAATTCGCGATCCACGACGAGGGCCTGCACGTGATCGAGGCCAACCCGCGCGCCTCGCGGACCGTGCCATTCGTCTCCAAGGCGATCGGGCTGCCGCTCGCGAAGCTCGCCTGCCGGGTGATGCTCGGCGAGCGGGTCGCCGACCTCAGCCTGCCGCCGACCACGACGAACGGTCATGTGTGTGTCAAGGAGGTCGTGCTCCCGTTCGACCGCTTCGCCGGCGCCGACGCGCTGCTCGGGCCCGAGATGCGCTCGACCGGTGAGGTGATGGGCATCGCGCGCGACTTCCCGACGGCGTTTGCGAAGGCGCAGGCCGCCGCCGGCGCGCGGCTGCCGAACTCCGGCACCGTGTTCCTGACGGTCGCCGACGGCGACAAGCCGGCCGCGACCGGGATCGCGACGACGCTGCACGACCTCGGCTTTGAGATCATCGCGACGCGGGGCACGGCGCAGGCACTGCACCGGATGGGGATCCCGGCGAAGCCGATCAACAAGATCGGCGAGGGGTCGCCGCACGTGGTCGACTGGATCGAGCGCGGCGAGGTCGACCTCGTGATCAACACGCCGGTCGGCACCGGGGCCCGCACCGACGGCTACGAGATCCGCTCCGCCGCGATCGCCCGCGGGATCCCGTGTATCACGACGATGTCAGGGGGGATCGCCGCGGCCCGCGCGATCGCCGCAGCCCGGCGGGGCGAGCCGGAGGTGCTCTCGCTCCAGGAGATCCACGCCCACGCGCGGACCTCACAGGTGCCTTGAGGGTCACCGCACCATTCGGACGGCGCGCCGTCCCGATCACCGCCCGCGAGCGCTACGGCGCCTATACCGTGCTGCACTGCCGTGACAGCGCCGGTCCGCGGCCGCAGGCGGGCCAGTTCTACATGCTGAGCGCGGCGGCGCGATGGGGCGGCGGGGAAGCGGAGCGGCCGTTTCTGCCGCGCGCGTTCAGCGTCCTGAGAGCCCCGGATCCGACCGACGAGCTGCAGTTCTTGATCGAGGATGTCGGGCCCGGGACCAACCGGCTGTGCGAGCTCGGCTCCGATGACGAGCTGCTGCTGGTCGGGCCGTTGGGGTTGGGCTACGCCCAACCCCGGGAGGGCCGGGGGCCGCTGCTCGTCGGGGGCGGCGTCGGGATCGCACCGCTGGCGATCCTGCAGGACCAGCTCGAGCTTCCGGCGCTCACGCTGCTCGGGTTCCGCGACGCGGCCCATGCGGCCGGAGCCGCCCTGTTCGGCGACCCGGCCCGCATCGCCACCGATGACGGCAGCGCCGGGCACGGCGGGCTCGTCACGGACCTGCTGCTCGACGCGATCGACGAGGACGGCCACGTCGAGGTGTACGCCTGCGGGCCGCCGCCGATGCTCGAGGCGGTCCGGAGCCTGTGTGCGGAGCGGGGCGTGCCCGCGCAACTCGCGCTCGAGTCGGGGATGGCGTGCGGCTACGGCGCCTGCTTCGGCTGCGTCGTGCCGACGAGGAATGGCTACATCCGACTGTGCGTCGACGGTCCGGTGCTCGACGCCGCGCGCCTCGCGACGGCGCTCGTTGCGGGAGCGGGCCATTGACGGCCGTGGACTTCTGCGGGATCGGGCTCGCGCACCCGATCATCAACGGCTCCGGGACATTCGATGCGATCGCCGCGCAGGGCGCCTTCGGCGAGGAGCTGATCGCGCACTTCCCGTTCGCGGCGTTCGTGTCGAAGACCGTCACGGTCGCGCCGCGCCAAGGCAATCCGCCACCACGCCTGTGGGAGCTGGCGGGCGGCATGATCAACTCGATCGGGCTGCCGAACACGGGGCTCGAGGGCTATCTGCGTGAGGACCTGCCGAGGCTCGCGTCGCTGCCGGTGCCGCTGATCGTCAACGTGATGGGCTTCAGCCGCGAGGAGGTCGCCGAACTCGTCAGCGCGTTCGCCGAGCGCGCGGAGGTCGCGGCGCTCGAGCTCAACGTCTCGTGTCCGAACGTGAAGACCGGCTTGATGATGGGTGCTGAGCCGCGGGAGATCTCCGCGCTGCTGGACCACGTGCGCCCGCTCACGGGCAAGCCCCTGATCGTCAAGCTGACGCCGAACGCCACCGACGTGCCGGCGGTCGCGGCGGCAGCGCAGGCAGCGGGGGCGAGCGCGCTGTCGCTGATCAATACGATTCGCGGCATGGCGCTTGATCCTCGCAGTGGCGAGCCGTGGCTCGGGGGCATCACCGGCGGCGTGTCGGGGCCGGCGGTCCGGGCGGTCGCGCTCGCGCAGGTTCACGCGGTCCGCCAGGCCGTCGAGATTCCGATCGTCGGGATGGGTGGCGTCGGGCGCGGCCAGGACGCACTGGATCTGCTGCGCGCGGGCGCAAATCTCGTCGCGGTCGGAACCGAGAGCTTCCGAGATCCGGCCGCTGCCTCGAGGATTGCGAGCGAGCTAGCGCGGCTCACCGCAAACAGCGGAAAACCACGTTTGTGCGGGGCCGCCGAGACGTAAAATCCGACTTTCCGGGGCGTTATTTGCTAACAGCACACAAAACCCCCTGCAAACAGGGTTTATTACCGTAACCATCCTCGACATCGCTCGACCTCAACTTGAGGTCCACTCGAATTGGGCCGATTTGTCTTGATCGGCTGTGTCCAAGATGTATAGTCGCCGCCCATGCCGCCGGTCAGCGAATCGCCCCCTAAGCCAATCGCTGCGCCGGAGCGCTCTCTCGTGCAGCGAATGGAGGCACTCCAGCGCGCCAATGACATCCGCAGCCGCCGGGCCCAGCTCAAGCGCGATCTCAAGGCTGGTCGTCAGCCGATTCATGAGCTTCTGCTCCAGCCACCCGAGTACCTCGAGACCGCCAAGGTGTTTGACCTGCTGCTCGCCGTGCCGAAGTACGGCCGAGTCAAGGTGAACAAGATCCTGACTCAGTGCAGGATCTCGCCGAGTAAGACGATCGGTGGGCTCTCGCAGCGCCAGCGCACAGAACTTGTCGCGCTGATGCGTCGCCGATAGCGCGGGCGGAATCCTCCGCGTCCCCACCCCAGACAGTGGCCGAGGTGTTCGTCATCACCGGTCCGTCTGGGGTGGGGAAGGGAACGCTGATCCGCGGCCTGCTCGAGCGCGTCCCGCAGCTCGAGCTGTCGGTGTCGGCCACGACGCGCGCACCGCGTCCGGGTGAGCACGACGGGGTCGACTACCACTTCCTCACGCCCGGGCAATTCGAGCGCCACGTCGGCGCCGGGGATTTCGTCGAGCACGCTGTGTACTCGGGTAACCGCTACGGCACCCTGCGCCCTGAGCTCGAGCGCCGGCTCGCGGACGGGGTCCCGGTCGTGCTCGAGATCGAGGTGCAGGGCGCTCGCCAAGTCCGCGCGGCGATGCCCGAGGCGATTGCGGTGTTCATCGCGCCGCCGTCACGGGAGGCGCTGCGGGCGCGGCTGGTCGGGCGCGGCACCGACACACCCGAGCAGGTCGACGAGCGCATGCGGACCGCCGAGCGCGAGCTCGAGGCGCAGCCGGAGTTCGCGTACGTCGTCGTCAACGATCGCCTCGAGGACGCCACCGACGAGCTCGAGCGGATCGTGCGCGATGAGCTGGCGAAGGCATGAGGCGGCACAGAGCGGGGCGCCGCGAGAGGCGCCGCTCGCTAACCTAAATGCAACCTCCGACCTCAAAGGACCGAAGACTTGATCTCTCCCCGCATCGACAAGCTGCTCGACCACGTCGACTCCGACTACGCGAGCGTGATCGTCGCCGCCAAGCGCGCGCGGCAGATCAACTCGTACTACCACAACCTCGGCGAGGGCACGTTTGACGAGTTTCCGCCGCCGATGGTCGACACGCGCTCGAAGAACTACCTCACGATCGCCCTCGAGGAAGTCGCGCAGGGCAAGCTGAAGTACCACTACCGGTAGGCGTCGCAGGAGCCGCGCGGCAGCAGCGAAGCCATGGCCCGGTTGCTCATCGGCGTGAGCGGCGGGATCGCGGCCTACAAGGCGCTCCAGACCGTGCGGCTCGCCGTCAAGGCGGGCCACGCGGTGCGCGTCATCCAGACGCCGACGAGCGAGCGGTTCGTCGGTAAGGCGTCGTTCGAGGCGATCACCGGGGCGCCCGTGCTCGTGAGCGAGTTCGAGCCCGACCCGGCGCGCGGCTCGTATCCCGGCGAGGCCGCGCCCGAGCGCGCGCCGATCAGCCATCTCGCGCTCGTCGAGCGCGCGGACGTCTACCTGATCGCGCCGGCGACGGCGAACACGATCGCGAAGCTCGCGCACGGCCACGCCGACAACCTCCTGTGCACAGCGGCGCTCGCGGCGGCCTGCCCGGTGGCGGTTGCCCCGGCGATGAACAACCGGATGTACCTGCACCCGGCGACGCAGGCGAACCTCGAGCTGCTCGCGAGCCGGGGCGTCACCGTGATCGCACCGGGCGAGGGAGAGCTGGCCTCCTACGGCGAGGAGGGGATCGGACGCCTCGCCGAGCCCGAGCAGCTGCTCGCCGCGTGCGAGGCGATGCTGACGCCGCCGACGGGGCACCGCGAGCGAGGCTCGTGGTCGGGACTGCACGTGCTCGTGACCGCCGGCGGGACCCGCGAGCCGATCGACAGCGTCCGCTTCATTGGCAATCGCTCCTCGGGGCGGATGGGCCTCGCGCTGGCGGGAGAGGCGGCACGCCGTGGCGCCGAGGTGACGCTGATCGCGGCGAACGTCGCGATCGACCCGCCGCCCGGGATTCGCACGCTGCGCGTCACCACCGCCGCCGAGCTCGCGGACGCCTGCGCCCAGGAGTTCGACGCCTGCGACGTCCTGCTGATGGCGGCGGCGGTCGCCGACTTCCGTCCCGCCAACCCGGCCGCCGCCAAGCTGAAGAAGACTGAGATGCCCGCCCGCCCGACGATCGAGCTCGAGCCGACCGAGGACGTGCTGAGCGGCCTTGCCCAGCGGCGGACCGACGGCCAGGTGCTCGTCGGGTTCGCCGCCGAGCACGGTCCCGGCGCCGTCGCGTACGGCCAGGGCAAGCTCGAGCGCAAGCGACTCGACGCGGTCGTCGTCAACGACGTCGGGAAGCCCGGAATCGGATTCGACGTCAACGAAAACGAGGTGACGATCCTCACAGCCGATCACGAGCCGCGCCATATCCCGCGCGCGAGCAAGCAGCGGGTTGCCGGCGCCGTGCTCGACGAGGTGCAGCGGCTGCGTGCGACGACCAGGGAGGTAGTGGATGGAGCCGCCCGAGCAGGCGCGGGTAGCACCGCAGGACGCTGAGGCCTACGCGGCGATCGCCCGCCGGCTCGCGCTCAACGTCGCGCGCGCCGTCCAGGTCAGGCCCGAGACGCTCGAACACGTGCTCGTGGCGCTGCTCGCGGAGGGGCACGTGCTCATCGAGGACTACCCCGGCGTCGGCAAGACCGCCCTCGCCCGGGCGCTCGCCCGCTCGATCGACTGCCAGTTCGCGCGCGTGCAGTGCACGTCGGACCTGCTCCCCGCCGACGTCGTCGGGACCAACGTCTACGACCAGCGCGAGCAGCGCTTCGAGTTCCGCCCAGGCCCGGTGTTCGCGAACATCGTTCTCGTCGACGAGATCAACCGCGCGTCGCCGAAGACGCAGTCGGGCTTGCTCGAGTGCATGCAGGAGCGCCGCGTCACCGTCGACGTCCAGACGCACGAGCTCGCGCGCCCGTTCCTGGTGCTCGCAACGCAGAACCCGATCGAATACGAGGGCACCTACCCGCTGCCGGAGGCGCAGGTCGACCGTTTCATGGTGAGGATCTCGCTCGGCTATCCCGACCGCCGCGCCGAGGCCGGGATGCTGGCCGACCACGAGGCCGGCGACAAGGTGCAGGAGCTCGCGCCCGTCGCGACCGCGGCCGAGGTGCTCGCGGCGCAGGACGCCGCCACGCGCGTGAACGCATCCGAGCCGTTGCGCGACTACGTCGTGCGCCTGTTGTGGCGCACGCGGGAGGATCCCAGGGTCGATCTCGGTGCCAGCCCGCGCGCGGGGCTGATGCTCCTGCGCGCCGCCAAGGCGCACGCGATGATGGATGGGCGCGACCACGCGCTCCCCGACGACGTGCAGGCGCTCGTCCAGCCGGTCCTCAGCCACCGCCTTGTGATGGCTCCCGAGTATCCGCGCACGGCCGCGCAGGATGTGATCGCCGACGCCGTCGCCTCGGTGAGCGCGCTGTGAGCTGGATGCGGCGAGCAGCGGCGGTTGCCCTCGCGGGGGTCCTGCTCACGCTCGCGGCGTTCACATTCGACGCGGCGTCCCTATTCGTGCCCGGCGTCGCGTTCATCCTGCTCGGCACGGTCACGCCGCTGTGGGTGTGGGCAAGCGCGCAGAGCGCGACCGTCCAGCGCCGCCTGCTCGCCGAGCGCGTGATCGAGGGAGAGCCCGTCGAGGCGATGATCGAGGTCCGCCGCGGCCCGCTCGGGCTGCCCGGCGGCGAGGTGCTCGACCCGCTCGCCGGGACGCCGGTGTCCCTCAGCCGGCCGCTGTCGATCATCACCGGCGGCGCCAAGGCGGACGTGCGCGTCGTCGCGCGCTTCCCCCGGCGCGGGTTGCGGAGGCTCGCGCCGCCGCGGCTTGTCGTTCGCGACATGCTGGAGCTCGCGAGCACGTCGCGCCCCGGGATCGGCGCGGTGCAGGAGCTGCTCGTGCTGCCCCGGGTCGAGCCGGTGCGCTGGACGGCGCGCGACCGCGGCCAGCGCGCGGAGGGCGCAAGCGCGCGTCCGGTCGACGAACCATTCGCGGCCGTCGACATCGACGGGCTGCGGCCCTACCGGCCCGGCACGCCGGCGTCGCGGATCCACTGGGCCGCATTCGCCCGCGGAGCCGGCCTGCTCGAACGACGCCTGCGCGCCGACGGTGACACGCGTCCGCTGGTCGTGCTCGACGCGCGCAACGCCGGTCCGGAGGAGCACCTCGATGCGGCCGTGCGCGCCGCCGCGTCGCTGACCCTCGAGCTTGCGCGGCGGGGCGGCTGCCGGCTGCTGCTGCCCGGCGAGCGCCGCACGGTCGCGGTCGAGCCCGATCTCGTGAGCTGGCCCGCGCTGCATGCTCGGCTTGCCCTCGTCGAAGGGGGTTCCACGGCGCGGCCGCCGATCCTCACTCCCGGCGCGCGGTTCGGCCCGATGTTCTACGTCGCCGCGCAGTCGCTCGAGCGGCTGCCGCCGGCGCTCACGGGCGCCGGCGGCGCGGCGCTTGTGCTGGTCGTCCCGGCCGCGCTCGCGCACCGCACGAGCACCGCGCTGAGCTTCGAGGTGGCCGGCTGCCGCGGGTACGCGATTCGTGCGCGCGGCGCTCTCACCGGGGAGCGGGCGGCATGAGCACCGGCGCGCAGGTCGCCGTCCTCGATGCGCATGGCATCCGCGAGTCGCGTCCTCGCTCGGAGCTGCGGCCGACGGAGCGGCCGGTCGTGCGGCTCGTCGCGTTCGGCGGGCTCGCGCTGTACGGCGCACTGCGGTGGGGAACGATGCTCAGCCCGGCGCCGGTCGTGCGGCTGCTCGGGCTCGTCGCGGTCGCGCTGCTGATCGCGGGTCCGTGCCGCGAGCTGCGCGAGCGCGGCCGGCCGCTTGCGCTGATCGCCGCGGTGATCGCGATGATCGCGATCTTCCCGCTGTCGGGAATTCCGTTCTCCTGGGTGCGCCACGTGCGGATCGCGGTGACCGCGGACGCGATCGATCAGGGCATCTCGGCGATTCCGCAGTCGTTCGTGCCCTACACCGGGATCAACGAATGGCTGCGGATGGTGATGGTCCTCGGCGCTGCGGTCCTGCTGCTCGACGCGGCGCTAATGGTGTGCTTTGCGCCCCGCCCGCTCAGCGAGTTCCGGCGCGCCGCGGCCGCGTTGCCGCTCGTCGTGCTCGCGATCGTGCCCTCGACGCTGGCGCGACCGTCATACGCCTACGTCCACGGGCTGATCCTGTTCGCGTTGCTCGCGGCGTTTGTGTGGGGCGATCGGATCCCCCGGCGCGACACGCCGCTCGCGATCGGGATCGCCGCGCTCGCCGGCGCCGCCGCGATGATCGCGGCGCCGGCGCTCGACCGGCACTCAGCGTGGTTCGACGTCCACTCGATCGCCGGCGGATTCGCGCCGGCCCACGTCGACACGTTCGACTGGTCGCAGCGCTACGGGCCGCTCAACTGGCCGCGCGCCGGCCGTCAGGTCCTCGAGGTCAAGGCGCAGCGCGCCGACTACTGGAAGACCGAGAACCTCGATCTGTTCAACGGCCGGGGCTGGACCCAGGGATCGACCGACTACGGAGACCAACCACCGCCGCCGGACCCGCAGCAGGTGGCGAAGTACGAGCAGACGATCCAGGTGACCCTGCGCGCGATGCGCACGAGCCAGCTGATCGGCGCCGGCTTCTCGTTTGCGCCGCAGGACCTGTCGCAGCCGTTCGTGACGGGCGTCGCCGCAGGGACGTGGGCCGTGACCTCGGACCTGCAGCCCGGAGACAGCTACCGGATCACGACGTACTCGCCGCATCCGACCGACGCCGAGCTCGCGGCCGCCGGGGCCCATTACTCGGCGGCCGCCCTGCAGGCCTATCTGACGATCGAGCTCTCGCCGGTCGGGCTGCCCGATGACCGCGTGCTGTTCGCCGCGTTTGGCTCGCACGTGCCGCCGCAGAACACAGCGGGCATCCCCGGAATCGGCGGGGTCGCGGCGCTCGACGCGTCGCCGTACGCCCGCGCCTACCGGCTCGCACGGCGCCTCGAGAAATACGCCGCGACGCCGTATGCGTTCGTCAGGCGCGTCACGAATTACCTTGCGCACGGGTACTCGTACAACGAGAACCCCGCACCGAGCGCGGACCCGATCGAGACGTTCCTGTTCAAGGACAAGATCGGGTACTGCCAGCAGTTCGCCGGTGCGATGGCGCTGCTGCTGCGGATGGGCGGGATCCCCGCGCGCGTGTCGACCGGGTTTACGACCGGCACGTACGACAAGGCCCGCGGCGTGTACGTCGTGTCCGACCTCGATGCGCACGCCTGGGTCGAGGCGTGGTTCCCGACGTACGGCTGGGTGCGGTTCGATCCGACGCCGGCGTCAGCGCCGGCGCGCGGCGGACAGTTGCCGCCCCCGATCCTCAAGGCCGGCCAGTCCGCCGCGCCGCCGACCGCGCGCCCGGTCCGCAAGCCGGAGCAGATTCCCGCGACGGGCGCGACCGCGGTTGCCAAGCACGCCGGCGGGACCTCGGTCGCGCCGATCGTGGTCGTGCTGGCTCTGCTGCTCGTCATCCTCGCGCTCGTGATCCGCCTGTGCGTTCGATTCCGCGACCCGGACTCCGAGCAACTGCTCGCGGAGCTCGAACGCGCGCTGTCGCGCTCCGGCCGGCCGCTGCGTGACGGCGTGACGCTCGCGGCGCTCGAGCACCGCTTCCGCGACTCGCCGCTGGCCGCACAGTACGTCCGTTCGATCCGCATGCTGCGCTTCGCCGGGTCGCGCGAGCTGCCGACCGCGGCGCAGCGCCGTGCGCTGCGCACGGAGCTTCGCTTCGGCCTTGGCGCGTTTGGCCGCCTGCGGGTGCTGTGGGCGCTGCCGCCGCGCTGGAGCGCTCCGTGGAGCACGTCGGCGGGGGGCCTACACTCCGACTGATGGAGGATGTCTACGAGCTCTTTCGCCGCGGGACCGAGCTGCTCGAGGCCGGCCACAACCACCAGGCGACGATCCCGCTGTCTCGCGCGCGCGATCTCGCGCCCGACAAGATGTCGATCCGCGAGGCGCTCGGCCGCGCGCTGTTCCACGCCCAGCACTACGAGGACGCGGCCGTCGAGTTCGAGGCGATCATCGACCACGCCCCCACCAACGACTACGCGCTGTTCTGCCTCGGTCGCTGCCTGCAACTGCTCGGCCGCCACGCCGAGGCCCGCAAGCCGCTCGCGCTCGCGGCCTGCCTCCAGCCGGGCCGCCGCGACTACCGCATCTACCGCGACCGCGCCCGAGCCCGCGCCGGCGACTCGATCGACAACACCTGAGTTGCAGGGTGGGAGCGGTCGCCTCCGGCCTGGTGGGCAGATCCCCGCTCGCCTCCGGCCTGGTGGGCAGATCCCCGCTCGACATCGGCACAACGTGCAAAACTCGCCGGCGCGCTCAACGTTTTGCCGCATAAGCACCACCACGGTGCTTACGGGGAAAAAGTCCGCATCCTCCGCTGACTTTTTCACGTTGTGCACGTCGTTGCCGTTCGCACCCTCGGGGACCGGGGGACCCCCGCGCACCGAGGCTCATCCGATCACTCACCCGTCGCACGAGCAGTGACGGCCACGGCCGATCGGCGCGCAACCCGCCCACGCGCCTCGCACGAAACGCCCCGCAAGCCTTCACAATCCCGTGCTACCCTCCGGGGAGAGCTTTTGGCGCCGGGCGCTTCCCGGTGGTAGTACCGGAAGTGGGCGCTCGCCCGCTTTTTTTTATGAGTTTTGTTGATGGAGGAGACAGTGACCGCACTTCACGAAGAGATCGAAGCGAGGCTGGCGACGGCCGAACCTGAGGTCGAGGTGCTGCTCGCTGAGGTGATGTCCGGCGCGACGCTGCGCCTCTTCATCGATCACCCCGACGGGGTGACGCTCGCCCTGTGTGAACGGGTCTCCGGGCACCTGAACGACTACCGCGAGCATTACGCGCTCGAGGTGTCCTCGCCCGGCCAGGACCGCCCGCTGACCAAGCCCCAGCATTACAACCGCTTCCTCGGCCGCCACGCCCGCGTGCGGCTGCGCGAGGCGCCGGCACCGACAGTTGGCCCGGATGGCCAACTGGTGGTGGGCCACAAGAGCGTGACCGGGGAGCTGGTCGGCGCCTCGGACACGGATGTCACGATCGCTGCCGGCGGCGGGATCGTGACGATCCCCTATGAGGAAATCGCCCGCACCAATCTCGTCCCCGGAGACTGAGCCATGTCACGTGAAATCGTCGAAGCGGTGCGAGGGCTCGCCGCGGAGAAGAACATCTCCCATGAAAAGCTGATGGAGGCGCTCGAGGACGCGCTGCTGTCCGCGTACAAGAAGACGCCGGGCTCGGCACCGTACGCGAAGGTCGAGATGGACCGGGACAGCGGCGACTTCAAGGTCTGGGAGCTGAAGATCCCGCCCGAGCTCGAGGAGCAGCTCCTGATCGAGGCGACGACCGACCAGCAGCCGACTGTCGACCCTGAGACGGGGGAGATGCGCGAGCCGCCGGAGCCCGAGATCGACCTCGAGAAGCTCAAGCAGTACGAGGACCAGATCGAGACCGAGGACGTCACCCCGCACGATTTCGGCCGGATCGCGGCGCAGACCGCCAAGCAGGTGATCCTGCAGCGCATCCGCGAGGCCGAGCGCGACATGATGTTCGAGGAGTACCGCGACCGCGTCGGCGAGCTCATCACCGGCATCGTCCAGCAGTCCGACTCGCGCTACACGCTCGTGCAGCTGCGCGAGCGGGTCGAGGCACTGCTGCCGAAGTCAGAGCAGGTCGACGGCGAGCGCTATGACCATTCGCAGCGGATCAAGGCCGTCATCAAGGACGTGTCGAATTCGACCAAGGGCCCGAGCATCATCGTCTCGCGCCGCGATCCGGAGCTGATCAAGTCGCTGTTCGAGCTCGAGGTCCCGGAGATCGCCGACGGCCTCGTCGAGATCACCGGCGTCGCGCGCGAGCCCGGCTACCGGTCGAAGATCGCGGTCGTCTCGCACGTCGACGGGGTCGATCCGGTCGGCGCGTGCGTCGGCCCGCGCGGCTCGCGCGTGCGGATGGTCGTGTCCGAGCTGCGCGGCGAGAAGATCGACATCATCCCCTACAACGACGAGCCCGCCCGGTTCGTCGCCAAGGCCCTGAGCCCCGCGCGCGTCCGCGAGGTGCTCGTCGACGACGCGAACAAGCAGGCGACGGTGATCGTGCCCGACGATCAGCTGTCGCTTGCGATCGGCCGCGAGGGCCAGAACGCACGGCTTGCGGCGCGGCTCACCGGATGGCGGATCGACATTCGCTCGGAGACCGAGTTTGCCGCCGAGGAGGCCGAGCACGGCTACGAGCAGGAGGAGGCGCAGGGGCGCTGCGCCGCGATCCTCTCCAACGGCCGCCGCTGCCCGAACGCGGCGCTGCCCGGCTCGCGCTACTGCGGGATCGAGGCCCACCAGGCGCTTGCGAACAAGGACACCGACCAGGTCGACGCCTCGCAGGAGGACGCCGAGCCAGAAGCCGTGGGAGACGTCGAGCGGCGGACCGACGATGCTGAGGCATCGGAGAATGGCGGCGACGCGGGAGCGCAGACGACTGAAGCCACTTCTGAGGCGAACTAAACTGGAGGCCGATGAATAAACGCGTCCACGAGATCGCCAAGGAGCGCGGGCTCCCCGCCAAAGAGGTACTCGCCAAGCTGAACGCCGCGGGCGTTTCCGCGAAGTCGGCCTCCTCGAGTGTCGACGAGGCGGCTGCCCTGCGCGTGCTCGGCAATGGGGACGCGCGGCCGTCGCCGGCCACGCAGTCGGCGCGGCCATCCGGCGGGCAGCAGGGATCGACCTCGGAGAAGGCGACCGCCACCGGCGCGTCGGCCCAGCCGACGTCGCAGAACGAGCGCAAGGACGCGGAGGCCGCCGAGACCGCACCAGCGGCGGAAGCACCGTCGGCGGCGACCGACGGCGCCGGCGCAGATGCGTCCCGAGGCGCCAACGGCGAGCACGCCCACAAGCGACCGACCCGCGACTCGCTCCAGGGCGAGCGCGCACCCGGTGCCGCGGGCGGCAGGCGCCGCGTCGTGATCGATTCGCAGGCGTCGCGCCGCGCAACGGGCGCGGGCGCGCCCGCGCAGTCAAACCAGCCGCCGCGCCGCCAGCGCCGCGGGCGCCGCCGTCGCGGGATCTATGACGAGGAAGCCGAGTCGCGTCCTGCAGCGTCGCGCACGGCGGTCGCCGAGCCGGACGCGGTCCGGATCAACTCCGGTTCGACCGTGAAGGACGTCGCCGAATATCTCGACGTGCCCGTGCCCGAGGTGATGAAGAAGCTGATGGCGCTCGGCGAGATGAAGACGCTCACCCAGACGCTGTCCGACGAGTCGATCCTCGTGCTCGCCTCCGAGCTCGGCAAGGAGGTCGACATCGTCCACTCCGAGGACGAGACCGTCGCCGAGCCGGTGTTCCACGATGCCGAGGAGGATCTGGCCGAGCGTGCGCCGGTCGTGACGATCATGGGTCACGTCGACCATGGCAAGACCTCATTGCTCGACGCGATTCGCGAGACCGAGGTCGCCAAGGGGGAGGCCGGCGGGATCACGCAGCACATCGGCGCCTATCAGGTCCACCACGGCGACAAGACCGTGACGTTCCTCGACACCCCCGGCCACGAGGCGTTTACCGCGATGCGGGCCCGCGGCGCCAAGGGCGCCGACATCGCCGTGATCGTGGTCGCGGCCGACGACGGCGTCAAGCCCCAGACCCAGGAGGCGGTCGATCACGCAAAGGACGCCGGCGTGCCGATGCTCGTCGCGGTCAACAAGATCGACAAGGAGGGGGCCGACCCCACGCGCGTGCGCACCGAGATGACAAACCTCGGCCTGCAGCCGGTCGAATGGGGTGGCGACACCGAGTTCGTCGACGTCTCCGCCAAGACCAGGCAGGGTCTCGAGGACCTGCTCGACACGATCACGACGCTGGCCGAGCTTCAGGAGCTCCGCGCCAACCCGGACGCGCCCGCGTCGGGGACCGTGATCGAGTCCAAGCTCGACCCCGGCCGCGGCCCGGTGGTGACGATCCTGATCATGCGCGGCACGCTCGAGGTCGGCGATGCGCTCGTCGCGGGGGCCCATTGGGGCCGCGTGCGGGCGATGTCGGACTTCATGGGCAACCGCGTCGCGCAGGCGCTACCGGGTGAGCCGGTCGAGGTGCTCGGCTTCGACGGCGTTCCCGAGGCCGGCGAGCGTGTCCGCGTCGTCGAGCACGAGCGCCGAGCGCGCCAGCTCGCGGGCGAGCGCGCCACCCGCCTGAAGACCGAGTCGCTCGCCCGTCGCAGCGGCAAGCGCGTCTCGCTCGAGGACATCTTCAAGTCCGGCGTGCAGGAGCTCAACCTCGTCCTGAAGTCCGATGTCGCGGGCTCACTCGAGGCGATCGAGGATGAGATCGCGAAGCTTCCGCAGGACGAGGTGTCGGTGAACGTGATCCGCCGCGCGGTGGGCGCGGTCACCGAGTCCGACGTGATGCTGGCGGCCGCGTCGGACGCGATCATCCTCGCGTTCAACGTGCGGCCGGTCGGAGACGCGCGCGCGGTCGCGGAGCGCGAGGGCGTCGAGATCCGGCACTACTCGGTCATCTACCGCGCGATCGATGAGCTCCGCAGCGCGATGCAGGGCATGCTCGCGCCCGAGGAGGTCGAGGAAACCCTCGGTTCGGCCGAGGTCCGTCAGATCTTCCGCGCTTCGCGCGTGGGCACGATCGCCGGCTCGCATGTGACCGACGGCAAGGTCACCCGGGGCGCGAAGGTCCGCCTGATCCGTGACGGCACCGTCGTCTACGACGGCGAGATCGCGAGCCTGCGGCGGGTCAACGACGACGTCCGCGAGGTCGCCGCCGGGTTCGACTGCGGGATCGTGCTCCGCGACTTCGCCGATATCAAGGAAGGCGACGTCCTCGAGGCGTACGCCACCCGGCAGGTCGAGCGCGAGCTCGTCTGACCCGGGGGACGGTGCACGCCGATGTCGGCGAGCGGGTTCGTCGCCGTGCTCACGATCGATCTGCACTTCCCCGAGGCCGGGAGCCTCAAGAGCAAGCGCAAGGACCTCTCGTCGATCAAGTCGCAGCTGCACGGCCGCCACGGACTGACGGTGGCGGAGACCGGCTACCACGACCTGTGGCAGCGGGCACGGCTGACGGCCGCTCTCACCGGTGGCTCGCTGACCGCGCTCGAGGCGGCCGTCGACCATGTCGAACGGTGGCTCGAGTCGCGCTGCCCCGACGGCGTGCGCGTGGAACGCTTCGTCGCCTCGGTCGAGGAGCTCCGCGGATGACCGAGGCCGTTTTGCTCTTCTTTAGGTGGAGGGGGATAGGATGAGCTCAGGACGCATGCGGCGTGTCGACGAGGCGATGCGCGCTGTCCTCAGCGACGTCATCGCGTCGGATCTGAAGGATCCCCGCGTCGGATTCGTAACCGTGACAGGAGTCAAGACCAGCCCAGATCTGCGCCACGCGCGCGTGTTTGTGAGCGTTCTCGGGGACGAGGACGCGCGCGCGTCCTCGCTCGAAGGACTTCGCTCAGCGCACGGATTCCTCCAGCGCCGCGTCGCGTCCGAACTGACGCTCAAGCACACGCCGACCCTCACGTTCGAATACGACACCTCGGTTGACCGCGGGATGCGGATCACCGAGCTGCTCGGCGACACGGAGCCCTCGAGCAATGGCTGAGAACGGCGACCGCTCGAGCCGCGCGCAGGTGCTGAGCGAGATCAGGCATTCCCGGAAGCTCGTCGTCGTCACCCACGAGAACCCTGACGGCGATGCGCTGGGCTCGCTGATCGCGATGCAGCAGATCCTCTCTGCGCTCGGCAAGGACAGCGTGATGTTCATCGACGCCGATGAGTTTCCGCTCCCGCACGAGTACCGCTTCTTCCCGCTCGCCGGCCTTGTCACGACGCCGCCGGCAGACCTCGAGCAACGCACGATCGTGTTTCTCGACTGCGGCAATCTCGAGCGCAACCCCGCCGAAGCGTTGCAGCGCGCCGGCGGCCCGGAGCTGCACATCCTCAACATCGACCATCACCACGACAACACGCGTTTCGGCACGGTCAACCTCGTCGACGAGCACGCGTCGTGCACCGCCGAGATCGTGTGGGACCTGATGCACGCGCTCGATGTGACCGCCACGATCACGATCGCCGAGGCGCTGTACGTCGGCCTGATCACGGACACCGGGCGGTTCATGTACGAGAACACCGGCCCGCGCGCCCACTTGATGGCCGCGGAGCTGATCGAGGTCGGCGTCGATGTCCACGAGATCTATCGCCGCGTGTACGAGGGCGTCCCCTACGGGAAGCTCGCGCTGCTCGCACGCGGTCTCGCGAACGTCCAGCGCTACGACAACGGACGCCTCACGGTCACGGCGCTGCGGGCCGAGGACTTCGACGAGGCGGGCGCCGAGGAGAGCTACTCCGAGGGCGTCGTCGACCATCTGCGCGCGGTGCAGGGCACCGCCGTCGCGGCGCTCGTCCGCGACCGGATCGGGGATTGCGACGGCGACGGCTCGCCGCGCCGGAAGGTGTCGCTGCGGGCCAGCGACGATCGCGTCGATGTCTCGGCGATCGCCCGAGCGCAGGGCGGAGGCGGCCACCGGCAGGCCGCCGGCTTCACGACGACGATGGACTGGGATGACCTCGTCGCGTTCCTGCGCAGCGAGGTCGCGCACCAGCTGCCGTGAACCGTGTGACGCTTCACGGCAACGACGCGTGAAGGCGGCCCCGCTCCGGCGCGACCTCGCCAGAATCGGCGGATCTGACATGACCGGCGTCATCGTGTACGACAAGCCGGCAGGGATCACCTCGCACGACGTCGTCGCCCGTGTCCGTCGCTCCCAGCCTCGCGGCACGAAGGTCGGCCATGCCGGCACGCTCGACCCGTTCGCCACCGGTCTGCTGCTCGTCCTGATCGGTCGCGCGACCCGGGCGCAGCGATTCCTGATGGAGCTGCCGAAGACCTACGACGTGCTCGCGCGGTTCGGCGCGGTCTCGAGCACCGGCGATCCGGAGGGCGCGATCACGCACACGGGCGTGATCCCCACCGGCGATCTCACGCTGCCGACCGGCACGATCCGCCAGCGGCCGCCGGCGTACTCGGCGGTCAAGGTCGGCGGGCGCCGCGCGTACGCGCTCGCCCGCGCGGGGGTCGAGGTCGAGACCGCCGAGCGCGAGGTCACCGTGTACCGCTTCGACGAGCTCGAACGCCACGGCGAGCGCCGCCGCTTCGAGATCGAGTGCTCCAGTGGCACGTACGTCCGCAGCCTGATCGCCGACCTCGGCGACGCGTACTGCGAGCAGCTGCGGCGGACGCGGATCGGGCCGTTCGCCGTCGCCGACGCCGACCCCGAACGGGTCGTAGCGCTCGACGACGCGCTCGCGTTCATCCCCGAGGTCCGGCTCGACGGCGACGACGCCCGCCGCGCCAGCCACGGCGCCCCGATCAGCGTCGTGGCACCGCCGGCGGCCCGCCGCGGCGTCGTCCGGCTCACCGACCGGGACGGGCTGATCGCTCTGGCGGAGCTCCGCCCCGACTACACCGTGAAGCCGATCGTAGGCTTCCGCGGGTCGTAGTGGTCACCAACGCAGGGGGAGGCCGAACCTCAACACTCGAGTACCCCTCGGGCGGCGCGATCTGGCAGACGATGAACCGGCACGGGTCCATCGCACGACCCTCGCTAGGCTTCCGCGCCGATGCGGGTCACGATGCTTCCGGACGCCGAGCCTCGGGCTCGGACGATCGCCGTCGGCGAATTCGACGGCGTCCATCTCGGCCACCGCGAGGTCATCCGTGGCAACGACACGGTGCTGACGTTCGAGCCCCACCCGCTCCAGGTGGTGCGCCCGGAGGCCGCGCCCAAGCTGCTCACGAGCCTCGAGGCGAAGGCCGAGCTGATCGAGGCGCTCGGCGTGCAGGAGCTCGTCGTGATCCCGTTCGACGACGGCTTCGCGCATCAGAGTCCGGGCGAGTTCATCGACGACATCCTCGTCGAGGCGCTCGGCGCCACGCACGTCTCGGTCGGGGAGAACTTCCGCTTCGGCCACCGCGCGACCGGGGATCCCGCGATGCTGCAAGCGGACCCGCGCTTCGGGACCCGGGTCGTTCCGCTCGTCGAGGTCGACGGCGAGGTCGTCTCGAGCAGCCACATCCGAGGCCTCGTCCTCGCGGGGGAGGTGGAGCAGGCCGCGAGGTTCCTGGGCGCGCCCTTTCAGCTGCGCGGGGAGGTCGTCACCGGCGACCGGCGCGGCCACGAGCTCGGGTTCCCGACCGCGAACCTCGTGCCCGACGAGGCGCTCGTCTGCCCCGGTCACGGCGTCTACGTCGCCCGCGCGGACGGCGCCTGTGCGGCGGTCAGCGTCGGCGTACGGCCGACGTTCGGGACCGGCCGCGCGGTGCTCGTCGAGGCGTTCCTGCTCGACCAGGACGTCGACCTGTACGGGCAGGTCCTGAAGGTCGACTTCGTCTCGCGACTGCGGGGCGAGCGGCGGTTCGAGACCGTTGAGGCGCTCGTCGAGCAGATGCACGAGGACGTCGCCCGGACCCGCGAGCACTGCGCCCGGGAGCCTTCCTGACGCACTCTGCTAGCCTCAGCGGCCGCATGTCCCTCACCCAAGAACGCAAGCAGGAGCTTGTCGAGAAGTTCGGTCACGGCCCGGCGGACACCGGCAAGGCCGAGGTTCAGATCGCGCTGCTGACCGAGCGGATCAACGACCTCAACGAGCACCTGCGCGCCCACAAGAAGGACCACCACTCACGCCGGGGACTGCTGATGCTCGTCGGACGCCGTCGCAGGTTCCTCAACTACCTCCAGCGCACCGATCTCGAGCGATATCGCGCGCTGCTGCGCGAACTCGGCCTGCGTAAGTGAGCACCGAAGCCGCTGCGTCGGTGATCGCGCCCGGCACGCCGGTCCCCGATTTCACGTTGCGCCGGGCCGACGGGCAGGCGTTCACCCGCGCCGACCTCGAGGGCCAGACGACCGTGCTCGTGTTCTATCCGTTCGCGTTCAGCCCGGTCTGCACCGATCAGCTCAACCTCTACGAGGAGGTCCTCGACGAGTTTGCCGCGCGCGGTGCCACGCTGTACGGGGTCTCATGCGACGCGACCTGGTCGCAGACGGCGTTCAAGGAGAAGCTCGGCGTGAGCATCGAGCAGCTGTCGGACTTCGAGCCGAAGGGGGAGACCTGCCGGGCGTTCGGGGTCTATCACGACAGCGGCTTTCCCCAGCGCGCGCTCGTGATCGTCGGGCCCGACGGCGTGGTCACGTGGAGCTATCAGGCGCCCTCGCCCGCGGAGCTGCCCGGCGCGAACCTCATCTTCGACGGCCTCGGCGACTGACCCAGGCCGCGGCCGCTCGAGCGTCCCCGAGCGAGCAGGGGCAGTGAGACGGTGAGCCTCGGTTCCGCCCCGGTGCCGCCGCCCGGCGACGGGGACCACATCCGTGGCGCACACGCAGCTCCGCTCGTGATCGAGTACGCCGACTTTGAGTGCCCGTACTGCGCGGCGCTGAGCGTGCGGCTGGCGCCGCTGCGTCTGCGGCGCGTGTTCCGGCACTTCCCGGTGCGATCGAGCCATCCGCGCGCGTGGCCGGCGGCGTGTGCGGCCGAGGCGGCCGGACTGCAGGGTCGCTTCTGGGAGATGCACGACCTGCTGTTCGCCGACCAGGGGCGGCTCGATGACCCTCATCTGTGGGATCGCGCGCGTCGGCTCGGACTCGACCTCGAGCGCTTCGATGCCGACCGGCGCAGCGCGTCCGTTCGGGCTCGCGTCAAGCGCGACTTCACCTCAGGGGTGCGTGCCGGGGTGGTGACGACGCCGACGCTGTTCGCCGCCGACGGCGTGCACGCCGGGCAGATCGACACGGCGATGCTCGAGCGGATCAGCGAGGCTCACGGCTGAGCCCGAGTTGCGCCGGGCGCGACAGGCCCGAGATCGGCCGCACGAGCCGCCGTGAAGTCGAGCAGGTGCGGGGCAAACGTCGAACCGCGGCCCGAGCTCTCGACGGTGCAGCGCCCCCGTGGCCCTTCGCGATCGCGTCGACGATCCCGAGCCCGAGGCCGACGCCTCCGGCGGCGCGGGTCCGGGCCGCGTCGGCGCGGCCGAACCGGTCGAAGATCCGCTGGAGCGCCTCGGCCGGCACGCCGCAGCCTTCATCCTGCACCTCGATCACGACCCGCCGGAGGCCCTCTGCGCGCGCTCGCAGCTCGATCGCATCGTTGGATGCTCCATCAGGAACTGCAGCAGCCGGAACTCGCGATCGGAGAGATCCGCGACGGTGTCCCCGACCCGCGCCTGGCGACTCGCGAGATCGAGGATGAGGCCGCCGACGCGGATCACGGTCGTCTCGCCCGACAGGCGCCTGCGCCGCAGCTGCACCCGCGCACGCGCGAGCAGCTCGTCGAGCGAGAACGGCTTCGCCACCTAACCCCTCAGCTTCGAACGCGCGCACGAGGAACGAGCGGATCCGCGCCTCGTCCTCGACGATCAGAATCCGCATGCAGCACGTCCCTGTCGGCAATCCCCACAGCGGGCGGGAAGATCAACGTTCTCACATGACGTGTAGATGACGGCTCGATGACAATGCCGTCATCTCGCGTTCTGGCCGCGCGCCCGGCTGGTTATGATAAACACCGCGCCGAAGGCGCCCCCGGAGAGGGAGAGATGTGAGTACGAGCTCACGCAGGCTGGCCGGATTGCTCGTCGCGATCGTCGTGATCGGCGTGCTCGTCGGCCTGTACATCGCGCTGTACCTGACGAGCTCGCCGGGCTCAGCGTCCGCGGCCGCGACGCGCACGAGCGCCGGCACGGTCCAGCTGTACATGGCCACGGTCGCCGCCGCCGAGCCGAATGACCCGCACCCCACGTGGGTCTCCTATTACGTCGTCGACTCGGGCAGCCGGCACTGGCAGCACGCGACCACGTTCGAGCTTCCCGCGAACACGCTCGTGCACGTCACCGTCTACCAATATGACGGCCAGTCGGGCCTGCGCAACCCGTTCATCTCGCAGGCGACCGGCATCGTCGCCGGCAGCTTCACGCTGAACGGCAAACCGATGCAGACGATCGACCCGGACGCCGCGTCGCATATCTTCGCGATCCCCCAGATCGGCGTCTCGGTGCCGTTGTACGGCATCCCCGACGACGCCAAGAACCCGTGCGACAACGCACCGTGCAACCTGAGCCAGGACCACGCGACGGTCTCGTTCACGTTCCGCACGCCCGGCGAGGGCCTGTACCGCTGGCAGTGCTTCGTCCCGTGCGCGGCGGGCTTCATCGACGGGTTCGGCGGCCCGATGCAGACGATCGGCTACATGGACGGCTACATCAAGGTCGTATGAGGCTCGGGTGAGATGAAGGAACCGAATCACTTCCGCCGCGTTGTCTTGTGGTGGCTCGTCGCGTGCCTGATCGCGACCCCGCTGGTCGTGTTCGTCCTCGGGCCGACCCTGCCGCCGGGCAACGGCTCTGAGCAGGCATCCGGGCAGGTGGTCGACAACACGGTGCTGCTCGGCCTCTCGACGCCGATCGCACTCGCGGTGATCGTCTACTTCGCCTACGCCCTGATCGCGTTCCGCGATCGCGACCCGAGCGAAGTGCGCGACGGTCCCGGCATCCGCGGTCACGCCGCCGCGCAGTCCTGGTGGATCGGCGTGACGACCGTGATCGTGCTGTTTCTCGCGGTGTACGGATCGGTCCGGATGCTCGACGGCGGCTCCGGCGGCGGCCAGGGCCCGAACCCGATCGCGAAGCCCGCCGGCGCCAATCTCGGCTCGACGCTCCAGGTGCAGGTGATCGCGCAGCAGTGGCGCTTCACCTTCCGCTACCCGTCCTACGGCGGGGTCGAGACGAACACGCTGTATCTGCCGGCGCACCGGCTCGTCGAGCTGCACGTGACCTCGCTGGACGTGATCCACTCGTTCTGGGCCTACCAGCTTGGAGTCAAGGCCGACGCCAACCCCGGCGTCGACAACGTCGCGTACGTCGAGACGAAGCAGCCGCTCACGTTCGACGTCCGCTGCGCCGAGCTGTGCGGCGTCTGGCACGGCTACATGTTCGACAGCGGGCGGGTCGTCACGCAGGCGCAATTCGTGTCCTGGATCGCCCAGCGCCGGGTCCAGTACGCGCCGGTACAGAAGTCGCTGCCGCCGTATTCGAAGAGTTACTACCCGGATCCGCAGAGGAGAGCTGGATGAGCGCGATCGCCGTTCCGGCGAGCGTCAAGCAGCCCGCGTGGCGGCGGTTGATCGGCTTCAACCTGCTCAGCGCGATCGTGCTCGCGCTCGTCGGGTGGCTGATCGGCAACTGGATCGGAGGACGGATCCATGCGCCGAGCCTGGACTACTACGGCGATGTCGGCGAGAACGACATCTCGGTGTTTCTGGGCTACCTGCTCGGCGTGATCGGCTTTCTCGTCGGACTTGGGTTCGCGAACTACCCGATCCGCCGACTGATGGGTCACCCGGCGACGGTGCCCGACCACTCCGCCGAGGGGACCGGCCTCGGGCGCTACTTCACGATGTGCACCGACCACAAGGTCGTCGGCATCCAGTACATCGTCGGGATCGGCGTGTTCTTCTTCGTGGGCGGGCTCAACGCGATGCTGATCCGCACCGAGCTGCTCAACCCGAACACCCACGTGTTCGGCGCCAACCAGTACCTCACGCTCGTCGGCATGCACGGAGCGATGATGATGGGGATGATGACCTCGGTCGTCCTCGGCCCGTTCGCAAACTGGCTCGTGCCGCTGATGATCGGCTCCCGGCGGATGGCATATCCGCGGATCGAGGCGTTCACGTTCTGGCTGCTGATGGCCGCAGGCGTCGTGCTGATCACGACGATCTTCTACGGCGGCTTCCAGACCGGCTGGACCGGCTACCAACCGCTCGGCGGCCAGGGGACGGCCGGGTATGACGCCTACATCGGGTTCTTCGCGTTGGTCGGAATCTCGATGACACTGCTCGGCTTCAACCTGCTGGCGACGATCATCACGATGCGCGCCCCGGGGATGACGTGGTCGCGGCTGCCGATCTTCGTCTGGTCGGTCCTCGCCACGGCGATTCTGATGCTGCTCGCGGCGCCGATGCTGATCGCGACGCTGCTGATGGGCGCGCTCGACAGGACCGCGCAGACGAACTTCTTCGTCGCCGGGGCCGGCGGCAGCGCCTACCTCTACCAGAACCTGTTCTGGGTGTTCGGCCACCCTGAGGTCTACATCGTGGCGCTCCCGGGATTCGGGATCGTGCTCGAGTTGCTGCCCGTGTTCTCGCGCAAGCCCTTGTGGGGCTACCGGATCGCGGTGGCCGGGATGCTCGGGGTCTCGCTGCTCAGCTTCTTCGTCTGGCAGCACCACCTGTTCGTCAGCGGCATCAACGCCGACCTGCGGCCGTTCTACATGCTCTCGACCGAGCTCATCTCGCTCCCGACGGGATTCATCTTCCTCTCGGCGATGGGGACGATCTGGCGCGGACGCATCCGGTTCACGGTGCCGATGCTGTTCTGCATCGCATGGGTCTTCAACTTCCTGATCGGCGGCATCTCGGGCGTGTTCCTGTCCGACGTGCCGAGCGACGTGACGACGCACGGCTCGTTCTTCTCGATGGCTCACTTCCACTACACGATCATGGGCGGGCTCGTGTTCGCCGTGTTCGCCGCGATCTACTACTGGGGTCCCAAGATCACCGGCCTGACGTTCAACGAGGCGCTCGCGAAGCTCCACTTCTGGTCGCTGTTCATCGCGTTCAACGCGACCTTCTTCCCGCTGTTCATCCTGGGGTTCAAGGGCATGCCGCGACGGGTCGTGACATACCCGACGGACCTTCAGGGGCTCAACGACTGGGTGACGATCTGCGCGTACGTGATCGCGCTCTCGATGGTCGTGTTCGTCGTCAACGTCGTGTGGTCGCTGATGTTCAAGCGCGAGCGAGCGGGGCCGAATCCGTGGCACTCCAAGTCGCCCGAGTGGCAGTTGCCGACGCCGGTGCCGTCCTACAACTTCGAACGCATTCCCGTGTTCGACGCAGATCCCTATCCGTACGGCGTGGAGCCGTCCGGCGTGCCTGCGTTCGCGCCGGCGAGCGGAACCGGGTAGGTCCGATGGAAGCCTCCGCAGCACATCTCGAGATCGAGCCCGAGCCGCGCGAATGGCAACCCCGCGCGACGTGGGTCGCCGCGCGCTTGTTGTGCGGCGCCGCCGCGTTCTTCTTCGCCGCCTTCGTGTTCGCGTACTTCTACCTGCGCTCGCTCAACAGCAACCATGCCTGGAAGATCGGTCACGTGAGCGCGCCGGTCGGCTTTGGGGTCGCGATCGTGCTTGTGCTCGTGGCGAGCGCCGTACTGATGTACATCGCGCGCACGCAGCCGGCGCGCATGACGGCGGCGGGGACCGCGGCCGTGCTGCTCGCGCTGCTGTCGGTCGTGCTGCAGGTGATCGCGTGGACGACGCTTGGGTTCGGGCCGTCGAGCGGCGGCTATGCGAGCGTGTTCATCGGCTGGACGGCGTTCTACGCGGTCTGGACGATCCCGTGCATCTACTGGATGCAGACGCAGGTTGCGACCAGCCGCCGCGTGGCCCGGACGAAGCCCCCTGAGGCCGACCCCGAGCTAATGCGCGCGGAGACCGAGGCGTGCTCGTTCTTCTGGACGTTCTACGTCGCGATCGGCGTGCTCACGTTCGTCATCCTCTACGTGCTCTGACCATGACCTGGGCGGGCTGGTCGATCGAACCGCCCCTCGCCTACGTGGCGGTGGCGGGCTTGCTCTACTGGCTCGGCGGACGGGGTCGGCCGAGCGACTGGCGCACGACGGCAGCTTTCGCCGCCGGCCTCGTCACGATCGTGCTCGCGCTCGACTCACCGCTCGACGCCGACGCCGACGCGCTCTTCTGGGCGCACATGCTCCAGCACGTGTTGCTGCTGACCGTCGCGCCGCCGCTGATCCTGCTCGGCAAGCCGTGGCCGCGGATGTGGCGGGCGCTGCCGCTGTCGATGCGCACGAAGGTGGGGCGCTCGCTGGCTCGCTCGCCCGCAGCGGCGCCGCTCCGGGCGCTGGCGCGCCCGCTGCCGGCGTGGCTGCTGTTCAACGCGACGATCGTCGCGTGGCACCTGCCGGCCGCCTACAACGCGACGCTGACGACCCCGTGGGTCCATCAGCTCGAGCACGCCATGTTCTTCTTCACGGGCTTGCTGTTCTGGGCGCGCGTGATCGACCCGGGCCCGCTGCGACCGAAGCTGGTGTGGCCGGCGCGGATCGCATACGTGGTCGGCGCGATGGTCGTCGGCTGGTTGCTCGCGATCGCGCTGGTCCTCGACCCGCATCCGCTGTACGCGCACTACGCCACGCTCGCGCGACGGCCGGGCGGCATCACGGCTGTGACCGATCAGCAGATCGCCGCCGGGATGATGTGGGTGCCCGGCTCGATCGCGTACACGATCGCGATGATGTTGGGCCTCTACCGGTGGCTCGAGCCCGACACGGCGCCGCGCCCGCAACTGCCGGCGCTCCCAACCTGAGGAGGACAGAGGACAACATGCCGATTCCGTTTGCCGACAACTTCATGGCGGGTGCGCTGCTGTCGCTGCTGCTCCCGATCTGCCTGCTGATCGCGTTCGCCGTCTGGTACGTCGTCGCCGTCAGGCGCGTTCCGGACGCGAGCCGCTCGCAGCGCCGTGCCCCCACCGAGGATCCCGGGACCCCGCCGCCGGAATCGTGATGGAAGCCGGCGCCGGCATCGGCTCGCAGCCGCGTCCGCGGCGAGCGCTCTCGGGGATCCGTCTCGCCGCGGTGCTGAGCGCAGCCGGCCTGGCCGGCATCGGCATCGGCATCGGATTGCATCGTGTGCTGCACGGCAGCACACAATCGGTACCGCTCGCACGGCCCGCGCCCACGGTATGGCTGAAGCGCCACACCTCGCAGAACATCGTGATCGGCGGTGCCGCCGGGGCGTTCCCGCCGCTCGCGGGCTGGGCCGCCGCGCAGGGCCGGATCGGGCTCGGCGCGCTGTTCCTGTTCGCGATCGTGCTGCTGTGGACGCCGCCGCACTTCTGGGCGCTCGCACTGCTGATCGCGCCCGGCGACGCGGCCGCCGGCGTGCCGATGCTGCCGGTCGTGCGGGGTCCGGGCGTGACGGCGGCGCAGGTGCTGCTGTACTCGATCGGCCTCGTTGCGGTGACGCTCGTGCCGGCGCTGCTCGGCACGTTCGGGCTCGTGTACCTGTGCGCGGCGCTGCTGCTCGGGGCGGTTCTGTGCGCGCTCGCGTGGCGGCTGTGGCGCGAGCACACCTCGGCGAACGCCGCACTGCTCTTCCACTACTCGCTGCTCTACCTGGCGCTGCTGTTCGTCGCGGTTGCGATCGACGCGACGATCCGCTGAGGCGGCCAGCTCGGTCCGCCTCGATCGGCGGCGTGAGAATCCTCTCAGGCGCTCGCGTGTTCGGCCGCGTCGGCGTGCGCTGCCGGCGGCGTGAGCGCGCGGTCCATGTCCTCGAGCGTCGGCGCTCGCCCGCGCAGTGGTTGTGCGCTCGGCGGCGCGCTGAGCGCCGCGCGAATGAGGTCGAGATGGCGCTTGGCGATGTCGGCATCGAGGTGCTGGAACGCGGTCGCGGCCTGGCAGACGCCCTTGACGAGCATCAGCACGTCGAGCGCGCCGACGTCACCGCGCACGGCGCCCGCCGCCTGGGCGCGGACGAGCAACTGGTCGAGCACGCCGAGGACCTCGTTCTGGGCGCTGCGGATCTCCTCGTTGGACAGATAGATGTCGCCGACCGACTCGAACAGTGCCCGGTCCATCTGCTGGCGGCCGACGATCTCGTCGAGGAAGCCGAACAGCGCCTCGCCCGGATCGTCGGCGTCGAGCAACTCGAGGCCCCGCGCGGTCGCGTGATGCATCCGCTCCGCCACGATCGCCGCGATCAGGTGCTCCTTGGAGGCGAAGTTCCGAAACAGCGTGCCGCGGCCGACGCCGGCGCGCTGCGCGATCTCCCCGACGCCGACGTCAAGCCCGCGTTCACCGAACAGCGCTTCCGCGGCCTCGAGCAGACGCCGCCGGTTGCGCTCGGCGTCTGCTCGTAACGTCTTCTCCTCTCCAGCCATCGGCTCCACATTGTCCTACGCAGCGACGGCGGACGGGGAGACCTCGAGCTCGAACCCCTCGACATCCCGCGGGCGGAGCGCCACGGCGAGGATCACCGCGCCCGCCGCCAGCATCAGCGCGGCCGCGAGGAACGCGACGTGGTAGCCGGACACGCGCGCCGCGACCTGTGCCGCCGAACTCGATGCGTCATGCAGCAGGCTGGCCGTCCGGCTGGCCGCCAGCGTCGAGAGGATCGCGAGCCCGAGCGAGCCCCCGACCTGCTGGGCGGTGTTGAACAGGCCCGAGGCGAGGCCGGCGTCCTCGCGGCTCACGCCGCCGGTCCCGAGCAGCGTGATCGGTACGAACACCAGGCCCATACCGATGCTCATCGGGATCAGTCCCGGGAGCAGGTCGCTCAGATAGCTGCCGTCGACCGGTAGCTGCGTCAGCCATGCCATGCCTGCGGCGGCAAGCGAGATCCCGATGATCGACACGTTGCGCACCCCGATCCGGCGAATCAGCTGCTGGGCGAGCCCGGCGCCGATCACGATCCCCACCGTCACCGGCAGGAATGCGAGCCCGGCCTTCAGCGGGCTGTAGCCGAGGATCTCCTGCACGTACAGCGACGCGAAGAAGAACATTCCGAACATGCCCGACGCGACGAGCAGCAGCACGACGTCAGCGACCGCGAGCGTCCGCACGCGGAAGATGCTCAACCTCATCAGCGGCGCCTTGCTGCGCTGCTCGATCAACACGAACAGCCCGAGCAGCGCGATCCCGCCGACCATCAGGCCGATCGTCTTGGGGGAGCCCCAGCCGAACGACTGCGCCTTGACGATCCCGTACACGAGGACGACGAGGCCGGCCGTCACCGTGACGGCACCGGCGAGGTCAAACGAGCGGTGTGTGACGTCGGCCCGCGACTCGGGCACGTAGCGCAGCGCGAGCAGCAGCGCGATCACGCCGACCGGGACGTTGACGATGAAGATCCACGGCCACGACGCGAGGTCGGTGAGCGCACCGCCGAGCAGCAGGCCGACGGCGCCACCGCCCGCCGCGATCGCGCTCCACACGCCGAGCGCCTTCGTCCGCTCGGTCGTGTCCGTGAACGTCGTCGTGATGATCGACAGCGCCGCAGGAGACAAGAGCGCGCCGCCGAGGCCCTGCAGGCCGCGGCCGACGATCAGCATCGTCGAGGACTGCGCCAGCCCGTTGAGCAACGACGCGAACGAGAACAGCGCGATCCCGGCCATGAACAGCCGCTTGCGGCCGAGCAAGTCGGCGGCCCGGCCGCCGAGCAGCAGAAAGCCCCCGAAGATCAGCGTGTAGGCGTTGACGACCCACTGCAGGCTCGAGGCGGAGAAGTTCAGGCCATGCTGGATCGAGGGCAGCGCGACGTTCACGATCGTCGCGTCGAGCACGACCATGAACTGCGCAAGGCACGCGATCACGAGCACGAGCCAGCGATTGCTCGTCTCGGCCGAAGTTTGCTGAAGGCGGATGGCGGTGGCAGGCGCCGTCGTACTCATGTGAGCTCCCTGACTGGACGGTGTAAACTGGACTGCACGGTCCGGTTAGGCTAGCACAAGCGGACCGGCTGGTCCGGTTCCCGTGCGGAATCTCACTCAGGCAGGTGAAGGGCGCTGCCTCGAGGGCCGGACGCGGGCGACGCATCGTCTTCCGGGGTGGCCGTTTCGCTCTGCGGTCGGCTGGCGCCGAGCAGGGGCCTTCGGCCCGGCCCGGGTGAGAGATGTGCCCTAAAACGGCGCTGTCGAAGTGGTGGGTGAGCGACCACCCCGCCTGCACAACGTGAAAAAGTCCACGCCGCGTTCGACGGTTTTCACGAAAGGCACCGCCACGGTGCTTATCCGGCAAAGCGTTTAAAGCGGCGCGGACTTTTGCACGTTGTGCAGGCCCGTCGGCGCCCCGCACGCACCCCTTCCCCAGCCACATACCGGGCAGACCTCTCACCAAGGCCGGGCCGAAGGCCCCTGCTCGGCGCCAGCCGACAGCAGCACGAAACGCACCCGGCGATACAACGCGCCACCCGCGCACGACCCGCGAGGCAGAGCCCACCAACACCCCCGCTCGCTACCATCTCGATGTTCGGAGAAAAGAAGAGAAACGAAGCACTCCGCCGACCGAAGGGCGGAGCGGAAGGGAACTGAATATGTCTGACGCCGTAACGAGCGTGTCCGTCGAGATCGCGGGCAACGAGATCTCGTTCGAGACGGGCAAGCTGGCCAAGCAGGCCTCCGGCGCCGTCGTCGTCCGAGCGGGCGACACGATGGTTTTGTGTACCGCGACGGTGGGGAATCTGCGCGATGTCGACTTCCTCCCCCTGACCGTCGACGTCGAGGAGCGGATGTACGCGGCCGGGAAGATCCCCGGCTCGTTCTTCAAGCGCGAGGGGCGCGCGGGGGAGAAGGCGACGCTGACCGCGCGCCTGATCGACCGGCCGATTCGGCCGCTCTTCCCGAAGGGGTGGCACTACGAGACGCAGCTGGTCGCGCTGCCGATCTCCGTCGATCACCTCAACCCGTACGACGTGCTCGCGATGAACGGCGCCTCCGCGGCGCTGATGATCTCCTCGGTGCCGCTGCCAAGCCCGGTCGGCGCTGTGCGGATCGGCAAGGTCGACGGCAACTTCGTCGTCAACCCGGATGAGGCCGACCTGGCCGAGAGCACCGAGCTCGACCTGATCGTCGCCGGCACCGACGAGGCGATCCTGATGGTCGAAGCCGGCGCCAGCGAGATCCCCGAAGCGGAGATCCTCGACGCGCTTGACATCGCGCATCAGGAGATCAAGAAGCTGTGCCAGGCCCAGCGTGAGCTCGCCGCGCAGGCCGGCAAGCCGAAGCTCGAGATCGAGGTTCCGCAGGTGCATCCGGACCTGTACGAGCAGATCAAGCGCTCCCACGGCGCCGCGCTCGACGCCGCCACCCAGATCGAGGACAAGCTCGATCGACAGGACGCCTGCAAGGCAGTGGAGGAGCAGGTCATCACGCAGTACTCGGGCGACCCCGAGGCCGACGCATTCCAGGAGTACCGGGACAACGCGCAGCGTGCCTTCGACAAGCTCGAGAAGACGCTGATCCGCGAACGGATCGCGGTCCAGAAGAAGCGCCCCGACGGCCGCAGCGCCGAGGAGATCCGGCCGATCTCGATCGAGGTCGCCGTCGCCCCGCGCGCCCACGGCTCGGCGTTGTTCACGCGCGGGCAGACGCAGGCGCTGAGCGTCGTCGCGCTCGGCACCACGCGCGAGGAGATGCGCCTTGACACGCTCGGTCTGGAGACCGCCAAGCGCTACTTCCATCACTACAACTTCCCGCCGTTCAGCGTCGGGGAGGCGGGCTTCATGCGGGGCCCAAAGCGCCGTGACATCGGCCACGGTGCGCTCGCCGAGCGGGCGCTCGTGCCGATGATCCCCAGCCAGGAGGAGTTCCCCTACACGATCCGCGTCGTGTCGGACATCCTCGAGTCCAACGGGTCGTCCTCGATGGCGTCCGTGTGCGGCTCGACGCTCAGCCTGATGGACGCCGGCGTGCCGATCAAAGCGCCCGTCGCGGGGATCGCGATGGGGCTGATCAAGGAGGGCGATGAGTACATCATCCTCACCGACATCGCGGGCGTCGAGGACCATCTCGGCGACATGGACTTCAAGGTCGCCGGCACGAAGGACGGGATCACCGCCCTGCAGATGGACATCAAGATCACGGGCGTTACGTTCGAGATCATGCGCGACGCGCTCGCGCAGGCGAGAGTCGCCCGCGAGTTCATCCTCGGCGCGATGTCCGAGGTGATCGATCAGCCGCGGACCGAGCTGTCCAAGCACGCTCCGCGGATCTCCACGATCCAGATCGATCCCGAGAAGATCGGCCTGCTGATCGGCAAGGGCGGCGAGACGATCCGCGCCCTGCAGGAGGAGTTCGAGTCGCAGATCGACGTCAACGACGAGGGCCAGGTGCTCGTCTATGCGGCCGACGGTGAGCGCGGCGACGCGCTGGTCGACCGGATCCGCGCGATGACCAAGGAGGTCGAGGTCGGCGACGAGTTCACCGGCAAGGTCGTCAAGACGACGACGTTCGGCGCGTTCATCGAACTGTCCAAGGGCACCGACGGCCTGCTGCACATCTCGAACGTCGCGCCCGGCCGCCGGATCGCGACGGTCGAGGAGGTCCTCAACAAGGGCGACGAGCTGACCGTGCGGGTCGTCGAAGTCGACCGCGAGCGCGGCCGGATTGGCCTGCGCCTCGCAGATGACCCCGAGGTCGTCGGCAAGTCCGTCGAGGAGCTCGCGGCCGTCGGCAGCGGCGACAACGGACCCGCTTCGCGAGGTCGGGACCGGGGAGATCGCGGCCGTGACGGTCGCGGTGGCCGCGACCGTGACCGCGACCGCGATCGCGGACCGCGCGACCGGGACCGTGACCGCGAGCGCGGCCGTGACAGTGGCCGGGTGCGCGATCGCGACCCCGACCGTCCGCACTCCTGAGCGACACGCACGGCGTGGCCCACAACCACCGGCTGACGACGCTCGACTCGGGCGTTCGGATCGTGACGGAGGCGATGCCCTCCGTCCGATCCGTGTCGATCGGCTTCTGGATCGGGACCGGATCGCGTGCCGAGAGCGACGGCGAGGCCGGTCTGTCGCACCTGCTCGAGCACCTGCTGTTCAAGGGCACGGCGAAATACGAGTCGCTCGAGATCGACCAGATCTTCGACGGTATGGGCGCCGAGTTGAACGCCGGCACGGGCAAGGAGACGACCTCGGTCTACGCGCGGGTGATCGACGACCACGTGCCGGACGCGTTCGACGTGATGGCCGACATGGTCTTCCGGCCGGCGCTAAACGAGATCGACTCCGAACGGGCGGTGATCCTCGAGGAGATCGCAATGTACGAGGACGATCCGCAGGAGAAGGTGTTCGACGTGCTCGGCGGGGCGGTGTTCGGCGGGCATCCGCTGGGGCGCGCGATCATCGGGCGCGCCGAGGTGATCGCCGACACGCCGCCCGAGCAGATCGCGCGGTTTCACGCGGCGCGCTACCGGCCGTCGAACATCGTGATTGCGGCGGCCGGCGCGGTCGATCACGATGCGTTCGTTGCACTCGCCGACGAGCGCACCGCGAACGGGGCGGCGCCGGCCCCGCGGGCGGCCACGCCGCAGCTCGCGCCGCCGCGCTCGGCACCGCGGCGGCGGTTCGAGCGCAAGGACACCGAGCAGTTCCACGTCTGCCTCGGCGGCTCGGGGCTCTCGCGGCACGACGAACGGCGCTTCGCGCTGCGCGTGCTCGACACGATCTTCGGCGGAACCTCGTCCTCGCGCCTGTTCCAGGAGATCCGCGAGCGCCGCGGCCTGGCGTACTCGGTGTACTCGTTTACGAGCGCCTACCAGGACACCGGGCAGGTCGGCCTCTATGTCGGCACGCGCGTCGAGAACCTCGCCGAGGCGATGTCGATCGTGGCCTCCGAGCTCGCGCGCCTGCGCGAGCAGCCCGCCACCGAGGATGAGCTCTCACGTGCGAAGGAGAACCTCAAGGGCCGTGTCGTGCTCGCACTCGAGTCGACCGGGTCGCGGATGAACCGCCTCGGGTCCGAGGTGCTCGCGGGCGCGCCGCTGTTGTCGATCGACGAGGTCATCGAGCGGATCGACGCGGTCACGCGGGAGGATCTGAGCGAGCTCGTCCACGAGCTGTGGGCGCCGGGCCGGCTGTCGGCCGCGGGCATCGGCCCGGACGAGCAACAGTTCGCCGACGCCGTGTCGGTGATCGTGCCGGACGAGGTCTCCGAGGAGGAGGAGGAGGTGATCGCGTGATCCGCGTCGCCGTCGCCGGTGCCGCAGGCCGAATGGGGCGGACCGTGTGCGGCGCCGTCGACCGTGCGCAGGACATGGAGCTGACCGGCCGTGCGGATCCCACGCTCGGCACCTCGGTTGCCGACGTGCTCGCCGGCGCCGACGTGCTCGTCGACTTCACGATCCCGGGTAGCGCCGTCGAGAACGCGCGCGCGGCGGTGCGCGCCGGCGTCCACGTCGTGATCGGCACGACCGGGTTTGACCCGTCCGCACTCGACGGACTCACCGGCGCCAACATCTTCGTCGCGCCGAACTTCGCGATCGGCGCCGTGCTGATGATGCAGTTCGCCGCGGAGGCGGCGCGGCATATGGCGAAGGCCGAGATCATCGAACTGCACCACGACCGCAAGCTCGACAAGCCGAGCGGGACGGCCGCGAGGACCGCCTCCCTGATGCGCGACGCGGCCGGTGGCACGCTCGAGGTTCCGATTCACTCCGTCCGCCTTCCGGGCCTCGTCGCCCATCAGGAAGTGATCCTCGGCGATGTTGGACAGACCCTCACAATTCGGCATGACTCGATCGATCGCGAGTCGTTCATGCCGGGTGTGCTGCTGGCGATCCGGAACGTCGGAGCGCTGACGCAGTCACCGGTGATCGGGCTGGAATACCTGCTCAGCGCGTAATTCCGGCGCTGGATCCGGCCGCGGCTACACCCGGGCACGGCTACGGACTTTTCCGCAATCGATCTGTGGCCGCGAGCGGATGGCCGATCGTTATGGGTGGCCGAAACTGATCGCGTCAACCAAATGACCCGGCACAACGGTCGGGTTCACCGAGGAGGATTGATGTCATCACGCAAGGCTTTTGAGATCGGCGGCATGCTCGCCGCCGTGGTGCTCATTGCGTTTGGTATCGCCGCAGTCGTGATGGGGTTCGGCGGACGCAGCACGGTGTCTGACAACCTCAAGCAGCAACAGATCGTCGGCACGCCCGACATGACGCCGTCGGCGATCACCGCCGAGGCGAAGAAGGCGGGCCTGGACACCTCGAAGATTCCGATCCCGACCTGCTCGGTCGCGAACAAGCAGGTCGACAGCGGCGCGACGGCGCGCTGCTTCGCGCAGTACATGCAGATCCACGCCCTCGAGGCGTCGGGTGGCCTGTACTACTCGCAGATGCCACGCTACGCGACGGCCGACGGCAAGGGAACGAATGACGCGAAGGCCGCGCTGACAAAGAACGGTCAGCCCGTCGACAACCCCGCACGTGACGTGTGGATCAACGAGACGGCGCTTTCGACCGCGCTCAATACGGCCTACATGGCCGACCAGACGTCGCTGTTCGGCGTCGTCGTCGGTATCGCCCTGTTGCTCTCCGGGATCGGCTTCGCGATCCTGGCGATCGGTGGCGCTCTGCGCAGCCCCGACTCGGCGCTGCGCGGGCTCAAGAAGACCGAGAGCGGCGGAAGCGCTCCGGCTGCAGCGGCTGGCGCATAGAGCACAGCTGAGACTGAGGTCTCCTCGCAACCGTGGTGGGTCGCCAACCGGCGGCCCACCATGTTGCGCTTAACGGAGGAGTGCGCCACGCGTCGGCGACGCGCCGCGCGCGTTAGGACCTCTGGACAAGCCGACGTTGGCGGCTTGTTAAGGCGCCTCATGGACCTCGGCCGAGCCCCTTGTCAGGGGATGCACGAGCGGTATGTTGAACGCTCACACCGAGCCACCAGGGAGGCCGTCATGGCGTGGAAGAGGACTGTTCTCGTCTTGGCCAATGTCACCGCTACATCGGACGAGCTGCTCGCAGAGCTCGAGGCGCGTGCACAGCGGGAATCGGTGGGGTTCACCCTGGTCGTTCCCGCCACGTCGTTCGGCGGTGGCCGCGTCGCCGCGGAGGCGCAGCTCGTTGACGCACTCGAGCGGCTGCGTGCCGCAGGGCTTGACGTCGACGGCGCCGTCGGGAATCCCGATCCGGTCGTCGCCGTGATCGACGTGTGGAATCCCCGCAGCTATGACGAGATCATCGTCTCGACGCTCCCGATGACGCTGTCGAAGTGGCTGCACGCGGGTCTGCCCGAGCGGATCGCGAAGCTCACGGGCGCCCCGGTCACGCATCTCGTCTCGCAGCCGCCGCGGCCGGAGGCGCAAAGCACGCCCGCGCGCGGCCGCGAAGATCGGAGTGTGATGGGGCCGCTGTCGGTGCTCGCCTGGGGCGCCGCCAAGTCGCAGTGAGGACGGCACCACCGCTGTGAGACGGCGCGAAGGTCTCTCAGCCGTGCCCCTGCGATAATTCGAGACGATGTCAGCGAACCTCGGCTCGATCCTCACCGCGATGGTCACGCCCTTCGACACGGACGGGCGTGTCGACGAGGACGCCGCCGTCCGCCTCATGCACCACCTCGTCGAGCACGGCTCCGACGGACTCGTGATCTGCGGAACGACCGGTGAGGCGTCGACACTCAGCGATGACGAGCACCTGGGGATGATCCGCCTCGCGGTCGAGGAGATGAAAGGCCGCTGCACGATCGTCGCCGGCGTCGGCTCCAACGACACCCGCCACGCTGTCGAGCTGACCGAGCGCGCCACCGAGATCGGCGCCGACGGCCTGCTGTCCGTCAACCCGTACTACAACCGGCCGAGCCGCCGCGGGATCATCGCCCACTATCGCGAGGTCGTCCGCGCGACCGATCGCCCGATCGTGCTCTACAACATCCCGCAGCGCACGGCGTCGGACATGCCGAACGACCTGCTCGCGGAGCTCGCGCAGCTCGATCACATCAGCGCCGTCAAGCAGGCCAACGCGGCCAATCTCGCCAAGGTCGACGGCCTCGAGATCTACGCCGGCAACGACGACCTGCTGGCGGACGTTCTCGATCTCGGCGAGCCGGGCGGGATCCTTGTCGCAAGCCACCTGTTCGGCGAGGACATGCACCGGATGGTCGATGAGCCGCAGCGGCGGCGCGAGATCGACGCGAGCCTGCACGACGTCTACCGCGATCTCGGGGTGGCGCCACTCGCGTGCTCGACGAAGGCCGCGCTCAACCTCCTGGGGATCAGCGTCGGGGGTCCGCGGCTGCCGTACGTCGAGCTGGACGAGCAGGAGACGGGCACGGTGCGCGCGATGCTCGAACGGCACGGGCTTCTGCAAGCCGCCAAAGCGTGAGTCAGACACTGCGGGTCCTGCCGCTCGGCGGGCTGGGCGAAATCGGCAAGAACATGACCGTGTTCGAGTACGACGGGCGGATCGTCGTCGTCGACACGGGCCTGCGCTTCCCGACGGCGGAGATGCTCGGGATCGACCTCGTGCTGCCGGACTTTGGATACCTGCGCGACCGCGCACAGGACATCGAAGCGATCGTCATCACGCACGGACACGAAGACCATGTCGGGGCGCTGCCATGGGTGCTGCGGGAGCTCGGCGCGGACGCACCGCCGGTGTACGGCGGGCGCCTCACGGTCGCGATGGCGCGGTCAAAGCTCGACGAGCACAACCTCCGCGACGCCGAGCTCGAGGATGTCGTGCCGGGCGAGGAGATCGAGGCCGGGCCGTTCACGATCGAGCTGATTCACATGACCCACTCGATCCCGGATTCCGTCGCGGTCGCGCTCACGACCGAGCTCGGCACCGTGCTCGTCTCGGGCGACTACAAGTTCGATCAGACGCCGGTCGATGGGCCGCCGGCCGATGTGTCGCGGCTCGCGGAGCTCGGCCGCGAGGGCCTGCTGCTGCTGTGCGGCGACTCGACCAACGCCGACCGGCCCGGCTTCTCCCCGTCCGAGCGCGACGTCGGTCCGCGTCTGGAGGAGGTGTTCTCGCGCGCGCAAGGCCGGATCGTGGTGACGAGCTTCGCCTCGAACATCCACCGCGTCCAGCAGGTGATCGATGCGGCCGCGTCGCTCGGGCGCAAGGTTTCACTCGTCGGACGCTCGATGCGCAAGAACGTCAACATCGGCCGTTCGCTCGGGCACATCGAGGTTCCGGACGGGCTCCTGATCCAGCCGCAGGAGGTCGAGGACTGGCCCGATCACAAGGTCGTCGTGATCTCGACGGGCTCGCAGGGCGAGCCGCTGTCGGCGCTGCGTCGGATGGCCCACAACGACCACCGCATGATCAAGTTGCATGAAGGCGACACCGTCGTGTTCTCGGCGACGCCGATCCCGGGCAACGAGCGTGCGGTGAACGAAACCGTCGATCGCCTGTACCACATCGGCTGCAACGTGATCACCCCGCGCGAGGCGCCGATCCATGCCTCCGGGCACGGCTACGTCGAGGAGCTCAAGCTGATGCTCAACCTGGTCAAGCCGCGCTACGTGATGCCCGTCCACGGCGACCACAAGCGGATCACCCTGCACGCGGAGCTCGCGGACGCCGTCGGGATCGACCCGCGCGATGTCTTCCGCGGCGAGAACGGATTGCCGCTCGAGATCGACGAGCACGGCGCCCGCTTCGGTGATCGGGAGCAATCGGGGATGATCTTCGTCGACGGCGTCGACATCGGCGACCCGGCCGATGTCGCCCTGCGCGACCGGCGGATGCTCTCCGCGGACGGCATCTTCATCGTCGTGGCGACCGTCTCAGAGCAGACGGGCCGTCCGGTCGCACCGACCGAGGTGATCTTCCGCGGCGTGCCGTTCGTCGAGCAGGCCGGTGAGCTCGTCGCCGACATTCGCGAGGAGGTCGAGCGCTCGCTCGAACGCGCCGCCAACGACGGGGTCCATGAGATCGACCTGCTCCAGCAGGAGCTCCACGACGATCTCGCGGCGTTCGTCTACGACCGGTTGCGGCGCCGGCCGATGGTGCTGCCGGTCGTCGTCGAGGTCTGATCGCCGGGGACCGCGTGTGCTCCGTTGGCGTCGGTGGTTCCGTTGCCGCCCTGTGCGGCGACCGGTGCGGGCTGCTGCTCGAGCGGGATCCTGATCACGAAGCGGGTGCCCGGGTTGGGCGGGTCCGTTTCCGGGTGCTCGAGCGTCACCGTGCCGCCATGCGACTCGGCGACGGCCCGCACGATCGCCAGGCCGAGGCCCGATCCGCGCCCACCGTCGCGACCGCCGCGCACGAACCGCTCGAAGATCCGCCGCTCGAGCTCGGGGGCGATGCCCGGCCCGTTGTCCTCGACTGTGAGCACGGCGAGCCCGTCCTCGGTGGCGCTGCGCGCGCGCACGCGCGTGCCGGGCGGGGTGTGCCGCAGCGCGTTCTCGATCAGGTTGAGCACGAGCCGGTGCAGGTCATCGCGCACACCCAAGACGACCGCTCGATTCGGTTCGACCACGAGATCGTGATCGTCAGCCACGGGTCCGATCTCGCCCGCCGCCTCGGTGAGCACGTCGCCGAGATCGGTGGGGCGGTGCGGCTGCACTCGCTGGGCGTCGGCGCGCGCGAGCAGCAGCAGGTCGCCGACGAGACGGCGCATCCGGCGGGTCGAGCGCAGCGCGGCATTCGCCGTCTCGGCCTGCTCGCCGTCGAGTTCCTCGGTGAGCAGCTCGAGGTTCGCAAGCACGCTCGTCAGCGGGGTGCGCAGCTCGTGTGAGGCGTCGGCGACGAACTCCCGCTGGCGGTCGAGCATCGCCTCGGTGTGCGCGCGGGCCGAGTCCAGCGCGCCGAGCATGCCCTCGAGCGTGCGGGCGAGCTCCGCGACCTCGTCATCGGCCTTGACGTCGGGGATGTGCCGGCTGGGGTCACGCGTGCGTTCGATCTCGCGGGCGGCGTCGGTCAGCTCGGCGATCGGACGCATCGCCCGCTGCGCGGTCGCGAGGCCGGCGAGCAGCGCGAGGATCGTGCCGCCGAACACGCCGAGGATCAGGAAGAAGCGCACGCGCGAGAGCGTGTGGTCGATGTCCGACAGCGGCCGCGCATAGAGCAGCACGCCGTCGTAGTGGACGGGGCCCTTGATCTCGAGACCGCGGACGGCAACCCGGTAGCCCTGCTGTGTGAACATCCGCGAGCTGACCTGCGGCGGTGCCGAGAACAGCGAGGGATAGACGGGCGCCTTGGCGCCCTTCTTGATCACGCTGGTCTGCGTGCACGCGAGCTCGCCGTCCGCGAACACCCGGATCTGCGCGTGCTCTGCGCTCGAGAAGTCGCGGAGGCTCACCCCGGGCTTGTCACAGTCGAGGTTGGCCCGGACGAACTGCAGCTTGCCGTTCATCTCCTGCTGGAGCTGGTCGGCGGCGGCGTTGATGTTGTCGTTGAGCTGGCCGACGACCTGCCGGTCGGTGAGCACGCCGACGATCGCAGCGAACCCCGCGAGGATCACGAACGTCAGCGCCGCGGAGCCGCCGGCGAGCCGCCAGCGGATCGGGACCGACCTATACGCGGAGAACGTAGCCCGCGCCGCGGATCGTATGTAGGAGCCTGGGCTCGCCACTGGCTTCGAGCTTCCTCCGGAGATTGGAGACGAACACCTCGATCGTGTTCGTCATCGAGAACGGGTCATAGCCCCAGACCTCGTCGAGCAGGCGCTGGCGCGAGATCACGATGCGCTCGTTGCGCATCAGATACTCGAGCAGCTCGAACTCGCGCTGGGTGAGGTCGATGCCGCGGTCCCCGCGCCACACCTCGTGCGTGTCTGGGTTCAGTTTGAGATCGGCCACGGTCAGCGTCGCCTGGCCGCGCGGCGGCCGGCGCCGGAGCAGCGCCCGGAGCCGTGCGAGCAGCTCCTGGCGCTCGAACGGCTTGACGAGGTAGTCGTCGGCGCCGGAGTCGAGGCCTTCGACGCGGGACTCGACCGCGTCGCGGGCGGTGAGCACGAGGATCGGCACGTCGTCGGACTCGCGCAAGGTCTTGGCGACCTCGATCCCATCGAGGCCGGGCAGCCCGAGGTCGAGGATCACGAGGTCCGGGAGGAACGCGTGCGAGAGGTCGAGCGCGCTGATCCCGTCGCCGGCGACCTTGACGTCGTACCCTTCCATCCGCAGCGACCGCTGCAGGACCTGCGCGATCGCGTCGTCGTCCTCGACGACGAGCACGCGCGGGGGACGCTCGTAATCACCCATGATGGAGAGGATGGTAGGGGCGGGTGGGGTGATTCGCGGGGATCTTTAGTGCGCGTTGATACAGCTCTTCGCTGCATCTGATGGCGGCGGCGGGCGGCAGGAGCCGGCCCGACGGCGTCGAAGTCGCTTGTTCGGACATGCCCGCCGCCAGCCGCCGCAAGCCAGCCAGACGCAAGAAGGCGCCACCCAAGCGCGCCAAGCGCTCGCGGCTCGCAAGCAGGCCTGCGCTCGCCGTGCCGCACGTCGAGCTCGAGCCCCATCACGTCGACATCCTCGGGCTGGCGCTGATCGCGATCGGGATCTTCCTAGCGGGTGTGGCGTACCTCCACTGGGCGGGCGGAACGCTCGGCAACGGGGCCGTCAAGGGGACGAAATTCGTGTTCGGGTCGCTCGGGTATGCCGTGCCGGCGGCGCTCGTCGCCACCGGCGCGCTCGTGCTGATCAGAGAGCTGCGACCGCCGGCGCGCCCGATGCGGACCGGCGTCGTGTGCCTGACCGCGGCGCTGACGCTCGCGCTCGCGGCGGGGACGCTCGGCCTCGGACCGGGACGGACGCCGCCGCACGAGTTCTGGCGCGCGAGCGCGTTCGAGTCCCGCGGCGGCGTCATCGGCCAGGGCGAGCTATGGGTCGTCTCACACCTGATCTCGACGCTCGGCGCGGACATCCTCGCCGTGTTCCTGTTCATCGCCGGGCTGATTCTCGTCAGCGGTGCCACGCTCGCGTCCGTCATCCGGTTCACCGGGGCCGGCGTCGCCGGCACAGGACGCGCGCTCAGACGCTCGACCGAGGACTTCGCGGCGACGATGTCCCGCCGCCCGGCGACCGTCGCCGGTCGCACGGCCGCGCGCGATCAGGCCTTCACCCCAGCGGAGCAAGAGCCCGAGCCGCTGCTCCCGCCGGAGCTCGACACCGCCGAGCTGGTCGTCAGGGCGACACACGTCGAAGCGCCGCCGGCCGAGCGGCTGCCCGAGGACGCGCAGGACGCTGACGATGTCAGCGTCCACGTCGGCACGCCAGAACCGAATGAGGTCCCAATCGAACGCACAGACGACGACGCACAGTCGACCGCCGTCGCGATCCGGCCCGAGGACCTGACGCCGCAGGGCCGCTACCGCGAGTCGGTCACCGACGACCCGGACTTCGTCTGGCGGGTGCCGCCCGCCCGCTTCCTGACGCGCTCGACCGGCGAGGCGGCGAAGCCGGACACCGCCGGACAGGAGCAGGTCGCGAAGACGCTGATCGAGACACTCGGCCACTTCGGGATCGAGGCGAAGGTGATCGGGCGGGTGACCGGGCCGCACATCACCCGCTACGAGCTCCGCCTGGCGCCGGGGACAAAGGTGGCGAAGGTCGCGCAGCTGAAGGACGACCTCGCGTACGCGCTTGCCGCGACCGACATCCGGATCCTCGCGCCGATCCCAGGCAAGCAAGCGGTCGGAGTCGAGGTTCCCAACGCGCGCCGGCGGATCGTCCATCTCGGCGACGTGTTCCAGGATCCGCCGGCGGAATGGTCGCCGCTGAGCGTCTGGCTGGGCAAGGACATCGCCGGCCGTGCGATCGGTGCGGATCTCGCGAAGATGCCGCACCTGCTCGTCGCGGGCACGACCGGAGCCGGCAAGTCGGCGTGCGTGAACGCGATGCTGTCGTCGATTCTGCTGCGCGCGACGCCGCACGAGGTGCGTGTCGTGCTCGTCGACCCCAAGCAGGTCGAGCTCAACCACTACGAGGGCATTCCGCACTTGCTCACCCCGGTGATCACGAACCCGCGGATGGCAGCGAACGCGCTTCAGAACCTCGTCAAGGAGATGGAGCAACGCTACGGGATCATGTCGTTGGCGCGCACGCGGTCGTTGCCGGAGCTCAACCGCGTGCGCGAGCAGCGGGGAGAGCCGCCGCTGCCGTACATCCTGTGCGTGATCGACGAGCTCGCCGACCTGATGATGGTCGCGCCGGCCGACGTCGAGGACTCCGTCATCCGGCTCGCGCAGAAGGCCCGCGCCGTGGGCATCCACCTCGTGCTCGCGACGCAGTCGCCGCGGGTTGACGTGATCACCGGCATGATCAAGGCGAACGTCCCGTCGCGGATCGCGTTCGCGGTCTCGAGCCAGACCGACTCGCGCGTGATCCTCGACCAGAACGGCGCGGAGTCGCTGCTCGGGCAGGGCGACATGCTGTTCTCGCCCGTCGGCTCGAGCAAGGTGCAGCGGATCCAGGGCGCCTACATCGACGAGCAGCAGATCGCGGAGCTGACCGACTCGTGGCGGCGCCAGGGCGAGCCCGAGTTCAAGGAGGAGTTGCTCGCGGAGGTCGAGTCTGAGGGCGACGGCGGCGCGGGCAACGATCCCGAGTTCCATCCCGATGAGGATCCGCTGCTCGAAGAGGCGATCTTCCTCGTCGCACAGATGGGGACGGCGTCGACCTCGATGCTCCAGCGCCGTCTGCGGCTCGGGTACACGCGGGCCGGGCGGCTGATCGACATGCTCGAGCGCCGCGGCATCATCTCCGGCTACGAGGGCTCAAAGCCCCGTCAGGTGCTGATCACCGAGGCCGACGTGCCGCGGATCCTCGCGTACCTCGCCGAGGCCGACGGCGGCCCGGCCGCGGTCGGCAGCCGGGGGGCGCCGCCACCGGGCCCGGCCGACGACCCAGAACTCAGCGAGTCACCGTAGCGCGCACGTGCAAGGGGCCTTTCTCGGCATTTCCGGGACCTTTCACGCGGCGCACCGGCGGTAGCCTTCGTCTCAGATGGCGGACATCGGCTCAACGCTACGCGAGGCGCGGATGCGCGCCCGGATCGACATGACCGAGGTCGAGGCGCGGACGAAGATCCGGGCGAAATACCTGCGCGCGATCGAGAACGAGGAGTGGGACCTGCTGCCGGGCCCGGTCTACGTCAAGAGCTTCCTGCGAACCTACGGCGACTTCCTCGGGCTCGACAGCCGTCTGCTCGTCGATGAGTACAAGCGGCGCTACGAGCGCCCCGACCAGGACATGCGGCCGGTCGCGACCCTGCACCGCGAGCGCGAGCGTGCCGCCCGCGGGCCGCTGCTGCCCTCGTGGCTGATCATCGGCGGCGTGCTCGTCGTCGTCGTCGTCGCGCTCTACTTCATCGGCACCGCCGGCAACGGCACGAAAACGACTCCGACGACCAGCGTCCAGGCGGGAACCACGACGCCCCACAAGCCACGCCCGCACCGTCCGGCTCACCGCGCCCCCGCCAAGCCGAAGACCGTGAAGCTCGAGCTTGTGCCGACCGGCACGGTCTACGTCTGTCTCGTCGACGGCACGGGCAAGAAGCTGATCCCCGGCCTGATCTTCAGCTCTGGACAGACGATTCCCACCGAGACCGCCTCGAAGATGCTCCTCACGCTCGGCAACGCCTCGGTGCACATGAAGGTCAACGGCGCCGACGTCCACGTGGCGCCGTCGGCCACGTCGATCGGGTTCATGCTCGAGCCCGGCGCGACGAGCTCGCTGCCCGTCTCTCAGCAGCCGCGGTGCACATGACGCCGCGCGCGGGCATCCTGATCACGGGCACGGAGGTGCTCACCGGGATCATCTCCGATCGGAACGGACCGTGGCTGTCCGAGCGCCTGCGCGAGCTCGGCGTCGATGCGGCAATGATCGCGATCGTCGGCGATCGCCGCGAGGACCTGCTCGCCGCGCTCGAGTACATGCGGCGCGACGGGATGGCGCTGATCGTCACGAGCGGCGGCCTCGGTCCGACGGCCGATGACCTCACGGCCGAGATCGTCGGTCGGTTCAGCGGCCGCGAGATGGTGCTCGACGATCGGCTCGAGGAACGGATCGCAGAGATCCTGCGGCCGCTGATGCGGCGCTGGCCGGGCCTCGATCCCGATGCGATCCGCGCGTCGAACCGCAAGCAGGCGGTGATCCCGCAAGGGGCGACGGTGCTCGACCCGGTCGGGACGGCGCCCGGTCTCGTCGTGCCGCCGGCGGATCCACCGGGTCCGACGGTCGTCGTGCTCCCAGGCCCGCCCCGCGAGCTTCAGCCGATGTGGGAGACGGCGCGCGCCACCGAGGCGTTCCAGGCGGCGATCGCGGGTGCGCCGACGTACCGGCGCGGGATCGTCCGCCTGTTCGGGATCCCCGAGTCCGAGATCGCGAACACGTTGCGAGCCGCGCAGGATGACGGTCTCGACCTCGGGCCGCTCGAGATCACGACGTGCCTGCGCCGGGCGGAGATCGAGGTCGCAACGATGTACGAGCCCGGCGCACAGCACGCCTACGACGCGCTGATCGAGTTCATCGCCAACCGCCATGCCGACACCCTGTTCTCACGCGACGGCTCGACGATCGACGAGCAGGTCGTGTCGCTGCTTGACGGGCGGACGATCGCCGTCGCGGAGTCGTGCACCGGCGGGCTGATGTCCGCGCGGCTGACCGAGCGCGCGGGCTCCTCGGAGTACTTCCTCGGTGGCGTCGTCGCGTACTCGAACGAGGCCAAGGCGCAGCTCGTCGGGGTCGACCCGGAGCTGATCGCGCGCGCGGGGGCGGTCTCGACCGAGGTTGCCGAGGCTCTTGCCGACGGCGCCGCTGCGCGCTTCGGGGCGGACATCGGGATCGGGATCACCGGCATCGCCGGGCCCGGGGGCGGGACCGAGGAAAAGCCCGTGGGCTTCGTCTGCTTCTCGGTCTGCGTGCGACGGGGTGACGGTCCCGCCGCCAGGATCACGCGCAGCGCGCGGCTGCCGGGCAACCGCGCCGATGTCCGCGACCGCTCGACGACCGTCGCGATGCACCTGCTGCGACGCGTGCTGCGCGGCGAGACCGACACGATCGTGCTGCCGGGCCAGGTCACGCAGTCCGCCAAGACGTGAGCGAGGAGCGCGAGCGCGTCCGGCTGTTCGTGGCGCTCGAGCTGCCGCGGGACGCGCGCGCGATGCTGGTCGAGTGGCGCGAGCGGGTGCCCGGCGGGCGCGAGGAGTTGCGGCTACTCGCCCCCGAGAGCCTGCACGTCACGCTCTGCTTTCTCGGCTGGCGCTGGGCCGATGAGATCCCCGCGATCGCGGCGGCGACCGAGGTGGTGGGATCGCTGCCGGCGGCCGAGCTCGTGATCGGTCCGCCGGTCTGGCTGCCGCCGAACCGGCCGCGTGTGCTCGCGGTCGAGCTCGAGGATCGTGGCGAGGCGCTCGGACGTGCCCAGGCGGCGCTGTCGCGCGTGCTCGCAGCCGGCGGGTGGTTCGTTGCGGAGAAGCGGCCGTTCTTTGCACACGTGACGGTCGCGCGGGTGCGAAAGGACGCGCGCGTGCGGGACAAGGAGCTGCCGGGGCCGCCGGTCGAGGCGCTGCGAGCGACGACGATCACCCTGTTCCGCTCGCGCCTGCAGCGCGGTGGCGCGCAGTACGAGGCGCTGCATTCGGTGCAGCTGGGGTCCTCGCGCGCGACGCGGCCCGGGTGAGCGGGAGACGGACCGGGCCGACAAACGCACAATATCTGTCCCTATTTCGGCCAGGTCCTGTGATCCGGCCCACGGGTCGGCGATCCGGACCGCCAGGTCGGCCTGGGTGGGACCGCGCCACGTCCGCCCGGGCGTGCACTATTGACACACATTTATTCCGCTCTCGCCGCGAACGCGTCTTGTTCCGTTACAAGGCCCCGCTCTAGCGTGTCGTTCCGTCCGCCACCCGTCCTACCGTGGGGTGTTCACAGCGCATGAGACAAGGAGCCAGCTGACATGAGCGAGAACGACAAGGCCAGTGCAAAGGCTGGCGCGGCCGCGGACGCGAAGTCCGACGCGAAGCGGCAGGCGGCGCTCCAAGGCGCCTTGACTCAGATCGAGCGCCAGTTCGGCAAGGGCACCGTGATGCGAATGGGCGACCCGGGCGCGCGCGTCGCGGTCGACGCGATCCCGACCGGCGCCCTGTCGCTCGACATCGCCCTGGGAATCGGCGGCGTCCCGCGCGGACGGATCATTGAGATCTTCGGCCCGGAGTCCTCCGGCAAGACGACGCTCGTCTACCACATCATCGCCGAGGCGCAGAAGCTTGGCGGGGTCTGTGCGTTCGTGGACGCCGAGCACGCGATGGATCCGCTGTACGCCCAGCAGATCGGTGTCGATATCGACGAGCTGCTCGTCTCCCAGCCTGACTACGGCGAGCAGGCGCTCGAGATCGTCGACATGCTGATCCGCTCGGGCGCGGTCGACGCGATCGCGATCGACTCGGTCGCGGCGCTGACCCCGCGCGCGGAGTTGGAGGGCCAGATGGGCGACCAGACGGTCGGTGTCCAGGCGCGGATGATGTCCCAGGCGATGCGCAAGCTCGCCGGCAACCTCAATCGCACGCAGACGCTGTGCGTGTTCACGAACCAGATCCGCGAGAAGGTGGGCGTGATGTTCGGCTCGCCGGAGACGCAGCCGGGTGGCCGCGCGCTGAAGTTCTACGCATCGCAGCGCCTCGACATCCGCCGGATCGAGACGCTCAAGGACGGCACCGAGGCGGTCGGCAACCGGGTGCGCGTGAAGGTCGTGAAGAACAAGGTCGCCGCGCCGTTCAAGCAGGCCGAGTTCGATATCGAGTTCGGCAAGGGCATTTCGACGTCCGGGTGCCTGATCGACTATGGGATCGAGCACAACATCATCACGAAGTCCGGTTCGTTCTTCTCCTACGGCGAGGAGCGCCTCGGCCAGGGACGTGGCAACGCCAAGGCGTTCCTGGATGAGCATCCGGAGACGGCCAAGGAGATCGAGCAGAAGATCTATGCGGCACTCGGGATCGGTCGCGACCTGGTGAAGGCGATCGAGCCTCGCGAGGATCAGGAACTCGCTGCGGTTGATGACGTCGAGCCCGTCGCGGTCGGCAGCCAGGCCGCGTAAGGACGGTGCCCGACGCTGACGAGCAAGCCCAGCGTGCGCTGGAGTGCGCCTACGCGTACCTGAACACGCGCGACCGCACGGTGGCCGAGGTCCAGCGCCGGCTCGAGCAGCGCGGCATCGGCGAGCCGGCCGCCCGCGCAGCGCTTGCCGTGCTCACCGATCAGGGCGTGCTCGACGATGCCCGGTTCGTGCGCCTGTTCGTCGAAGACAAGCGCGGGCTGGAGCAGTGGGGGAGCGAGCGGATCCGGCGCACCCTGCGAGAGCGCGGTGTCGATCGCGAACTGATCGAGCAGTCGCTCGCTGCCGGCGAGGATTCCGACGCAACCGAGCTCGAGCGCGCGCTCGCCGTGCTGCGGCGGCGGTTTCCGGATCCGCCCCGCGACCGGCGCGAGCGTGACCGCGCCCTCGGCGTGTTGCTGCGCAAGGGGTACGACGGCGAGCTCGCACTCGAGGCGCTCGCCGCTCACGCGCGAGCGCCGAGCACCACCGCGGGCGAGGCTCGGCCGCGCACGCCGGCTGACCGGTTTGCGCCGTATCGCCGCCGGTATTACGATGCCGGGAGCGAACGAACGGCCCTCGGGGCCGAAAAACACCAGCAAACTTCGTAGTTCTTGGATTCCGGACTCAGCGTGACGGCACACTCAACCGGGTCACTTGGCCCGCCCAGAACAGACACCGCACTTGCCGAGCTAGCTGCCGACTAAGCAGCGACGGCAAGGTCACCCCGGCATCCGTTCGTGCGCCTCGCACGGGCCGCTCGGTCGCTCCCCAAAACCTAGTGAGCAGTGAACGGTCCGGTACCACCGGACCGCCGAGAGAGGATCGACCATGGACATCATCGCCGCCGCTGCCCTGATTGCGGTGGGTATCGTGGCCGCTGCGGTCGTATACGCGCGGCTACACGGTGTCCGGCCTGCGACAGCGACGTCGCCTACCGCCGGCCCGACATCAACCGACGCCGATCTGACCGAGCGGGCCGCCTCACTGGCGCGCCGCGAGGAGGCGCTCGCGCAGCGCGAGCTCGACCTTGAGCGAGAACGGGAAGGGCTGGCCGAGGGCCGGCAGGACCTGACACGCGAGTTGGAGCGGATCTCAGGGTTATCCGCCGCCCGCGCCAAGCAGTTGATGCTCAAGGAAGTCGAGGATCAGGCTAAGCACGAAGCGGCCAGGAAAATCCGCCAGATCGAGGAGGAGACCAAGCGCGACGCCGACCGGCGCGTGCGCAACATCCTGTCGGTGTGCATGCAGCGCCTCGCTGCCGGCCACGCCGCGGAGACGACCGTGTCCGTCGTGCAGCTGTCGGCGGACGATATGAAAGGGCGGATCATCGGCCGCGAGGGGCGCAACATCCGCGCGCTCGAGAACCTCACCGGGGTTGACTTCATCATCGACGACACCCCCGGCGCGGTCGTCCTGTCCGGCTTCGACGGAGTCCGCCGCGAGATCGCCCGCCTCACGCTCGAGAAGCTCCTGCAGGACGGCCGCATCCATCCCGCCCGGATCGAGGAGACCTACTATCAGGCTAAATCTGAGCTTGAGGGCCACATCGTCGAGCTCGGCGAGGTCGCGGTGTTCGAGGCCGGCGTCCAGGGTCTGCACCCGGAGCTGATCAAGCTGCTCGGCCGCCTCAAGTTCCGTACGAGCTATGGCCAGAACGTGCTGGCTCACTCGATCGAGGTCTCACGGCTGGCGGCGATGATGGCCGAGGAGCTCGGCGCGAGCGCGAAGACAGCGCGGCGCGCGGCCCTCCTGCACGACATCGGCAAGGCCGTGACGCACGAGATCGAGGGCCCTCACGCACTCGTGGGCGGCGAGCTCGCGCGCAAGTACGGCGAGTCCGAGGCGGTCGCGCACGCGATGGAAGCCCACCACAACGAGGTCGAGCCGCAGACGATCGAGGCCGTGATCGTTCAGGCCGCCGACGCGCTGTCGGGCGCGCGCCCCGGCGCGCGCGGCGAATCGCTCGAGCAGTACGTCAAGCGGCTCCGCGACCTCGAGCAGATCGCGACGCGGCACAAGGGCGTTGACAAGGTCTACGCGATGCAGGCCGGCCGCGAGATCCGCGTGATGGTTGCGCCGGGGGCGATCGACGACGACGCCGCGACGCTGCTGTCCTACGCGATCGCACGGGAGATCGAGAAGGAGCTCGAGTACCCCGGCCAGATCAAGGTGACCGTGATCCGGGAGTCACGCGCGGTCGAGTACGCGCGCTGAGGGCGCAGGCCGCTCAGCCGTCGTGAAAGTGGTGCAGGAACGCGCGATCCGACGTCCAGAGATGGAAGTGCGGGAGCAGCACGATCGCCAGCACGAGGCCCGCGACGATCGCGCCGGCCAGCACGATCCAGCGGCCCGCCGCCCCCGGTGTGTTCGTGAGCTCGATCGTGGCACGGCGCCGCGCCCCTGCGGACGCGTCGATCCCGAACAGCCTCCCGACCGTCGGCAGGTGGCCGAGCACATGCAGCCCGGTGAACGCGATCCACGCGATGAATCCCACCTTGTGCAGTTCGAGCAGCGGATTGCGGTGAGCGGGACCAGCGAACATCAGCAGCACCCCGGTGACGAACACGATCACGGTCGTCAGCACCACGAGCGGCGCCAGCAGCCGCAACCACGTCTCGGGCGGGCCCTTCGTGCGATACACCCGATCGCCGCCGTAGTAGCGCAGGAAGCGGTATCCGGTGCTCGCCAGCTTCAGCGCGACCGGGCCGATCAGCATCAGGCCGACGAACAGGTGCACCGAGATGAGCTGATGGATCCGCAGGATCGTGAGACCGATCACCGCAAGCAGCGCGATCAGCACGACGCCGGTGATCGCGGTCAGCTGCTCGTTGCCGTCCGTCCCGCCGGCCGTCAGCGCCCGCATCCCGCGCCGCCGTTGCAGCCGCGTGCGACCACGCGCGATCTCATGCGCACTGGGCACGGTTTCCTGGCTTGCCCGCACCTCAAGCAGTGTCGGCGTCGGAAGTGAAGCGACGTTCAGGGCGGCATGAGAAAGCTCTTCACGAGTGAGTCGGTCGCCGCGGCCTCATATGATCGCCGGATGGACGACACCGCATCGACCGCGGTTGCGGGAGACCCGGGATGGCTGCGCTCATCCTCGTGATCGAGGACGAGCCGGGGATCGTCGACTTCCTCGAGCGCGGCCTCGCGGCGAACGGATTTGACGTTGCCTCCGCGCTTGACGGTGCGAGCGGTCTCGAGAAGGCCCTGAGCGTCGACGTCGACCTGATCGTGCTCGACATGATGCTGCCGGGCCGCAGCGGGCTTGACGTGCTCGAGGTGCTGCACGACCAGAAGCCGGCGCTGCCGGTGATCGTGCTCACCGCGCGCGGCGAGATCGAGGACCGCGTCACCGGTCTCGATGCCGGCGCGGTCGACTACTTGACCAAGCCGTTTTCGCTCAGCGAGCTCTCGGCGCGGATCCGCGCACAGCTCCGCGTCGCGTCCCAGGCGTCGACGACCGCGCTGAGCGTCGGCGACATCGAGGTCAACCTGATCACGCGTGAGGTTCGGCGCGACGGCGAACTCGTGCGGCTCTCGACGACGGAGTTCGAGCTGCTCGTCTATCTCCTGCGCAATCGCGGCCGCGTGCTTTCACGCGAGCAGATCCTGCGCGCCGTGTGGGGCTACGAGTACGACCCGGGCACGAACGTCGTCGACGTATACGTCGGCTACCTGCGGCGCAAACTGCGCCGGAGCGGCACCAGGGTCCCGATCGTGACCGTGCGGTCGGTCGGGTACCGGTTCGACGCGACGGAGTAAGCCATCCGATGAGACGGGCTCTCAGTGCGCGGCTGCCGTCGAGCTTGCGCTGGCGGCTGACAGCGTGGGTCGCTGCCGTGATGCTGATTGCCGCCGCCGTCGTGTTCGCGGTCGTCTACATCAACACCGGGACGCAGATCCGCAGCCAGATCGACCGCGACATTCGCGGCGATACGGTCCAGTTCTCGCAGGCGCTGCGCCCGCTCGCCGGTAGGACCGCCGAGCAGGTGGCCTCCGCCGCCAGGCGCTACGTGCGCGCCCAGCCCTACAGCGCGACCTCGACGTTGCTGTTCGGGCTCGTACCAGGAGCGGGCGCGATCAGCAACCACCCCGAGGTGTTCGGCGCCAGTCAGCCCGAGAACGGCGAGACGACGGGCGAGCAGAATCGTGAGAACAGGCTGGCCCGCGAGTTGTTCCAGCCGCATCTCGGATACTCCGTCCACCGGATTCCCGACGTCGGTCCGATGCGCATCCATGAACGACAGGTTCAGGTCGGGAACCTGAAGGTCGTCGTCGGCGCCGGCGAGCCGCTCGTGATGGTCGAGCGCGCCCAGCACGGCGTCGCGCGCGCATTTGCGCTCGCGGGCGCGATCACCTTGGTGCTGGCGCTCGTCGCCTCCTACCTCGCGGGGGCGCGGGTCACCGCGCCGCTGCGACGGATGGCCGGCGTCGCTCAACGCGTCGACGCCGGCGATCTCGAGCCACGCATGGACCCATCGACCGGAAGCGGACACGAGGTGCAGGTGCTCGCCGAGGCGTTCAACCACATGCTCGACCGGCTCGCCGAGGCGTTCCGCGGTCAGCGTGAATTCGTCGCCGACGCCTCGCATGAGCTGCGCACGCCGCTCACCGTGATTCGCGGGCAACTCGAGGTGCTGGCGGTGCAGGAGGACCCGCCGGGCGAGGAGGTCCGGCGCGTGGAGCGACTCGTCCAGTCAGAGATCTCGCGGATCAGCCGGCTCGTGGACGACCTCCTGCTGCTGGCCCAGGCCGAGCAGACCGACTTTCTGCGGCCCGAGGAGATCGATGTCCGCCCGTTCGTCGACGAGTTGTGGGACGGCGTCAGCCTGACCGCCGAGCGCCGCTTCGAACTCGGCCCCATCCCTGAGGGAACCCTGCGCGCGGACCCCGACCGGGTCGCGCAGGCGGTTCGCAATCTCGCCCGCAACGCGATCGAGCACACGACCGAAGCGACCGGGCTCGTCCGGCTCGAGCTCGACCCTCTCGCTCCCGACAAGCTCCGCTTCGCGGTGATCGACGACGGGCCGGGGATCCCCGCGGCCGAGCGCGAGCGGATCTTCGAGCGCTTCCACCGTACCGACCCCGCCCGCAGTCGATCGGCCGGCGGTGCCGGCCTCGGTCTGGCGATCGTCCGCGCGATCGCCGAGGCGCACTCCGGGCAGGTGCGGGCACGTGCCACCCGCGACGGGCGCGGAGCCCGCGTCGAGCTGATCCTGCCCGGGTTTCAGCCGGCGTGAGGTCGCGACCCGTGGGCGCTCTGTCGCGCCACGGTACCCTTGCCCGACGTGAGGCGCTACCACATCACGACCTTCGGCTGTCAGATGAACGAGCACGACTCGGAGCGGATGAAGGGCATGCTCGAGTCGCTCGGCTACGGCGAGGCGCACTCGCCCGACGACGCCGACCTGATCCTGTTCAACACCTGCTCGATCCGCGAGAAGGCCGACAGCCGGTTCGTCGCGCATCTCGGCAACGCCAAGCGGCTGAAGACCGAGCGGCCGGATCGCATCGTCGGCGTCGGCGGGTGCTGGGCGCAGTCGGTCAAGGACGAGGTGTTCGCGCGATTCCCGTTCGTCGACGTGGCGTTCGGGCCCGGTCAGGTCCACAAGCTCGCGGAGTTCCTGACGAGCGATTCGATCACCGCCCAGGGGTTCTTCGAGTTCGAAGGCTTCACCGGCCACCTTCCGGCCAAGCGCGCCCGCGAGTTCCACGGCTGGGTGCAGATCAGTGTCGGCTGCAACTGTGTGTGTTCATATTGCATCGTGCCGGCGACGCGTGGTCGCGAGGTCTCGCGTCCGTCGCACGAACTGGTCCGTGAGGTGGAGCAACTTGCCGCCGACGGCGTCCGCGAGGTCACCTTGCTCGGCCAGAACGTCAACTCCTACGGGCGCGACCTGGCCCCCGGGTCGCGCATGACGTTCGCCGGGCTGCTGCGCGAGCTCGATGCGATCGACGGCATCGACCGCATCCGCTACACGAGCCCGCACCCGAAGGACATGCGCGAGGACGTGATCCGCGCCCACGCCGAGCTCGCGTCGCTGTGCGAGCACATCCATCTGCCGCTCCAGGCCGGCTCGAGCGCGGTGCTCAAGCGGATGCGCCGCACGTATACGCGCGAGCGCTACCTCGATCGCGTGGCGCTGATCCGCGAGCACGTCCCCGACTGCGCGCTGACGACCGACATCATCGTCGGCTTCCCGGGCGAGACCGAGGCCGACTTCGCGCAGACACTCGAGGTCGCCGAGCAGGTCGGCTACGACGGCGCGTTCACGTTCATCTACTCGCCGCGGCGCGGAACGGAGGCGGCGACGCTCGCGGACCAGGTGCCCCACGAGCTCAAAGTCGAGCGGATGCAGCAGCTTGTCGATGTCATCCAGCGCGGCGCCAACGAACGCGCCCAGCGATTCGTAGGGCGCACGGTGGAGGTGCTCGTCGAGGGACCCTCGCGCACCGATCCGAGCCGCCTGCGCGGGCGCTCGCGCCACAACAAGGTCGTGAACTTCACCGGCCTCGGCGTGCCCGGCGACCTCGTCGAGGTCGAGATCACGGGCGCCACGAGCCAGACGCTGTCCGGGATCGAGCCGATCCTCTCCCGCGCCGCGGGCTAAGGGGTCGGTTGGGTGGGGGGTGTGCGGGCCGAGTGCTCGGCGCCGCAATGAGCGGTCAGTACGCGGCGCTCGCGTACCGGTGGAGCGGTCCCGCGCGGCGCCGAAGCAGCGAGGCCCCCCGGCGCACCTCCTCGAGCACGGCCCGATCAACGCGCGCCCACGCAAACTCCTGCAGCGACACCTCGCAGTAGTCGTAATCCTCGATCACCGACACGAGCTCCGCCAAGCCCGCCTGAACGAGCTTGTCCGGATCACAGCAGGCGGGCGCTCGACGCGTCCGATACTCGACGATGTGCGTGATCATCGGTGCGAGCGCAAGCACCAGCCGGTC
>DATKOY010000046.1:0-3347 GCA_035524415.1 Solirubrobacteraceae bacterium | reverse complement strand
CGCGCTCAAGTTCGATTCCCTGACGTATGGGCTCGAGCGCAATCCGTGGTTCTACGTTGCGGCGGTTGCCGCCAGTGTCCCGATCTTCGCGTGGCTTGGACTGTATCGCGCAGTCATCCGCTTCATCAGCCCACGCGCCATCGTGGCCGTAGCCGCAGGAACCGCGTCTTCCGTCGCGGTACTCGCGGTGTTGGCGAGCACGATTGCTCGACGCCCGATGCCGTTCACCGTCATCTTGATCTATGGGCTCGTGACGCTCGTGTACATCGCGACCAGCCGCTTCATCGCCCGGTGGTTACTATTGGGGCCGTCGGATCCGGCGCGGGCGGTCATCATCTACGGGGCCGGGGATGCTGGCGTGCAGTTGGCGGGCGCGCTGGTCAACGGCAGCGGACTTCGGCCGGTCGCGTACGTTGACGAGAAGAGCGCGCTCGGCGGCACGACCGTGCACGGAATCAGGGTCTATGGCCCCGAGTCGGTACAAGAGCTGGTCGAGCGGTACGAGGTCGCCGACATTCTGCTTGCCGTTCCCGGAGCCTCCCGCAAGCGCAAGGCCGCGATCCTCGCCCAGATGGAGTCGCTGGGCGTACGGGTCCAGACGGTCCCGGACCTTCACGACATTGTGAGCGGTCGAGCTCGCGTCGATGACCTGCGGGAGGTGGAGGTCGCGGACCTGCTCGGCCGCGATCCGGTCCCGCCAAACCAGGCGCTTCTCGACGCCTGCATCCGGGGCAAGAACGTGCTCGTGACGGGCGCGGGCGGGTCAATCGGATCGGAGCTCTGTCGCCAGATCATTCGGCTCGAGCCGGCGCGACTGGTCCTGCTCGAGATGTCGGAACTCGCGCTCTACAGCATTGACCAGGAATTGCGGAAGATTCTCGATCGCGACGGGCTGACTGTTGAGTTGCTGGCGCTCCTCGGCAATGTGCGCCAGAAGCACCGAGTGAGCGAGATCCTACGCACTTTCGGTGTCCAGACGGTCTATCACGCTGCTGCCTACAAGCACGTTCCGATCGTGGAACTCAACGTCATCGAGGGGCTCTACAACAACGTTTTCAGCACCTGGTGCGCGGCGGAGGCGGCGCTCGAGTGCCGTGTCGAGACGTTCGTGCTCGTCTCGACCGACAAAGCGGTCAACCCGACCAATGTCATGGGCGCCGCAAAGCGTTTCGCCGAACTGGTGGTGCAGGGCCTGCACAGCCGGGCGAGTGCGACACGCTTCTGCCTCGTGCGCTTTGGCAACGTGCTGGAGTCGTCCGGGTCGGTGGTGCCGCTTTTCCGTGACCAGATCCGCCGCGGAGGGCCCGTCACCGTCACGCACCCGGACGTCATGCGCTATTTCATGACGATCCCGGAGGCGGCGCAGCTCGTGATCCAGGCGGGCTCCATGGCCCGTGGCGGCGACGTGTTCGTGCTCGACATGGGCAAACCCGTCAGAATCGCGGAGCTCGCGCGGCGGATGATCCTGCTGAGCGGGCTCTCTGTGCGGGATGCAGTGACGCCCGACGGGGAGATCGAGATCGAGTACACCGGCCTGAGACCCGGTGAAAAGCTGTTTGAGGAATTGTTGATCGGCAAGAACGTTACCGGGACCGATCACCCGATGATTCTCCGCGCGATCGAGCATGCACTCCCCTGGGAGGAGCTGCGGCAGCTGCTCGAGGCGCTGGGGGATGCCACGCAGCAGTTCGACTGCCGGACCGCGCGGACCATCCTCGAGCGCGCGGTCCGCGAATACCACCCGGAATCCGACATCCAGGACGTCGTCTGGACGCGCCGGCCGGCTCCGACTGCGCTGCCGAGGACGGAAGCCAAGGTCGCGGATCTCCAGGCCCACCGCATCGGGCGGGCCCCGACGCCCGGTGGCGCAGCCAGTCACGCTGATTGAGCCGCGGCCGGCTCGTCGCGAGCGGTTCACTCGTGGTCCAAGCCGCCGCGATCTGGCGGTCAGGGCGGGGCTTCAGCGTCGTGCGCCAACCTACCGCCAAATTAGCGGCAGTCACCGCGCGTCACGCAGGTCCGATCCGTCCGTGGAACGGTATCGTGCTATGCCGAGCGCGGTTCTCGGCGCGGCACGCCCTGATTGACCTTGAGCGCTTAGGCCCCGCGGGTTAAAATGCGCGGCTTCACAAAGGGTCAATACATAAGTCGTTGAGGTTCAAGGGAAAATGCCACTCGATAGCACCGCGAAAGCCGGTATCGTCGCGAAGTTCGCCCGCGGCACGCAGGATACTGGGTCGCCGGAGGTTCAGATCGCGCTCCTCTCGGAGCGGATCAACGGTTTAGGCGAGCACTTCAACACCCACAAGCGCGACCACGCCTCGCGCCGGGGGCTCCTCAAGATGGTCAACCAGCGGCGCAAGCTCCTGGACTATCTGAAGCTGAACGCCCCCGACCGGTACGCCAAGATCATCAACGACCTCGGCCTGCGTCGCTGACGTAAGAGCCCGAACTACGGCCCGCCATTTGGTGGGCCGTCGTGTTTTTATCCAAAGGAATTCCCCCGTGTCCGTCCACAAGCAAACCTTCCAGTACGGCCCCCACGAGTACACGATCGAGACCGGCGAGATGGCCCGCCAGGCCGACGCCTCGGTGGTCGTGTCGGTCGCCGAGACCGTCGTCCTCGTCACCGCCGTCGGCGCCAAGAAAGCCGTCCCCGGCCGCGACTTCTTCCCGCTGACCGTCAACTACCAGGAGAAGACCTACGCCGCGGGCCGCATCCCCGGCGGCTTCTTCAAGCGCGAGGGTCGCCCGACCGAGCGCGAGACGCTGACCTCGCGCCTGATCGACCGCCCGATCCGCCCGCTGTTCCCGGAGGGCTTCATCAACGAGGTGCAGGTCGTCGCGACCGTGATCTCGCTGAACCCGGACGTCGGCGCGGACATCCCGGCGCTGCTGGGTGCCTCGGCCGCGCTCGCGCTCTCCGGCATGCCGTTCCTCGGCCCCATCGGCGCCGCCAAGGTGGGCTACGCGAACGGCAAGTACCTCCTCAACCCCACCAACACCGACCTCAGGACCTCCGACCTCGACCTGGTCGTCGCCGGCACCAAGGACGGCGTGCTGATGGTCGAGTCCGAGGCCTCGGGCCTGTCCGAGGACGTGATGCTGGGCGCCGTGACCTTCGGTCACCAGGCGATGCAGACCGCGCTCGCCGCGATCAACGCGCTCGTGGCCGCCGCCGGCAAGCCGAAGTGGGACTGGGTGGCGCCGCCGCCGCACACCGAGCTCGAGACCGCGGTCAAGAACCTCGCGAGCGCCGGCCTCAACGAGGCCTACAGCCTGGTCGTCAAGCAGGAGCGCCGCGACCGCATCGCCGCGATCAAGGACAAGGTGGTCGCCGAGCTCGC